>CAWKJW010000018.1:0-105465 GCA_963849665.1 uncultured Alphaproteobacteria bacterium | reverse complement strand
AGCCTGCCTCGCGCCGCTGGCCTTCGCCAGCCATGGTTACGAGGATTTTCACCTTTTGATGCCACTCTATGTCTGCCGCCGCTGGCAGGGCCTTGTCGCGGCGAAGGAGGGGCAGGCGCTGAAATGGGTTGCGGCGCGGAAGCTTCGGGATTATCCAATGCCGCCGGCCGACGAGCCGCTGATTCCCGCGCTGATCGACCTGCTGTCATGATGAGGCCAAACTTCCGGTTCACATGACGTTCATCCGCCGGCGCGTATTTCAGCAGTGTGCAGCGCAATATGGCGGATCTCCCCAACTATTCGCGCCACGGACACAGCAGCCATCCCTGTGACAATTTGGCCTGTTGTGCATTCACGCAAACGTGACTAATGGCATTTGCACAAAGTTCGGGCTTGAACTATTTGCTGCAGTGCAACATATTCGAGTGGGTGAGGAAGCGTCTCGGAGGATTTTGCAACAGCGGCGACATGCCGCGGAAGGACAAGGAATACCCACATGGAACAGACGATGATCCATGGCGGCGTCATACGCAGATTATGGCCGGCCGATCTCCCGAATTTTCGGGAACACCTTTTGCGCCTGGACGCGCAAAGCAGGTTCGACCGTTTCGCTATGGCGGTGAACGACGATTTTCTGATCCGCTACGCCGAGCGCTGCTTCGGCATCGATGACGTGATCTACGGCTATTATGTCGATGGAACCTTGCGCGGCGCCGGCGAATTGCGCGCGGTCGGCAACAATATCATCGGCGGCTCGGTCGAGGCGGCGTCTTCGCGTCGAGATGGGCTGGCGCCGGCGCGGCGTGGGCTCGGAGTTGATGTCGCGCATCGTGCGCG
Organism: uncultured Alphaproteobacteria bacterium; assembly: GCA_963849665.1. Classification (GTDB taxonomy): domain Bacteria; phylum Pseudomonadota; class Alphaproteobacteria; order Rhizobiales; family Beijerinckiaceae; genus Rhodoblastus. The sequence goes on along the minus strand of CAWKJW010000018.1, from coordinate 104,628 downwards.
CCGCGCGCAATCGTCGCGCCGACGCGCTCTATATGTCCTGCCTGGCGCGCAACGTGGCCATGCAGGCGCTGGCGCGCAAATTCTCGGCGGACCTGCGTTTCGAGACCGACGACATGACCGGCAAGCTGGTGGCGCGCACGCCGTCCGCCGCCTCGGTCTGGGGCGAATTGGCCGACAACGCCACGAGCTTCGCCACCGCCATGCTCGACCTGCAGACGCGCGTCTTTTCGATGCAGCCGCGCGTGTAAACCAATTTTCGGCCCGCTTGAGCGGGCCGCGAGTTCCTCCCCGACTTGGGCGCGCCGCAAATGGCGCGCCCATTTTTCGTTTGGGGGCGCTTGTGCGGTGAGTTCCTCGACGCCGTCATTTCGAGCGCAGCGAAGCAATGACGGCGTTTATTGAAAAAGGCGCGCCGTGCTGTCGACGCGCCTTTTTTCGATCAATTCTGTCGCCGCCGGCTCACGCCTGGCGGGCGATCATCATGTTCTTGATTTCCGCGATCGCCTTTGCCGGATTGAGACTCTTCGGACAGGCGCGGGCGCAGTTCATGATCGTGTGGCAGCGATAGAGTCGGAAGGGGTCTTCCAGGTTGTCGAGGCGCTCGCCCGTCGATTCGTCGCGCGAATCGATCAGCCAGCGATAGGCCTGCAGCAGGGCCGACGGCCCGAGATAGCGCTCGCCGTTCCACCAGTAGGAGGGGCAGGAGGTCGAGCAGCAGGCGCAAAGGATGCATTCATAGAGGCCGTCGAGTTTCGCGCGGTCCTGCGGCGATTGCAGCCATTCCTTTTCCGGCGCCGGCGTCTCCGTCTTCAGCCAGGGCTCGATCGCCGCGTGCTGGGCGTAGAAAGTGGTCAGGTCCGGCACGAGATCCTTGACCACCGGCATATGCGGCAGCGGATAGATCTTCACCGGCGCCTTCACGTCGTCGATCGCCTTGGTGCAGGCGAGCGTGTTGGCCCCGTCGATATTCATCGCGCAGGAGCCGCAAATGCCTTCGCGGCAGGAGCGGCGCAGCGTCAGCGTCGGATCGACCTTGTTCTTGATGTAGAGCAGCGCGTCGAGGACCATGGGCCCGCAATCTTCGCGATCGACCCAATAGGTGTCGATCGACGGGTTGCGGCCGTCGTCCGGGTTCCAGCGGTAGATCTGGAATTCGGCCAGCTTTTTCGCGCCCGCGGGCTTGGGCCAGCTTTTGCCCTTGCCGACCACGGAATTCTTGGGCAGTGCGAGTTCGACCATTGGGCTTGCTCTCTGACATATCGCCGTCATAGGTGGCCGGGGCGCATCGTCCCGGCCGAAAAAACCTCAGTACACGCGCGCCTTCGGCTCGATGTAGCTGACTTCGTCGGTCATCGTGTAGCTGTGCACAGGGCGATAATCGATCTTCACCGCCTTGGCCGCGTCGTCGATGGTCGCGAGCGTATGCTTCATCCAGTTGGCGTCGTCGCGGCTGGAGAAGTCCTCGCGGGCGTGGGCGCCGCGCAATTCCTTGCGGTTGCACGCGCCTTCCATGGTGACGACCGCCTGGACGATGAGGTTGTCGAACTCCAGCGTCTCGATCAGGTCGGAGTTCCAGATCAGCGAGCGGTCGGTGACGCGCAGGTCGTCGCGCGACTTCCACACGTCGTGGATGAGCTTGACGCCTTCCTCCAGCACTTCGCCGGTGCGATAGACGGCGCAATTGTTCTGCATCACCTTCTGCATCCGCAGGCGCAGGTCGGCGGTCGGCGTCGAGCCATTGGCGTTGCGGTAATGGTCGAGGCGCGACAGAGCAAGGTCGGCGGAGTTTTCCGGCAGGTTGTCCTGCTTCGCGCCCGCCTTCACGATCTCGGCGGCCCGCATGCCGGCGGCGCGGCCGAACACGACCAGGTCGATCAGCGAGTTGGAGCCGAGGCGGTTGGCGCCGTGCACCGAGACGCAGGCCGCCTCGCCGATCGCCATCAGGCCGGGCACCACCACGTCCGGGTTGTCGCCCTTCTTGGTCAGCACTTCGCCATGATAGTTCGTCTGGATGCCGCCCATGTTGTAGTGGACGGTCGGCAGGACCGGGATGGGCTCGCGGGTCACCTCGACGCCGGCGAAAATCTTGGCGCTCTCCGAAATGCCGGGCAGGCGCTCGTGCAGGATTTTCGGATCGAGATGGTCGAGATGCAGGAAGATATGGTCCTTGTTCTTGCCGACGCCGCGTCCCTCGCGGATTTCCATGGTCATGGCGCGGGACACCATGTCGCGCGGCGCGAGATCCTTCACCGACGGGGCGTAACGCTCCATGAAGCGCTCGCCGGCCGAATTGGTGAGGTAGCCGCCTTCGCCGCGCGCGCCTTCGGTGATCAGGCAGCCCGCGCCGTAGATGCCGGTCGGATGGAACTGCACGAACTCCAAGTCCTGCAGCGGGAGTCCGGCGCGCAAAACCATGCCGCCGCCGTCGCCGGTGCAGGTATGGGCGGAGGTGGCCGAGAAATAGGCGCGGCCATAGCCGCCGGTGGCGAGAATCACCAGTTGCGAGCGGAAACGGTGGATGGTGCCGTCGTCCATCTTCAGGCAGACGACGCCGCGGCACTTGCCTTCCGCGTCCATGATCAGGTCGATGGCGAAATATTCGATGAAGAACTCGGTCGAGTTTTTCAGCGCCTGGCCATAGAGCGTGTGCAGCATGGCGTGGCCGGTGCGGTCGGCGGCGGCGCAGGTGCGCTGGGCCGGCGGGCCGCGGCCGAAATCGGTGGTCATGCCGCCGAACGGGCGCTGGTAGATCTTGCCGTCGGCGGTGCGCGAAAACGGCACGCCCCGATGCTCCAGCTCATAGACCGCGGCCGGGGCGTTGCGGCAGAGATATTCGATCGCGTCCTGGTCGCCGAGCCAGTCGGAGCCCTTGACGGTGTCGTACATGTGCCATTTCCAATTGTCCGGCCCCATGTTGGCGAGCGAGGCCGCGACGCCGCCCTGCGCCGCCACGGTGTGCGAGCGCGTCGGGAAGACCTTGGAAATGCAGGCGGTGCGAAGGCCCGCCTGGGAGCAGCCGACGGTGGCGCGCAGGCCCGCGCCGCCCGCGCCCACCACGACCACGTCGAAAGTGTGGTCCACGATCGGATAGGCCGAGTCCTTGTAGGCTGGCCCGCCTATGGCCGCGCTGGCCGGGGCGTCGTTGGATGCCATTGGATGAACCCTTGAACCGAAGAGAAAGACTTGAGCCGGCGCGGCAGGCGCGCCGGGCGCGGATTTGTCAGGTGAAGCTCAGGCGCAGCACCGCATAGACGGCGGCGAGCGCGACGACGGCGCTGAAACAGGCGTTGGCCATCAGGGCCAGCATCTTGATGTGTTCATGATGAACATAATCCTCGATGATGACCTGCATGCCGAGCATCATGTGCCAGGCGCCGGCGCCGATGAACAGGAGCATCAGGATGGCCGGGAAGGGCGAGCCCAGCAAGGCGCGCGCGCTTTCGAAATCGCGTCCGACGAGCGACAGCAGGATGATGACGAAAGCGATGGTCAGCGGCAGCAGGGCGAAGGCGGTCAGGCGCATCCGCCACGCGTGCTGCGTGCCGGATTTCGCCGAACCGAGATAATTGACGCGGGCGCGGGGCGTTTGCAGCTTGGCTTGCTGGGTCATGTCGGGCTCCTCAGCGCAGGACGAAGACGGCGATCCAGATCAGGATCGTGAGAACGCCGGCGGCGATGCCCGAGCCCCACGCGAGCCTGTCGCGCTCCTCGGGCTCGAAACCGTGGCCGGCGTCCCAGATGGCGTGGCGAATTCCGCCCATCACATGCAGCGTCAGCGCGAAAGTGTAGCCGAACAGGATCAGCTCGCCGAAGAAGGAGCCGAAAAAGGCCGAGGCCGCGCGGTAGGACGCGGCGTCGCCGGCGGCGGCCAGCAGATAGACGACCAGGAGCAGCGTGCCGAAGTAAAGGGCCGCGCCCGTCACGCGATGGGCGATGGAGGCGGCCATGGTTGGCGACCATTCATAGATCTGCAAGTGCGGCGAGAGCGGGCGGCGCTGCTCCAGCGGGATCGGGCTGGGATCGGCCATGGAATTCACCCTTCCTGTTCGACGAATGGCTAAGGGCCGCGAGCGCGAGGACGGCGGCGCCTAAAAGGTCGGAAACCCTCACTAATCCAATCGTGGTTGCAGTGCAATGGAGAGCGCATCAACCCTTCGATGGAGGGGCGGAGCGGAAGGCTGCTGCGAATTTCGACCGCAACCTTCGCCGGAAGCCTTGCTTTCGCGCCGCAAAGAGGCGAAACCTAAGGCGGCGTGCGAAAGAGCGGCAGTCGGTTTTTCGCTGCGAACGTCGCGGAATTGGGGAACCCGGAGCTCTCGGCGGTCCAATCGAATCGCTTTCGGTCTTCGGGCGGATGGAGAATTCGCGCTTGAAACTTTTCTGTTCGAAAAAGGCCGCCTCGGTGGCCGCCTCGTTGGCCTTCGCGGCCGGTCTTCTTTGCCTTCCCGCCGCGGCTTCGGCCGCCGCGCGACTGACCATCGAATCAGGCGGCATCGCCCGCCACGCCGTCGTGGTGCTGCGCGACCGGCTGAAACTGCGGCGCCGGCCGCTGATCATCGTGCTGCACCGCGGCGGCGGCCTCGGCGCCCGCGTGCGCCGCCGGCTCGGCCTGGAGGAGGCGGCTTCGTCCAACGGACCGATCTTCCTCTATCCGGACGCGCTCAAAGGCGAATGGCCGACGGAGCCGGGCCCGGACGCCAACCGGGACGTCAAGTTTTTGCATGATCTCGTGCAGCATTTCATCAACCAGGGCGAGGTCAATCCGCGGCGAATCTTCCTGGTCGGCGTCTCCGCCGGCGGCGCCTTCGCCTATCGCGCGGCCTGCGCCGGCATCGGCCATCCGCTGGCGGGCCTTGCGACGCTGATCGCCGCAATGCCGGCCGATCTGGCCAGTTGCGCGCCGCCGGCGCCGCTGTCCTATATCGCCATCGACGGCCAGGCGGATCGCAGCGTTCCCTACGCCGGCGGGGAGACGACCCTGGCGGGCGCCAAATTCAAGGCCCTGCCGGCCGAAGAGGCCCTGGCGATCTTCGCCAGGATCGACGGTTGCGGCGCCAAGCAAGAGGAAAAGGCCATTCCGGATCGCGACAAGCGCGATCATTCCAGGGCCTTCATCCTCTCCTATTCGGGGTGCAAGGCTCCGGTGGAGCTGGTTCGCGTCGAAGGCGGCGGCCATCGCATTCCCGGCCGCAGGACGGCGGGCCTGAAGGACGAGGCCTCGGGCGGCGCGAATTATGATTTCGACGCCAGCCGTCTGATCTGGGAGTTCATGAAACGCAACGGCGCGTGACGCCTTCGTTTCCGTCGATTGCAATCAGCAAATCATTGGACGGGCTTCGCGGCCGTGGTCTTGGCGCCGCGGGCGCGCCGCCATGATTTTGGCGCCGTGATCTTGGCGCCATAGTCTTGGCGCATGAAATTCCTCTTAAACCCCGTTCAGATTTTTTGCAGAATGCGCCGATTGCCTTCGCAGCGCTTTTGATCTAGGTCATTGCCGACTGCTGCGAATGGCATTTGCGCGCGCCGGAATTTGGCTTTTGGACGTCGTTTTTCGGTGTCGCAGCCGGTTTTAGCCCGAATCTTGCTTCGAAGCGGCCGCGCGATGCGCGGGCTGGTCCCGCGTGCGTCAAACAACCGCATGTCTTCCGCCCTCACAAACGGCGGCGCCTGCGCCCAAAACCGAGGATCACATGAGCATCAACACAAGCGTCGCCGATATTGAGGACAATGTCGCGGTCGAGACAAATTCCGAAGGCCGCGGCGAGGCCGTCTTCTTCGCCATCGTCGCCGTCGTTCTCGGGGCCATGGTTGCCGCCGGCGCGCTGTTCGGCCTGGGCGGCGTCGGCGCCGTGGCGATCGCCGAAGCGGCCGTGATGCTGGTCGTGTGCCTCGCGCTCACCCGCGGCTGACCGGCGGCCGAATCGAAGACAAAAGCCCCCGCCGGCCTAAGCCGCGGGGGCTTTATTTTGTCGCGATGTCGGCCTGATGGTCAGCGCGGCATCAAAACCCAGTAGTCGAGATCGAGAATGACGCTCGGGTCATAGCCCTCGCCCTGCTTCAGGGGATGAGCGCCCGTCGGCTGGTCCTTGGCGGCGATGGTCCGCAGGCGCAGCGCGCCGACATCGGCGCGGCCATGGATTTCTGCGCGCTCCAGCACTTCCGTCCAGGCGAAGACCGTCAATCCGGCGAACAGCGGGGCGACGTGCCGGCCGCCGTTGATCGCTGCGATGTGGAAGGCGTTGCCGAGCCCGTTGAAGCTCAGCGCGCGGGCCAACGAGATGACATGGCCGCCATAGATCAGACGGCGGCCAAAGCGGCCCTGGCCCTCGGTATATTGGTTGAAATGGACCTTCGCGGTGTTCTGGTAGAGGCGGGTGGCGATCTGGTGCTCGGCCTCCTCGACCGTCATGCCGTCGACATGGTCGATGCGCTCGCCGGGCAGGTAATCGCCCCAGCGATGCGGCGAGCCGGACAAGGCGACGTCATATTTGCGCGCGTCGATGATCGGGCAGGCGTCGCCGAGCTGGTCGGGCGACAGCGCGCGGGGCAGTTGCGGCGTGACTTCCGTCGGCGCCGGCGACTTCTGGTCGCGCTTGCGCACCATGACCCAGCGCACATATTCCAGCACCACCACGCCGCGCTGGTTCACGCCGCGCGAACGGACATAGACCACGCCGGTCTGGCCGTTGGAGTTTTCCTTGAGGCCGATGACTTCCGAATTGGAGGCGAGCGTGTCGCCGGGATAGACGGGAGCGAGGAAGCGGCAGTCGGCATAGCCGAGATTGGCTACGGCGTTGAGCGAAATGTCGGGCACGGTCTTGCCGAAGACGATGTGGAAAACCAGGAGGTCGTCGACCGGGCTGCGGGAATAGCCGATCGACTGCGCGAAGGCGTCGGAGGATTGCACCGCGAAGCGAGAGCCGTAAAGCGCGGTATAGAGCGCGACGTCGCCGACCGTCACGGTGCGCGGCGTCGCATGCACGATCACTTGGCCGAGCCTGAAATCCTCGAAGAAATTGCCTTTGTTGGTCTTGCTCATGAACGGCCCCCGAGGCGCGAAGATTTGCGTGAAGAATTGGTCGGCCGTGCGTTTAGGCTTGCCGGCCGCCTTTGGCAAGGCTCGCCGCTCCCGCCAGAGCGTCGAGTTTTGCCGCCAGTTCGGCCGGATCGCCTTGCAGTGACAGTGTTTTGTGGCGCGACGTCGCGCCTGCCGCGATTTTTATGCGAGACGCCGGAATTTTCAGGTTTTTGGCCAGGAGCGTGACCAAAGCGTCATTGGCCTTTCCGTCCTCGGGGATCGCCCGCACCCGCGCCTTCAGCACGCAATCGCCATTGGCCAGCGTTTCCTGCCCTTCCAGCGAGTCGCGCCCGCCTTTCGGGGTCAGGCGCACATGCAGGGTCACTCCGTCGGCCCGGGCCGTCCAGGGTCGCGCCGCGGCTTCGCTCATGAGGGTCAGAGCCCTTTCCGGTCCGGTCCATCGGACCGGCGTCCACTTCGCTTGAAAGCGCTTTAGATCGAGGCCATCACCAGCGAGCGCACGACCTCGTTCAGCTCCATCTGGACGAAGGAGAGCAGGAGCAGGAGGACGACCGGCGAAATATCCATGCCGCCGACAGCGGGCAGGAAGCGGCGGATCGGCCTCAGCGCCGGCTCGGTCAGGGCGTTGACGCCGTTCCACACCGAGCGCACGAATTCGTTGCGCATGTTGATGACGTCGAAGGCGAGCAGCCAGGACATGACCGCCATGACGATGATGACCCACCAATAGAGGTCGATGGCCATGTTGAGCACCCGGAAGATCGGGAGGATGAAGGATGCGGCGGCCATTGCGTCTCCAGAAGTTTGCCGGGCGTAGGGATGTTTAAGCCGTCACGGCCGCGTAAACAAGTTTTGCGCGCTGTTTTTGCTCACGCGGATTGACAGAAATGCGCCCGCGCCCTAAACACCCGCTCCGGAACGGGGCTGTAGCTCAGATGGGAGAGCGCTGCAATCGCACTGCAGAGGTCAGGGGTTCGAATCCCCTCAGCTCCACCAGCCAATTCAAAAAAACTTCGCCAAGGCGGGCCACGCGCCGCATAAGACGTCGACCCGCGCAAAAAAGCGCGCTGACGTCCCGATTCCTCGCTCGCGTTTCGCCAAGCTCCGGTGGATAACTTTAATTCGCCGCCGGAGGCCGGCGGCATGGAGCGCCCGGAATTCCTGAGTAAATTGGCCGAACCGCGCAGGACTCGAGTCAATGAGCCTTAGGGAGGGAAGGTGGAAAGGAAAGATCAGCATTGTCGACCGTGGCGTCAGTAGATAATGTGCCGTTCCGAACAACGGGCGCCGCATGTGGCGTTGAAAACGCTCACAGAAATGTCGTCGAAAAATCTCAGTCATTCCAGGCGCGAGCGTAAGCTTGTACTGTGCTGTAACGCGCCTGGCGAGTTTGAAATCAGTCGATTTTAGTACGAGGACGAGCCTTGACCACACCTTCGCATTCAGAGAGGTCGCCAAATTCGGGTCTGTCGCGCCCGTACTGGCTGCGCGCCTTCCCCGGCGCCTCCGTCCAGGCCTCGGCCTTGGCTTTGGCGCTGTTGCTGGGCTTCGGCATCGGCGTGACTTTCCAGTCCGATCACGACGCCAGGATACTGGCGGGCAGGGCCGCGCCCGAACAGGCTTTCCAATCCGAACGCTTGCGCCAGGCCGCGGCGCCGCCGACGCCGGAATCGGCTGGATCGGGACCGGGCGCGCCGCAGGCGGCGGCGAGCGCCCCGGCGGCGGAAAAGGCTGCGCCGCAAGGGCCGCAAGCGCCGGAGACGGCGACTGCGCCGCAACCGACGTTGGCGGCGACGGAGCCGCCGGCGACGCCCACGCCCGGCGAGGCGAATCCGCAACTCGGCCTGGCGCCATACGCCTATGTTTATCGCTACGAGAAGGACGGGGAGTTCGCTTATCGTTACAAGTCGGGAAAATTCGCGAATGTCGCCGCCGCCCGAAGCGCCGCGATTTCCGAATGCCAGGCGAAGGGCGGCCGCAATTGCAAATTCAATTTCGCGTCGGCCGGGCTCTGCATCGCGATCGTGCGGCCGCCGTCCGGGCAGTACCGTGTCTCGACGCCGGAGCCGGACGCGGCCGGCGCTTCGCTCAATGCGCGGGCGCAATGCCTGCAGGAACACGAGTTCGGGCTGTCACATCGACAAGGTCCTGTGTCCTTGATCGAAGTCCCTCCGCGCCGACAAATTGCAACTTTTCCTTAACTTGGCGGTTTCTTCGAAGACGCGGCGCGATGTCGCGCCGCTCTTTGGGAGGCGGAGATGAAAAGCTTGCGTATTCCGCTGCTGGCCGCGACAGCCCTTGCGGTCTTCAGTCTGATTTCAACAGGCGCCGACGCGCGTTGCGCCCGCTGGGGCGAGACCGGTTATCATTATTACCGTTCCTGCTGGGGGCCTTCGTTCCTCTACCCGCATCATCGCCGTTGCGACCGCGACGGCTTCTGCGTCTATCATTAGACGAAGCGGACACCCGTTCGCGTGAAGACCCGTCGGGCCGCGTTTGCGAATACGCGTAAAAGCAGAAAACTGGAGCCCCGATCCGATTCCATCGGATCGGAAAAGGCTCCAGTTCGGGAACTGTCGCGCAGCCGCCGCTTCATCCTTGTGAGGCGCGGGCATGTGAAAGATGCGCGGAAAAATGTTCGATTCGCGCTTGTGCGCGCCGCCGTAATCGCCCAAGCTTCCGTTAGGTTAGTCTTAAATGTAGGCGCAGGCGTTTCATGCTGCGGAATTTGTGTCGCCTTGGCGTGGCGATCGGGCTGGCTGTCTTGCCCGCGGCGCCCGGTCTTGTCGCGCCGGCTGAGGCTGGGGCCTGGACGCCCGAGGCGGGGCATGGCGAAATCATCGTCACGACTTTGTTCGACCAGGCGAACACGGGTTTCGACCAGGCCGGTCGTTTCACTCCGACGCCGCATTACCGCAGCCTGCAAGCGACGGCCTTCGTCGATTATGGCGTCACCGACTGGCTGGCGGCGCTGATAAAGCCTTCGGTGCAGAGCTCCTCGCTGGGGACGCCGGTCAACCAGCGCTTCACCGGCCTGGGCGACAGCGAGGTCGGCGCGCAGGCGCGGCTGTGGCGCGACGATTCGACGGTTCTGTCGGCGGCGGTCCAGGCGCGCCTGCCGACCAGCGCCGGGCCGACCAATTCCTGGCTGTCGGGAGCGAATCACGCCGACTACGATTTTCGCCTGCTGCTCGGCAAGAATGCCGCCATCGCAGGCTTGCCGGCCTTTGTCGACATCGAGGGCGGTTATCGGCTGCGCGGCGGACCGGCGCCAGACGAGGGGCGCGCCGATCTGACATTCGGACTTTATGCGACGCCGCGCCTCATGCTGATGGCGCAGAGTTTCAACATCGTCTCGGCGCCGTCGAGCCGACCCGATTTTCCGCGCTGGGCGCAATCCAAGGGGCAATTCAGCCTGGTCTATGCGCTCGACGCCGGGTGGCGGGCGCAGGCCGGCGGGTTCGTCACCGTCGCCGGGGCGAACGCCTATCGTGAAAACGGCGTTCTTGTCGCGCTGTGGCGACGTTTCTGATAAGAGCCGCGCTTGGCCATGCCGCCCTGACTGGCGCAGATGCAATGGCATGCAGCAAGGCTGAGGGAGGCGGAATGGCGGCGATCGACGATCTCTTCGCTCTGGCGCAAGCGGCGCGGGCGCGGGCCTACGCGCCCTATTCGCGCTTTCCCGTCGGCGCGGCGCTGCGCGCCGGCGGCGGCGCGCTTTTTTCCGGCTGCAATGTCGAGAACGCGGCTTATCCCCTTGGCGTCTGCGCCGAAAGCTCGGCGATCTCCGCCATGATCGGCGCCGGGGAAACGGTGATCGCCGAAATTCTCGTCCTCGGGCCGGGGCCGGGCAGGATTGCGCCCTGCGGCGCCTGCCGGCAGCGCATCGCCGAATTCGCGGACGCAAAAACGCTTGTGCATCTTGCAGATAGCGCCGGCGGCGTCCTATCCTTGCCGCTCGCCGAACTACTTCCTCATCCCTTCGGACCCGCCTCGCTCGTTCAGGGCTGAAAGCCCGGACTTCATCAGGAAACGCCTCCATGTCCGCTGCCGTCGAACAATCCTTGGAGATTTTGCGGGCGCGCGGCGTCGTCGAGCCGGTCGAAATCGCGGTGCTGCTCGGCTTCGGTCTCGGCGGAATGGCGGAGGGACTGGCCGACGCGGTGACCATTCCCTACGCCGAGCTGCCGGCCCTGCCTGCGCTGGACGAGCCGGGCCAGAGCGCACGGCTGACGGTCGGCCGGCTCGAAGGGGTCAGCATCTGCTGCCTGCAGGGGCAGGCCCATTTCTATAATGCGGGCGATCCGGCCTGCATGAGCGACGCGCTTGAACTGGTCAAGGCCCTGGGCGCGCGCCAGCTCCTGATTTTCGCCGCCGCCGGCTCGGTGCGGCAGGATCTCTATCCCGGCAATCTCTTGATCGTCACCGACCACATCAACTTTTCCGGCCTCAATCCGCTGATCGGCCTGATCGATCCGCGCGCCTTCGTGTCGTTGAACGAGGCCTACGATCCGCGCATCCAGCGACGGCTGAAAAGGGCGGCGGCGATCGCCGGGGTCACCGTGCATGAAGGGGTGTTCATGTGGCTTTCCGGCCCGACCTTCGCCACGCCGGCGGAAAGCAGGATGGCCCGAGGGCTCGGCGCCGATCTGGTCGGCGTCGGGGTGGCGCCGGAAATCATTCTCGCCCGGCGCATTGGCCTGCGCGCCGCCGCAATTGCGGTGGTCACGCATTTCTCGGCCGGCATCCAGGCGAGCGATCCCAATGTCGTCGAGTGCCAGCAGCAGGCGCTCGCCGGCTCGATCGGCCTGCGCCGGATTATGCGCGCCTATCTGAAAACGACCGAAGCCCTGGTCTGAACGGCGCTTTACGACACCAAAAAATGGCTTCTTATTCGGCCGTCCAGGGCGCGACCCAGGTTTCGGTCAAGGCCCGCGCCTTCGTGTGCAGGAAGGCGCGAACATCGGTGGTCTGGCCGGGATCGACTTTCACGTCGATCATGGCGCGGAAGCCGTCGATATGCGGGTTGGGCTCGAGGATCGTGCGCATGATCTTGCCTTGCGACGTCGCGGCCGAGACTTCGACAAGATTGGGATCGTGCTGATAGAAGCCGAGGTCGCCGCCGGCGAAATCGACGATGAAGCGGCGTTCGCCGACATTGACGGTCTCGGCTGAGCCGAGCGCCTTGGGCGAAGTGTGCCAGGTGTTGATGACGCGGCCGCTCGGCGACAGGTCGGGCGCTTCGAGAACCGAGCGGATGCGATAGGAAAAGTTGAAGGGCTTTCCCATTTCCGGCGGGACCTTCGGCGTCCAGTAGGCGACGATGTTGTCAGCCGTCTCGTCCTTGGTCGCCAGTTCGAGCAATTCTATGCGGCCTTCGCCCCAGTCGCCGTGCGGTTCGACGAAATAGGTCGGGCGCGTCTCGTAATTGAGGTCGAGATCCTGGTAATGGTCGAAATTGCGGTCGCGCTGGACCAGGCCGAAGCCCTTGATGTGGTCCTCGGGAAAAGTGCTCATGGTGACGACGCGCGGGGCGCGCAGCGGCCGCCAGATCCATTCGCCGGTCTCCGTATGCATCAGCAGGCCGTCGGAATCGTGCAGTTCCGGCCGGTAGTCGTCCGAAGCCTTGCCGCGGTCCTCGCCGAGGAAGAACATGGAGGTCAGCGGCGCCATGCCGAATTTGGCGTTCTCGCGGCGCGGGAAAATCGTCGCGGTGACTTCCATCACGCTCTCGACATTGGGGAACAGGTCGAAGCGGTAGGCGCCGGTGACCGAGGCGCCGTCGAGCAGCGCGTAGATCGTCGCCTTTTCGGGATGCTGCTCCGAAGTCTCGACCCAGAATTCGCGGAAGAAGGGAAACTCCTCGTCGTCGCCGCCCGTGTTGACCGACAGGCCCCGCGCGGAAAGGCCATAGCTCTGACCGCGGCCGAGGAACCTGAAATAGCTGGCGCCGAGGAAAGAGACGATCTCGTCCGAGCCGCGCGGCGTGTTCAGCGGATAATGCAGGCGAAAGCCGGCGAAGCCGAGATTGACCGGGAAGGTCCGCTCGAACTTGTTGCCGCCATAATCGAACATGTTGGAGGAATAGGGCACCGGGGTCGAAATGCCGTCGCGGATCGTGTTCACGACCACAGTGCGCGTATAGATGAAGCCGGGATGGAACAATTGCAGACGGAACGGCCCGCTGCCCGGGCCGAGCGGCGATTTTTCGGGCTTGAAGCGAATGTCGCGGTAGGAGTCGAAATCGAGTTTTGTCAGCGCCTCCGGCAATTTCGGCGGCTGCGAATCGAAGGGCGCGCTGACCAGATCGCGCGCCCGCTTGACCACATCGTCGAAGCCGAAGCGCAACTCCGGCGGCTGGCCGACGTTCGGAAGCCCCGCGCCCGATTGTCCCTTGCTCGATTGTCCCTTGTTCGATTTGCCCGAGGTTTGCGCGAAAGCGCCCGATGTGAACGCCGTGGCGCCGGATAAGGCCAGGCCGTTGATCAGCGTGCGGCGGTCGAAAAGGATCCGGTTGGAATGGGGTCGTTTTGATTGCGGCATGAGGGGTTCACTCGGGGCAGGCGAAAGCGCCGCGAATCCGGCGCGACTTCAGCAGTTACCGGCGATTTGCGGCCACCGCAAGGCGCCGGTCCCGTTCAGATGCGTAAAGGTGAATGTAACCTGAAAACCATGGCCGCCAAAAATATTGGCGGCGCTGCATTTTTCGCTTGCGTTGGCGTCTCGAATTCATATGTATGGCCTTGCCCAAATCGCACGTGCCTGTGGTCGTGTGTCGGTTGGCGGGTATCCGGACAAGAGGCCGGGGAACCGCCTGAAAAACAAACCGGCAGCCGGAGGCGAACCGGCGAACTCCGTCTGCACGGAGGATCGCGACTTAAAGCAACGACGGACCGGGCTTTTTCGTCTCTGTCGGCCCTCCAAAGGTCGGCTTACCGAAGAGGCTTGTCTTTCTTGCCGGGCGTGCGGAACGGGGTCTCCCTATTCCAATCGAAGGCCGCTTGAACGCTTGGATGGCTTCGCGCTCTCCGGGCAGATGGCGTCCACGGCGCAGCACCCGATCGTCTGGTTTCGCATGGTGCGAAATCGAACGGTCCCGATGGCGTTGGCTATGCTGCAACTCGCGTCTCCAACGCGCGAATGCGGACGGCTGCCGCTCATCCTCCGAAGCCTTGTTGCTCTGGCGCGCGAAAAAAGCGCGCCCTTCGAAGGGATGCCGCGATGACCAATCGTATCCTTGAATTCCTGCATAACCGCCGGCAAGCAGACCGTGACGCCGGTCCCTGCCTTGTCGTGGACCTCGACGTCGTGCGCGAAAATTACGCCGCTTTCTCCAAGGCGCTGCCGGACACGCGCGTCTTCTATGCCGTTAAGGCCAATCCGGCGCCGGAAGTCCTGGCGCTGCTCGCCGACCTCGGCTCCTGTTTCGACTGCGCCTCGGTGGTCGAGATCGAGCAGGCGCTCTCTGCCGGCGCGTCGCCCGACCGCATTTCCTTCGGCAACACCATCAAGAAGGAGCGCGACATTTTCCGCGCTTTCGAGATGGGCGTGCGCCTTTACGCCGTGGACTGCGAGGCGGAGGTCGAGAAGATCGCCCGCGCCGCGCCGGGCGCAAAAGTGTTCTGCCGGATGCTGTGCGACGGCGACGGCGCCGAATGGCCCCTGTCGCGCAAATTCGGCTGCGCGCCGGAAATGGCGCCGCGCGTGCTCGAACATGCGCATCGCCTGGGGCTGGAGGCGCATGGCCTGTCCTTCCACGTCGGCTCGCAGCAGCGCAACCCGCGCATGTGGAACCGCGCGCTCAAATCGGCGGCCGGCGTATTCAAGGATCTGGCCGAACGCGGCATCGTCCTGCAAATGGTCAATCTGGGCGGCGGCTTTCCGACGCAATATCTCAAGCGGGTCTCGGCCGTGCGCACCTATGGCGACGCCATCTTTTCGGCGCTGCGACGACATTTCGGCAATCAGATCCCCGAGACGATCATCGAGCCGGGCCGCGGCATGGTGGGCAACGCCGGGGTGATCGAGGCGGAAGTCGTGCTGATCTCGAAAAAGTCCGACGACGACAAGGTGAAATGGGTCTATCTCGACATCGGCAAGTTCAACGGACTGGCCGAGACGATGGATGAGATGATCCGCTATCCCATCCGCACGGATTACGATTCGGATCCGCGCGAGCCTTGCGTCCTTGCCGGACCGACCTGCAATTCAGTCGATGTGCTCTATGAAAAGGAGCCGTATCTGCTGCCCATCAGTCTCGAGATCGGCGCGAAAGTGCTGATCGAGGGGACAGGCGCCTATACGACGACCTATTCCGCCGTTGGCTTTAATGGCTTTCCGCCGCTGAAGTCCTACGTGATCTGAGCCTTCGGCCTCAGTTTTCTTCCGACATCAAGCGCCGCCCGAATTCGGGCGGCGGCCTCCTCAACCCGACCGCGCGGAGACATCCGGCGGCGGACACATGCGACCCGATGGAGGTCCTAATGATCCAGTTCGCGCAAGACGACGCCGCTTTCGGCGAAGCCGTCATCCGTCAGGAGACGGCGCAGGACTTTTTTGCGCGAGAAGCGCTGCTCGACCTGTCGTTTGGCGCCGAACGCCGGCGGAAGACCTGCGAGCGGCTGCGCGAAAATCGCCTGCCGGCGGAAGGCCTGGCTTTTGCGGCGCATGCGGACGGGGCCCTCGTCGGCACGCTTCGTTTCTGGTCGATCGCCGCCGGCGACGATTGCGCCGCGCTGCTGCTCGGCCCGATCGCCATCGATCCGTTTTTCCGCTCGCGCGGCCTGGGGGGACGCATGATCCGTCAAGGCCTCATTTCCGCGCGAAACCTGGGGCACACGGCGGTGCTGCTGGTCGGCGACGCGCCCTATTACGAGCGTTTCGGCTTTTCCCGCGCCGGCGCGGAAAACCTCGATTTGCCGGGGCCGGTCGATGCGGCGCGCTTTCTCGCGCTGGAGTTGCAGCCCGGCGCGCTCGACGGCGCCCGCGGGCTGGTGCGCGCCGCCGGCGCCTTTGCGGATGACTCGGCTTTCCGCCTCGCCGCCTGAAATCCTGTCGTCACGCCGTCATATCAGCCGTCAAATTGATGCATTGCGAAAAACCGGGGCCGTTCGGCTTGACCCCGGCCTTTCGCTTTGCCAGTAAAAAGCCCGAAAAACCCGCCTTCTCCAGATCAGGATGAAATCATGACAGACTGGCCCGTGCATGGTCGCATTTCCGGCCCGATCGTGATGATCGGCTTCGGCTCCATCGGCAAGGGCGCGCTGCCCCTGATCGAGCGCCATTTCGAATTCGACCACAAAAAACTCGTGGTGATCGACCCGACCGACGTCGACAAGTCGATCGCCGAAGAGCGCGGCTATGAATTCATCAAGTCGGCGGTGACCAAGGACAATTTCCGCGAATTGCTGACGCCGCTTCTGACTCGCGGCGGCGGGCAGGGGTTCTGCGTCAACCTGTCGGTGGACACGTCCTCGCTGGCGATTATGGAATTGTGCCGCGAAATCGGCGCGCTCTATATCGACACGGTGGTCGAGCCCTGGCTCGGCTTCTATTTCGACACCCACCTCGGGCCGGAGGCGCGCTCCAACTACGCCCTGCGCGAGACGGTGCTGGCGTCGCGTCGGAAATCGCCGGGCGGAACGACGGCCATTTCCTGCTGCGGCGCCAATCCGGGCATGGTGTCCTGGTTCGTCAAGCAGGCATTGGTCAATCTCGCCGCCGATCTCGGCGACAAGGAGCCGGAGCCGAAAACCCGCGCTGAATGGGGCGCGCTGGCGCAGCGGCTCGGCGTCAAGGGCATCCATATCGCCGAACGCGACACCCAGCGGGCGAAGAACCCCAAGCCGCGCGGCGTGTTCGTGAACACCTGGTCGGTCGAAGGCTTTGTGTCGGAAGGCATGCAGCCGGCCGAACTCGGCTGGGGCACGCACGAAACCTGGATGCCGGACAACGGCCGCACCCATCATTTCGGCTGCGGCGCGGCGGTCTATCTTTTGCAGCCCGGCGCCAACACGCGCGTGCGCAGCTGGACGCCGACGCCGGGGCCGCAATATGGCTTCCTCGTCACGCATAACGAGTCGATCTCGATCGCCGATTACCTGACCGTGCGCGACGACGCCGGCGCGGCGATCTATCGCCCGACCTGCCATTACGCCTATCATCCCGCCGACGACGCGGTTCTGTCGCTGCATGAAATGTTCGGCGCCGGCGGCCAGGTGCAGCCGAAGAACCACATTCTCACCGAGCACGAGATCGTCGACGGCATCGACGAGCTGGGCGTGCTGCTCTTCGGCCATGCGAAAAACGCTTATTGGTACGGCTCGCAGCTCTCGGTCGAGGAGACCCGGGAGATCGCGCCCTACCAGAACGCCACTGGCTTGCAGGTGTCCTCCGCCGTCCTCGCCGGCATGGTCTATGCGCTGGAAAACCCCAACGAGGGGATTCTCGAGGCCGACGAGCTCGACTACAAGCGCTGCCTGGAAATCCAGACGCCCTATCTCGGCCCGGTCGTCGGCGTCTACACCGACTGGACGCCGCTGAAGAACCGTCCGGGATTTTTTCCGGAAGACATCGACGAAAGCGACCCCTGGCAGTTCAGGAATATTCTGGTTCGGTGAGGCGCGTCCCGGCGCCGTCATTGCGAGAAACGAAGCGACGAAGCAATCCGGGGGCCGCAAGCTGCGTCTGGATTGCGTCGCTCCGCTCGCAATGACGTCCCGTGATAGTATGAGGCTTTCGCAGGACTAGCGCGACAGCCAGGAAAAGGCGCGGCGGACGAAGGCCGCGCCGTCTTCTTCCGCGCAGCCGCCATGGGCGACGATCACTTTTTCGATCGGCCAGTCGAGGATGCGGCGCAGCGACACGCGCGCGACGTCGCGGCGCCAAAAGCTCGCCCGCCATTCGCGCGGCGCGCCGGGATTGGGCGCGACAATGCCGTCGAGCCGGGCCAGAAAACCGCGCCAGCCGGAAAACCAGCCGGGCGGAAAATTCTGGATCAGGTCGGCGAAGATCGCTGTGCGGCTGGCGCGATGGAAAAACACCGCCTCGGTCATGACAAAACTGCCGTGCAGAAGCGCCTGGTCGATCTGGCCGGCCCAGAGTGGGGCGGGGGCGTCGCCCAAATCGTCGTCGAAGGCGAGGTCCTGGCGCCGGCGCCGCAGACCGGGAGAGGCGAACATTCGCGCCTCCGGCCAGGCCGACTTCCATTCGGCCAGAAAGAGATGATGCAGCAGGTTGGGCGAGACGAGGCAGCAGACCGGCCCGAGCGCGTCGATCTCGCTTTTCAGCGCCGGAACGAGCGCCACCGGCGACCAGACGAACAGGCCGCCGTCGGCGAGCCGGATCACCGCCATGCGCGTGGGATAATGGAAGCCGGCTATGAAAGGCGTCGTCGGCCCCTCGGCGATCCACAGGTCGGGCACGAAAAGGCGCAGGATTTCGCTCATGGTCTCAGGCGTCCTTTGCGACAAGCTTCATGTCGCGATCCTGCCGCCGTCAAGCGACGATTTGTCGAGCCGTCGTCCGCGGCTCGCGCGCTCGGCCTCGTTTTCGCCAGACTTGCGTCATTGATGGGCGACGACGCAGAATCGCGCGGAAAAATGAATTGGAAGGGGGCTTGATTGACCGTTCGCAAGGGTTTTTTGGCTTCTGTCCTGGCGGGGATCGGCCTTTGCCTCTGCCTGACGCAAGCCGGCGCCCACCCGCACGTCTGGATCGCCGCCCGCGCCCAAATCCTGTTTACGCCGGACGGCAGGATCGCCGCCATCCGCCACGAATGGACTTTCGACGAAATGTATTCGGCCTTCGCCATGCAGGGGCTCGGGACCGACGGCAAGCCGCCGACCAAGGCGCAACTGGCGCCCCTCGCCAAGACCAATGTCGATTTGCTGGCCGAGTTCCAGTATTTCACCGTCGCCAAGACAGGCCCCAGAATGTATGAATTCGGCGCGCCGAAAGACTATGAGCTGGAGGCGGACAGCAGCAAGCAGGTGACGCTGCGCTTCACCCTGCCGCTGAAGGAGCCGGTTTCGGCGAAAAAGCCCTTCATGTTCATGGTTTACGACCCGACCTATTTCGTCGATATCGAGCTGGAGAAGAAGGCCCCGGTCACGATGAAGGACGCGCCCGCCGGGTGCTCGCTCACGACCCTTCGCCCCGATCCGCTGACTGGCGCCGACACGAGCAAGCTCAATGAGAGCTTCTTTAGCGGCCTGTCGCCAGGCGCGGATTTCGGCATCAAGATGGCGACGCGCACCATCGTGGCCTGCCCATGAGGCGACTTTCCGGTCTCGTCGTGCCGCTTTTCTGGAGCAACGGCGCTTTGGCGCAATTCGCCAGGCGAAACCCGTTTTCGCTCGGGGTCAACGAGGGCGCGGTCGGCAATGTCGGGCGCCTCGGCCTGTGGCTGCTGCAGCAGGAGTTCTGCTTCTACATAGCCATGCGCCATGCGGTCGACGCTGCGCGGACCAGTCCGGCGGCGGTATCCTGGCTGGCGGCGATCGCCTTCGCCTATGGCGTGTTTCACGCCGCCGGGCCCGGCCACGGCAAAGCGGTGATCACCTCCTACATGCTCGCCAATGAAAAGGCGCTGCGGCGCGGATTGGTCCTGTCGGCGCTCGCGGCCCTGCTGCAGGCGCTCGTCGCCATCGCCATTGTCGGCGTGGCTGCGGTCCTGCTCGGCGAGACGGCGCAGAAAATGGCCGCCGCGACTCTATTGGGTCGAGGTCATGGCCTATGTCTGCATCGCGGTCCTCGGGGTCTGGCTGGTCTGGCGCAAGGGCGCGGCGCTCATCGCCATCTGGCGCGCGCCGCGCCTTGCCGCCGCCTCGCGCTTCCAATGCGACGATCTTTCGCACGACGAGGGCTGCGCCCATTGCGTCGCGCCCGATCCTGCTTTGCTCGGCGACAATTTCTCCTGGCGCCAGGGCGCCGTCACCGTGGTCGCGGCGGGCTCGCGTCCCTGTTCCGGCGCGCTGCTGGTGCTGGTTTTCGCCCTGGCGCAGGGGGGCTTTTCCATCGGCGTCTGGGCGACATTCGCCATGGCGGCGGGCACGGCGCTGACCACCGGCGGGCTCGCCGCCGGCGCCGTCCTCGCCAAGGGCGTCATGACGAAATTTCTGGGCGCGCAGACGCGCCGCTCCGAGATTTTTTCGCGCCTGCTCGAGGTCGCGGCGGCCTGCGTCGTGCTGTTTGTGGGCCTGACGCTGCTGGCCGGGATGCTGATATCGAGCAATTCATGGACCCTGTGATCCTGATCGACGCCGACGCCTGCCCGGTCAAGGACGAATGCTACAAGGTGGCGGCGCGCCATGGGCTGAAGGTCTTTGTCGTCGCCAACCGGCTGATCCAGGTCCCGCGCCATGAGATGGTCGAGCGCGTCCTTGTCGCCCAGGGGCCGGACGCGGCGGACGACTGGATCGCCGAGCGCGCCGGTCCGCTGACGATTGTCGTCACCGCCGACATTCCACTGGCCGCCCGCTGCGTCAAGGCCAGCGCCTTCGTGCTGGCCCCCAACGGCAAGGTCTTCGACCAGGCTTCGATCGGCATGGCGCTGGCGATGCGCAACCTGATGGAGGATTTGCGCTCTGGCGGCGAAACCACCGGCGGCCCCAGAAGCTTTTCGCCGCGCGACCGCTCCGCCTTCCTTTCAGCCCTGGAGCGTTCCATCCGGCTGGCGCGTAAATGAACTCAACAAGAAATTAGAACGAACAATTCGATATTTTATCGGTTTTGTCGATCGACGGACAGGCTAGACTTGCCTTGAGCTCCACCGTCCTCACGAGGCCTTTCATGCGATATTTCCATCCTGTCCTTTCACTTTCCGCCGCCTTCCTCGCAGCGTCCACGCTGTTTTCGCTGGCCGACGCGCCGGCCTTCTCCCGCGATCCCGCCGCTGTCCAGGCCGGGGCCTACAAGGTCGAGCCAAGTCACACCCGCATCCTGTTTGCGGTGTCGCACATGGGCTTCACGACCTGGTACGGCAATTTCACTGGCGCCGGCGGCGAGCTGAAGCTCCATCCGCCGCGCCGGCCAAAAGCTCGGTTGAAATCCGCGTCCCCGTCGCCAGCGTCACGACGACCAACGCCAAGCTCGACGGCGAGCTGAAGGACGCGAACTGGCTCGACGCGGCGAAATACCCCGAAATGACCTTCAAGTCGGAAAAGGTGACGCCCACGGACAAGAATGCGGCTGATATCGAGGGGCAGCTCACCCTGCACGGCGTGACCCGGCCGCTGACCCTGCACGCCACCTTCAACGGCGCCGGCGTCAACATCATGGACAAGCATTACACGGTCGGCTTCAACGCCACCGGCCATATCAAGCGCAGCGATTTCGGCGTGAAAACCTATGTGCCGCTGATCGGCGACGACGTCGACTTGACCCTCAGCGCCGCTTTCGAGAAGCAGTGAGGCTTCTGGATCGGCTGCTTTTTGATGTTCGGAGAAAATCGAGCGCCTTTATGTCAAACTTCGGGCCTAAAACGATCGCGCCCGATTTTGGCCGGTCTTTTGCTCGAGACTTCTGCGGGGCGCCATGCTGGACATTCCTAACTCCCTTAGCGGCAAGCGCGTCGGCGACTGCATGACCGCGCCGGCCGTCGCCATCGGGCCGGGCGAAAGCGCGCGGGCGGCGGCCGAGACCATGCTCCGCCTGCGTGTCAGCGGCCTGCCGGTGGTCGACGCGCAAGGCCGGCCGCTCGGCGTGGTCAGCGAAAGCGATTTCCGTTTTTCCGACGCGGCGACAAGGAAAAAGCAGCGCGAGGCCTGGGTGCAAATCCTGTCGGGCGGCCAGGACATGGCCGAAGACTATCTCGACGCGCTGGAGCGGGAGTCCGAGAGCGTCCGGCAGATCATGGCCAGCCCGGCGATTTGCGTCGACGCGGCCGCAGGGGTCGACGAAGCCGCTGCGCTGATGAGCGAACATCGCATCAAGCGGCTGCCGGTGCTGCGCGACGGAAAGGTGGCCGGCGTGGTCACGCGCGCCGACCTTTTGCGCTTTTTCGCGCCCGAGGCGCCGCCGCCGGCCCGGCCGGTGACGCCCGAGTTTTTCGACGAGGCGATCGGGGAAGCGAGGAGCGGCAAGCTCAAGCCGCCGCCGCCGGCCGAGGCGCCCTTGGCGGCGGGTGCGGCGGTCACGGCGACGGAGCTGAAGACTCTGGTGGCCGAATTCGAGCGCAGCAAGAGCAACCTTCATGAAGAGGCCCGCCGCCAGGCCACGGAAAAGCGCGCCGAGCAGGTCAAGCTGCTGCTGAAAAGCCGTTTCACCGACCAGGAAATGTCGCATCTCCTGATGCAGGCCCGCGACGCCGCCCGGCGCGGCGAGTTGGGCCTCCCCGCCCTGGTCTTCCCGGCGGCGCTTTGCACGGACGGCGGCCGGGCGATCAACCTGCCCGATCCCGAATGGCCGGCCACCCTGCAAGGCAAGGCGGCGGACTTCTTCCTGCGCTGGGACAAGGAATTGCGCCCGCTCGGCTTCGCCCTTTCGGCGCGGATCGTCAGCTTTCCCGACGGTTTTCCCGGCGACGCCGAGCTGGCGCTGGTCTGGGGGCGTTAGCCGTTCGCCAGCCGCTCCGCCGCCAGTTTCGCCACGGCAGGATAGTCGACCTTGCCGGAGCCGAGCAGCGGCAAATGATCGACGACCATCACCGTCGTGGGGATCATCAGCTCCGACGCGCCCTGCGCCTTGGCGGTTGCGATCAGGTCGGCGCGGGTCGCGCGAGCATTCTCCGTGCATAAAATCATGCGCTCGCCCTTGCGCGGGTCGGGCTGCGCCACCACGGCGAGGCGCGCGTCCGGCCAGCATAAAGCGGCGAGGTTCTCCACCGCCGCCAGCGAGATCATTTCGCCGCCGATCTTGGCGAAACGTTTCGCGCGGCCCTTGATCGCGACGAAACCTTGCGCATCGAGCGCGACAATGTCGCCGGTGTCGTGCCAGCCATCGGCCGGCTGCTCCAGCACGCCGGGATTTTCCGCGCGCAGATAGCCGAGCATGACATTGGGGCCGCGCACATGCAGGCGCGCGCCGTCGTCGATTCCCGCGACTTTTTCCAGCCGCGTCTCCACCCCCGGCACGATTTGGCCGACCGTGCCGAAACGGTTGAACATCGGCGTGTTCAAGGCGAGCACCGGCGCGGTTTCGGTGACGCCGTAGCCCTCCAGAATCCGCAGGCCGAATTTTTCCGCGTAAAGCCGGCGCGTCGCCTCCTTCACCGCCTCGGCGCCGGCGATGATGTAGCGCAGCGAACGCATGTCATAGGGATGGGCGGAGCGCGCATAGCCGCCGAGCAAAGTGTCCGTGCCGAAGAGAATGGTGGCGTTCGAGGCGTAGATCAGCTCCGGCACGATGCGGTAATGCAGCGGCGAGGGATAGAGGTAGATCGGCACGCCGGAGACGAGCGGCAGCAGCAGCCCGCCGGTCAGGCCGAACGAATGGAAGATCGGCAGGATGTTGAACACCTTGTCCTGCCGGCCGAAATCGATGCGCGAGCCCGCCTGTGCGACATTGGACAGGATGTTGCGATGCGAGAGCGCGACGCCCTTGGGCGCGCCTTCCGAGCCCGAGGTGAACAGGATCGCCGCGCAATCGTCGGGCGCGGCCGGGCAGATCGCAGCATTGCTGTTGAGAAGCGCCCGCAGCTTGTCGAACAGGGAGATTTTTTCGCCGATGTCCTCGAGGTAATGGAAGGCGACGCTTTCGCCGACGCGCTCGACCAAAGCCTGCAATTTGGCCTTCTCGACGAAGGCGCGCGAGGTGATGATGACCTCCACTTGCGCCGCCGCGCAGGCGGACAGGATATTCGCGGCGCCGGCCGAGAAATTGATCATCGCCGGCGGCCGGTTGGCCGAGATCAGGCCGAGCAGCGCCGCGCCCGCGGCATTGGCGTTGGGCAGCATCAGCCCGACCGGCTGGCCTTTTGCCGCGAGGTCCTGGAACTTGCCGCCGAGCAGCCGCGCGCCGATCAGCAGTTTGCGATAGCTGAGCGAGCCTGATAACGGGTCCTCCAGCGCGACGCGCGCCATTCCGTGTTTTTTCGCGGCCTGGGCGACGGCTTTGAGGATCGTGCGGTTGGCGTCGGTGGTGCGGAAGATCAGATCGGACATGATCTGGTAGAGCGCCGCGCCCGCCGCCATCCGCCGCGCTTTTCCGCGCAATGTCTCGTCGATCTTCAGTTCGGTCGGTTCGAGGATCGTCACAACCACCTTGGAAAACCAGCGGCGCGGCGCTTGGTCGCGCGTCAGGCGCGAGAACATGGTGGCTTCGAGTCCG
This sequence comes from uncultured Alphaproteobacteria bacterium, assembly GCA_963849665.1. Lineage (GTDB taxonomy): Bacteria > Pseudomonadota > Alphaproteobacteria > Rhizobiales > Beijerinckiaceae > Rhodoblastus. Next base: position 80,321 of record CAWKJW010000018.1, on the reverse strand, counting down.
TCGATGCGGATGGGCACGATCTGCGCGCCGGATTTTTCGGCGATCAGCCCGGCGCCGTCGTAGACTTTCATCAGACTGCCGGTGACGGTGAGTCGGCCTTCCGGAAAGATGATCAGGCGCTCGCCGCCTTTCACCAGATTGATCAGCGCGCGCGTCGCCATGGGGCGGGTCGGGTCGAGTGGAAAGGCGCGGACGAGGCGCAGGAAGGGTTTTATCCACCAGCGTTTCGCTATGCCGGAATCGATGGCGAAGACGGGGCCGCCCTCGACCAGCGACAGGGCCAGGGCCGCGTCGAGGAAGCTGACATGGTTCAGCGCGAAAATGGCGTTTGGCCCGGCCTTGGCGAGGTTGTCGCGGCCGCGCACTTCGAGGCGATAGAAGGAGCGAAACAGGATCGACAGGAAATCGGTCATCGGATTGGTCGGCAGGAACCTGAACATCCAGATCGCGCCGCCGATGCAGACGGCGGCGGTCAGCGCGAAGGCGCCGGAAAGGTCGAGCCCCATCGCCTGGAGGCCGCCGATGGCCAGCGCCCCGCCGACCATGAAGGCGGCGTTGAGCACATTGATCGCGCCGACGATGCGGGCGCGCTTCGACCGGCGCCCAGGCCTGCGCCGCCGAGAAGCTCGGCACCGCCAGCACGCCGCCGGCGAGCGCCAGCCCCGAGAGATCGAAGCCGGCGCGCCAGGCAATGGGCGCGCCGAAAAATTGCGCCAGGCTTTTCGCTTCCGTCGCGGGCGCCAATCCGTGCACGCTCCAGGCGAGATCGGCGGCGAACAGTCCCATCACCAGGGTGGCGACGGGCGCGGGAAGAAGCACGATCCGGCCGCTGCACAGGAAGGAGCCGAGCGCCGAGCCGAGCGCCACGGCGACGGCGAAAGCCGCGAGATAGAGGCTGACCGCCATTTCCTCGCCGCCGAGCAGCATTTTCACCAGCGGCGGCAGCAGCGAAAGCGCGATGGCGCCGATCATCCAGAACACGCTCACCATGACGCCGGTGCGCCAGAGCTTTTCATCACCCCAGAGATCGGCCAGCAATTTGCCGGTGGAACGGATGATATTGGCTTCGACCGCCAAGTCCGGCGCGGCCTCGCCGCTCGGCGGAATGAAGCGGCTCGCGCCATAGCAGGCCGCCGCGACGACGATCATGGCGAGGGCGAAATGCGCGGGATTTCCCCCCTGCCGCGAGGCGAAGCCGCCGGCCAGCGTGCCGAGCAGGATGGCGACGAAGGTCGCCCCTTCGATCAGGGCGTTGCCGGCGGGCAATTCGTCGCGGCGCAGATGGTCGGGCAGGATGCCGTATTTGATCGGGCCGAACAGCGCCGAAATGACGCCGAACAACAGGAGGGCGGCAAAGAGCGTCGGCACGGATTGCAGCCAGAAGCCGGCGACGGCGAGCGCAGCGGCGGCGAATTCCGACAGTTTCAGCCTTTGCGCGACGCGCGCCTTGTCAAACCGGTCGGCCAGCTCTCCGCCGAGGCCGGAGATGAGGAAGAAGGGCAGGATGAACACGCCGCCGGCCAGCGTCACCAGCGACTGCGCGCCGTCTCCGGGCATCTTGTACATGATCAGAAAAATCAGGGCGTTCTTCAGGAAATTGTCGTTGAAGGCCGAGAGGAACTGCGTCCAGAACAGCGGCGCGAAACGCCTTTGGGCGAGAAGCGAAAACATCTTGATCTCCAGATTCGCGCCCGAACATGCACGGCATGCGCGAAGAAAGAAATGACGCACTGGCGCCGTCGCTGGCGCCGCGGTTTTTTCAGGCTTTTGCCGCTTCCATCGGAGGCTGATGGCCTGGCCGGGGCGCCTTCCGACCTCGATCTCGGCCCGAGCGGCGGGCTCTTCCGGCTGCGCCGAACGCGATCGAGGATTTGAACATGGTGAGCCTCGTGTTATGAACGTCGTTCATGAATCGGTGATAAGCCAGAATCGAACGAACTTCAACCGTATTTTGAACGTCGTTCAAATATCTCCTCGCCACGGTCAGCCATGTCGAAAACCTTGGAAAGGCGCGCCGCGCATCTGAAAATCCTGATCGACGCGGCCGAGCGGACCATCGCCGAAAAGGGGCTGGCCGCGCTGAAGGCGCGCGATCTCGCGGCGGCGGCCGGCGTGTCGCTCGGCGGCCTTTACAATCTCGTCGGCGATCTCGACGAGGTCATCCTGCATGTCGGGGCGCGCACGCTGGCGCGGCTCGACAAGGCGCTTTCGGACGTGGCGGCGGAGGCGCGTCCGGTCGAGCGCCTCGTCGCCATCGCCTTGGCCTATTGCCGTTTCGCGCAAGCGAATCTCTCCCTGTGGCGCGCCTTGTTCGAGCATCGCATGGCGCGGGACGCGGTCCTGCCCGACTGGCACGCGGCGACCCAGCTCAATCTCTTCGCCCATATCGCTGCGCCGCTGCGCCTGCTTCTGCCGGAAAAGACCGAGGAGGAGCGCGCGCTGCTGAGCCGCACCCTGTTTTCGGCGGTGCATGGCGTGGCGGCGCTCGGCCTCGACGAAAAGCTCGTCGCCGTCCCGGTCGCGCGGCTCGAGGCGCAGATCGAAATTCTGGTGCGCGCCGTCTGCGCCGGAGTTTCGCGCGCCTGAAGCCTGTTTGAAATGGGTTGCGCGCCATCTTCGGACGCGCTCAATTGGCGGATGCAAGCTGATCGACATCGAGGAGCGCTCGCATGGACGCCAATGGGGCCGCGACGCCCACGCAGTCGAAAAAGCCGTTCTACCGCCTGCTCTATGTCCAGGTCCTCTTCGCCATCGCGCTCGGCGTCGCCGTCGGACTGGCCTTCCCCGGCTTCGCCACCACTCCGGGGGTGGCGGCGCTCGGCACAGGCTTCATCAAGCTGATCAAGATGGTGATCGCGCCGATCATCTTCTGCACGGTCGTGTCTGGGATCGCGCATATCCAGGATGCGCAGAAGTTGGGCCGGTCGGCGTCAAGGCGCTGGTCTATTTCGAGGTCGTCTCCAGCTTCGCGCTCGTCATCGGCCTCGTCGATCGGCAACGTGCTGAAGCCGGGCGCCGGTTTCGCCGGCAAGGCCGACGCCGCCGCCGGTCGCGAAATACGCCAATGCGCCGCACAAAAGCGCGGTCGATTTCGTCCTCGACATCATCCCGGATAGCGTGGTCGGCGCCTTCGCCAGGGGCGACATCCTGCAGGTCCTGCTGTTCGCGATCCTGTTCGGCTTCGCGCTGATGGCGATGGGCGAGCGCGGCCGACGCTGCGCGGGCTGATCGACGACACCGCCCACGCCATTTTCGGCGTGATCGGCATCGTCATGAAGGCCGCGCCGTTTGGCGCTTTCGGCGCAATGGCCTTCACCATCGGCAAGTTCGGCGCGACGGCGCTCGGCAGCCTCGCCGGGCTGATCGCCACCTTCTATCTCCCTCGGCCCTGTTCATCATCGCTGGTGCTCGGCCTGATCGCCCGCGTCGGCGGGGTTCAGCATCTTCAGGTTCCTCGCCTATATCAAGGACGAATTGCTGATCGTGCTCGGCACCTCCTCGTCGGAAAGCGCGCTGCCGCGCTGATGGCGAAGCTCGAGACGCTCGGCTGCTCGCGCCGGTGGTCGGGCTGGTGGTGCCGACCGGCTATTCCTTCAATCTCGACGGCACCAACATCTACATGACGCTGGCGACGCTGTTCATCGCGCAGGCGCTGCAACGTGACGCTCGATCTTCGGCCAGCAGCTGACCATCCTCGTCGTCGCCATGCTGACCTCGAAAGGCGCCAGCGGCGTTACCGGCGCCGGCTTCATCGTGCTGGCCGCCACGCTCGCCGCGGTCGATCCGCGGCTGGTGCCGGGCATGGCCATCGTGTTCGGCATCGACAAGTTCATGAGCGAGTGCCGCGCGCTGACCAATATCATCGGCAATGGCGTCGCGACGGTCGTCGTGTCGTGGTGGGAGGGCGAACTCGATCGCGACAAGCTCAATGCGGTCCTGGCGGGCCCATGGACGCGGCCGACGTTCTGGAGGCGGCGGCGGAAGAGGTGACGGCGGACTGATTTGTCGCACGATCAGCGGCCAGCGGCCTGAAAGACGAAACTGAAATCGGCCGAAAGCTGGAGGAATTGGCGAGCGCCGCATTGACGTGGCAGGTCGTGCAGGTGGTCGTCTGGAGATAGGTTTCCATTGTCGTGTTGGCGACGGGAATCGACGGGAGGGTCGCCGGCAGGCGGGCGGGGCCGGCCAGCGGCGCCTCGGGGTTGACGGCCCTGCCGAGCGCCCATGCACATTGACCAGTTTGTAATTTTGCCACGACCGAATCCGGAAAGGTTTTTGGCGATGCCTGGCCTGGACCATCTGGTTGACGTCATCGGTATCCGGCTGATGGGGACGCGCCCGGGTGGTCTGGATGGCGCGGGGCGCGGGCAGTCACCGCCGATGCGATAGGGAGGCCGGCTGTTTGGCGCGCAACCGATCGTCACGTTTCGAGGTTGGGCGGCGGCTTCCGGCCCGACCAGACAGCGCGGGTCGTTCACAGCCACGGCTGCGGCTGGCAATGATCGTTGTAAGAGGTTGTAGCTGCCGCTGACTGGGCCGCTTTCATCAGGGACATTGTCGATATGCTCGAAGGTCGCCCAGAAAAAGCTGGGCTGGAGGGCGGTCTTCTGGATGATGTGCAACCCGACCAGAGCCACCTCGGTCAGGCGGCAGTCGCTGTCCGCGGCGTCGAGGATCGCGGCCTCGCTGGTCTTGAAATAGGCCCATTTCGGATTTTTCGGATCCGGAACCTCCATCCAGGCCGCCTTCAATTCGATGGCCCCGGCATGCCCGTCGGCTTCGCCCATCGGCAGCACGAACGGATGCCCGGCGGCGATGAATTTCGCCTGGTCGGCGGCGTCGTAAAGCCGATTGGCGACGATAAAGTCGGCTTCCGGCCGGTTGAGGCGAATTTCATACCAGAGATTGGCGCCATTGCTGGCCCCGACCCAGGCGGCCTCGTTGTCCGACGCCCCGGCCTGTTCGGTGGAATTGATGCGGGAACGTTTCTGCCCACGACCGGCGGGAGCCTGTAAAATCGTCAGGTCTTCCGGCTGGGAGAAGCCCGCGGCCTTGACCCGGGCCGCACAGGCGGCTGGCAGCGGCGCGCGTTCGTCAGGCGAAGGAGGGGCGCTGGCAGGGCGAAGGATATCCGCCTCGCCGGGGAAACTCTGCCAACGCACCGGCGCGCGGTCGCCGGCCTCGCCGAAGCGGTGGCCGGCAGCCGGCCAGTTCAAGCCGATGAATTGCTGCCAGGCAAAGCAGTTGACGGTCTTCTGGCTGGTGGTGCTGGGAGCGTCGCCCAACACCTCGCCTGAGAAGGAAGAATAGAAACCGGGGCCACATTTGTTGGCGTAAACCGTTTCAGCCGCGGCAGGCGGCGCCAGCATCAGGATGGCGCCCAACACAATCCACTTCATGCGTGGAAAGATTGCCGTCGTCGTCCCGGCGCCGCCATTGCGGATCTTCTTCATGCGTTCCCCATATTCCTCGGCGGCGTAATATGGCTGGGCGCTTGCAGCGATTTGTCAGCAACATGTGAGGACGTTTCAGAAATTCGTCAATTTCGTCCGCATCGCCGCTCACCCGTTGAGGCGGCCAGATCGCGAAATTGAGCAGGCCGGCGTAGGACACCCACAGCAGCGAAGGCGCGAGGCAAATGCCGGCAAGCCGGTCGAGCCGCCAGAACAGCGTGAGGGTCGCCGCAACCAGAACAACCTGCGGAATGATGTCATAGAGCCCGAGCAACGGGCTTTCCGCCGCGAAAAAGGCGTAGGACCACAGAACGTTGAGCGCGAGCTGGGCGAGGAACGCGCCGATCGCCCATTTGCGGCCCTTCTGCTCCGGCAGGATGAGAATGCGCCAGAAGGCCAGCGCCATGAGGGCGTAGAGCAGGGTCCAGACGGGACCGAAAACCGCGTTCGGCGGGGTGAAGGCGGGTTTGGCCAAGCCCGCGTACCAGCTGGCGAGTTTTGGCAAGGTCGCGAGCTGGCCGAGAACCAAATCGAGGAAAACCAGCCCGACGGCGATCAGGGCGGCGCGGCGCGGGGCGAGTCCCGGCCCGGGAGAGGGAGCCGCCGTCACTTGCCGCAGGCGGCCGGTTGGGCGCGGAACGTCCAGAGACGATGGGCGCCGAAGCTCCAGAACATGACCATTCCCGTGGTGGCGACCTGCGCCGCCAAGTAGGGCGCGCCCCAGTTCAATACAAAAAGCCGCATAAAGCCCCATGTGATGAAGAAGCCGACCGCCGACACGGCGACGAAGCGCCAGCCGGCCTCGGCATGCGGGCGGTCGCTCTCGAACGTATGGCGACGGTTCAGCACGTAGGAGGTCAGCCCGCCGCCGCAATAGCCGGAGAGCGTCGAAGGGATGACCGGCCAATGGCCCAGCTCTTTCAGGCTGACCAGGAAGGAGTAATGCACGACCGTGGCGATGAGCCCAACCAGGAAAAAGGCGGAAAACTGACGACGCGGCAACATGCGAAGGCTCCATCCCGTTTTCAGCGCGGCGGCAGGCCGGCGAAATAGGCGGCGAGCGCCCGCATCTCCTCGTCGGTCATCTTGCGACTCATATAATCCATTTCCTTGTGCTTGCGGCGACCCTCGTGGAACGCGCGGAGCTGATTATACAGATAGGCCTGGTTCTGGCCGGCGAGATTGGGAACTTCGGCGTCATGGCCGATGCCGTCCAGTCCGTGGCAGGGCGCGCAGGACGACAGCGCGTCTGGGCGCTGCGTTTGTCCGGCCCGAGCGGGCGAGGCGCAGGCGGCGGCGAGCGCGGTTATGACGACGAAGCCTGACAATCGAGCGGTCAATGATGGTCTCCGGGCAGATCCTTGCGCAGTTGCAGCTTATAATATTCCAACCGTGGCCGCTCGTTAAAACCGCCGCCCCGCCGCGGCCGGCGCCATCCCATCTTGGGGGTTCACAGGGCGGGAAAACTCGTTTAACAGGTTCGACACATTCGGGGCGGGCGTTTTCCGTCCGAACCAGAGGTTCTCGCCCGTCACGAGACGGTCAGTGGAGGGCGCGCTCCGGCTTTTCAGCCGAAAGTGCGGCCTTTTTTTGTGCGCGATAGACGCTCCCGTCGTGGCTGCGGCCGAAGCGAGTGCGGCCTATGCCAGCCCAAACGGCTGGCTAGGAGCGACTGTGACGCCGAGCTGACGCGAGGCGCGCCACAACCGCGACGTGTCGCGGTTGTGGCAAAAAGAAGAGTTCGAACAATGCCGAAGCGGACAGATATCCAGACGATCATGATCATCGGGGCCGGCCCGATCGTCATCGGGCAGGCGTGCGAATTCGATTATTCCGGCACCCAGGCCTGCAAGGCCCTTCGCGCCGAGGGCTATCGCATCGTCCTGGTCAACTCCAATCCGGCGACGATCATGACCGATCCCGATCTCGCCGACCGCACCTATGTCGAGCCGATCACCCCGGAAATCGTGGCGAAAATCATCGAGAAAGAGCGCTACGCCGTTCCCGGCGGCTTCGCCCTGCTGCCGACCATGGGCGGCCAGACAGCCTTGAACTGCGCGCTTTCGCTGAAGAAAATGGGCGTGCTGGAAAAATACGACATTGAAATGATCGGCGCCACCGCCGAGGCGATCGACAAGGCCGAGGACCGCGAGCTGTTCCGCGAGGCGATGACGAAAATCGGCCTGGACACGCCACGCTCCCACCACATCAAGACGCTGAGCCAGGCGCTCACGGCGCTCGACGACATCGGCCTGCCGGCGATCATCAGGCCGTCCTTCACGCTGGGCGGCACCGGCGGCGGCATAGCCTACAACAAGGGCGAATTCATCGACATTGTCGAGCGCGGCATCGACGCCTCGCCGACCAACGAGGTCCTGATCGAGGAAAGCGTCCTCGGCTGGAAGGAATATGAAATGGAGGTTGTCCGCGACAAGGCGGACAATTGCATCATCGTCTGCTCGATCGAGAACATCGACCCGATGGGCGTCCATACCGGCGATTCGATCACCGTCGCCCCGGCGCTGACGCTGACCGACAAGGAATACCAGATCATGCGCGACGCCTCGCTGGCGGTCTTGCGCGAGATCGGGGTGGAGACCGGCGGCTCCAACGTGCAATTCGCCATCAACCCGGCCAATGGCCGGATGATCGTCATCGAGATGAACCCGCGCGTGTCGCGCTCCTCGGCGCTGGCGTCGAAGGCGACGGGCTTTCCCATCGCCAAGGTCGCGGCCAAGCTGGCGGTCGGTTACACGCTCGACGAAATCGCCAACGACATCACCGGCGGCGCGACCCCGGCTTCGTTCGAGCCGACCATCGATTATGTCGTGACCAAGATTCCGCGCTTCGCCTTCGAGAAATTCCCCGGCGCCGAGCCGATCCTGACCACGGCGATGAAATCGGTGGGCGAGGCCATGGCGATCGGCCGGACTTTCGCCGAATCGCTGCAAAAAGCCCTGCGGTCTCTGGAGACGGGCCTGTCGGGGCTCGACGAGATCGAGATCGAGGGGCTGGGCAAGGGCGACGACCATAATGCGCTGCGCGCCGCGCTCGGCACGCCGACGCCCGACCGCCTGCTGGTGGTGGGACAGGCCATGCGCATGGGCATGAGCGACAGCGAGATTTTCGAAGCCTGCAAGATCGACCCTTGGTTCCTCGCCCGAATCCGCGAGATCGTCGAACTTGAACAAAAAGTCAGGGCTTTCGGGCTGCCGGCCGACGCCGCCAACCTGCGCGCCGTCAAGGCGGCAGGCTTTTCCGACCTGCGGCTGGCCTCGCTTACCGGCAAATCCGAGCAGGACGTCGCCGAGCTTCGGCGCAGCCTGGACGTGCGGCCGGTCTTCAAGCGCATCGACACTTGCGCGGCCGAGTTCGCCTCGCCCACCGCCTACATGTATTCGGCCTATGAGACGCCTTTTGCTGGCGTTCCGGCCTGCGAGGCCGACCCTCCTCGCGGAAAAAATCGTCATTCTCGGCGGCGGCCCGAACCGCATCGGCCAGGGCATCGAATTCGACTATTGCTGTTGCCACGCCTGTTTCGCCCTGAGCGACGCCGGCTTCGAGACCATCATGATCAATTGCAATCCGGAGACGGTGTCGACCGACTATGACACTTCGGATCGCCTCTATTTCGAGCCGTTGACCCGCGAGGACGTGCTGGAGATCCTTGCCAAGGAGCAGGAGGCGGGACGCTCAAGGGCGTGATCGTGCAGTTTGGCGGCCAGACGCCGCTGAAACTGGCGAAAGCCTTGCAGGATGCGGGGATTCCCATTCTCGGCACCTCGGTCGATTCGATCGACCTCGCCGAGGACCGCGACCAGTTCAAGCGCCTGCTCGACAAGCTCGGCCTGAAACAGCCGAAGAACGGCATCGCCTATTCGGTCGAGCAGGCGCGCATCGTCGCCCAGGAGCTGGGCCTGCCGCTCGTCGTGCGCCCGTCCTATGTGCTTGGCGGGCGCGCCATGGCGATCATCCGCGACAGCGGGGCGCTCGACGATTACCTGCTTGGCACGTTGCCGGGCCTGGTGCCGTCCGATGTCAAGGCGCGCTATCCCAATGACAAGACCGGCCAGATCAACACGGTTCTGGGCAAGAATCCGCTGTTGTTCGACCGCTATCTGGTCGATGCGGTGGAGGTGGACGTCGATTGCCTGTGCGACGGCAAGGACGTCTTCGTCGCCGGGGTGATGGAGCATATCGAGGAGGCCGGCATCCACTCGGGCGATTTCGGCCTGCTCGTTGCCGCCGCGCTCCCTTTCGCCGGACATGATCGCCCGGCTGGAGGCGCAGACGGCCAAGATGGCGCTGGCGCTCAACGTCGGCGGGTTGATGAACGTTCAGTTCGCGCTCAAGGGCGACGAGATCTACGTGCTCGAAGTCAATCCGCGCGCCTCGCGCACGGTGCCTTTCGTCGCCAAGGTGATCGGCCAGCCGCTGGCCAAGATCGCCTCGCGCATCATGGCGGGCGAAAGTCTCGCTTCCTTCGGCCTGAAGCGCTGGGCGGGCGGCCATGTGGGCGTGAAGGAGGCGGTCTTCCCCTTCGCCCGGTTCCCCGGCGTCGATACCGTGCTCGGGCCGGAAATGCGCTCGACCGGCGAGGTCATCGGCCTCGACCGCTCCTTCGACGTCGCCTTCGCCAAGAGCCAGCTCGGCGCAGGGACGAAGGTTCCGACCTCCGGCGCGCTGTTCGTGTCGGTGCGCGAGGTGGACAAGCTGCGGGTGCTCGACGCCGTGCGGCTCTTGTCGCAACTCGGCTTCAAGGTGCTGGCCACCGGCGGCACGGCGCGCTTCCTGAACGAACACGGCATCGTCGCGCAGAAAATCAACAAGGTGTCGGAAGGGCGGCCACATGTCGTGGACGCCATCAAGAACGGCGGCGTTCAGCTGGTGTTCAACACCACGGAAGGCGCGCAGGCCTTGGCCGATTCGCGCTCGTTGCGCCGCGCGGCGCTTTTGCACCGGGCGCCCTATTACACGACGCTGGCCGGCGCGCTGGCGGCGGCGGAGGGGGTCAAGGCTTTCCTGGCGGGCGAGCTGGAAGTGCGCGCCCTGCAGGATTATTTCGTCTGATGGGGGCAAGATCGCGCGGGAATTGACCTGCGCGTCCCTCTGTACCATCATGAACGCCCGGCTCGCCAACAGCCGCCGACGCGCCCCCCTTCGGGCGCGTTACGCATTTTGTCCCCGGCGGCGTCCTAAGCGGGCGGTCCGTGCGGGAAACTTTTTGAAAGAGCTGCAGGATGGAAAAGCTGCCCATGACCGTCGCCGGATATGCGGCCCTCGAAGCGGAGCTGAAGCGCCGCCAGCAGGAGGAGCGCCCGCGCATCATCCAGGCCATCGCCGAGGCGCGGTCGCATGGCGATTTGTCCGAAAACGCCGAATATCACGCGGCCAAGGAATCGCAATCGCTCAACGAGGGGCGAATCGCCGAGCTTGAGGACAAGATTTCGCGCGCCGACATCATCGACGTCAGCAAATTGTCGGGCAGCACGATCAAGTTCGGCGCCACCGTCACCCTGATCGACGAGGACACCGAGACCGAAAAGCGTTACCAGATCGTCGGCGATAGCGAAGCGGACGTCAAAGCCGGAAAAGTCTCGATCTCTTCGCCGATTTCGCGCGCCTTGATCGGCAAGAAAGTCGGCGACGCCGTTGAAGTCAACACGCCCGGCGGCGGCAAGAGCTATGAAATTGTGAAAATCGATTTCATCTGACCGCGGCGGCGCCGCAATTCTGCCGCGCCGAAGAAATCATGGACATGGCAGATCTGGATCGGCGAGTTCGGCCCGGGCAATTGCGCCCAATGGCGCGCGGGGCGGGTCTCGGCGGCGCCATTCGCCGCAATCGCAAATAACATTCGCCGATAGCCGGCGTTTTTTGGACCTGACGGATGTCGGGTAGCGGGATTGCAGCCTTGGGGGTCACGCGGCCGTGACCAGTATAGTTCATAGAAATGTAATATAAACTCACTAGATTTTGGTTTGATTTGGATGGCGGTGGCGAAGCGGGGCGGGTCGAATTCCACGCCGGGGCCGCGCAGCGGAAAATCCCGCCAGACCGCCTGTTTTGCAGACATTCCGCCCATGTCGCATGCTGTGTGATGAAAAATAGGGCGCTCCTGGGTTCCTTGGCCAGGTCAATATCCCATTCATTTCCGCCTAGCCTTGGACCACCGACTAAAACGCAATTATATCAATAAGATGTTGCGAATGCGAGGGCGGCGCCGTTTCCAGGTCTCCTGGATCTGGTTGTGGGGAACACGTGATCGGGCCCCGCGTCGGGGGAATCTATCGGCGCTGTCTTAAAAACAGATGCGCACCGCAACGGGTTTATGCTTTTCGCGGCCATTTGACATGGTTTGGCGTGTGCAGCCCGCCACATCATGAACAAATTCTACTTGCAATCGAAGCTCGTTTAGGATTACCTAACGTTAACAAGTTTAAAATATCGACGTTGGGGCAATCGCAGAATAATCGCGACGCAACCTATGCGGGTGGAGAGAGATTTGCACAACGAAATAGCGCTTGAGCGCGAGGCGACTATTGATGTCGACCGCGGTCTATACCTTTTGAGATATGTGTCTGGCGTAGCGTCAGGCGCCTCGCCTGTGGCCATGGCGCGTCCCGCGCCAGGAAGCGAGCCGTTTATCGAAGTGATTTCGGCTCCGGGAATTGTGACCGGATTTCTGTCCTATCCCGGTGAATGTCTCGTCGTGCGAGCGGAGCGGGGCGGCAAGCTGCTGGTCAAGGTGATGCGCCAGAGCGCGGCCGAGTCGCTCGACGCCTCCTTCCGCCTTGAGCCGGTTTACGGCGCGGGCCGTTCGCCGTTCCTGGTTTCTGCAGGTCGCGCGCCGGATGTCGCTTTGGCTTCGGCGCAATCTGGCGGAAGTCAGAAATTCACGCTGCTCGCGCATGTTTCGCGTCGCGGCGACGTCGAGGCGAAGCCTGGCGAGTGGGTCGCCGGCCCGAACGCGCCGTCGGCGATCGAGGGGCTCGAAATTCGCGGCGCGCCGGCTTCAAAGCTGCGCATTGAAATCCAGCCGCTGGTTTCGACCACGCCGCTTCGCTGGCTCGACTGGGTCCCGGCCGGCGGTTTCGCAGGATCGCGCGGAAGGGCTCTGCCGCTTGCTGGACTTCGCCTGCGGCTTGCCGGCGATGACGCCTCGCGATTCGTGCTTTCGGCAGACGCCTTGTTCCTCGGGTCGGCCATCTTGAGCAAGCGCGGGCGCGAAATCGAATTGGTCGGCGCGGCGGGCGGGGATCCTCTCGTCGGGCTTCGGCTCGATCTTGCTCCCGAGGCCGTTGCTGTTGCTGGCGACGTTGATTTGGTCGGATCGGTGATCACGCAGCAGCGCGTGGAGCCGAGGGTCAGGGTTTTTCGTGCGGCGGTCAGCAATTGATCGCGTTTTGTCAGCTGATTAAATGGGGTGCCGTCGTGGCGACTTATCATCTTAAACAATACTGACTTGCAGTCGAAGCTGGCAGCGCTTAAATCGCCGGGCACGGAAAGCGCGATCCTCGCTGCGCTCGGCCAGGCCGGGCTGGATCCCACTGGACGATCATCGTCTGACGACGGTCATCGACTTCACTCCGGGTCCGGTCATGCTATCCGGTTCGGGCGAGCTCTTCCTTTACACGGGGCCGACCGGCACCACTGCGGACGTCTTGAGCGCGGGCGGCAACGTCCTTGCCGACCCAGGCAATATTTCCGATTTCGGACTCGGCTGCGACACGCTGGTCGGCGGCGACGGAAGCTCCTCCCTTCAGGTCGCCTTCGGCAATAATCTTTTGATCGGGGGCGCGGGCGCCAATACGCTCTATGGAGGATCCGGCGCTGACACTTTGCTGGGTGGCGGCCAAAGCGTACTCGTCGCCGGAACAGGGAACAATCTCCTGGATGGCGGCAGCGTTGCCGGCGCACATGACATACTTGTTGGCGGCTCGGGCGCGGACAGTTTGATCGTTCATGAAGGCAACAATTACCTCACCGCCGGCAGCGGCGCCAATACTCTGTGGGGAGGCTCAGGCGCCGATACGCTCGCCAGCATTCACGGCGACGCCGAACTCGTCGCAGGATCGGGCGCCAACAACCTGTGGGGCGGCCGCGTCGCCGGCGCCCACGACACGCTCATTGGTGGCTCGGGCGCGGATAGCTTGGTCGTCCTCGAGGGTAATAATTTCCTCGAGGCGGGCACTGGCTACAACACGCTTTGGGGTGGCTCCGGCGCTGATACGCTTGGCAGCATCTTTGGCGACGCCGAACTCGTGGCGGGATCGGGCGCGAACGCGCTGGGGGCGGCCGCTCCGCTGGCGCCCATGACACACTCGTCGGCGGTTCGGGCGCGGATAGCCTGGTCGTCCTCGAGGGCAATAATTACCTCGAGGCAGGCACAGGCCCCAACACGCTTTGGGGCGGCTCCGGCGCTGATACGCTTGGCAGCATTCTCCGGCGACGCCGAACTTGTGGCGGGATCAGGTGAAACAACCTGTGGGGCGGCCGCTCCGCGGCGCCCACGACACACTCATCGGCGGCTCGGGCAACGACAGTATTGTTCTCCTGAAAGGCAACAATTCCGTCGTCGCCGGCAGCGGGAACGACACGATCTGGGCCGGTTCGGGCCACGACACTGTCACCACGGGCACGGGCAACGCCACGATCTATGGCGGCGGCTCGACGGTCGTCAACGAAACCAATGCGAAATCCGCGATCGTCTCGAACCACGTTGTCGGCGGCGTGACCGAGATCACCTTTAGCGATGGCCAGACCCTGGAGGCGAAGAGCGCCACCATCAACTTCAGCGGCGGCGGCCACATCACCACCTGACACCATTAGAAACGCCGCGCGACGAGATTTCGCGTGGCGTTTGTCCGTTTTCGGGGCGCGTCTTTTGCCGGAGCCTTCACGAAGTCCGTCGTCCGCGTCTTCCAATGTCTGCTCGTGCGCGGGGTCCGGCCCCGCGGCGTTGTTCGACATTTTCCTTTTCGGCGAGGATGCATTATTCGGGAAGGAAGCCGCGCCGACTCGCGGCGCGCGAGTGTGGCCCCGAATGAACATCCTCTTCGTGCACAATAATTTCCCCGCGCAATTTAGAAGCCTGGCCGAAGAACTGGCGAAAAGACCCGAGCACAGGTTGGCGGCGGTCGGCGCCGAAGGCTCGCAAACTCTGGCCAACGTCGATTTGCGACGCTACCGCATGCCCCATTTCAATGTCGCGCAGACGCATCCCTTTGCGCGGCGCTTTGACGTCGAATGCCGGCGGGCCACCGAGGTTCTTTATGCCTTGAGCGAGTTGCGCGGCTCCGGGTTCGAGGCCGATCTCATCCTGGGCCATTGCGGCTGGGGCGAGACCCTGCCTTTGCGTTCGGTCTTTCCGAAAGCGCGCATCGCCATCTACTGCGAATTCTATTACCGGCGGGAAGGCCAGGACGTGCATTTCGATCCCGAAGGGCCCCAACTGGGCGTCGATGGTCTTGTGACGTTGCATTGCAAAAACGCCTCGACGCTTCTATCGCTCGCGGACGCGGACATTGGTATTTCGCCGACGCAATGGCAGAAGCAGACCTATCCCAGGGAATTCCACGACAAGATTCACGTCGCGCATGAAGGCGTCGACGGTGACCGGTTGCGGCCGGATGAAACGGCGCGGCTCACACTGCCCGATGGCGCGATCCTGCATCGCGGCCAGGAGATAGTGACCTTTGTCGCCCGCAATCTCGAACCCGTGCGCGGGTTCCACATCTTCATGCGGGCGTTGCCGGAAATACTGGCCGCCCGTCCGAACGCGCAGGTCGTCATCGTCGGCGGCGACGGCGTGTCCTATGGCGCTTCGCCGCCCGACGGCTCCAACTGGAAGTCGATCTATCTCGACGAAGTCGCGGCAAACCTCGACCTTGCGCGCGTGCATTTTCTCCAGCCTCTTCCTTACGCCGATTACGTACGGCTGCTTCAGGTCTCGCGCGTCCACGTCTATCTGACTTTTCCTTTCGTCTTGTCGTGGTCCATGGTCGAGGCCATGGCGATCGGCTGCGTTATTGTCGCCTCGGATACGGCGCCCGTGCGCGAAGCCATCCAGAATCAAGTCAATGGCTTGCTGACATCCTTTCACGACCCGGCGGCCCTGGCCGAAAAAGTCGTGGCCGTCCTGGCCGATCCCGGACGTTTCGAGCCGCTTCGCGAGGCGGCCCGGGCGACGGCGCTAACGAGCTACGGCAGGCGCGACTGTCTCGATCAGGCGCTGGCCTTTCTGGGAATCGAAGGAGCCGAGGCGCCAAAGGCGGCGGCGGTTTGAATTCAGGACGCGCGTCTGCTGGAGGCGCGGGCGGCAAGTTTGAGCGGACAACGCAGCCATGGGCGACGCGCGATCGCGCCGGCGGCCGGCTGAGGAGAAACAAAGGCGAGCCATGAACGACGAAGTGAAGAAATATGTCCTCAACGCGGGCGCTGGCGCGGCGTCTGCGGGACGCCTGCCCGCCAATTTCGATCCGGCGAAATGGAAGGAAGTCCGCCTCGACATCGATCACCGGACGAATCCCGATATTGTCGGCTCCTTCGCCGACATGCGCGGCGCGGTCGAGGATGCGCGCTTCGACGCGCTCTATTCCTCGCATGCCATCGAACATCTGCATGCGCATGAAGTCATACCCGCGCTACGGGAGTTCCGCCGCGTTCTCAAGCCCGACGGCTTCGCCCTGATCACCTGTCCCGATCTCGCGGCGATCGCCCGGCAATTGCTCGAAGGCGGGGCGGAGGCGATCGCCTATCAGTCGCCGGCGGGTCCGATCCGGCCGATCGACATGCTCTTTGGCCACAGTCTGTCCATCGCCAATGGCCAGGCCGCGATGGCGCATCGTACCGGCTTTACCGCTCCGCGTCTGGCCCGCGTCGCCCTCGCCTCCGGATTTAGCGAGGTCCGGGTCATGGAGGGCGGCAGCTTCGATCTCTGGGCGATCCTCATGGGCCCGGAAGTGCGCGGTCGACCGGATCGCCCCGATGTTCGAGGGCTCAATCCTGTCAGGCCTTTTCGCCGCGACGGCGGTGCGCCGGGACGCCGCGTCGGCGGCGCTCGCCGACCAGGCGCAGGGCTGATTGCCGGTCGGGCCGGGCTACGCCGGGTTTGTGCCGCCTCGTGAAGGGGCCCGCCGGAATTGTTCGGACGAGGCGATGAGGCGTTTCAGCGCGCGACGGGGGCAGATTTGATCGGCAACGCCTTGTTTTTCGACCCGGTGCGCCATCGCGAAGCTTTGGCGCTTCTGGCGTCCGAACATCTGGGCCGTGGCGAATACGCGGCGGCTTTCCGGTTTGCCGACCGTCGTTGCCGGCTGCTCAAGCCCGACGCCCGCGACTATCTTCTGCGCTCGGAAGCCTCGCGGCGCGCCGGCCATGAAAATTTCGCGGCGCAGGATCTGGCGCGCGCCTTCGAGATCGATCCGACCGATCGCTTCGTCGCAAGCCTTGTCATGGCCTGGGGCCCGGCGGAGCAAAAGCTGGCGGTCGCGCGGAAGATCGTCGACGACGCTTTTTCGGAACGCGAGAATTTGCGCCGCGCCCTCGCCCTGCTTTTCGAGAACGACGCGAAGCTTCTGTTCCGCCTGGGCCGCACGGGCGAAAGCCTGCGCGGCTGGGCCGCCTGGGCCGGGACCGGGCGGTTGTCGTTGCGCGTCGAGGACGGCGAGACGCAGGTCGTCGAACTTGCGCCGGACCCGAGACATCGTCTCGCTGGCGCAAACCGGCGCTGCGCCGACATCGAAGTTCAATACGACAAGGGTGATGTGCGGCGGCTGGCCTTTCTGCTCGATGGCGTCGAGGTCAAGGGCTTTTTGCCGCCGCCGGCGCCTCGCCCGCATGAGCAAGCCGTCCGCCGCCCGACGACGGACCTCGAAAGTAGCGCGCCAGGGTCGTCTCCGCTTCACTTGAAGCGGGGAAGGCTCTCAGGAGCGAATGCGGCCAGTAGCCCGTCGCAAGACGGGCGCCATGCGACGCCCTTTGGCTCATGCGAGGGATTTGCCAATCGTGGCGAGCCACGATTGGCGAGAAATACGGTAAACATTATCGCGCCGGTCTACGAAGATTACGAGGCGACCCGCGCATGTTTCGAGGCGCTGTTCGCCGAGGGGAGCGAAATCGCGACGCGGCTGATCGTCGTCGACGACGCCAGCCCCAATCCGCGCCTGCGCGCCTGGCTCGACCTGCAGACGACGGCGCGCGATTTCACGCTTATTCGCAATGCGGGCAATCTCGGCTTCGCCGCCTCGGTGAACAAGGCGCTGGAGCTTTGCCCGGGGGGCGACGTGCTGCTGCTCAACGCCGACACGCTGCCCTCGCCGCGTTGCGTCGAACGGCTTGCGGCCATCGCCCGTTCGGCGCCCGGCATAGGCACGGTCACGCCTCTGTCGAACAATGGCGAATTCACCAGCTTTCCCGAGCCGCACGCCGTCAATCCGCTCGGCGGCCCTGACGAGGTCGCGCGGCTCGACGCGCTGGCGCGGCGCGCCAACGGCGAGGCGACGGTCGAACTGCCCAATGGAATCGGCTTCTGCCTCTATATCACCCGCGAATGCCTCGATGCGGTCGGGCCGCTGCCCGAGATTTACGCCCGGGGCTATTACGAGGATGTGGAATTCTGCCTGCGGGCGCGGGAAAAAGGCTTTCGCAATGTCTGCGCCGCCGGCGTCTATGTCGGCCATGCCGGCGCGCGTTCCTTCGGCGAGGAGAAAAGGCGGCTGGTGATGCGCAACCTCGCCACGCTGGAACGGCGGTTTCCGGGCTATTCGCTCGAATGCGCGGCCTTTCTTCGCGCCGATCCGCTCGCTCCCTATCGCGGCGCGATCGAGGCGCTGGCGCCGGTCGAAGGCGAGGCCGTGCTGCTGGTCTGCAACGAGGGACCGTCGGGCCTGCTGGCGCGCGAGGAGCTTTTCCGCGAAAGGCCGAGCTTCGAGCCGGCGCGGCTGATCTGCGAATGCTCTGCCGCCGGTGACCGCGTCCTTTTGCGCGGCGCCCGGGCCGTGGGCCGCGGTCCCTGAGCTTTTCCTTGCACGACGCGCGGGGGCTCGCGGATTTGCGCGGCTGGCTCGGCGCGCTCGATCTGCGGGGCGTCGAAATCTTCGATCCACTCACCCTGCCGGCAGTCCTGCTGAAAACCATGTTCAGGCTGCGGACGCGGGTCGATCTGGCGGGGGGCGATTTCGAATCGGTGTTTCGGGCGCGTCCGCCGCTTGCGGGGCCTTGCCGGGACATGGACGCGCCCGGCCCCTGCGGCGATTGCGCTTCGGCCCTTTCGCGCGGCGACGCGGAAGGCGCCCATGCGCTTGCCTTGAAGCGGCGCCGCGCGTTGCTTTCCAAGGCGCAGTCGATCAAGCCGCTCGACCGGATGAGCGAAGTCTTCGCCCGCGCCATATTCGGCGAGTCCTTTGTCGCGCCCGCGCCTGCTCCGACCTCGATTGTTTTCGCGTCCCGAAAAAAAATCGCCGACGGCGCTCTCGCCATCGTCGCGCCCGTTCCCTGCGCGCTCGCCGACCGGCTGATCGTCGGCCTTGGCCGAGCCCTGCTGCGGCGCGGCGACAAGACGCGGATCGTCGTTCTCGGCGAATGTCTCGACGATCTCGCGGCGATGGGGCCGGGCAATGTTTTCGTTGCCGGCAAGGTCGAGACGGATGAATATGAACGCCTGCTCGGCCAATATGAAATCTCCGCCCTGATGTCGCCCTACCGCACGCGTTTCTTCGGTCGAATCGACCGCTTGTCCCTCGAGTCTGGGCTGCCAAAGGCATGTTTTGACTGGACCTTTGGCAAGCTTGAATTTCCATTGGGCGATCTGGCGCTCGATCCGCGCCTGTGCGACGCCAAGGCCGCCGCCAGGATCGCCGGCTGGCTTGACGCCGTCCGGCGCGGGGCGGCCGAATAATGAGCGAATCGTCACTTCCGGAAGGAGAAAAAACGCCGCTTGCAAAATTGTCGATGGTTTCGCCGACGCAGTTCGGCGGCCATGTGTTCGATCCGCTCGATCCGGATCGGCGTTTCGTCGTCGAATTGCTGATCGACGGCGTTCCCGCCGGGCTCGCCCGCGCCGATATCCACGATTCCGATCTGGCGGCCGATGGACGCGGCGACGGCTGTTACGGTTTCGTCTTTTCCGTCGATCCTGCGGCGCTGCAGGTCGCCCGGCAGATCGAAATCCGTCTCGCCAATAGCGATGCTGTCCTGGCGCCGCCGCTCCTGCTGCGCGCCGTCACGCCGCCGGCGGCCGATGGGCGCCGCTCCGGCGGCGTCCGCTGGCTCGGCGGCCTGCGCTTCAATGGCTGGCTCGGCCAGGCGGCGCCGCACGACACCCGCATTCGCGCGATTGTCGACGGCCGGATCGTGGCGGAAACCGTCGCCGCGCACTGGACCCACGTCGGCGACGGCCGCGACGCCGCGCCGGTTCGCGGCTTTGACCTTCACCTGCCTGCCAGTCTCGCCGACGGCTGCGCCCATCACGCGCAAATTCTCGACGACGATGGCCAGGAATTGCCGGGCAGTCCCTGCGCTTTCGCCGCCTTCGAGGATGGACTCGCGCGCTTTATCGACGG
Organism: uncultured Alphaproteobacteria bacterium; assembly: GCA_963849665.1. Classification (GTDB taxonomy): domain Bacteria; phylum Pseudomonadota; class Alphaproteobacteria; order Rhizobiales; family Beijerinckiaceae; genus Rhodoblastus. The sequence goes on along the minus strand of CAWKJW010000018.1, from coordinate 60,304 downwards.
GCGCGCCGAGATCGAATCGCAAAAATCGCGAGGAGAGTTTCTCGAGCGGCTCTGGCCGCAGTCTTTTCCTTTCTCCATGTTCGCGCAATGGCGCGAGCAATTTTCGGACCCGGCCCCCGCCTCCGAAGCCGCCCTTTCGCCGAAGATCGGCGTGGCCCTGATCGGCGCGCGCGAGGTCGAGTCCAGCGTCGCAAGTCTCGAAGCGCAAGAGGGATGCGACTGGGTCGCCGCCGTGCTTGAAGGCGGCGGCGGCGAGACGGTTTTCCACAACGCCTCCTTGCGCGAATTCCTCGACGGCGAGGCGAAGGATTGCGAATTCGTGGTCTTCGCGCCCTGCGGCGCCGTTTTCCAGCCGACCGCTTTCGCGCAACTGGCCCGCGCCCTGGAGCTTTTTCCGGCCGCGCCTCTCGCCTATTGCGATTTCACCCTTGTCGCGGACGACGGCGGCGAATGGCCGGCGGCCCTGCCGGCGTTCGACTATGAGCGCATGCTGGAACAGGGATTTGCGGCGCAGGTTTTTGCCGCCCGCGCGCCTTTCGCCAGGGCGGCGGCGGCCGGCGGCGCGGAAAATCTCTTTCGCCTGTTCAATTTTTCGCAGGACGGCCGGCGGGCGCGCGGCCCGCGCCATTCGGACTCGCAAGCCGCAGCCGCGCCCATCCACTTGCCCGGCTTTCTCGCGCGGCTGCCGCGTCTCGACGTCGCCGCCGCCGCCCGCGCGCTGGCGCAAGCGAACGAGGCGCATCTCGCCAAGCGGGGCGTGGCGGCGAAAGCCCAGCCCGATTTCGGCGCGCTGTTTCCGGCCGTGCATGTCAAGCGAACGCCGTTGCGTGGAAAAATTTCGCTGCTGATTCCGACCCGCGACCGCATCGACCTGCTGAAGCCTTGCCTGACTCGGTCTTCGCCACCGCCGATCTCGCCGGTCATGAAGTGATCGTGCTCGACAATGACTCCTCCGATCCCGCAACATTGGCCTATTTCGAACAGGCCGCGCAAAGGGGCGTCCGCCTCATCCGCATCGGCGGTCCGTTCAACTTCGCGAAAATCGTCAACAAGGGCGCCTCGATCGCCACCGGCCAGTTTCTGCTGCTGCTCAACAATGACGTCGAGGCGCTCGGACCCGGCTGGCTCGACGAAATGCTCGGCCGCATCGCCGAGCCAGACGTCGGCGCGGTCGGCGCGACCCTGGTGTGGCCGAGTGGCGTGGTGCAGCACGGCGGCGTCGTGCTCGGCCCCGGTTTCGACGCCAGCCACGCCTTCAACGACCGCATCGACGGCGATCCCGGCTATGCCGATCTCTTGCGCGCGGCGCATGAGGTCAGCGCCGTCACGGCGGCCTGCCTCCTGACCGATCGCAGCCTGTTCCTGGACGTCGGCGGCTTCGACGGCATGCATTTTCCGGTCAATTACAACGATGTCGATTATTGCCTGAAGCTGCGGGCGCGAGGGCTTCGGGTGGTGCAGACGCCCTATGCGAAGCTTCTGCATCGCCAGTCCGCGAGCCGCGGCCTGGACCTGCGGGCCGACCAGCATGAGCGGCTGCAACGGGAAGTCCGCAATCTGCGCGCCGCCTGGGGGGATGTCCTGCTCTCCGATCCCTATTACAGCCCGCTTTTGTCGCTGGACAACATTCCCTTCACCGGCCTCGCCTGGCCGCCGCGGCCGGCCCGCCCGCGGCAGAATTTTTCCGCGCCGGCGCGGATTTGCCGCCCGGGTTTTAGAAGGGGGAAGGCGGCGCCGCCTGCATTTGCGCAAACCCGCCATTCCAAAATCGCGCGCGCCGGCAAGCTTGCCGTCAAACCCGCCCCTGCCTATGTCGCAATGGCCCCTCCTTTTGCCGGAAGCTCCCGCCATGTCCAAAGTCAAAGCCTACGCCACTCCGGCCGCCGACGCGCCGGTTGCGCCTTTCAGCATCGAGCGGCGCGATCCGGGCCCGCACGACGTGCAGATCGACATTCTCTATTGCGGCGTCTGCCATTCCGACCTGCACCAGGCGCGCAACGACTGGGGCAATTCGCTCTATCCGATGGTCCCCGGCCATGAGATCGTCGGGCGCGTCACAAAGGTCGGCGAGCATGTGAAGAAGCTGAAAGCCGGCGATCTCGCGGGCGTCGGCTGCATGGTCGATTCCTGCCGCGTCTGCGAGCCCTGCGAAGCCGATCTCGAGCAATATTGCACGGACGGCTGCACGCTGACCTACAATAGCCGCGAGCGTGGCTCGAAAAACCTGACTTTCGGCGGCTATTCCGAAAGCATCGTCGTCGAGCAGCGCTTTGTCGTGAAAGTGCCTGATAATCTCGATCTCAAGGGCGTGGCGCCGCTGCTTTGCGCCGGGATCACCACCTATTCGCCGCTGCGCCACTGGAAGGTCGGACACGGCCAGAGTGTCGGCGTCATCGGCCTGGGCGGTCTTGGCCACATGGGCGTGAAATTCGCCAAGGCGATGGGCGCGCATGTCACGATGATCACGACGTCGCCGGAAAAGGGCAAGGACGCGCTGCGGCTCGGCGCCGACGAGGTCCTGGTGTCGCGCGACGCCGAGGCCATGAAGCGCGGGCGCGGAAAATTTCACTTTTTGCTCAACACCATACCGGTCAGCCACGACATCAATCCCTATCTTGGGCTTTTGAAGCTCGACGGCGTCATGGCCTTGGTCGGCGCGCTGACGCCTCTCGATGCGGTCATCGGCGGCAATCTGATCGGCGGCCGGAAGACGGTCGCCGGATCGCTGATTGGCGGCATGGCGGAAACCCAGGAAATGCTCGATTTTTGCGGCAAGCACGATATTGTCAGCGACATCGAGACGATCCGCATCGAGGACGTCAACAAGGCCTATGAGCGGCTGTTGAAGAACGACGTCCGCTACCGGTTTGTCATCGACATGGCGTCGCTGAAGGCCGCGTGACCGGGGGCAGGGGAGGCGACATGAGGACGCTCGACGCCGCGACTTCGCTTCTTCTTCTAGTGGACATGCAGGCCCGGCTCGTTCCGGCTATCGACCAGGGCGCGGCAATGGTGGAGAACGCGCGGCGACTGGTGGCCGCCGCGAGCCTGCTCGGCGTCCCGACGGTCGCCACCGAGCAGAACGCCGAAAAGCTCGGCCCCACCGTGCCGGAACTGGGCGAAAGGCGCGGACCCGTCGTGGCCAAGATGAGTTTTGATGCGTCGGGCGCGCCGGAATTCCCGACCGGACTGCTTGACGGGCGAACGGTGATCGTCGCCGGCTGCGAGGCGCATGTCTGTGTCCTGCAGACGGCGCTGGGCCTCATCGACAGGGGCGGCAAGGCCTTTGTCGTCGCCGACGCCATCGGCTCGCGCCGGCCTGAGAGCAAGGAGACTGCGATCCGTCGCATGGAGCGGCATGGCGTCGAGATCGTCACGACGGAAATGGTTCTGTTCGAATGGCTGCAAACGGCGGCGCATCCGCATTTTCGCGAGATTTCCAAATTGATCAGATAGCTTGGCCTCACCGATCCGCCGCCGCGCGGTCGGCAAGCTCGTCGTTTGGGCGCTGCCCTCAAGGTCGCCGCCGACGCCGCGCGGGCGGCGCTTGCGGCGACCATGCATTTACCTTCACAGTCTCGGAAAAGCGGGCGTCACCGGTTGCAGATGTCGCCCGTGGCCGGGTCGAGCCGGTCGTCCGGGCCTGCGAAGCCGCCCAGAATTTGCGCGCCATTGACCGGAACGCAATATTTCAACGCGCCGGAGCTGTGAGCGAGGAATTCATCGGCATTGACGCTGTGGCGTCGATAATGCATCGGGTCGGCAACGGCCGAAACGCCAGTCGCGCCTAAAGCAATCGTTGTCAGTATTGCCAAAGCTGCGCCGTTGATAGTCGCGCGTGCTCCGTTCAGTCCATGGCTACGGGGCGAGAAAGACATGATCTTCTCCTATAAATTGCTGTTACGTTCCTTGGTGGCAGGCCTGCGGAAGCTTTCCTCTGGCCTCGAACGGAGATACGGCGGCTCGAAAAAAAAGTTACACAATGATTTTCAATTTCTGTTTGTCGGTCGGCGCGCGGGCTTGGCAGAGGGCGCTCCACCTGCCGTCATGGCGCGACCTTCAGTCCGCGCCAGCCGGCTTCGCCTTGCGTTCTGCAGTGCGCAATGTGTTGTCGAGGAGGCTGGCGATCGTCATCGGGCCGACGCCGCCGGGAACCGGCGTGATCGCGCCCGCGACTTTCACCGCCTCCGCGAAGGCGACATCGCCGACCAGCCGCGTCTTGCCCTCGCCTTTGTCCGGCGCCGGAATGCGGTTGATGCCAACGTCGATGACGGCGGCGCCGGGCTTGATCCAGTCGCCCCTGATCATTTCGGCGCGCCCCACGGCGGCGACCAGAATGTCCGCGCGGCGGCAAATTGCGGGGAGGCCGCGGCTGCGCGAATGGGCGACGGTCACGGTGCAATTGGCCGCGAGCAGCAATTGCGCCATCGGCTTGCCGACAATGTTCGAGCGGCCGACGACGACTGCCTCGAGTCCCGAAAGATCGCCGAGCGCATCCTTCAGCAGCATCATCGCGCCCGCGGGCGTGCAGGGGACGACGCCGGCGCCGCCGGTCGCCAGCAGGCCCGCGTTGACGACATGAAATCCGTCGACATCCTTTTCGGGCGTGATCGCGGCGAGAACCCGCGCCTCGTCGATCTGGGCTGGCAAAGGCAATTGCACGAGGACGCCGTCGACGCTTTCGTCGCGGTTCAGCGCTTCGATCAAAGCCAGCAGGGTCGCCTCATCCGTATCGGCGGGCAGGCGTTTCTCGATCGAGCGCATGCCGACCTCGACGGTCTGCTTCGCCTTGGAGCTTACATAGACCGCGCTGGCGGGATCGTCGCCGACGAGCACGACCGCGAGGCCGGGCGCGCGGCCGGTCCGCGCCGTCAGCACGGCGACGCGCTCGGCAATGTCCTTGCGGAGTCCTTCCGCGAAAAGCTTGCCGTCGATGATCCGGGCGTTCACTGGCGGAACACCACGGTCTTGGAGCCATTGGGAATGACGCGCCGCTCGACGTGGAACTTGACCGCGCGCGAGAGAACGACATTTTCAATATCGCGTCCAATGGCGACGAAGTCCTCGGCCGTCTGCATGTGATCGACGCGCTCCACCGCCTGCTCGATGATCGGGCCTTCGTCGAGGTCGCTCGTGACGTAATGGGCGGTGGCGCCGATGATCTTGACGCCGCGCGCATGTGCCTGATGGTACGGCTTGGCGCCCTTGAAGCTCGGCAGGAAGCTGTGGTGGATATTGATCGTCTTCCAGGCCAGGGCCTTGCACATATCGGCCGAAAGCACCTGCATGTAGCGGGCGAGGATGACGAGGTCGATGTTCAGCCGCTCGATCATTTCGAGGATTTTCGCTTCCTGCGCCGCCTTGGTCTCCTTCGTCACGGGAAGGTGGTGGTAGGGTATGCCATGCCATTCGACGATGCGCTGCAGGTCGGGATGATTTGAGACCACCGCTGGAATCTCGATTGGCAGAGCGCCGATGCGATAGCGGTACAGCAGGTCGTTGAGGCAATGGTCGAACTTGGAGACGAGGATCAGCACGCGCGGTTTTTTCGACGCGTCGGCGATCGCCCAGTTCATGCCGAATTTTTCCCCGATGAGGGCGAAATCCTGCTTCAGCTTGTCGAGTTCCGGCCTCGTCGGCCGTGCTGCGGAAGACCGTCCGCATGAAGAAGCGATCGGTTTCGGGATCGCCGTAGTGCGCCGACTCAGTGATGAAGATATTGCGGCCGGACAGAAAGCCTGACACGGCGGCGACAATGCCGACCGCGTCCTTGCAGGAGATCGTCAGGACAAGGAATTTCGTTTGGGGGTCCATGAGGAACTCCAATGACAGCATGTGCGAGGACAGGAAAAAGGGCTGCGGCGCCTCAGCAATCGAGCGTGTGCGCGCGCTCCCATTCGGAAGTGTGGCTCATGAAATCGTTCCAGGATTCCATCTTGAGTTTCACATAGCTGTCGACAACCGCATCGCCGAAGCCTTTGCGGGCGATTTCCGACTTTTCGAACAGGCGCAAGGCGTCGAGCAGGTTGAGCGGCAGTTTCGGCACATCCTTGAGCAGGTGCCCCTCGGCATACATGTCGATGTCGAGCCGCTTGCCGGGATCGCGCTTGTTCTCCATGCCGTCGAGGCCGGCCATGAGCAGCGCCGCCGGCGCGAGATAGGGATTGGTCGAACCGTCGAGCAGGCGGAATTCGAAGCGGTTCGGCTCGGGGATGCGCACCATGTGGGTGCGGTTGTTGCCGGTATAGGTGATGGAGTTCGGCGACCAGGTCGCGCCGGACGCGGTGCGCGCCGCATTGATGCGCTTGAAACTGTTCACCGTCGGATTGAAAATGGCGCAGAGGTCTGCGGCGGAGGTCATTATGCCGCCGAGGAAGTGATAGGCCAGGGCGCTCAGGCCGAGTTCGCCGTTCTTGTCCTCGAAAACATTGACGCCGTCCTTCCACAGGGAGGCGTGGAAATGGCAGCCGCTGCCGGTGAGGCCCTTGAACGGCTTGGGCATGAAAGTGGCGCGATAGCCGGCCTCTTCGGCCAGGGTCTTGACCATGTATTTGAAGAAGACATGGCGGTCGGCGGTCAGCAGGACGTCGTCATACTCCCAGTTCATTTCGAACTGGCCGTTCGCGTCTTCATGGTCGTTCTGGTAGGGGTTCCAGCCCAGCTGCAGCATGGCGTCGCAGATCTTCTTGATGAGGTCATATTGCCGCATCAGCGCGAGCTGGTCGTAGCAGGGCTTTGGATAGTCGTCGGCCGCATCGGCAATGGACCTTCCGTCCTTCGACAGGAGAAAGAATTCGCATTCGACGCCGGTCTTGAGCTGGTAGCCGAGGCTGCGGGCCTTGGCGATCTGCATGCGCAGGATGTTGCGCGGGGCGTCGGCCACGGGCTTGCCTTCGCAGTAAAGATCGGCGGCGAGCCAGCCGACTTCCGGCTTCCACGGCAATTGGATGAGGCTCGCCGGATCGGGAATGGCCAGCGTGTCGGCATGGGCGGGGGTCATGTCAAGGTGGGAGGCGAAACCGGCGAAGCCGGCGCCGTTCTTCTGCATCGAGGCGATGGCCGCGGCGGGAGCCAGCTTGGCGCGCAGGACGCCGAACAGGTCGACATAGGAGATCAGAAAATACTGGATGCCGCGTTCGGCGGCGACTTTGGAGAGGTCGGCGATCATCTGTTTCCTCATGACGCTGTTCGCAGGCGCAAAGCGCGATCGCGCCTGGACAGACTAGGGAAAGCGCGACGGTGCGAAACTGTCAAGAAACAAAGTTGCACAAGGTGATATTTGCTCAACATTCGCGCAAAATCACGTGAACTGACGAGGTTTCCGTCCAGATCGTGCTTAAAAATGAGGCACATTTGATCACCAGAAGTCAATTTTCGCCGCCATAAAATTCCCATTAGGAAATATTGTTTCCCCATGTTGACATTCCGGCATGCTGGCGGGTAGGTTTGAGCATGCCCTTCGCGCGAAGCGTCGGCAAGGAGACAACAGAATGTGCGGCATTGCCGGAATATTCTTCAAGAACGCAGAATTGAACAAGACCCTTGGACGGTCGCTCGTCGACATGCTCGACGGCTGCCAGCATCGCGGTCTCGACTCGACGGGCTTTGCGCTCTACGAGGACGGCTTCAAGGGCCTGCGCCTGCGTTTCATCATCGACGAGGAGCCTGAAGCCGCAATAGCCCGCATCAAGTCGGCTCTCGCCGCGCAGGGCGCGAAGCTTCTCAGCGAAAAGCGCGAAGGCGCGAGCATCGTCGTCGAAGTCGATTATTCAGGCGAGATCCGTCCCTTCGCCTATGCGATGGAGCATGCGGCCAAACTCGTCTCGATCGGATCCGCGCTCGATATCATCAAGGATGTCGGCACCGCCCATGATCTCGAGAAAATCTATCATATCGGCGATATCGCCGGCTCGCATGGCGTCGGCCATGTCCGCCTCGCCACCGAATCCGAAGTGAAGCCCGAGGCCGCGCATCCTTTCTGGGCCACCGGCTTCTCGGATGTCGCCATTGTCCACAATGGCCAGATCACCAATTACTGGAAGATGCGCCGTCGTCTCGAGGCGCGCGGCTTCGAATTCCGCACCGACAACGACAGCGAGCTGATCGCCGTCTATCTCGCCGACAAGCTCGCCCAGGGCGAAACGCTCGAACTGGCGCTCGAACAATCGGTGGACGATCTCGACGGCGTCTTCTCCTTCCTCGTCTCGACCAGGGACGGCATCGGCTTCGCCAAGGACCGCCTCGCCGCCAAGCCGATGGTGATGTTCGAGAACGACGACCTTGTCGCCATCGCCTCCGAGGAAGTGTCGCTCAACAGGCTCTTTCCGGGCCGCCCCCTCTCCACCACCGAGCCTGCGCCGGGGACGTTCCGCACATGGTCACGCTAGATCTCGCCAGCCTCTCCGTGCGCGACGCCAATGAGGCGATGCGCGCCGCCGCCGCCAGGGCCGAGGATATCGAACTGCTCAATCCCGACGCCCGGCATCATCTCGGCGTCGGCCTGGTCGCGCCGGTGAAGGTGACCATCCGGGGATCGGCCGGCTATTTCTGCGCCGGCCTTTCGCATGGCGCGCGGTTCGAAATCGAATCCAACGTCGGCTGGGGCGTCGGCGACAGCCTGTACGAAGGCTCGGTCGTCGTCGGCGGCAACGCCAGCGCCATCGCCGGCGTCGCCTTGCGTGGCGGCGAGATCGTCGTGAAGGGCAATATCGGCTCGCGCGCCGGACAGGTGATGAAGGCCGGCACGCTGCTCTGCTGCGGCGCCGCCAGCTTTCTCGCCGGCTATATGATGTATGGCGGCCGCATCATCATCCTCGGCGATTCCGGCGAACGCGTCGGCGAAGACATGAGCGGCGGCGCGGTCTATGTCGGCGGCAAGGTGCAAAGCCTCGGCGCCGATGCGAAGCTCGCGGAAATGACGCCGGAAGAAGACGCCGAGATTCGCGACTTCCTGCGCAAATACGACATCGCCTTCGACGGGACGTTTCAAAAAATCGTCAACGCCGGCACGAAATTGCGCTACGGCGTCAACGAGCCGATTTCACGGCCGCTGCCCTATACGGTGGCGGAAGGCGGAACCTACTGGAACGCCAAGGTCGCCGAGGACATCCACGCCAAGGCGCTGATCGGGCGCTATCGCATCCGCGGTTACGGCGCCTCCAAGTCCATGCCGCATTTCAACGACATCGCGCTGAAGATCGATCCCGAGCGCATCCGCACCGCCAGCGACGCGCTCTCGACCGTCAATCTCAAGACGAAGATCGGCGACCGCAACGGCGCCAAGCCGCTCGAACTCTCCATGCCCGTGCTGATCGCGCCGATGAGCTACGGCGCCTTGTCGAAATCGACCAAGATCGCCCTGGCGCGCGCCTCGAAACTCGCCGGCATCGTCGAAAACACCGGCGAAGGCGGCATGCTGCCGCAGCAGCGCGCGGAAGCCGGCCAGCTGATCTATCAATGTCTTTCCGGGCGGCTCGGCTGGAACATTCACGACATGCTCAAGGCCGATGCGCTGGAAATCTATATTTCGCAGGGCGCGAAGCCCGGCCTTGGCGGACAGTTGATGGCCAAGAAGGTGACGAAGGAGCTCGCCTCCGTCCGAGGCATTCCTGAAGGCATCGACCTGCGCTCGCCCTCGCGCCATCCCGACATCATGGGCGCCGACGATCTCGTCATCAAGGTCGAGGAGTTTCGCGAGGCGACCGGCTACACCAAGCCGATCTCGATCAAGATGGGCGCGGGCCGCGTGCGCGACGACATCAAGATCGCCTACAAGGACACGTTCGATTTCGTGCAGCTCGACGGCATGCAGGGTTCGACCGGCGCGGCTTCGACCGAAGTGCTGGAGAACATGGGCATCCCGACTCTCGCCGCCTTGCAGGAGGCGCTGGACGGATTGCGCGAGATCGACGCCGGCGACGACATGCCGATCGTGCTGATGGGCGGCGTCAAGGACGGCGTCGATGCAGTCAAGGCGCTGGCGCTCGGCGCGAGCGCCGTGGCGATGGGCACGGCGGCGCTGATCGCCGGCGGCTGCATCTCCTGCATGCAATGCCATGTCGGCAATTGCGTCGTGGGCATCGCCACGCAGGACCCCGAACACGAGATGCGCTACGAAATCGACGTGCAGGCCAAGGCCATCGCGCGGTTTCTCGAAGCGGTGCGCTGGCAGATCGCCACCCTCACCAAGGCGCTCGGCCACAATGATTTCCGCCAGCTCTCCCGCGCCGATCTCGTCGCGCTGACGCCGGAAGCCGCTGCGATCACCGGCCTTCCCTATGACCCGGCCTATTGCTCCGCTTCCGAAGAAGAACTTTTGACCGAGGTCGCCTGATGTCCAATAAATCCTTGGCCGGCTGCAAGCCCTTTTCCGTCGATCTCGCGCAGGATGAGAGCGGCCTGCCGCATTACGAGCCGCCGCCCTGCCAGGTCGCCTGTCCGATCGGCACGGATGTCGCCTCCTATGTCGGCCTGATCTGGGACGGCAAGACCGAAGAGGCGCTGGAGGCGATCACCGCCACCAATCCGCTGTCGGGCGTCTGCGGCCGCGTCTGCGACGCGCCGTGCGAACCCGCCTGCCGCCGCGCCAACGCCGATGGTCCCGTGGCGATCCGCGCGCTGAAGCGCTATGTGCTCGACGCGCTGGGGCCGACCTACCGCCTGCCGCCGGCGGCTCCCGACAAGGCGAAGCGCGTCGCTATTGTCGGCGCCGGTCCGGCGGGCCTCACCGCCGCGCAGGATATTGCGCTGGCTGGCTACGCCGTCGATCTTTACGAGGCGCAGTCGAAACCCGGCGGCATGGCGCTGTGGGGCATTCCGGATTTCCGCCTTCCGGCGCGCGTCGTCGAGGAGGATGTTTCGCGCATTTTCGAACGCTGTCCCGGCATAAGACTGCATCTGAACGCGCCGCTCGGCGACGCCGTGACGCTCGACGCCCTGCGCGCGGATCATGACGCCGTGCTGCTGGCGATCGGCGCCTCGGCCGGCAAGAAGCTCGGCGTGGCGGGCGACGATCTGCCGGGCGTGGTCGACGGCGTGACCTTCCTGAACCAGGTCAACGGCGGCGAACGCCCGACCCTGCCGCAAACCGTGGTGGTCATCGGCGGCGGCGATGTCGCCATGGACGCCTGCCGCGCCGCCTTGCGCCTGCCGGGCGTGGAAAAAGTCATCGTCGCCTATCGCCGCGGACCCTCGGAAATCCCCGCCCGCGCCTATGAGCTCGAGGCGGCCAGGGCGGAAGGCGTCGAATTCCTTTACAACGTCGCGCCGAGGGCCGTCGCCGCGAAAGACGGCGGCCTGGTTCTGAAATGCGCGCGCACCGCGCTCGGCGCGCCGGGCGCCGATGGCCGGCGCGCCTTTTCGCTGGTCGAAGGCGCGGACTTCGATCTCGATTGCGGCATGCTCATCGCGGCGGTCGGCCAGAAGGCCGTCGGTCTCGAATTGGCGAAGCACGGCCTGATGGACGGCGACAGGATTTTTACGCGCGCCGCCGACATGGGAACGAAATTGCCTGGCGTTTACGCCGCGGGCGATGCGGCTTTCGGCTCCTCGACGCTAGTGCAGGCCATGTTCCAGGGCCACAAGGCGGCCTATTACGTGCTCGCGGCGCTCGAAGGCGTGGCGCATCCCGCGCCCTATCGCACGCCCTATCGCACCCGCAACGTCCCCGTGGCGCAGGATCCGGCCTGGGAAAAGCTGCCCCATGCGGAGCCGACATTTCTTGGCGTGTCGAAAGCCGATCCCTTCGGCGACGCCGAAGCGGGCTATGACGCGAAGACCGCCGTCGAGCAGGCCGCGCGCTGCTATCGCTGCGATACCGAAACCGGTTCGGCGGATTATTCCGTGAAGACGCGCGAAGGCATTTTCGCCTTGGCGCGCGTTGACGCCAGGCCCGCCGATTTCGCCGCCGCGACGCGCGCGCGCCTCGAAAAGCGTCCCGAGCCCAATTTGGCCGGCGCGGCGACCTTTGATGAAATTGTCTTCCTTCCGGCCAATCTCACGCGCCTTGTCATCGATCCCTATCGCGAAGCCTGCAAGACGGCGACCAATCTCGGCGGGGCGCTCAAACTGGAGCAGCCGCTGCTGGTTGGCGGTTTCGAAGGCGCTCCGGGCGCGATCGCCGCCGCCGCGGGGAAGGCGGTCGCAAAATCGGGATCGGCCTATATCGGACGCGCGCCCTTGCCGGACATGGCGGCGCCCTGGCTGCAGATCGTGGACAGGCCCGAGGACGCTGACCCCGCGGCGGAGGCGGCGCTGCTGCGCGTGAGCGAAACGTCTGTTCTCGCCATGCCAAAAACCCGTCCCGGCCAATTGTGCGGCCTGATCGTCACTGTCGCGACTTTCGCAAAGGCCATTCCTTTCGCCATCGCGCAGAAAGCGGATCTCGTCGTGCTCGACGGCTCCGGCTGCCTCGGCGGAGCCTGGGCGGATCTGGCCGGCGCGCCCGATCTTTCGCTGCTGCCGAAAACGGTGGATTTGATGCGCGCCGCCAGGGCGGAAGAGGCCTTCCCGCTGGTCTGGTTCGGCGGCTTGCGCTCCGGCTCCGATCTGGCAAAAGCGCTGGCGCTTGGCGCCAATGCCGGAATAGTCGATGTCGCTGCGGGCCTCGCCGCAGGCGGCGCGATCGAGCCCGGCGGACTAGGCTTCTCGTGCGTCGCGCCCGACGACGCAAGCAAGCGTCTCAGCGCCTTTCTCAAGGCCGCGTCCTCGGAATGTTCGATGATGGCGCGCTGCACCGGCAAGACCAACGTGCACAATCTCGAACCCGAAGATTTGCGGACCATTTCGCTGCGCGCCCAGACGGCGGTCGGCATCGTCATGGCCGGACGCAAGAAAATCGCCTGAGACAGGCGGGGCCCTCGACCCGCCTGTCTCGATCAAAACCAGGACAGCCCGCGCTCGCGGCGAAAGAGATTTCGTCGTGGATGCGGGTTTTTCATTTCTATTTCCCTACAGGAAAAATAGGTGAGATTAAAAAACAAGCATGATTCTCTTGATTTGGCGTGAATTTAGGTAAGTCGCCCAGTTCGTTGGCAGATTGCCCCCTGAGACAGAAGATGGGGCCAAAACAAGTCATTGAGATCCCACATTACCGGCCGCGCTCAGGCGTGGCACGATAATTGCCAGTAATAAAAAGTGCATAACAGGAAAAGTATGCGCGCGTCCACGGCGGCGCGGAGGTCAAACACCGGAGTCAAAAAATGACCGAATTACGCAAGGACAGCCTATCTTTCTTGGAAACGCTTGGGCAATCGGTCGCGAATGTCTCGCCGACCCTCACCCCCGCGCTTTCGATCGCCGTCGTCGCGGGAATAGCAGGGACCGGTTCGTGGTTCGTCTTTGTCCTGGCGGCGATCGCAATGCTGGTCGTCGGCGTCAATGTCGGCAAGCTCACCAGAAAAATCCCGGCCGCCGGGTCGTTCTTCCTTTATGTGTCGCGCACGCTCGGGCCGTCCTGGGGCATGCTGTCCGGCTGGTCCATGCTGGCCGCCTACCTGACCACGGCCATGGCGCTGACCGTCGCCACCTCCATCTTCGTCAAGACCATGCTAACCGGCCTGGGAGTGACCTGGGCGCCGCCGAATATCGTCATCTACGCCTTCATTTCGGTTCTCGCATGGTTCCTGTCGTCGCGCGACATCCGCATCTCCTCGCGCATCGGCCTGAGCCTCGAAGCCGTTTCGGTCGTCATAATCATGTTCGTCTGCCTGATGGTGCTGGTGAAATACGGCTTCAAGCTCGACATGAAGCAGATCACCATGCAGGGCCTGGCCCCGAGCGCGGTGCCGCAGGCCATTGTCTTCGGCATTTTCTCCTTCGTCGGCTTCGAGAGCGCGGCGACCCTCGCCAAGGAGACGCGCGATCCGGAAATCATCATTCCGCGGGCCATCAACTGGACGGCCATCGCCGCCGGCCTTTTCTTCGTCTTCACGACCTACGTCATCACGCTGGGCTTCGGCGACGACGCGGCCAAGCTCGGGGCCAGCAGCGCGCCTCTTGCCGACATTCTCAGCCATGAAAGCCCGCTGCTCACCGCCATCGTCTATTTCGGCGCGGCGATCAGCTCCTTCGCCTGCGCGCTGGCCTCGCTCAACGCCTTCGGACGCCTGCTCTTCTCGCTCGGCCGCTACCAGTTCGTGCACCAGTCGATGGGCATGGTCCACGCCGATCACAAGACGCCTTACCTTGCTTTGGCCGTCGGAGCCGTGATCAATTTCGTGCTCTGCGCCGCCTTCATACGCGCAGGCTCCGAGACCGACACTTTCGGCTGGTACGGCACGTTGGCGTCCTTCGGCTTCATCGTCGTGTATCTGCTGTGCTCGCTCTGCGCCCCGCTCTACCTGAAAAAAGTCGGCGAAGTCACGGCCAAGGATTATGCGCTCGGCGGTCTCGGCGCGATTCTGATGGTGGGCGCCGTCGTCGGCAGCCTCTATCCGATTCCGGCCTATCCGCTCAACCTGCTGCCCTATATCTTTCTCGCCTATCTGCTTGTCGGCGTCGCCTGGTTCTTCATTCTGAAGCTCCGCGCGCCGCAGACGCTGCTGGGTATCGAAAAGGACATGGAGGTCGCCGGCGAAGCCTGAGACGACGACTCGCAAGGAGGGGATGAAGGGCGTCGCTCTTCATCCCCGATGTCTTGCGTCCCGACCGTTCCGGTTCTCGACTTTCCGTTTGCGGGCATGCAACATTCCTCCCCGGAGAGCAGGGGAAAACGATGAATTCCGACGCCCCGACCATCACCGCTTCCGGCTGGACCATAATTGTCGCGTCCGCAGGGGCGGATGGCGGCGAAAATCACGAAATTCCCGCCGTCTTCAACGGCGAGGATTTCGGCGCTCCGCATCGCGGGCTTCTCCTCGCCCTTGGGCGCGGCGATGAAATGGGCGGCGCTCCCGCCGAAGCGGCGCAGCTCGCCGTCCGCCTTTTTTCGGAAGGTTTTTTCGGCGCCCTGCCAACCCTCGGTCCGGCGCAAGCCATGGCGCGCGCCTTATCGAGCGCCAATGACTGGATATTTGCTCAGGCCCGCAATGACGCGCAGAGACGGGGGATGGCCGCCTCGCTTTGCGCGCTGGCCTGCGGCGCCTCGAAAAGGCTTATAGTTTTTCACCTCGGCGAAAACCGCGCCTATCTGCAGCGCGGCGGCCAGTTGCAGCCCTTGACCGCGGATCATTTGCGACCGCTGGCGAGCGGCGGCGCGGCCCTCAGTCGCGGCGTCGGAATTGACGCCGAAGCGCATGCCGACCTGCGTGAGATCGACGGGCAACCCGGCGACCGCATCCTGCTGATCGGCGCCGCTCTGTGGCGGTCGCTTTCCAAAGCGAGGCTCGCCGAGGCCGCGCAAAGCGATCTGCCCGCCGAGGCGCTGGCGAAAAAGCTCGCGTCCGCGGCGCCGCCGGGCGCAGCAGTCATGGTCGTCGACGTGTTGGCGGCGCCCGCGCCGCAATTCGACGACCTCGCGGCTGAATATGCGGCCTTGCCGATCCGTCAGCCGCCGCAGGACGGCGACATGTGGGACGGCTTTCAGGTGGGACGCACCATTTATCGCGGTCGCTATACGTTGCTGAAACGGGCGCATGACACGATCGAGAATCGCGACGTCGTCTTGAAGCTGCCTCTGCCCGCGATGGCGCAGGACCCGGTGTTCCAGGCCGGCTTTTTGCGAGAGGCCTGGATCGGCGCGCGGACGCGCAGCCGCTGGACCGTGGAATATCTCGACCTGCCGAAGGAAAGGCGCAGCTGTCTCTACCTCGTCATGCCCTATTATCGCGGCGTCACGCTCGACGAGCGGCTGAAGGAGGCGCCGCCCGTCTCATTGGCCGAGGGCGTCGGGATCGCCATCAGCCTTTGCGAGGCGATCGAGGATCTTGGCGCTCGCCAGGTGCTGCATCGCGACATCAAGCCGGAAAACATTTTCCTCCTCGCTTCGGGCGAGATCAAATTGCTCGATCTCGGCCTCGCGGCGTTGCCGGGGCTCTACCGCGGCGGACGCGATGAGCTGGGCGGCACGACGCGCTACATGGCGCCGGAGCTTTTCAGGGGCGAGGCGGCAAGTTCGCGCAGCGAGGTCTTTTCGCTTGGCGTGACGCTCTACCGGATGTTCAGCGCCGGCCACTTTCCCTTCGGGCGCAATGAGGCCTATCCGCTGGCGCGCGCGCGTCCCGACTTGCCGCCCTGGCTGGGCAGGGCGATCGCGCAGGCGATCGAAATCGATCCGGCGCGGCGGCTCAACGACGCCGCCGACTTTCGCCGCGCGCTCGAACATGGCCTCGCACATGAAGACTGGCGCGGCCCTCCCGCGGCGAGAGGCGACAATGCGAAGCTGTGGCGCATGATCGCGGCATGCCTCGCGCTGTGCTGCCTTGCGCTCGCCTTGTGGCGGCGTTGACATGGCCGCCGCGGCCCCGAGCGAGCGACGCCGCCTGCGTCTGGAGTTCGGACTGGTCAGCGCGCAAGGGCGCCGCTCGAGCAATCAGGATTATATCGCCTTCTGCCCCGGACCCAAGGGCGGCGCGCGCGGCAGCGTCGCCGTGGTCGCGGATGGTCTCGGCGGGCACAAGGGCGGGCGCGAGGCCGCGGAGACGACCGTGCGCGCCTTCATCGACGGCTATTTTGGCGCGGCGGCGCATCTCTCGCCGGAGCAGGCGGCGCGACGTTCGCTCGAAGCCGTCAACGGCTGGGTCGCGGCGCAGGGCCGGTGCGACACGAAGCTGCAAGGCATGGCGACGACCTTCACGGCGCTGCTTTTCACAGGCGGCGCGGCGCATGTCATCCATGTCGGCGACAGCCGCGCCTATCGCCTTGCGGCTTCGCGACTTGAACAATTGACGATCGATCACCTGGTCGATGCGGGCGCGATGGATATTGCCTTGCAGCGCGCCGTCGGGTTCGAGCCGCAGGTTCGCATCGACCACTCGGCGCTCGATCTCGCGCCGCGGGACCGCTTCCTGATCTGTTCGGACGGATTGCATGACGTCCTGTCGGCGGCGCGGATCGCCGAAATCCTGCGCGGGGCAGGGGCGCCGCGAGAGGCCGCGCGCCAATTGAAGACCGCGGCGCTGGATGCCGGCGGCGCGGACAATGTCAGCGCGCTGGTCGTGGATATTCTCGACACGCCGCCGGCAAGTCGCGAAAGCCTTCTGGGCCGGCTCGCCGACGCGCCATTCGCGCCTCCGCCGGCAGCCGGCGAGACGATCGACGGCTTTCGGCTCGATGCGCTCATGGCCGAAACGCAACGCCACCTGATTTTTCGCGCGACGGATCAAGTCTCGGGAAGGTTGGTCGCTGTGAAATTCCCGCGTCGGGGCGAACAAGAGGCCGGGCGGAAGGCGGCCTTCGTTCAGGCGGCCTGGGTCTCCTTCCGCGTCGCCCATCCCGTGATCGCGGAAGCGATCATGCCGCCGGCCGGGCGCCAGAGCCGGCTCTATGCCGTCGCGCCCTATTATCATGGCGAAACGCTCGAGGCGCGAATCCGGCGCGGGCCGCCGCCCTCGCTTTCCGAGGGGCTCGCCATCGCCCGCCATCTGGCGCAGGGACTTGGGCACTTGCACCGGCGAGGCGTCATCCATCGCGCCATAAGCGCCGACCACGTCCTGCTGCTGGACGGAGGCGGCGTGCGGCTGATCGGTCTCGGCCACGCGCAGGGCGGCGAACAGCAGGACGGCCCCGTCGCCACAGAGGGTCCCGAAGCGGCGCCGGAACTGGCGCGCGGCGGCAAGGCCAATGCGCAGACCGACATTTACGCGCTCGGCGTGACCTGCTTTCGCATGTTCACGGGCGCCGATCCCGCCGGGGATCCGCGCCTCCTGTCCAGGCTGCGGCCCGACTTGCCGAGCTGGCTCGGCGCCGTGCTGGCGAGCGCCATGGCCGATGCGCCCGACCAGCGTCCCGAGGACGCTTTCGAATTCGCCTATGAATTGGAGCGTCCCGCGGCCGCAGAAGAGCCGCTTCGCGGAAAGCCTTTTTACGAGCGCAATCCTCGCCTGTTCTGGCAGATGACGTCGCTGGCCCTGCTGATCGCGCTGATCGTTTCGCTGGCGCGGCGTTGACGGCGCCTCAAAACTCGCCGGTGCGCGAATAGACGATGACCGACAGCAGGCGGATCGGCAGTTTTTTCAACTCCTCCGGGCCGTGCGGCGCGTCGGCGTCGAAAAAAAGGCTGTCGCCCGCGGTCATCGGATAGAGCTTGTCGCCGTGGCGATAAATCACCTCGCCCTCGACGATATAGATGAATTCCTGGCCGCTGTGCTGGAAGATCGGAAAGACGTCGGAGGTTTCGCTCAGTGTGACGAGATAGGGCTCGACGACCAGCGACTTGCCGATGGAATGGCCGAGCAGATGATATTGGTGCCCCGCTCGCGTGCCGCGCCGCTCGATCGCCAGGCCCTGGCCCGCCTTGACGAATGTGGCGTCGCGCTGTTCCTCGAACTTGCGGAAGAAGGCGGTGACAGGGACGTTGAGCGCAGCGGACATCGCCTGCAATGTCGCGAGCGAGGGCGAGGTCCCGCCATTCTCGATCTTCGACAGCATGCCCGCCGAGAGTCCCGCCTGCCGGGCGAGATCGGCGACGGTCATGCCGAGCTTCACCCGATATTCGCGCACCTGCCGGCCGATCGCGACTTCGAGCTGGTTCTCCTTCGCGCCGGCATGGGGGTCCTGGTCTTTCATCTCTCGCCCGCCTGGTTTGAATTTATTTCACTATAGGAAACGTTGGGGCGCCAAGGCAATCGAAGAACGAAAATCAGAGACTGGCGCGCTCGGCCCCGGGCGCAACGCCAAAGCGCGCCTTGTAAACCCGCGCGAAATGGCTGCTCGCGACAAAGCCGCAGGCCATGGCGACATCAACCACCGGAAGGCTGGTCTGGCGCAGCAGTCTCCTGCCGCGGTCAAGGCGCAGGCCAAGGTAATAGGCGGCGACGGATTGTTGCACGTGCGCGGCGAACAGCCGCTCCAATTGCCTTAACGTGACGCCCGCCGCCTCCGCCAGCGCGTCTCGCGTAAAGGGGCGTTCGATCCGCTCCTCCATCAGCGCCAGAACCTTCAGCACTTTCGGATTGGCGACGCGGGTGCGCTCGCGCAGCGACACGCGCTGGGACTCTTCGCCTGAGCGCGCCTGCGTTCGCAAATACCATTCGCCGACCGCCACGGCGAGCGCCGCGCCATGCCGCCGTTCGATCAGATCGACCATCATGTCGAAGGCCGCCAGACCGCCGGCGCAGGTCGCCCGGTCGCCGTCGAAGACGTAAAGCGTGCGTTCGAGCAGAAGATCCGGAAATTCCTCGACGAGCGCGGGAATGTGCTCCCAATGGATGGTGCAGCGCCGCCGCTCCAGCAGGCCCGCCCGCGCCAGGATGAAGGCGCCGCCCGACATGCCGCCGACGGAAACGCCGTTTGCGGCCAGCTTGCGCAAGCGTGCGAAGGTCGGCTTGTGCGCGAAGGCGGCGGGATTGCCGCCCGCGCAAACGAAGAGCTGGTCGAGGCTCCGCGCCTCCGTCCAGTTCATATCGGGCGCGATTTCAAGCCCGACCGAGGCGCGCGCCGGACGGCCGTCGATGGTGAGATGCGACCAGCGATAGAGCGGCTTTCCGGCAAGGACATTGGCCGCGCGCAGGGGCTCCAGCGCCGAGGCGTAGGACATCAGCGGAAAATCCGGCAACAGCAGGAAGCCGATGTGGCGCTCCTTGTCGGCGTCTGTCTCCAAAACCACGGCGCTGTCTCGTCATGTCGCAATCAGGCTCAAGATAGTCGTATATGGACGTGAACGCAAAGGCGGCCCTGGGCGAAGATGATGTCGGGCGGCGCTGCGCCGCGGTCGGGTCCCGAATGTCCATGCGCTATTCGCTTTTCAACGTCATCGTCAACGGCTTGACCGGCAATCGCTTCGCCGAGCCGGCCTGGCGCGACGCGGCTCCCAGGCCGGAATATGACGTCATCATCGTCGGCGGTGGCGGCCATGGCCTCGCCACCGCCTATTACCTCGCCAAGGTTCACGGCGTCCGCAATGTCGCGGTGATCGAGAAAGGCTGGATCGGCTCCGGCAACGCGGGGCGCAACACCACCATCTTCCGCTCCAACTACCTTCTGCCCGGCAATGAGCCGTTCTACGAATGGTCCATGAAGCTCTGGGAGGGGCTGGAGCAGGAGTTGAACTACAACATCATGGCGAGCCAGCGCGGCATCGTGAATCTCATCCATTCCGACGCCCAGCGCGACGCCTATGTCCGGCGCGGCAACGCCATGCGGCTGGCCGGCGCCGATTTGGAGCTGCTCGACCGCGAACAGGTGCGGGCGCTGGCGCCCTTTCTCGATTTCGAGAATTCCCGCTTTCCGATCAAGGGCGGCCTGTTGCAGGCGCGCGCCGGCACGGCGCGGCACGACGCGGTCGTCTGGGGCTACGCGCGGGGCGCCGACCGGCTTGGCGTCGACATCGTGCAAAATTGCGAAGTCACGAGCTTTTCGCGCAAGGCGGACGGAGCGGTGACGGGCGTCGAGACGACGCGCGGGCCGATCAGGGCGAAGAAAATCGCCTTGGCCGTCGCCGGCTCGACCTCGCGCCTCGCGCAAAAGCTCGATCTGCGCCTGCCCATCGAAAGCCTCGTCTTGCAGGCCTTCGTCTCCGAGGAATCAAGCCGCTCGTTCCCGGCGTCATCACCTTCGGCGCCGGCCATTTCTACATTTCGCAATCGGACAAGGGCGGGCTCGTCTTCGGCGGCGATCTCGACGGCTACAATTCCTATGCCCAGCGCGGCAATCTCCCGGTGATCGAGGACGTGCTCGAAGGCGGCATGTCGCTGATGCCGCTGATCGGCCGCCTGCGCCTGTTGCGGCAATGGGCGGGCCTTTGCGACATGACCATGGACGGCTCGCCGATCTTCGAGATCGGGCCGCTGCCGGGCCTTTATCTCAACGCCGGCTGGAACTACGGCGGCTTCAAGGCCACTCCGGCTTCGGGCTGGTGCTTCGCCCATATGATCGCTCGCGACGAGCCGCATCCGCTCGTCGCCGCCATGCGGCTCGACCGTTTCCGCACCGGCCATGTCATCGATGAAAAGGGAGTCGGCGCCCAGCCGAATCTGCACTGATGCTGATCGCCTGTCCTTACTGCGGCGCGCGCGACGCGCAGGAATTTTCTTACCGCGGCGAAGCGGCTTCGCCGCGCCCCGATCCGGCCGCGCCTGACGCGGCGGAGCAATTCCACGACCATGTCTATCTGCGCGACAATCCGGCCGGATTGCTGCGCGAGCATTGGTATCACGCGGCGGGCTGCCGTCGCTGGATCGAAGTTTTCCGCGATACGCTGACCCATGAGATCAGCGCGACGCGCTTCGCCGGCGATGCGGAGGCGCGCTCATGAGCCGTCTCGTCAAGGGCGGTCTGGTCGACCGCGCCAAGCCGCTGCAATTTTCCTTCGACGGCCTGAAACTGTCGGGCTTCGCCGGCGACACGCTCGCCTCGGCCCTGCTCGCCAATGACGTCAAACTGGTCGGGCGCTCGTTCAAATATCATCGTCCGCGCGGCATTGTCGGCGCCGGCGCGGAAGAGCCCAACGCGCTGGTCGAACTGCGCCCGGGCGCGCGGCGCGAGCCCAACAGCCGCGCCACCACCGTCGAGCTTTACGACGGACTCGAGGCGGCGAGCCAGAACCGCTTCCCGTCCTTGGCCTTCGATCTGCTAGCGGTGAATGGCCTGCTGTCGCCTTTCTTTGGCGCGGCTTTCTACTACAAGACCTTCATGTGGCCGAAGGCCGCATGGGAAAAGCTCTATGAGCCGGCGATCCGCCGCGCCGCCGGTCTCGGCCGCGCCGCCGAGGCGCCCGATCCCGACACCTATGAAAAGGCCAACGCTTTTTGCGACCTGCTGGTGATCGGCTCCGGCCCGTCCGGATTGATGGCGGCGTTGGCGGCGGGCCGCTCCGGCGCGCGGGTCATTCTGGCGGAAGAGGATTTCGCTTTCGGCGGCCGCCTGCTCAGCGAAAAAGCGCCGATCGACGATGCGAACCCAGTCGATTTCGTGACGAAAACCCTGGCCGAATTGCAGGGCCTGCCCAATGTGCGGCTGATGCGGCGCACGGCGGTCTTCGGCGTCTATGACGATTGCTATGGCGCGGTCGAGCGCATCGGCGATCACCTGAGCGCGCCTTCTCCCTTCAAGCCGCGCCAGATTCTGTGGCGCATCATGGCGAGGCGGGCCGTGCTCGCCGCCGGCGCGATCGACCGCCCCGTCGTCTTCGGCGGCAATGACCGGCCCGGCGTGATGCTGGCCGCCCCCGTCCAGACCTATGTCAACCGCTTCGGCGTCGCGCCCGCCCGGAACATGGCGTTTTTCGCCAATCATGACGCCGCCTGGACCGCGGCTTTCGACGCCGCCGACGCGGGCGCAAGCGTGGCTGCGATCATCGATCCGCGAGGCGCCGTCGCTCCGGCCCTGGCCGATGGCGCCCGCACGCGCGGGTTGCGCGTCATGCTCGGAGGCGAGGTTTTCGCCACGCACGGCAAGGTCCTGTCCGCCATCGACGTCCACGCCAATGGAAGGGCCGAGCGGCTTTCGGTCGACGGTCTCGCCATGTCGAGCGGCTTTTCGCCCAATGTCCATCTCACCTGCCATCATGGCGGCAAGCCGCAATGGAGCGAGGCGCTGGCGACTTTCGTCCCCGGCAAATGTCCACAGGGAATGACCGTCGCAGGCGCCGCCAATGGCGTTTACGGCCTCGCCGCCTGCCTCGCCGATGGCGCGCAAATGGGCGCGCAGGCGGCGGCGGAGCTGGGTTTTGCAGCCAGCGCCCCGGAAACGCCAAAGGCGGCGGACGCCCCCTTTTCGCTCACGCCCTTCTGGCATGTCGAACGCTCGCAAGGCATGGCTTTCGTCGATTTTCAGAACGATGTCGCCGCCAAGGATGTGGCTCTGGCGAAGAAGGAAGGCTTCGTTTCGGTCGAGCATCTGAAACGCTACACCACTCTCGGCATGGCGACCGATCAGGGCAAATTGTCCAATGTTCCGGGCCTGGCGATCCTCGCCAAACTGCTGGGCAAGTCGATCCCCGAAACGGGCGTCACCATGTTCCGTCCGCCCTGGTCGCCGGTGGCGCTCGGCGCCTTCGCGGGTCATCATCGCGGCGTCGATTTCCGTCCGGCGCGGCTGACGCCGACGCATGCGCTGGCGGAAGAACTCGGCGCGGTGTTCGTCGAGGCCGGCGCCTGGCTGCGCGCGGCCTATTTTCCGCGCAAGGGCGAGACGGACTGGCGCCAGTCGGTCGACCGCGAAGTGAAGGCCGTGCGCTCCTGCGTCGGGATCATCGATGTCTCGACCTTCGGCAAGATCGAGCTGCAAGGCCCCGATGTCGGCAAGCTGCTCGACCGCCTCTACATAAACATGTTCTCGACGCTGGCGGTCGGCAAGGCGCGCTACGGCGTCATGCTGCGCGAGGACGGTTTTGTGATGGATGACGGCACGACGGCGCGTCTGTCCGACGACCGCTGGATCATGACCACCACCACGGCCAATGCCGCGAAAGTAAGCCAGCATATCGAATATTGCTTGCAGGTCGTGTGGCCGGAGCTCGACGTTCGCGCGGCTTCGGTCAGCGAGCAATGGGCGCAGATCGCCGTCGCGGGACCGCGCGCGCGCGGCCTCGTCGCCCAGATCGTCGACGATGCGGCGACGGTCTCCAATGAACGCCTGCCCTATATGGGCGCCATCGAGACGAATGTGCTCGGAGGCGTGAAGGCGCGTATTTTCCGTCTGTCCTTTTCCGGCGAACTCGGATTCGAGATTGCTGTGCCCGCCGACAAGGGCGAGGCGCTGGCGCGCGAACTGCTGAAGATCGGCGCCGAATGGGACGTGACCTTCTATGGTCTCGAGGCGCTCGCGGTCATGCGCATCGAGAAGGGCCATGTCTCGGGACCGGAACTCAATGGCCATACGACGGCCGCCGATCTCGGCTTCGGCCGCATGGCCTCGACGAAGAAGGACTATATCGGCGCCGTCATGGCGCGGCGTCCGGCCCTGGTCGATCCGGAGAGGCAGGGATTTGTCGGCTTCCGCCCGGTGGATCGCAAGTCGGCGCTGCGGGCCGGCGCGCATATTCTGGCGCAGGGCGCGACGCCCGCCACGGAAAACGATCTCGGCTATCTGTCCTCGGCGACGATTTCACCCATTCTCGGCCATTCCATTGGTCTTGGCTTCATAAAGGGCGGCGCCGCGCGCATCGGCGAGACGGCCCGCGCCTGGGACGGATTGCGGGGCGAGGATATCGAAATCGAAATCTGCGCGCCGGTCTTCTACGACTCCAAGGGAGAGCGTCTGCATGGCTGATTTCCTCGCCTCCTTGCCCCTGGGCAAATTCCTGCCAGCCGCTGGTTACGGCTTGCCCGGCGTCGTCGGTGTCCAATTGAAAACCATTCCCGCGAACGCCTGCACCTTGGTTGCCGGCCGCGACTCGGCGGCCGTGATTGCGAAGGCCCGCGAAGCCTTTGGCGCCGAGCTGACGGACGGACCGCGCCGGAGCGTCGGCGGCTCGATCGATTTCATTGGCACAGGCCCGGGCCGCTGGCTGGCGTTGTCGCCCGAAAGCGGACTGAGGGAGCGGCTGGAAAAAGCCCTGGCTCCGAGCGCGTCGATCTTCGATCAAGGCGGCGGCCTCGTCCTGCTCGAAGCAGCGGGCGACGCGATGGGGAGCGTGCTGGCGAAGCTTGCGCCGCTCGACCTGCATGGAAGCGTCTTTCCTGCCGGCGCGGCGGCCACGACGAGCGCGGCTCACGTCAACCTGACCCTGTGGCTTTGCGACGATGGCGCCTGGCGCTTCGCCGTCGGACGCTCCTATCTCGCCGCATTCCTGCGCGTTTTCTCTTGCGCCGCCGCCGAATTCGGTCTGGACTGGGCCGGCTGAACTTGAGCTGGGGACTGTTGACTTGACGACGTTGATGGCGGTCGAACCTTTGACACTTGCAGGACGGCGCGTCGTTCTGGCGCCGCTGGATCAGCGGCATTGCGAAGCGCTGGCCGCGGCGGTCAGCGACGGCGAGTTATGGCGCCACTGGTACACGACGGCGCCCGAGCCGGAGAACATGAAGGCGGAGATCGATCGTCGGCTCAAGCTGCAGGAGGAGGGGTCCATGCTCCCCTTCGCCGTCTTGGACCCGGTCGACGACCGCCCTGTCGGCATGACGACCTACATGTGCATCGACCGGAAGCACTTTCGCGTGGAAATCGGCTCGACCTGGTATGCGCGGAGCGTGCAGCGGACCGGTCTCAACACGGAAGCCAAATTGCTGCTTCTGAACTCACGCCTTCGAGACGCTCGGCTGCATTGCCGTGGAGCTGCGCACCCACGCTCTGAACCATCAGAGCCGAAGGGCGATCGAACGTCTTGGCGCCAAACTCGACGGCGTCCTGCGCAATCACCAGCGGGCGCGCAACGGGACGCTGCGCGATACTTATGTCTACAGCATCATCGAATTTGAATGGCCGACAATTCGCGCGCACCTCCAGTGGCAGATTGACCGGCGCGGCTGAGAAATCTCGCCGAAAGAATGAAGGAGGGACGAAGCCGTCGGGTTCGGCCCGGAAAGTGACTGATTGGCCCGCCGTTTTTCCGCAGGCAATGTGCGGGGCAGTAAATAACAATTGGAACAACAGGTTAAGTTTTAAGTGGTGGGCCGGGCAGGACTCGAACCTGCAACCAGACCGTTATGAGCGGCCGGCTCTAACCATTGAGCTACCGGCCCCACCTGTTTGCGGACGCATGGCCCACGCCGCGTTTTAGACTGATTTCTCGGATGTTGGCAACGCGCCGGCCGAAAACTGCTCGTCCTTCGGAACGGGGCGCGGGCGCCCTGGTCGTCGATGGCGACGAAGGTGAAGGTCGCATCGGTCACTTTTTCCAGGTCGTGGGAGATGAACCTTTTCGCCCAGGCCTCGATATGGAGTTTCATCGAGGTGCGGCCGATCGATTCCACTTCCGTATAAACGGACAGGACGTCGCCGACCCGCACCGGGCGGATGAAAATCATCGTGTCGACCTTGATCGTCACTACACGCCCGCGCGCCCGCTCCACCGCCGCTATGCCGCCGGCCATGTCCATTTGCGACAGCACCCAGCCGCCGAAAATATCGCCATTGGCGTTGGTGTCGGCAGGCATCGCGGCGATCCGCACCGTCAACACGCCCTTGGGCGCTTCGCCTTCCGCCGTTTCCGTCGCGCTCATCAGACAAGCTCCCTCGCCGTTGCGGCCAAGGTTAAAGAGCCCGGCGGGCGTTGGCGAGTGCGGCAAAAGGCTAAAGGGCGGGAATGCCGCCAAATCCTTGCTTCGCCGCGAAAAAGCCCTATCTATAGCGCGTTCCCCCGGGACCGGAGGCGCGCGTGACGACCAGGACCCACAAGATCACCCATACGGACGAGGAATGGCGCGCCATGCTCACGCCCGAGCAATATGACGTGCTGCGCGGCCATGGCACCGAACGGCCCGGCTCCTGCGCCCTCAACCATGAAAAGCGTCCTGGCGCCTTTTTCTGCGCCGGTTGCGGCCAGGAATTGTTCCGTTCGGGCAAGAAATTCGAAAGCGGCACGGGCTGGCCGAGCTTTTTCGATCCCATCGCAGGCGCCGTCGAGGCGAGCCGCGACACGAGTCACGGCATGGTCCGCACCGAGGTCCATTGCAGCCAGTGCGGCGGCCATCTCGGCCATGTCTTCGACGACGGGCCGCCGCCGAGCCATTTGCGCTACTGTATCAACGGCGTCGCGCTGGACTTCAAGCCGGATTGATTTTTTTCGCGCTTTTCCGGCGCGAATCATGAAGCTAGCGATTCCCTGCAAAAAACGCTATGCAGCGCACAAAAGGGTGAGGCCCTCAAGCTTCGAGGACGTTCCATGCGCAAGGTTGTCGGCGCCAAGTTACACGGTATCCATGTGACGGACGCCAATATCGACTATCACGGCTCGATCACGCTCGATCCCGATCATTGCGAGGAGGCGGGGATTTTGCCGCTGGAATTCGTGGAGATCTGGAACAAGAATTCCGGCGCCCGCATTTCCACCTATGTCATCCTCGGCGAGCGCGGATCGCGCTGCTGCATCCTGAATGGCGCGGCGGCGCGCACCTGCCAGCCGGGCGACCAGATCATCATCTGCAGCTCGATCTATATCGATGCGGACGAAATTCCCTCCCTGCGGCCAAAGGTTCTGGCCTTCGACCGCGACAACCGCATCATCGACCGGCTATCCTACCATGTGGACCGCGACGAATCGGGCCGCTACCGCTTTTCCATCCAGGACGAGACAGGCGAAAAGCAGCCGATTCCGCTCAAAGCCAAACAAAGCTGAAGCTTTCGCGGCTGCTTTAAGAAGCCGCGCCGGGCGCCGAACGGCGCAGGGCTGGAGCCTTTTTTATTCCCCGGGAATCAAGAAAGCTTCAACCATTGATCGAAACGCATATTCTTGTCCGGATTGCCGGTGAAATTCTGGAATATGCTCTGAGGAGTCAGTAATGAACGCAGGCCTTTCGTTCCCCAAGGACAAGATCAAGGTTTTGTTGTTGGAAGGCATCCATGAAAGCGCCGTGGCGCTGTTCAAGGCGGCCGGTTACACCAATGTCACACGTCTGACCAAGGCGCTGGACGGCGAGGCCTTGCGCGAGGCCTTGCAGGGCGTGCACATTGTCGGCATCCGTTCACGCACCAAGCTGACCGAAGAGGTTTTCGCGGCCGCGGACCGGCTGATCGCGGTCGGCTGCTTCTCCGTCGGAACGAACCAGGTCAATCTCAATTCGGCCCGGGTGCGCGGCATTCCAGTGTTCAACGCGCCTTTTTCCAACACCCGCTCGGTGGCGGAGCTGGTGATCGGCGAGATCGTGATGCTGCTGCGCCGCATCTTTCCGCGCTCGGTCTCGGCCCATCAAGGCGGCTGGGACAAGAGCGCCAACGACAGCCTGGAAGTTCGTGGCAAGACCCTTGGAATCGTCGGCTACGGCAATATCGGCAGCCAGTTGTCGACGCTCGCCGAGGGCATGGGCATGAAGGTGATCTATTTTGACGTCACCGACAAATTGCGCCACGGCAACACCGAGCCCTGCGCCACGCTGGAGGAATTGCTCGGCCAGGCCGATATCGTCAGCCTGCATGTGCCGGAGACGCCGCAGACCAAGATGATGATGGGCGAGGCGCAATTCCGGGCGATGAAGAAGGGCGCGTATTTCCTCAACAATGCGCGCGGCACGGTGGTCGATGTCGACGCACTCGCCGCGGCGCTCAAGGACAAGCATCTGCGCGGCGCCGCCGTCGACGTCTTCCCGAAGGAGCCGGCGGCCAACGGCGAGAAATTCGTCTCGCCGCTGCAGGGGCTGGAGAACGTCATCCTGTCGCCTCATATCGGCGGCTCGACGGAAGAGGCGCAGGAGCGCATCGGCTCGGAAGTCGCCCGGAAGCTGATCGATTATTCGGATGTCGGCTCGACGCTCGGCGCGGTGAATTTCCCGCAGGTGCAATTGCCGCCGCGGCCCGATGGCACGCGCTACATGCACGTCCACCGCAACGTGCCGGGCATGATGGTGAAGCTGAACGACATTTTTTCCCGCCGCGGCATGAATATCGCGTCGCAGTTCCTGCAGACGGACGGCGAGGTCGGCTATGTCGTGATCGAGGCGGACGGCACGCGCGAGGATTGCGAGCAGGTGCTGGAGGAAATCCGCGCGCTCGAAGGCACGCTCCGCGCCCGCATCATTTACGAGCGCTGAAGTCTCCACGGATTGAGGCTTGAGGGCGCCGTCCAGCGACGGCGCCCTTTTTTATTGTGACGAAAGCTTACTTCTGCTTGGCTATGATCTGGTTCTTGATGCCGTCATAGACGCTCTTCGTCAGGATCTTCTTCTGCACCAGATCGTCTTTGCCCTTGTAGGGGCGGCCGGCGATGATCGCCTTGGCGCGCGCGTCGCCGATGCCCTTGAGAGCCTGCAGATCGGCCTCGCTGGCGGAATTGATGTCGACCAGCGGCTTCATGGCGGCGGCGGCGGCGGGGGCGGGCGCGGCGGCGGGTTTGGCCGGGGCGGCGGCCTTGGCGGGAGCCTGCGTCGCCGGCGCTTGCGCGAAAGCGGGTGCGGCGAGGGCGATCAAAGCGGCGGCGGTGAATGCGCGCAAAGTCTTGTACATGGCAAAAAGTCCTTTCGCCTTGGGGCGTATCTTGCGAACGGCAGGCGCACGGGCGCGCCGTCCCGACGGAAGCTTCACCATTCCGGACATTTCGTCAACTTTTGTCGGCGAAAGGGCGAAGCGGCGGCGGCAGAGGAGAAAAATTCGACGGCGTGTGCTTGCTCGGCGGCGAAGTCGTCATTATGGTCCGCCACCGACTGACAGCCTGAGTCGGATGTTGGGGCGTCGCCAAGCGGTAAGGCAGCGGATTTTGATTCCGCCATACGGAGGTTCGAATCCTCCCGCCCCAGCCAACTTCTGTCACCACTTATAACTCTTTGAAATATCATTATTTTTCTTGTAGCAAGCGAGCCGCGGTACACCAATCGATACCCCACAGACCGAAAACCCAATTGCGTATCGTCACGACAGTAAATCCATTAAGAATTAGCAATTCTGATGTTGATTCGCTTGGGGGACGATTGTGGCTCGCTTAGCTCAAAAAATTAAATCCAATACCGCTGCCGATGCAGCGATTGAAATCACAACGCTTTCCACCCTCCTAACGGAAACAAATGATCTCCGAGCGGAATATCGGCGGCGACGTGAAGCCTATGAATATTTGAAAAGTCATCCCGCTGACATTGAAGCCAAAGCTGGCGAGGGATGGCAGCTTTTTCGCACTACGAAGTCAAATGCTTGGCTAAGAAAAGAAAAGACAATCGACAAGCGGCTTGAAGATCGCGTCTGGTGTCTTTTTTACAAAATGGGCTACCCGGTAATCGGGGGCAAAAATTTCAAGCTCCACTATGAGCGTCACAACGGGACAAAAAACTCTAAGCAGGTAGATGTGTTCGCAAAGGATGACGAGACTGTAGTAATTGTTGAGTGTAAATCGAAAGAAACAATGGGTCGTCGCCCTCTTGCAAATGCAATACATGAGCTTGCAAACCTAAAGAAATCATTCGCAAATTCTATTAAGAGTATTTTTGGTGAGGCTTACCGTCCAAAAATTCTTTGGATGATAGTCACTGAAAATATAATTTGGAACGAAAATGACCTTGAGCGTGCGGAAGCTGAAAATATTAGGGTAATAACTGAAAATGAGCTTTCATATTTCGAGACATTCATCTCACATATGGGGTCTGCTGGACGATATCAATTCTTAGCTGAGTTTCTAAAAGGGCAAGATATTCCCGGCTTAAGCGACATTAAAGTCCCTGCGGTCCAAGGCAGTTTCGAGAAGGGTGTCAATTATTATAGTTTTGTGATCTCTGCGCGGCGATTGATGAAGATCGCATTCGTAAACCATCAAGCATTAAATCACCCAGACGGCAGGCCTGCCTATCAGCGGATGATAAATAAGAATCGAATTAAGAGTATCGAAGAGTTCATCAAAGGAGGTGGATTTTTTCCTACCAACATTCTCATAAATTGTACCGAAGAATGTCGTTTTGAATTGCTTCCAAAAACGCATAACAAGGATAAAAACTCAAAATTTGGCATGCTAAGCCTACCAAGCAAATACAAATCTGCGTGGGTAATCGATGGGCAGCATCGTTTGTACGGGTTTTCCAATTTGGATGACAAATTTTTGGACACCAACCTCTTTGTGTTGGCCTTCGAAAGGCTTGATACAAAAAAAGAGGCTGATCTATTTATCACCATTAACCACGAACAAAAGAGTGTTCCGAAAAGCCTGCTAGTCACGCTTCAGGCTGACCTCAAGATAGGTTCAAGTGACCCAAGAGAGGCGATTTCGGCGCTAGCCTCTGGCTTGCTGCGCTCCCTCAATGCAGACCATTCGAGCCCACTATTTTCGAGGTTCGCTAAGCCTGGGATCCCTCCTACCGGCATCCAAAACCTCACTGTTGCCGAGGCTGTCAAAGGGCTAATTCGGTCGAACTTACTCGGCAAAGCGATCAGCAAAAAAAGCCGGGTAACTGGCTGGTTCTCGGCGGCGACCGACGAGGAAACGATCAAGCGAAGCCGGAAAATCCTTAACGGCTATTTTCGAGTTCTAATGGATGCTAATCACGAACGTTGGCTCGCTGGCAGATCGGCATATATCTGCGTTAACCCCGGTATACGCGCGCATTTTCAACTCGTGTCCGAGATATTGGAGCACCTTTCAGCTAAACATGTCATTGACCCACAGACTGCGAAGCCGGATCAGATCGTTGCAAAGTTGACAGAATTTGTGGAGCCGATTGCTGAGTTCATGAAGACAGCTACCGAAAAACAGGTTGAGCAACGGTTTGCTCGCAAGTTCGGCGAGGGTGGAGTGCTGGAATACTTCTATAACCTTATAGATCTTCTGGTAAAAAAACACCCCACTTTCGGAAGTGACGACTACAAGAAGCACCGGGCAAATGAAATTGACGTCCGAGTTGGTCAGGCCGGTCGAGACGTCGAGGACATTCAAAATGCCGTTGCCCAGATTTGTATAGCGACGCTTAAGAGCGTCTACGGGACAGATGAGCTTGCATCAGGCGAAAAAGCTTATTGGGAAATAGGCATCGAGAACGCAGATATTAAACAAAAAGCGTACCAAAAACAGCAGGCGGACCCGAGAGAAAAGCGCGCCTTGCGGGAGGCGTATATCGACTTTATCGACTATGTGAAAATAATAAAGCAGCCCAATAATTGGCCGCATCTTGAATTGATTATGAGTATTCCGTTGCCTGGCGAAAAAGGGAAGAAGTATTATTTAGAATGGATGGAAAAAATTAATGATCTCCGTCGCGTCACTGCTCATAAGTCCCCATTCAGGACTTTTGCCGAAGGAGATTTCGAGACAATTAGCTACATAAAAAATGAAATTTATAAGCGTGCCGAAGAAAAAGGGTTCGATCTGTGAGTTTGGGGGTGCTGATCCAATCGTCGTTCCAACATCCGACATCTTGCCGTTCCTGAAGTGGGCTGGCGGGAAGAGGTGGCTGGTGCCTGAGGTCAGGGCACTGGTCCCCAGAAGCTTCAATCGGTATGTGGAGCCGTTTCTTGGCGGAGCCGCAACGTTCTTCGCTTTGCGACCGAAACAGGCGCTGTTGTCGGATGCCAATGCGGAATTGATCGAAACCTACGAGGCGATAAAGCAAGATTGGCAGGACGTATGGTGTCGGCTCGAATGGCATCAAGAACAACACTCGCATGAGCATTATTATTCCCAGAGGGCGAAGGCCGAGGTCGCGCTGCCCGCCCGCGCTGCTCGTTTCATATATCTCAATAGAGCCTGTTGGAATGGGCTATATCGAGTGAACCTTCGTGGCCAGTTTAATGTGCCAAAGGGAAGCAAAGACCGGATTGTGTTCGATTTCGACGACTTCGGGAAGGTTGCGTCGGCTCTAAAATATGCTGATTTGCGTCATGGAGACTTTGAAAAATCTATCGAAAATTGTGGTGAAGGCGATTTATTGTTCATTGATCCGCCTTACACGGTCAAGCACAACATGAATGGGTTTGTGAAATACAATGAAAACCTGTTCAGTTGGAGTGATCAAATTCGGCTGCGGAATGCGGTGCGTGATGCAGCGGCTCGGGGGGCGCATGTTATCGTCACCAACGCAGACCATGCTTCGATCCGAAATCTTTATAAGGGAATTGCAAACTTAAAGACGGTTCGACGGAGCAGCGTGCTTTCAGGAGATAAGCGATATCGGGGCCATGTTACGGAACTGGTGCTTATCCTTCCAAAGCGGAGCCGCGCTAGTCGGGCAGTCGGTTTTGGTGGAAAAATCTCAAAAGCCTGCGCTCAAACTACACGTTGAAAAAAACCCCCCGTTAGGCCGGGCGCGGGGAGATGAGTGTCCGAAAAGGTATAGCCAAACGGACAGGCTGAGCCGTCGCCGAAAGTGTGTCCGCACGGGTTGATTTCGGTGTAGCCTGGACGCTCGGGTGAAGCATCATTCTGGTCCCAATGCGGGTTACGTGATCGCGAAAGTTGGCGATCGACTGTGTGGGAGCTGAGCCTCAGGCTGCAAAAAAGCCTCGCCAACCTGAGCCGTGCGGCGTCGTTGGGCAAAATAGAGTTATTCTAATTATAAGTCGTTGTTTTCAAGACTCGGCCGACTTCCGGCAAATTCCAAATCTCATTGCGCATGGGGATGTTTAATCGCGCGTTTTTTGTTTACAATCTGGCTGAACAATAAACCGCAACGCCGATGAATGCGCAAATGCTGTCCCTCGAATCCCTCGCGAGCCTGCTCGACCAGCATACTGCCCCGACCTTTGTCCTCGGCGAAGACGGCCGTGTGCTCCTTTGGAACCGGGCCTGCGCGAGCCTCACCGGGATCGAAGCCAAGGCCGTTGTCGGCACGAGGGACCAATGGAAGGGATTTTACACCTCTTCCAGGCCCTGCCTGGCCGATCTCGTTCTCGCGGACCTCATCGAATTGGTCCCTGACCTTTTCGCCACCTTCTCCGATTTCGCAGGTCGCCCGCGGCGCGATTTCGGTCGAGACGTGGTGCGACATGCCCGGCGCCGGTCGCCGCGCCTACCTCGCCGCCGAGGCCGTTCCGGTCTATGACGAAGCGGGCAAGAAAATTGGCGTGATGGAGACCATCCGCGACCTCACCGGCATCAAGGACGCGGAGGCGCGGCTGCGGGCGGTCGCCGGCCTTGACGGGCTGACGGGCCTGCCAAACCGGCGGACCTTCGACGACGTTCTCGCGAAAGAATGGCGACGGTCCAAGCGTTCCAGCGATCCGTTTTCCGTGCTGATGATCGACCTCGACCATTTCAAGCAATACAACGACAGCCTCGGCCACGCGAGCGGCGACCAGTGCCTGACCGCGGTCGGCACGGTCATCGCCGAAAGCGTCCAGCGCGCCGGCGACTTCTCGGCGCGCGTCGGCGGCGAGGAATTCGCGGTCGTGCTGCCGGCCACGTGCGTTTCCGGCGCGACAGCTGTCGCCGAGAACCTTCGCGCAGCCGTCGAGAGAAGGGCCATCCGTCACCCGAAGAGCAGCGTAGGCCCTTACGTTACGGCTTCGATCGGCGCCGCGACGGTCGTTCCGGACACGCAGAAGAAGGCGGACGAGGTCCTGAAGCTAGCCGACATGGCGCTGTACCGGGCCAAAGACCTCGGTCGAAACCGCGTCTGCACTTTTCCTGAAACGCCGGTCTAGCAGGCGGATTATTCGCGCCACCCGCCAGAGGCGAATATTCCAGCTGAATTCATGCGGGCGAAACGGGCGCTGGAATTCGACGCCGAAACGGCGCTCGCCGAACGCGCGGACGATCTTGGCGCGGGTGAAGCGCGCAAAGTCGAAGGGCGCGCGCAGCGCCGACATCATAGTCGAAACCTTCGCTCACGGCAGAGGCGCGCGGCGTGCTCATTGGGCCGACAATCGGCGGGCGCAGGTTTCCGCATGCCTATTTCCAGACGGCGCCGCGCCCCTTCGGGACGAAAGTTGAGCTCGGCGGCAGGAACCTTTGGTTGCCAACAAACCTAAACAGCCAATATCAGGCGAACGGGCGGGCAACATTTTCAAGCGAAAATCGCCGACTTTCACGCTCGTCGAGATGGTCTTTCGCCAGCGTGGGGCCAGTCGGCGCGAATTGGCAAGCCGCCCGGTGGCCAAATCAATGGGCCGGATCAATATCTCGCCCTAGTGGGGTCCCTCAAGTTTGGCGGCCCGCGCGCAGCGGCGCCGGCCGGTGTCCGTCGCGGGGCGCCCGCGCGCACCTTCAATATTGACATCATGTTTATTTTGAACGGCTCGTCGCATTCGGGCGAGACTTAACCATTAACTAACAAATTCAACTCAAGGTTGAATTGCTCGCCCGTCCCGTTCGCCAGCTCGCCGCACGTTTGAAAGCGCCGAAATGCCCAAACTCTCCTCTGTCATTGCCATGACGGTCTTCGTCATGGCCGCGCTCCAGGGGGGCTGGCCGATCCCTCGGCCGCTCGGGCCGAGCCAGGGGTCCAAACCGACCGGATTTTGCTCGGCCAGGCGGCCGCGCTCACCGGCCCAGCCGCGTCGCTTGGCCAGGACATGCGCAAGGGTCTGCTTGCGGCGTTTGGCGAAGTCAATCGCGCGGGCGGCGTGAAGGGACGCAAGCTGGACCTCGTCTCGCTGGATGACGGCTACGACCCGGACCGATCGGTGCAAGCGACCAGCAAGCTCATCCATGACGACAAAGTGTTCGCGCTGGTCGGGGCGGTGGGAACGCCGACCTCGCTGGCGACCCAGCCTATCGCGGCGGAGATGGGCGTTCCCTTCATCGGCGCCTTCACCGGCGCCGAGTTTCTGCGCACGCCTTTCAAGCCGAATGTCGTCAATGTCCGCGCGTCCTATTTCCAGGAGACCGAGGCGATGGTGGAGCGCCTGGTCGCGGATCGCGGCGTCCGCCGCATCGCCATCCTCTACCAGGACGACGCTTTCGGCCGCGCCGGCCTGGAGGGGGTCCAACGCGCCCTGGACAAGAGATCGATGCGCCTGATCGCGGAAGGGACGTTCGAGCGCAACACGACGGCGATCAAGTCGCCCTTGCTGGTCATCCGCGCCGCCAATCCCGAGGCGGTGATCCTCGTCGGCCCGTACAAGCCCTGCGCCGCCTTCATCAAGCTGGCCCGCTCGCTGGGAATGACAAGCCTGTTCCTCAACACATCCTTCGTCGGCGCTGGCGCCCTGGCGCATGAACTCGGCCCCATCGGCGACGGGGTCTTCGTCACCCAGGTGACGCCGTCTCCCTGGGATCGCTCGCTGCCGCTCGTCGCGCGCTACCAGGATGCTTTGGGCGCGCTCGCGGCCAAGCCAGAATTCAGCTTCGTCAGTCTCGAAGGCTATATCGCCGGTCGGCTGGTGATCGCGGCCCTCGAAAGGATACCCGGCCAACCGACGCGCAAAAGCCTGCTTGGCGCGATTTTCAGCCAGAGTTTCGATCTGGGCGGCGTGCGGCTGCGCTATGCGCCCGACAACAACCGGGGAACTGACTCGGTGTTCTTCTCCGTCATTCATGGCGATGGAGTGATCTCGGTGGTTCCGAATTCTGCGCGATCCGCCGGTCGTCCGGCGCGTGTCGACAATTTCGAACTCCGCCGAGGCGACACAAGAGATGCGACATTGACCGACGCAACGGCTTCCCTCAACTCGCTCCGCGAGAAGCCGGCTGCGCGCCGGTTCAAGTTCGGCATTCGCGGCAAATTGTTCGCCGCTTTCGCGGCGGTCGCGAGCCTCACATTGGTTGCGGCCTCTGTGGCTTCATTGTCCTATCGCCGCATCGGCGATAGCTTTGAGCGCCTCAATTCGGAGGCGATCCCGGCTATCGACCACGCCTTGACCCTGGCCCGCCAGGCGGCCGAGCTTTCGGCGATTTCGGCGACGCTGCCGGGCATCGACAATGCGCGGCGGCTCTCGGCGGTGGTGGAGGAGCTTCGCGCGAAACGCCGGGACATGGCGGCCACGCTGACGGGGCTCGATCACGCCGCATTCCGGCGCCACGAAATGCCGCAATTGAAAGCGGCGGTTCGCGATATGGAGCTCAATTCCGACGCTCTCGCCGAGACCATCGGCCGGCGACTCCAACTGGGCGAAGCGCGAAGGCGATTGACCAACCAGTCGCAGGAAACGCATCGGCGCATTATCGAGCAGCTCGCGCCGCTGATCGACGACGCCCGCTTCAATCTGACGATGGGCGTCGAGACCATGGGCAAGAGCCGCGATCTCAACTCCATCGCAGCCGGTCTGTCCTCCCTTTCGCGTTCCGAACTGCCCGGATTGCGCGCTTTCAACGACCTGCGGGCGGAGGCCAATCTGTCCGCGGGCCTGCTGGCGCAGGCGTCGCTGACGGCGTCGGCGGATTTGCTGCCGCCCTTGCAAGACATGTTCATCGCCTCCAGCCATCGGGCGAAGGTCGCGGCGCTCAGCCTGGGCGAAACCCAGGGCGCGCCGGCCCTCCGCGCCTCGTTCAATTCGCTGGTCGGCCTTGGCGAAGGCGCCGATGGGTTGTTTTCGCTACGCAGGCAGGAGTTGTCGAACCTCGACCGCGGCGGACAGCTGGCGAATGAAAGCCAGGCGAAAGCGACGAGGCTTTCGGCCGTGGTGGAAAGTTTCATCGCCGCGGCGCGGCAAAATTCGGATGCGGCCGTGCTCGCCTCGCGACGGGCGATCGATGTGAGCAAAACTCTCCTGAACGGGCTTGCGGCATTCAGCCTGCTGGCGGCCTTGGCGATCGCCTGGATCTACATCGGCAAAGGCCTGTTGCGGCGCATCGAAAACCTCAACGCGACAATCCTGGCGCTCGCCAACGGCGATCTAAAGGTCGAGATTTCGCGCGAGGGCGCCGACGAGTTGTCCCGCGTCGCTGCGGCGGTGGAAGTGCTCAAGGCCAACGCCGTGCTGGCGCGCGAACTCGAAGCCGACCGGGAGCGCTTCCGCATTGACGATCTGAAACGGCGCGAGGCGTCGTTCCGGCTGCTTTTTCTTTCCAATCCTGTTCCGATGTGGGTGCGCGATCTTGCGACCGGCGGCATGATCGCAGTCAACGATGCCGCCTTGAGCCATTATGGCTACAGCCGCGAGCAATTTCTGAGCATGGCGGCGGCCGATCTCGTGTCGCACGAGGCGGGCGAGCCGGCGGCCGAGTTGGGGGCCGCGCAGCACCGCAAGGCCAATGGCGAGCTGATCGAGGTCGCCATCTATGAGCGTTCGCTCGCCTATGAGGGCCGTGACGCGGCCCTCGTCGCGGCGATCGACCTTACAGAGCGCCGGCGGGCCGAGCAGCGCATCCGCCATCTCGCGTTTCATGACGCACTGACCGATCTTCCCAACCGCTCGGCCTTCACCGAAGAACTCGCCCGGGCGTTCAGCGCGTCCTCCATCTCGCAGGCGCCGTTCGCGACGCTTTGTCTCGATCTCGACCATTTCAAGGAAATCAACGACATCTATGGGCATGCCGTCGGGGATCAATTGTTGCGGCAATTATCCAGCCGACTGGCGCTCGCGGCGGAAGGGAATTTCTTGGCGCGCATCGGCGGCGACGAGTTTACTGTCATCTCGCTGGGAGCGGAGCAGCCGGCGGCGGCCGGCGGGCTGGCTGAGCGACTCCTTGCCGCCGGGGCCGAGACTTTCGACATCGATGGCGCGCAGCTTCGTATAGGGCTCAGCATTGGCGTGGCCGTATTTCCGGGCGACGGCCGGGACGCCACGAGCCTCGTCGCCAATGCCGACGCCGCCCTCTATCGCGCAAAGGCGGATGGACGCGGCGGCGTGCGTTTCTTCGAACCTCACATGGACGCGCGCATCCACGAACGTCATGCGCTGCAACATGACCTTCGCGTGGCCATCGAGCGCAACGAATTGCAGCTTTATTACCAGCCTCAAGCCAATGTCATCGGTGAGGTTTTCGGATTCGAGGCCTTGTTGCGCTGGCGTCATCCGACGCGAGGCTTCGTGTCGCCGGCGACTTTCATTCCGATCGCCGAGGAGAGCGGCCTAATCGTCGAGCTCGGAGAATGGATTCTGCGCCAGGCTTGCCGCGAAGCCGCATCCTGGCCGAAGGCCCTGGGCATCGCGGTCAATCTGTCGCCGATCCAGTTCCGTCGCGGCGATCTTGCCGGTCTCGTTCGTGCGGTCTTGCAGGAAAGCGGTCTCGCGCCCGCACGGCTGGAGCTCGAAATAACTGAGGGCGTGCTGATGCAGGATTCTTCGCGCAGCCTGACGATCCTGCGTCAGTTGAAAGCGATGGGCGCGACGATTTCGATGGACGATTTTGGCACCGGTTATTCGTCGCTTTCCTATTTGCAGTCCTTCCCTTTCGACAAGCTCAAGATCGACCAGTCGTTCATCGCGCAGGTCGAGACCAGGGAGCAGTCGGCCGCCATTGTCCGCGCGGTCATTGGACTGGGACGCGGCCTCAACATGCCGGTCATCGCCGAAGGGGTCGAGACCGCGGCGCAGCTGGATTTCTTGGCGAAGGAACAGTGCGATGAAATCCAGGGCTACCTATTCGGCCGTCCGGCGCCGATCGAGGATTACGCGCATCTCGTGGGTCGCGCCGCCGTCGCGCCAGTGGCCGTCGCGCAAGAGGCTGCGCTCCAGGGGTGATGGATTCTTGGCGTCGGCGGCGGTGATCGTCTTCAATCGCAGTCGCCGTCCCTATGTCATCGCCGTCATCGACTGCCCGGTCGAACACGCGTGCGGCCTGATGAAGGAACGCGCAGGCATGAGCGGCAGATTGGCCGACAGTCGCAAAAATGCAGGTTGAATTCTAAAAGCCCGAGCGGCGATGACGATATCGCGACGCGTCGCCCGGTCCATGAATATCCACAATATTTACTATAGTTCCGAGGGATGGCTGCCTATTCGCGGATTGACAACCAAGCGTTGTAGTGGTTCGCGCAACGCAATCACCAATTGCTAACACATTTTCTTCTAGATTGTCAGGCTCACGTGACTCTCGCGGCCGCAACAAGGCTGTGCTCGTCTGGATGGGCTCCGGGCTCTCTCAAAGAAGACAACAATTTTATGCGTTTCGATAAGCTGAGCAACCAGTCCGAGTCGAGTATCGGCGCGACAACGCTGATTAGTCCGCTAAAACGTTTGACTGGACTTTGGAAATCGCCTGGCGCGAACTCCAGCATGCCGGCCAAAAACGGCGCCTTCAACCGAAAATGGGATCTCTTCAAACGCGTTTTGCCCGCAGTAACGGTGGTCCTCGTTCAGACGCTGGTCGCCGGCGCGAGCTTGCATACGCTTTCGATCGTGCGCGCCTATGTCGAAGGCGAAAGCATCTGGTCGAAGGGGCAGAAGAACGCAATCTATTTTCTCGATCTTTACGCCGATACGCGCGATGATCGCTATTATCGGCAGTACGCCGACGCTCTGGCCGCGCCATTGGCCGACATGGCGGCTCGGCTCGCGATGGAGCAGGCGCCCCCCGACGTCGGCGCGGCGAGGCGCAGCTTTCTTCGGGGCGGCGTAGACGCCAATGACATTCCTGGAATGATCTGGCTGTTCATTCACTTTCGCCATTTCAATTATTTGGACGAAGCCGTTCAACGCTGGCGCGAAACCGACCGCCCGCTGCTCGAACTCTCGGCTCTCGGGCACGACATCCACAGC
This sequence comes from uncultured Alphaproteobacteria bacterium, assembly GCA_963849665.1. GTDB lineage: Bacteria > Pseudomonadota > Alphaproteobacteria > Rhizobiales > Beijerinckiaceae > Rhodoblastus. Next base: position 20,125 of record CAWKJW010000018.1, on the reverse strand, counting down.
GCCCTGGCGAGCAGAACGGCCGAGCCTGAAATCAATTCTTTCAAGGCGCGAATCTATCGGCTCAACGAACGGCTTGCGCCGTCAGCGACCGCGTTTTCCAATTCGCTTGGCGCCGGCTCGCGCGACATCAAATGGTTGCTGACGCTCGCCAATGTCGCGAACGCCGCTATTCTGATGGCGTTGATCATCTGGCATGTCCGCAAACTTCTCATTCAGCGGGCTCGCTTCGAGGACGCGCTGAGGAGCGAAAAGGAAAACGCCCAGATCACCCTCCAGTCGATCGGCGACGCCGTCATTCGCGTCGACGCGGCCGGCAGGATCGATTACCTCAACGGCGCCGCCGAACGCCTCCTCGGCGCGACGTGCGCGCAGGCGCAGGGCGCTAGCCTGACAGCGCTGGCGAGCCTTGTGGATAATGCGACGGGGCTTGAAAAAACCGGGCTCGTCGAAGCGATCCTAAGCGGCCGCGACATCGAAATCGGCGCCGAGACCGAGCTCCTACTGCGCAGCGGCGTCGTCGCCACGCCGGTGTCGTTGGTCGGGACTCGGATCGAGATCGACGGCGCGACCGCCGGCGCCGTTTTGGTCCTGCGCGACATGACGCGCGAGCAGGAATATATCGGGCGGCTTTCCTGGCAGGCCCGCCACGACGCATTGACCGGGCTGGCCAATCGCCGGGAGTTCGAAGAATGGCTGAATAAAATTCTCCTTGCGGCCGCTGAAAGGCAAAGCGAGAACGCCTTGATGCTTCTCGATATGGACCAGTTCAAGATCGTCAACGACACCTGCGGCCACGCGGCCGGCGATCAGTTGCTGCGAGAGATTTCTGTTTTGCTGCAACGCAATCTGAACGAAACCGATCTGGTCGCCCGCCTAGGCGGCGATGAATTCGGCTTTATTCTTCACGGATGCGACGTCGCTGCCGCCATGCAGACGGCGGAGCGCGTCAAGGGCGCCATCGAGGAAATGGTTTTCCTCTGGGAAGGGCGCTCATTCAACATCAGCGCCAGCATAGGCCTCACGAGCCTCGGGACCGCCGGCGCGAGCATCAAGGAGGCCCTGCGCGCGGCGGACATTGCTTGCTATATGGCGAAGGAGAAAGGGCGCAATCGCATCCAGTTCCATCGGCCAAGCGATTCCGAATTGCAGCAACGCCGCGGCGAGATGGCCTGGGTCCAGCGCATCCGCGACGCTCTCGACGAAAATCGATTCTGCCTGTTCGCGCAACAGATCAGGCCGCTGGACGGTGTCGATCGGGGAGACCACGTCGAGCTTCTGCTGCGGCTGCGCGACGAGAACGGAAAGATGATTCCGCCCGGCGCTTTCCTTCCGGCGGCCGAAAGATTCGACCTGATGCCGGTGATCGATCGCTGGGTTGTGAGGGCCGCTTTCGCCAGCATTTCGCGCCGCCTTTCCCGCCCGGGCGCGAGGCCGTTGGAGACCTGCGCGATCAATCTCTCCGGCCTCAGCGTCGGCGATCCGGCCTTTAGCGAATTTGTGCAGGAGCAGTTGCGGACGCATGGCGTTCCGCCCGCCTTGATCTGTTTCGAGATCACGGAGACAAGCGCGATCTCCAATCTGGACGGGGCGGCGAAATTCATCCGGACGCTCCAACAATCAGGCTGCCGCTTCGCCCTGGACGACTTCGGCGTCGGCATGTCGTCGTTTGCCTATCTCAAACATTTGCCAGTCGATTATTTGAAAATTGACGGCAGCTTTGTCAAAGACATGCTCACTGACCGCATCGATCGCGCGATGGTCGAAATGATTCAGCACCTGGCGCGCACCACGGGCAAGAAAACCGTCGCAGAATTTGTCGAAAACGCGGATTTACTGGAAGCGCTCCGTTTCATCGGCGTCGATTACGCACAAGGCTATTTTGTCGGCGCGCCGGAGCCTTTCGCCGAGGGATGCGAATGCCTCCATCCGAACTGCGATATTGAAATCAATGCGTGCTGGTCCGGGTTAAACTGTCGCGCGCCACTGCGTCGGTCGCCGCCGCATAAAGCCCAATCACTTTTCTGACCTTCCGCTTTGGGAGCCGTGATTGATGGCCGGGGCCCAAGCCTCCGGTCGTTTTTACCGATCGCCCTGAACCGGCTAGGCGAATGACAGTTCCGCGCCCAGCGCCGGTTTGGTTCAGTCCGCCCCCAGTTCGCCGTGCGGGATCGACGCCAAACATTCCAAGCCAACGTGGCCATGTGGTTGATGGCAGGGCACGGTAATTGCTCTTGTCGGGCTGGGAGTCTTTCTCGGCTTGCGAATTGAACGTCATAACGGCGTCTCGCACTGCCCGCTCATGCCTAACATGGCGATTTCGCGCGCTTTGTCACGAAGCCTCCATTGTCGCAACCCGCCCAAATCCCCACGCTTGAAGCGCCTGGCCGCAATCTTCGCGGCCCGACGCCCTTTTCGCGCGTCCGAAAAATTCAACAGAAGCAAACCATCCGGCCGCTATGGTCTTGAATGTCTCAGGAACGAGCGGAAATGTGAAAGTCGACCATGACCTCCATCGAAACCACCGCTTTCCAGCGTCTCGAGGCTGAAGACCGCCTCGTCAAGCCGGCCCACAAAGGCCCGACCCACACCGCCGGCCGTTTCGGCTTTCGCGGCGAGATCGCCATCGCACAGGAGCCGCAAGTCACGCTGACCGCCGCCTTCGCCGCAGCCGAGGACGGCGACAAGGCCCTGTCCTTTCTCGCGGGGCAATTGTCCAGTTTCAAAGAACTGCCCGCTCTGGTCGAAGCGCTCGGCGACGCTATCAAGCCTGACGGCAAATATTTCATCTATATCAGCGACGTGAAACGCGGCGACCGCTATCAGGTCAGCTTCGGCGATTTGTCGTTTTACGTCCTGCCCTACGACGATGTCTCGGTTTATAACGAGCTGATTGATTTCCTTTATCTCGACAAGACGAAGATGAAGAAATTCGACACGGCGGCGAAAATCGACGCCATAGCCGACGGCGCCGCCAAATACGGCGAGACTTTCGAAATGATCAGCTATGCGGAAGGTCTGAACAGAATGTGATCGGAACCGACATTCTCCTGATGGAGATGTTGCGCGGAATAGAGATGGAAGACGCGCTCAGCACAGCTGTGACGAATTGGTTGCGGCGACGCCTGACATCGTTGCCGCACCTCAAACTTGGTGAAGCGCGGCTGTTGGACTATTGGCCGGAAATCATCTCGTCCTCACGGCGCGCGCAAGCTTTAAGAATATTTTCCTCTCGCGGCGGTTGATCATGGCGACCTGTTTGCTCAATGGCGTGGATCCCCGAGGAGATGGTCCGCATACGGCGTGAATTGTGAGCCCACCCGTTCGGCTCTTCGGCAGGACCGTCGCATCGGCCGGCAATTCGCAGACGATCGATCTTTTTGTCGTGCTCAAAGCCGGCATTTATCTATACGGTGCGTTCAAGCGCGTGTCGGGGCCGGTCATCACAGGTGATTGTCCCGTGGGGACGCTAGCCAATGGACCGGCGGCCTCGCTGCATGGAGCAAAGGGCGATGTTCGCCCAATCGGGCGGCAATCGCGCTGCGACGCAACGTGAAGCCTGACTGTGGGGGTGGAGCCTGCCGATGGCGAATGAGGCGCCTTTGATCGAAACCATGGCGCTGACCCGCCGCTACGGCGCGCTGGTCGCGGCCGACGCCATCACTCTGTCCGTTTTCCGAGCGGAAATTTTTGGCCTGATCGGCCCGAACGGGGCAGGCAAGTCGACCTTGGTCAAAATGCTCACGACGCTCCTGCCGCCGACCTCAGGCACGGCGCGGATCGCCGGTTTCGACATTGTCGACGAACCGGCGCGCGTGCGGGCGAACATCGGCTACGTGCCCCAGCTCCTGTCGGCTGACGGCGGCCTGACGGCTTATGAAAACCTGCTCCTTTCCGCCCGGCTTTATCTCATCCCGCGCCGCGAACGGGAAAAAAGGATCGTCAGCGCGCTGGAGATGATGGATCTCGCGCAGGCCGCCGACCGGCCGGTTCGAGGTTTTTCCGGCGGCATGGTCCGGCGCCTCGAAATCGCGCAGGCGATGCTGCACGAACCTGCCGTCTTGTTCATGGACGAGCCGACGGTCGGGCTCGATCCGGTGGCGCGGCGCTCCGTATGGAGGCATGTCCGCGATTTGCGCGAAAAGCTAGGCATGACCATATTGATCACGACCCACCAGATGGACGAAGCTGACGAGCTTTGCGGCCGCATCGGCGTGTTGCACGGCGGGCGCCTGGTGAAGTCCGGCACGCCGGCCGAACTCAAGGCGCGCGTCGGACCCGGCGCCACGCTCGACGATGTTTTTGCCGCGATCACCGGCGCGGCGATCGAGACGGGAGGCTCCTATGTCGACATCCGGCACGCCCGCAGCAGCGAGCGGTCGCATTCCTGAGCTGGGCTTTCTCGTCGCCGCCGGCGGCTTCCTGACACAGGTCTGGGCGGTCGCCGACGCCGAGATGACAAAACTCCGGCACGACCCGACCGAGCTTTTCACGCGCGCCCTTCAACCGGCGATCTGGCTGCTTCTGTTCGGCGAAGTCATGGCGCAGGTGCGCGGGCTGCACGCCGGCAAGGGGTCCTATCTCGACTTCCTCGCGCCGGGCATCCTGGCCCAGAGCGTTTTGTTCGCCGCCATCTTCTATGGCATAGCCGCGATCTGGGAGCGCGATCTCGGCGTCCTTCACCGCTACATGGTCAGCCCGGCCCCGCGCAGCGCCCTGGTGATCGGCAAGGCCGTTTCCTCGAGCGTGCGCGGCCTGGTTCAGGCGTCGATCGTCTATGCCCTCGCCTTCCTGCTCGGCATCAGGCTGTCGTTCCGGCCCATCGACATCCTGGGCGTGATCGCGCTGATCTGCCTGGGGTCGGCCCTGTTTTCGACCTTTTCGCTGATCATCGCCTGCATTGTGAAGACGCGCGACCGGTTCATGGGGATTGGGCAGGTGCTGACCATGCCGATCTTTTTCGCCAGCAACGCCATCTATCCGATCGAGCTGATGCCGCATTGGCTGCAAGGGATTTCCAGGTCGAATCCCTTGAGCTACGAGGTCGACGGACTGCGCAGCCTCATGCTCGCGGATTCCGCCGGTGTTTATGGCTTGCCACTTGATTTTGCCGTGCTTTTCGGCGTGACGGCGGCGCTGGTCGCGATCGCGGCCCGCATTTATCCCTTGCTGACCGAATGAGGCGCTTGCCCGGGGCGGCGGCGCGTGAAACAAGGATCAATCGCGCCCGACGAGGCGCGGGTTTTTTGGGATGCCGACATGAAGCGGACCGGCGAGGATTGCCTGACCGAGAAACATCTTGCGCTGTTCGGCGCCATCGTCCGCTGGTTCGCGCGCTACGAATTGCTGATGCTCGATCTGACGGCGGCCGTCGCCGGCTCGGACGCCAGCGCCGTGATGATCCTGACCCGCAACCTCGACTTCAACGGCAAAAGGCTGGCGCTGCTCGACCTGCTCCGCGACAGGGCGGTCCCGCTCGATCGATACGACCGGATCTGCAACTTTTTGACCGTGCCGAACACATTCCTGTCGCTGCGCAACGACATCGCCCATGCCGCCTGGGTTCACGCGCCGGCGCCGCAATCGATCCAGCCGGTCTGGATCTTCCGGCGCCAGCCAGGCGTAAAACCGATGCACGGCGAACGCGACGGGGACAAGCTCGACTATACGCTCGAGACTTTCGCCGAAGCCGTCGCGACGCTCGCCTCGAACTACGAGAGCTTCCTGGCGTATCTTCACGAGAACAAGCTGCTTGGCCTGAAATAGGCGCAGCTCAAAGACACGGGTCCGCTTCGTCCTGAAGGCGCAGCCGCAGGCCAGGGCCAACCTCCCGTTGCGCGGAGCCGTCGAGCCGCGTGAAGGCGTCCTTCTCGGCGCGCTTGCTGGCGATGCCGGGCTTTTTCAGTTCCACTTGTGGCTGGTCGGCAGGCGCCGCCTCGCTTGCCGGGCTTCCCTGCCGGCCGCTCGGCCCCCTAGGCGCCGCCGCGCATGAGCGGCGCGGTTCGAGCGGTCTGGCGCTTGACAATTCTGAAACTTGGGGCGCTGATCGTGCGGCGGCAGGGTGGGAATTGCCGCCATCGACGGATTGGGACCCGATGACTTCGACGCTTGAGGCTTCGCAATCCGGCGGGACGGCCGGCTTTCTGCCGATCGACGACGTGATGCTGCTCCTCGAGCGTCGCCTTGGCCGGATTCATGCGCGCCAGCGCCTCGGGATCGAGAAGGACCATGAGGCCCAGGCGTTCGGACAGGGGCTGAATTTCCTTCACCTCGAAAACCTGCCCGGGTCGCATATGTTGATCGGCGCCATCCTGCGCCTTTCCGGAACCTACTGGCGCGGGCGCGCCAATGCGGCCAGGGTGGAGCTGCGGACCCACGACGTGTTGTCCGCGAAGCTTCCCGCCGCCTTTGATGGCTACACGATCCTTCATCTTTCCGATCTGCACGCCGACATGAGCGCCCCGGCGATGCGACGCGTCGCGGAGCTGGCTGCGGGTCTGCGCTATGACCTGTGCGTCATGACCGGCGACTACCGCGGCTTGACCTATGGCCCCTACCAGTCCGCCCTCCAGGGATTGGCGGAGCTTCGTCAGGCGTTGCACGGCGAGATCTATGGCGTGCTGGGCAACCACGACACGATTCTGATGGCGCCGGATCTTGAACGCATGGGCGTCAGGATGCTGTTGAACGAGCATGTGGCGCTTGAGCGTGGCGGCGCGCGCGTGTTTCTGACGGGAATCGACGACGCGCACTTTTATCGCGTCGACAATATCGAGAAGGCGGCGGCGGAAATCCCGCATGACGATTTTTCGATCCTGCTGTCGCACACGCCGGAGGTTTACCGTCAGGCGGCTCATGCAGGCTTTGACCTCATGCTCTCCGGCCATACCCATGGCGGCCAGATCTGCTTGCCGGGAGGCGTTCCGGTGACCCTGGACTCCCGCCTTCCCCGCCGCATGGGGCGTGGCTCCTGGACCTATCGCGACATGGTCGGATACACGTCGGCAGGCGCCGGCGCGTGCATCGTGCCCGTCCGTTTCAACTGCCCGCCGGAAGTCACGCTCCACAGGCTCAAGACGTTGCGCTGAGCCGCTCAATAAGGCTGTTCACGCAGGTTGAGCCGATAGAGCAGCCGCGAGAGCAGCAGTTCGCCGAAGAAAAAGACCATTGTCGCGACCGCGACGTCCAGGGCGGTGAGCGGCGCCAGGAAACGGACGGCGAGGAGCGGCGCCAGGGATTCCGGAATCTGGTCCAGGCCGAGCGCCATGCTGCTCGACGGATAATTCAGCCGCCGCTTTACAAAGCTCGAAAAAAGATCGCCGCCCATCGACATGGCGGCCAGCAGCGCGCCGAACCCGTAGCCGAGGCCCATCAAACGGGAGGCGAGGGTCGTCAGCAAAAGCGAGGACAACAGGCCACGTACGGTCTTGGACGGCCCGAGCAGCCGCCTTCCGTCAAAAAAAAGCAGGCCCGCGTCGAGGGGCTGCGACATCCGGTCTTTCAGGAACTTCTTCATGACGACGGGCGCGCCGTTGGCGACCGCAAGTAGCACGAGAGCCTTTCCCGACAGGATAAAATGCATGGCCATTCCGCATTATGGGCTGTCTCGGCCTGGCCGCAATATCTCTGTCCGCGCGCCGGAGCCCTTTTTCCGATTCCGGCTTTCCTGAGGGAGCGGAGGTTGCCTTTAGACACTTTTCGGCGGCATGCTGACGCGTCGAGCCGGACGCTTCAATCTTCGCGCGCAGAGAGCCCATGGACAAGAAATGGCATTTCGACGTCAGCTACCTTTTCTTCGCGCTGATCGCCATCGTGCTGTTCCAGCAATGGTGGACGGCGGCGCAGCAAATACAGGTTGCGCCCTATAGCGAATTCGTCGAATTGCTGCATCAAGGCAAGATCGACGAGGTCGAGGTTTCCGATCACTCGCTGACCGCGAGTTTGAAAGAGGCGCTTCCCAACGGGCGCAAGAACCTCTTCGTCATGCGCGTCGATCCGGACATGGCGAAAGAGCTGGAAGCCGCCAAGGTCAAGTTTTCCGGCGCGGCCGACAGCGGCTGGCTGACGACCCTTCTGTCCTGGATCGTCCCGGTCGCAATATTCTTCGTCTTCTGGAGCTTTCTCAGCCGCCGGCTCGGCCAGGGTTTCGGTTCCGCCATGGCCATCGGCCAGAGCAAGGCCAAGGTGTTCGTGGAGAAGGACACCAAGGTCGGATTCACTGATGTCGCCGGCGTCGACGAGGCGAAGGAGGAACTCAGGGAAATCGTCGCCTTCCTCAAGGACCCCGGCACTTATGGCCGGCTTGGCGCGCGGATTCCCAAGGGCATCCTGCTGGTCGGGCCGCCCGGCACCGGCAAGACCCTGCTGGCGCGGGCGGTGGCCGGGGAGGCCGGCGTCCCGTTCTTTTCGATCAACGGTTCGGAATTCGTTGAAATGTTCGTGGGCGTCGGCGCGGCGCGGGTTCGCGACCTGTTCGACCAGGCGCGCAACAATGCGCCCTGCATCATCTTCATCGACGAACTCGACGCGTTGGGTCGGGCGCGCGGCATGACGCCGTTCGGCAACGACGAAAAGGAGCAGACCCTCAATCAATTGCTGAGCGAACTCGACGGATTCGATCCCAGCGTCGGCGTGGTGCTGCTGGCCGCGACCAACCGGCCTGAGGTGCTCGATCCGGCGCTGCTGCGCGCCGGCCGCTTCGACCGGCAGATCTCCGTCGACCGGCCGGACAAGAGTCGGCCGGGCCGAAATCCTGAATGTGCATCTAAAAAAGGTGAAACTGGACGTCGATGTCGATCCCGAGCGCATCGCCGCCCTGACGCCGGGTTTTACCGGCGCGGACCTCGCCAATCTCGTCAACGAGGCCGCCACGCTGGCGACGAGGCGCGGCGCCAGATCGGTGTCGCTCGACGATTTTACCGCCGCCGTCGAACGGGTCGTCGCCGGACCGGAAAAGCGCAAGCGCCTTCTCAATCCACAGGAGCGCAAGATTGTCGCTTGGCACGAAATGGGCCACGCCATCGTCGCCATGGCGCTGCCCAGCACGGATGTGGTGAAGAAGATCTCGATCATCCCGCGCGGTCTCGGCGTCCTCGGCTATACGATGCAGATGCCGACCGACGACCGCTATCTGATGACGCGCTCCGAACTGGCCGACCGGATGGCGGTGCTGCTCGGAGGCAGGGCGGCGGAAATGGCCGTTGTCCATGAGCCGACGACGGGCGCCGCGGATGACCTGCAGCGCGCCTCCGAGATGGCGCGCGCCATGGTCTCCAAATATGGGATGACGGCGGAGGTCGGGCAGGCTTCGTTCATCGCCGAACGTCCGCGCTATCTCGAGCTTTCGGGCGGCGTCAATTCGTCGGCGGCGAGCGAAGAAACCAGCGCCGCCATCGACAAGGCCGTGACCCATCTCATCGACAACGCATTCGCGCGCGCGAAGACGATTCTAGCGCTGTGCGAGCCCGCGCATCGCGAGGCCGCGCAGTTATTGTTGGAGAAGGAGACTCTTGCCGGCGACGATCTGGCGGCGATCGCCCAGGCGGTTCGCGGATATGTCGAAGGAAAGCTGGGATCGCCGGCGCCCTGACGACTTGGCTGCAAGGCCGCCCTCCCGATCGAACAACGCGAGATCGTCGGCGGCGGGGCTGCCGCGATTTGGCGCAGTCGCAAATTTATGCGCTTGAAATCGTCGACCAACGGATTGAATTTGGCGAGGTGCTCCAGCGCATCCGGCTCGCGGATTTCGACTTCGGAGCCTTTGACCACGACATTATACTTCGCGAGCGTCGCGAAGCTGCGCGACAGCGCCTCCGGCGTCATTCCCAGATGCGCAGCAAGAACTTTCTTTTCGAACGAAATCGTGAAGCGGTGGCTCGCCGCGGCCGCGCGATCACGAAGGATGAGCCAGGCCGCGAGGCGCTCCAGGCTGGAGCGCAGTTTCTGATTCTTCAGCTCCCGGACGTTGCATCGATCCGCCTCGGCCAATTCGGCGGCGATCGTCGTTGCGAAAGCCGCGTCCTCGATCATGGCCTTGCGGACCGCGAGCGCGGGAACCAGCAGGATTTTGGCGGATTCGAGCACCCGCGCCGACTTCAGGTGGACGCGATCGAGAACGACGCTCGCGACAATGAATGCGTTCGGCGCTTCGATTACGCCGAGCGTCGTTTCACGATCAAGATGAGTTCGCATAAATCTCGACCAGACCGTCGATCACGACATGGAGAAAATCCGGGCGTTCGCCTTCACGGGCGAGTTCGATACGCGCCGGGAATTTTTGCAGGAAGGCGCCCTGAAGCAGAAAGTCGACAGTTTCAGCACGGCACCCGCCAAAAACCTTGTGTCGCGAAATGCCGCTCATCTCAGTTTCACGCATCATCCGCGTCGACGCCTCCGTGTGTTGCCGTGCTCCTCCAGCTAGGACAGTCGCATCAAATGTTGAATGCGCTTTCCTGCGCCAATGTGCGATTGAGCAAACAGCCGGCGAATTTCCGGAGTCCTGAGCCGCCCGACGCGTCCAACGGAGAAAACTGATTTTTATCAAGCCGTTCACCGCGCAATGATGATTGCGGCGTGCATCTCGATCAAGCGCGCTTGATCGGCGTCAAGCGTGGAATTATTTTTTAATTCTGACGCTGCGTTTGGCGCGATTTTCGCCGTGTTCGATGTCTCCAGGGCCTTGTCACGCCGCCGAAAACGGCGCGACAACGATGACGCTAACACGACAGTTCGAGCGGCCGCCATCGTTCGACAGGCGCGATCGCATGTAACGGGTCGGTCGCCACAGCAGCAGGAAAGTCATGCAGATGAAGTTCGCTATTGTCTCAGCCATCATCATGGCAAGCGTCGGAGTCACGTCAGCGGCGAGCGCCGCCGGCGACGCCGCGGCCGGCCAGAAGGTGTTTTACAAATGCGCCATTTGCCACACGTCGGTCGCCGGAAAAAACGGGCTTGGGCCGTCCTTGTTCGGAGTTGTCGGGCGGCATTCGGCTTCCGCGCCGGGCTACAATTATTCCGACGCAATGAAGGCCGCCAACAAGACATGGGACGAAAAGACGCTCGATGTGTGGCTGACCAATCCGAAGGCGCTGGTGCCGGGCACCAAAATGGCCTTTTCAGGCTTGCCCAAAGCTGAAGATCGGGAGAACGTGATCGCCTATCTCGCAACGCTCAAGTAATGAGTTTAGGGCCGCAAGCGTTCGCGCGAGCGGCCTTTTCCTTCGTCAATAGAGACCATGCCGCTACGCGCTAATCGTGCGAGCGAGGCTGCTGCCGCGCGCATGGTTCGATCGAACGGAGCGCAACGTGCGGGTGCTTACGAGATATTTCTGCAGCCTTCTGGCTTTGCTCGGTTTTGCGATGGCGGCCGGCCCTTGCCTGGCGTCGACGAGCCATCTGGTGAATTACATCAGCCAGGTTCCGGCCGGAGAGCTCGCGCCGGGCGCCGACCATTACGGGCCTGTGGAGGGGCAGCCTGGCGTCGCCAGAATCTTCGCCGGCGAACGGCTGCTTGGCTACGCCTTCGTCAACGCCGACTGGGTAAACTCCACCGGATATTCGGGTCGGCCGATCGAGATTCTCGAAGGCCTCTCGACGGAGGGCAAGATCACCGGCGCGCGGCTGATGGCGCATCACGAACCGATTGTCTTGATCGGCATTCCGCCGGAGCGGATCACGAAGTTCATCCGTGGCTATGTCGGACGTTCCGTTCTGTCGGTTGGCCAGTCCGCCGAGTCCAGCCGGCCGGCCGTCGACATCGTCAGCGGCGCGACGGTGACAGTGACAGTCATCGCCGAGAGCATGGTTCGCGCGGGGGAAAAGGTTGCAAGAGCCGAGAAAATGCCCGGTGCCTCCGCGGCGGCGACGGTGGCGCGCGAACTCGATCCGTCTCATGTGGCCCCCGCCGACTGGAAGGGTCTGGTCAAGGAAGGCGCGGTGCAACGTCTGCGCCTGTCGGTCGGAGACGTCACCGCGGCGTTCAGGCGCGCGGGCAACATAAATGGCGCGGAGCATCCGGAATTGACAGACCCCGCGACGTCGTTCATCGATCTCTTTGTCGCTCCGGTGTCAGTCCCGTCGATCGGAAAGCGCCTGCTCGGCGACGCCGGCTTTGCCGCCCTGCAAAGGACCTTGGCGCCGAAACAGCAAGTCATTCTTGTGGCGGCGAACGGCGCCTATTCGTTCAAGGGGTCAGGCTATGTGCGCGGTGGAATCTTCGATCGCTTCGAGATATTGCAGGGCGACGCCAGCGTTCGCTTCCGCGATCTCGACAACACGCGCCTGGGCGATGTCCATGTCGCCGGCGCGCCTGAATTCCGGGACGTCGATCTCTTCAGCGTTCCGACGACCGCCGCGCTCGACCCGGCGCAGCCATGGCGGCTGCAACTGCTGGCGCAGCGCGAATATGGCGCGCGCGACAAGGCGTTCCTGACTTTCGTCCTCAATTACAAGCTGCCGGAAGCCTATCTCAAGCCTCTTCCACAGCCGTCGATCGCGACGCGGATCATGGCCGAGCTTTTTCCGGCCACGGCGGGGGCTTCGTCGGAGCCGGCCATCTGGCACGACATGTGGCGCGCCAAAACCGTTCAGATCGGCGTTTTGCTCGCGGCCATAGGTTTGCTGACGCTCATCTTCTTCTTCCAGGATTGGCTGATGCGCCGCCCGGTCTTCTACGACCGGCTTCGCCTCGGATTCCTGATGTTCACATTGATCTGGATCGGTTGGCTGGCGCAGGCGCAATTGTCGATCGTCAACGTTTTCGCCTTTTTTGGAGCCCTGCGGACCGATTTTCATTGGGACTATTTCCTGATGGCGCCGCTGATCTTCATTCTGTGGTTCGCCGCTGCCGCCTCCCTGCTGTTCTGGAACCGCGGCGCCTATTGCGGCTGGCTGTGCCCGTTTGGTGCCTTGCAGGAACTGACCAACCGCCTCGCGCGACGCCTGAAGATTCCGCAGCTGAAGATTTCGTTCAGCGTCCATCAGCGCATGACCGCCCTCAAATATATCGTCTTTCTGGTGCTGTTCGGCATTTCGCTGAGCGACCTGGGGCTGGCCGAACGGATGTCCGAAGTCGAGCCGTTCAAGACAGCGATCATCCTGCGATTCGCCCGCGCGTGGCCCTTCGCGCTTTACGCCGGCGCCATGGTCGCCGCGAGCATCTTCGTCGAGCGCGCGTTCTGTCGGTACCTCTGCCCGCTTGGGGCGGCGCTTGCCATTCCGGCGCGCCTGCGCCTGTTCGACTGGCTGCGTCGTTACCGTGAATGCGGCCATCCCTGCCAGAGGTGCGGCAATGAATGTCCCGTTCAGGCCATCCATCCCGAGGGACACATCAATCCGAACGAATGCATCCAGTGCCTGCACTGCCAGATGCTCTATCACCACGACCAGAAATGTCCGGTGATGATCCAGCGGCGTCTTAAGCGCGAAAGGCGCGGGGCCACTTCGCAATCCGACCCCGCGGCGCAGGCCCTGCCGCCGAAGGCGAAGGTTTCGGCGCAGAGGGCGGACGGCGTCACGCCCGTCTAGGCTGCCGCGAACGGACAAATGGCAATCCGGTTCCAAGGGGCGGAGCCGTAACAGGAGAGGCGAACATGACCGATCATGAAGACGAACCAAAAACCAGTGTCGACCGTCGCAAGTTGCTGGGCGGGACGGCCGTCGTCGGCGCGGCCGCGCTGTCGGGGGGCGGAAGCTACCTGAATTTCACCCAGCAGGCGCGCGCCGCGGCCGCGGCGCGCGGCAACCAGAATCCCGAGATCCCCCCTGGCGACCTTGACGAATATTACGGGTTCAACAGCAGCGGGCAGACAGGCGAGGTCCGCATCCTCGGCATGCCGTCCGGCCGCGAGATCATGCGCATTCCGGTCTTCAATCGCGACAGCGCCACCGGTTGGGGCCTGACCAACGAGAGCAAGAAGATCCTGACCGAGGGTCTCCTGCCGGAAACCAAGAAGTTCCTGGAAACGCGCGACGGCAATTACCACAACGGCGACCTGCATCACCCGCATATGTCGTTTACCGACGGCGCCTACGACGGCCGCTATATTTTCGCCAACGACAAGGCGAATTGCCGGGTCGCGCGCATTCGCTGCGACGTGATGAAGACTGACAAGATCATCGAGGTTCCGAACGCATCGGACATCCATGGTATGCGTCCGCAGAAATATCCGCGCACCGGCTATCTCTTCTGCAACAGCGAGCACCCGATACCTATTCCGAACGACGGCAAGGTGCTGGACGATCCCAAGAACAATTATTGGTCGGTTTTCACCGCCATCGACGGCGATGCGATGAAAGTTTCATGGCAAGTTAAGGTCGACGGCAATCTCGATAATGTCGACTGCGACTATCAAGGCAAGTACGCCTTCTCGACCTGCTACAATCCCAACAAAGGCGTGAACCTGGCTGGCATGACGGATCACGAGCAGTCGTGGATCGTCGTGTTCAACATCAAGCGGATCGAGCAGGCGGCGGCCAACGGCGATTACAAGGAGATCAACGGCGTCAAGATCATCGACGGCCGTCACGGATCGAAGTATACGCGCTACATCCCGATTCCCGGCTCGCCACATGGCGTCAACACCGCGCCCGACGGTATTCACGTCATGATCGCCGGCAAGTTGTCGCCGACGGTCACGGTCGTCGATGTTCGCAAGCTCGACGATCTGTTCGATGACAAGATCAAGCCGCGGGACACGGTGGTCGCCGAGCCGCAGCTCGGCTTGGGACCGTTGCACACCGCCTTTGACGGTCGCGGCAACGCTTACACAACGACGTTCATTGACAGCCAGATCGTCAAGTGGAACATCGACAAGGCCCGGCGCGCCTATGCTGGCGAGAAGGTCGAACCTGTCGTGCAAAAGCTCGATGTTCATTACCAGCCGGGCCACAACCACTCGACGATGGGCGAGAGCAAGGAGGCGGACGGCAAGTGGCTCGTGTCGCTCAACAAGTTCTCCAAGGACAGGTTCCTGCCGGTGGGGCCGCTGCATCCGGAGAATGATCAGTTGATCGACATTTCCGGCGACAAGATGGTTCTGGCGGCCGACCATCCGGCGTTCGCCGAGCCTCATGACATGTTGCTCGTGCATCGCTCCAAGCTCAACCCGAGCAAGATCTGGAAGCGCGACGACCCGATGTGGGAGGACGTCCGCGAGCAGGCGAAAAAGGACGGCGTCGTGCTGGAGACGGCGGCGAACATCATCCGCGACGGCAACAAGGTCCGCGTTTACATGCACTCGAACGCGCCTCAATACAGCCTTGAAAAGATCGAGGTCAACGAGGGCGACGAGGTCACGATCGTGCTGACCAACATGGACGACATCGAGGACCTGACGCATGGCTTCACCATCGTCAGATACGGCATCATGATGGAGATCTCGCCGCACGAGACGGCTTCGGTCACCTTCATCGCCGATCGCCCCGGTGTGCACTGGTATTACTGCCAGTGGTTCTGCCACGCGCTGCATATGGAGATGTCGAATCCGATGATCGTGCATCCGAGGAAGGTCTGACCTTGTCGCGCGCGCGCTCCTTTCTGCTGAATGCGGCCGTCGCCGCGCTCGTGGCGGGCGGCGCGCGCGCGGCGGAAATTTCCGTGCCTGCGGGCGACGGCCTTGCGCAGGCCGTCGCCCATGCTTCGCCCGGCGACGTCTTGCGCCTTGCGCCGGGCGTGCATTCCGGCCCGGTGGCGATCGCGACGCCACGGCTGACTTTGGAGGGCGCCGGCGGCGCAATCATCGACGGACGCGGCGATGGCAGCACGATCACCATCGAAGCGGCTGGCGTGGCCCTGCGCGGCCTCACCATCCGAGGGTCGGGGCTCAGCCTGCCCGACAAAAATTCCGGCGTCTTTATCGGCCGCGGCGCCGATCACGCGGTCGTCGTCGACGACCATTTCGAGGACAATCTGGTCGGCGTCTATCTCGATGGCTCGAAGAGCACGCTTGTCCAGCATAACCGTATCGACGGTCTGCGCCGGATGCGGCTGAACGAACGTGGTCCCGGCGTCGAGCTTTTCGACACGCCCGGCTCGCGCATCCTCGACAATGACATCAGCTATGGACGTGACGGCGTGTTTTCGGTGAACAGCCGCGACGACGAGGTCCGCGGCAACCGCTTCCGCAACCTGCGCTTCGCCGTCCATTTCATGTACACCAATCACAGCACGGTCGCCGACAATGTCTCCGTCGGCAACGATATCGGCTACGCCATGATGTATTCGGATTACCTCGTCGTGACCGGAAATGCGTCCGACCGCGACCGGGACCACGGCATGCTGTTCAACTATGCCAATGATTCGCAGGTCATCGACAACGCCGTTCGCGCCGGAGAGAAATGCGTCTTCATTTACAATGCAAACAAGAACCGCTTTGTCGGCAACTGGTTCGAAGGCTGCGACATCGGCGTCCATTTCACTGCGGGCTCGGAAGGAAACGAAATCACCGGCAACGCCTTCGTCAACAACCGCACCCAGGTGATGTATGTCGGCACCCGCCGGCTGGATTGGTCGTCGCACGGGCGCGGAAATTACTACAGCGACAACCCCGCCTTCGATCTGAACGGCGACGGCATAGCCGATACGGCCTACCGCCCCAACGATCTGATGGACCAGGTGGTCTGGAGGGCGCCGGCGGCCAAGATCCTGCTCAACAGCCCGGCGGTTCAGGTCGTGCGCTGGGCGCAATCGAACTTTCCAGCCATCCACCCGGGCGGCGTTGTCGACACCGCGCCGCTGATGAAGCCACCGCATCCCCGGGCGCTGCAACGACTTACGCCATGAGAAGCGCTTTATGAGCAAAGAAACCGTCGTCATGCGCGCCGTCACCCGGCGCTATGGAGCGCAAGTCGCCGTCGATGGCGTCGACCTGACGCTGCGGCCCGGCGAGTGCGTCGGCCTCGTCGGCCATAACGGCGCCGGCAAAAGCACGCTGATCAAGATGATGCTCGGCCTCGTGCGGCCGACCCATGGCAGCGTCCGGGTGCTTGACGAAGATCCGGGCGAGGGCGCCGCCGCGCTCGCGCGGCGCGCCCTGGGCTACCTTCCCGAAAATGTCGCTCTGCATCCGTCCCTGACGGGCGCCGAAACCCTGGCGTTTTACGCGAGGCTGAAAGGCCTGCCGGTCCGCGCCAACGCCGCGCTGCTCAAGCGGGTCGGCATTGATGGGGCGGCTCGTCGCCGCGTCGGGACTTATTCCAAGGGCATGCGCCAGCGCCTTGGGCTGGCGCAGGCGCTGCTCGGCAATCCCCGCGCCCTGTTGCTCGACGAGCCGACCTCCGGCCTCGATCCCGCTCTGAGACAAAGCTTCTATGAGATCCTCGGCGAATTGCGCCGGGAAGGCGCGACGATCCTCCTGTCGTCGCATGCGCTCGCCGAGCTTGAGGGGCAGGTCGACCGTGTCGTGGTGATGAATCGCGGACGAAAGGTCGCGGACGGCGGCATTGGCGAATTGCGCGATCTCGCCGCGATCCTGCCGCGAATTCGCTTCCGGGCGGACGGGCCTGCATTTGACCCGTCGTCCGGTTGGTCGCGGACGGTGGATGGACGGCTTGAACGGTCCTGCGCCGAGAACGAGGTCGCCGCCGTCTTGTGCGGACTTCCGGATTTGGCGCGGCAAGTCGAGGTCTTGCGGCCGACGCTCGACGAACTCTATGCGCAATTCCAGAAGGGGGCGGCGTGAGGCAGGTTTTCATCATCATGGCCAAGGAATGGCGCGACGGCATGCGCAACCGCTGGGTGCTGGCGACGACCGCTCTGCTCGCGGCGCTGGCGCTGACCTTGGCTTTCCTCGGTTCGGCGCCGACCGGCACGGTCAAGGTCGGCGCGCTCGCCGTGACGATCGTCAGCCTGTCCAGCCTGACGATTTTCCTGATCCCGTTGATCGCGCTGCTGCTCTCCTATGACGCGATCGTCGGCGAGATCGATCGCGGCACCATGGCTTTGCTGCTCTCTTATCCGGTCGCACGCTGGCAGGTGGTGATCGGGAAATTCCTGGGGCATCTCGCCATCCTGGCGTTCGCCACCCTGGTCGGCTACGGCGTCGCCGGCGTGGCGGCGCAATGGGCGGGAGACAACGACGGTGGCGCATGGGCCGCCTTCGCCTTCATGATCGCCACTTCGGCGCTGCTCGGCGGGGTGTTCGTCGCCATCGGCTATTTCATCAGCGCGCTGGTCCGCGATCGTGGAACGGCCGGCGGCGTCGCCATCGGCGTCTGGCTGTTCTTCGTCCTGCTCTACGATATGGCGCTGCTCGGCGGACTGGTCGTCGATCAGGGCCGCAACGTGACGCCCGGAATGCTGAACGCCTTGCTGCTGCTCAACCCTGCCGACGTCTATCGGCTGCTCAATCTGACGACGACGAACGACGTGGCCGGCTTTGCCGGCGTCGCCGGGCTTGCCGCCCATGTGGGAATGGCGCGGTCGGCGCTCATGGCGGCGCTCGCCGCCTGGATCGCCGCGCCGCTGGCCGCGTCCGTGCTGGTGTTCGCGCGGAGGCAGGTATGAAACGACGAAGCTTGCTGTTTGTCCTGCTGGCGGCATCCTTGCTCGGCGCCTGCAAGCTTGATCGCGCCGCGACGCCTCCGCCGCTACCGCGAGACGTGTCGGACGACGCGGTGGCGTATTTCTGCGGCATGTCGCTGAGCGAACATAGTGGCCCGAAGGCTCAGGTCTTCATCCGAGGCGTGCGGGAGCCTTTCTGGTTCTCCAGCGTTCGCGACGCATTTGCGTTTCTCATGCTGCCGGAAACGCCGAAGGCCGTGACTGCGGTCTATGTGAACGACATGGCGAAAGCCAAGAATTGGGCGCATCCGGAACCCGGAACGTGGGTCGACGCGCACAAGGCTCTCTATGTGATCGGCAGCCGCCGCCGCGGAGGCATGAACGCCGATGAGGCGATTCCCTTCGGGAACGCGGCCGCCGCGCAAAAATTCGCGGCGGCCGAAGGCGGCCGGGTCGTGAGCTTCGACGAGATGCCGCACGACTACATTCTGGCCTCGAAGTCGGGAGAAAAATGATGATCGCCACGCGCCGCCGATTTATCGCCATCACCGCCGCCGCCGGCGGACTGCCGCTCCTTCCGTTCGCCGCCGCCCGCGCCGCGCCGTCGGCAAATCCTCTCCTCCGTGTCTGGTCGGGCGCGGCGCTGGGCGCAGACGCCTCCCTGCAAATTCACCATCCCGACCCCGCCGTCGCCGACCGCCTGATCGCGGCAAGTCTTGCGGAAGTGGAGCGGCTTGAAAAGGTGATGAGCCTCTATCGCCCCGACAGCGCCCTGTCGCGCCTCAATCGCCACGGCGTCGTCGACAATCCGCCTTTCGATCTGGTGCAGGCCCTGTCGCAAAGTCGTCGCTATGGCGAACTGACAGGCGGCGCCTTCGACGTGACGGTGCAGCCGCTATGGGACGTCTACGCGGCGCATTTTTCGCGGCCCGACGCATCGCCCGACGGTCCTTCCCCCGATGCGCTCGCCGCCGCCGTCGCGCGCGTCGGACAGGACGCGCTGGAGGTGGACGCCGCCTGCATCCGCCTGGCGCGTCCGTCGATGTGCGTCACTCTCAACGGCATAGGGGAGGGCTATATCACGGATCGCGTCGTCGACCTGCTGCGCGCCGGCGGAATCGAGCACGCGATGGTCAATATGGGTGAAATCTACGCGCTGGGGACAAATCCGTCCGGCGAACCCTGGTCCGTCGGTCTCGAAGACCCTCGGGCGCCGCAGCGGATCTACCAACGCATTCCGCTGGCCGATCGTGCAGTGGCGACGTCGGGCGGCTATGGCACATTGTTCGATCGGGCCGGCCAATTCAATCATCTGTTCGAGCCGCGAAGCGGCCGCACCAGCTGGCGGTGGCTATCGGTGTCGGTGGAGGCGGCGACCACGACCAAGAGTTTAAGGATTTCTTGGATCTGAGGTTAGGCGAAGGTCCGCATGGGGCTTGGCTTCGTGGCTTGGAAGCTTGGGGCGAAGTTGGCGTTTCAGTTCACCAGGAACCGGTCAGCTCAATGCTTCATTGTACTTAGGCCGAGCATTTCGACAACAACGCGGCGGTCATAATTAAAAGAGAGCAACATTGCCTCTCCACTCTATGGGCATTTTGTTCATCGGAAGAGTATCCGAGAGAGAAGTTC
>CAWKJW010000017.1:0-37444 GCA_963849665.1 uncultured Alphaproteobacteria bacterium | reverse complement strand
TCCTGCAAGATGCTGGTGCGCCTGGCCGGGAGCGGCCTTCGCCGGCGCCGAAAGGGCAGGGCACCTTGAAGAAGCCGCCGACTGCTCCTGCCCTTGTCGCCTGCGCGAGCCTCGTCGCCGACGGCATAGACGGTGATCCTGGCTCATCGAGGGGCCTTGAACCGCTCAGCGACGATCCCTACGTCAAGGCCGTATCGCTCCATCGCTCGCCAATAAACTCACGCTCCGGCCGAGGCGTCCCACTGTCCGGCTTATCCGCAAAATCCTCGACACGAAAAAAGCCGGGAGCCGCAAGAGGCGGCTCCGCAACGGCTCCCGGCATTCTGCGTCGACCGGCTCGACCCCTCGAAAAGTCACCTACGCTCCACCCCTTTCTCCGAGGTCAAGGGCGGTGTGGCGTTCTGTTTCGCGGCCTCGGCGGCGCAAAAAGGAAGGTGTCACATCAAGGCCGGAGGTGAAAGCCTCGCATTATTGCCCGCGCCTGGCTATGTCGCGCGCGAAGCGGAGAAAAATCCGAGATGCCCGTTCTGATGGCGACGCCGTCCCTGCCCGAGAAGATCTACGCGGGCCCTCGCTTGCCGGTCTCTCTAATCGCGATCTTTACCCTGGCTCGCCGCCTTCGCCTTGCTGCGCCGCCCCGCCGAAGGGGATTTTCCCATCCGCTGCGCGGCCGACATCGCCGGCTCGCGCCAGACCTTCCTCCGACGATCGCGGGGAGGCGGTGGGAGCCTTCCCCCGGCCTCGTCGTGTCGCCGCCGCCGGCGCCGGCGAACAGACGCTTCGCGCGCGACAGGCCATCCAAGGCTCCGTGCCCTCGAAACCGAGGTGGGGCAGCCCAGCGCGCACCAGCCGCTCACGCCGAGACGCCGCTCGAGCGCGCTCCTGGCCTGAACGAAGCGGCGCTCCTATTTGTTGTGTGCTGCTCTTTGTCGTACAAGACCTATTGTGGGGTGCGACGCCGGGCGAGCGCGCGCCGGCCCCGTCCGGAAGCGGGAGACGCCGCGACGACGATACCGGGAGCCTGGGCGCAAGCACGCGCAGGGCTCCGCCGAAAGCAACCATCTCGAAGGCCGAAAGGCGCAAAGAGTGACCAGGCGGAGCGGCGCGACAGCCTGATCCTCCATCGTTTCGAGCGATTTTCTCTTTCGGCGATTCTCACGTTAATCGCGATGTCGACGACGACGACGAGGATTAGGCGCGCAAGGCCGCCGCCGACGCGCGGACAGATCGACGTCGCCCAGCACCACAAGAAGCCGAGACGCGCCTGAAATTCGACCTCGACCTGGCGCCGGAAGACGCGACCGCGAAAAGCTCGCGGGAAGCTCGTCTATCCCGAATGGGACTGGAAAAAGGCGGCGCTTATCGCCGGTCAGGCGCGGGTCCTGGAAATATCGCCGCCGGAGTCGCCGGACGGGCTGCGGCTTGACGCCGCGCGCGTCGGCGCATTGAAAACCGTGCGACGGCAATTCGAATCCTTGCGGCCAAGCGCAGGATGCTGTCGCGGCAGAGCGAAGGGCAGCGAAATCGATCTCAACGGGGAACTCTTCGGCGCGCCGGGCCTCCGGGACCGCCGCGCCCGCGGCGGGCGAGCGAGCGGCTCTATCGCGACGCGCGCAACGAGGAGCGCGACCTGGCCGTGGCGGTTCTGTTCGATTCTTCGCGCTCGACCGAAAGCGCTGTCGAAGGACGTCCGGTGATGACCGTCGCGCGGGAGGCCCTGATCGCCCTGGCCCTGATTGCAGGCCTGCGGCGACAGCGTCGGGCTTTACGCCTTCTCCTCGTTGCGAAAAGGAGTGCTAATCTTTGTTGATGTTTGCAAGTCCTTCGATGCAGCTTTGTTTTTGCCCAAGTGGACGCGCGCATCGCGGCCCTGAAGCCAGGTTTTTACACCGCGGTTGGCGCGGCCATGCCGCATGCGTCCTTTCGCTGGCCGACCCCAACGCCGAAAAAACTCCGCGCCTCATCACCTGATGGGCAAACCCCAAGCACCCTCGATCACCTACCCAGGCGTTTCGGCGTTGAGGACACGCGCCGCGCGGCGCAGGAGGCGCGGCGGCGCGGCCAGGCGGTGTTTCTGTGTCGCCGCATAGACGCGCAGGCGCGCGCCAACTTCCCAATTCCTGTCGGGGCCGGCGGGGTTTGCCGATCGCGTCGAAACCGGAAAATCGCCGCATTGCCGGGCTCGGAGCGCGCCTCCGCCGTTGATCCATCGGCGGCGAGCTGCCGGCCGCTAGAGCCTGTTCGGCGAACTCCTGTTCATCAATTGCCGAAAATGCTCTAAAGGCGGATATTCCAGCTGAATTCTTGAGGACGAAGCTGGTGTTGGAATTCCACGCCGTAACGGCGCTCGCCGAAAACCGCACGGACCCCGCGGGCGAAGCGAAAAGTCAGATCCTATCGCCAACGCCAACCGGCGCCCCGGTCCACGCTGGCGCTGGAAATCGAATAGTCGATGACATAGGCCGGATAGACCATTCTATCTCTGTGGCGCGGATCGTGGTTTCCGGGGTGCGCGGCTTGATGCGGAAATGTCGCGCTGAGCGGCGTTGAGCGAAGGGATCGGCGAGGAAGGCGAACTGTTCGCGGGCGTCGTCGTGGCGCTCGAAAAGGAAGTCCACGACGGTCTCCGCGAACAGTTCGCCTTCCTCGCCGATCCCTCGCTCAACGCCGCTCAGCGCCGACATTTCCGCATCAAGCCGCGCACCCCGGAAACCACGATCCGCGCCGCGGATCGAATGGTCTATCCGGCCTATGTCATCGACTATTCGATTTCCGGCGCCAGCATCGAGACAGGGGCGCCGGTTGGCGTTGGCGAAATGATCGACTTTGCGCGCTTCACCCGCGCCAAGATCGTCCGCTCTTTCGGCGAGCGCCGTTACGGCGTGGAATTCCAACGCCAGTTTCGTCCTCAAGAATTCAGCTGGAATATCCGCCTTTAGAGCATTTTCGAGCGAAGTGGATTCCGGTTCGCGTTAAGAAAATGCGTTAAAACAAAGAACGAGAGCCTGTTCAGTGAACAGGAGTTCGCCGAACAGGCTCTAGCGGCCGGCGGCTCGCCGCCGATCGAATCTTGAACGGCGAGGCGCCGCTCAGCCCACCAGATGCCGATAGACCGCCGGCAATGCGGCGGAAAGCTTTTCCGGTTTCGACACGATGGCGAACCCCGCCGGCCCGAACAGATGCGGAAGATAGGCGCGCGCCTGCGCGTCTATGGCGACGCAGAACACCGCCTGGCCGCGCCGCCGCGCCTCCTGCGCCGCGCGGCGCGTGTCCTCGACGCCGAAACGCCCTTCGTAGTGATCGAGGTCGTTGGGTTTGCCGTCGGTGATGACGAGCAGGAGTTTTTTCGCATTGGGGCGCTCGCCCAGGCGAAAGGACGCATGGCGCATGGCCGCGCCGAGCCGCGTGTAAAAACCTGGCTTCAGGGCCGCGATGCGCGCGTCCACTTTGGCGCCGAAAGGCTCGTCGAAGGACTTGCAAACATCGACGAAGACGCGCTCCTTGCGCAAGGAGGAGAAGGCGTAGAGCGCGACGCTGTCGCCGCAGGCCTGCAATCCGTGCGCCAAGGCGATCAGGGCCTCGCGCGCGACCGCGATCACCGGGCGTCCGTCGACCGCGCTTTCGGTCGAGCGCGAGGAATCGAACAGAACCGCCACCGCCAGATCGCGCTCCTCGTTGCGCGCGTCGCGGTAGAGCCGCTCGCTGCCGACGCCGCGGGCCAGACGGTCCGCCCGCGCGCGCAAAAATTCGTCGAGATCGATTTCGCTGCCTTCGCTCTGCCGCGCCAGCATCCTGCGCTTCGGCCGCAAGGATTCGAACTGCCGTCGCACGTTTTCAATGCGGCGGCGCGCGGCGGCGTCGAGCCGCAGCCCCTCCGGCAATTCAGCAGCGACGTTTTCCAGGACGCGCGCCTGACCGGCGATCAGAGCGGCCTTTTTCCAGTCCCATTCCGGATAGACGAAACGTCCCGCCAGCTTCTCGCGGTCGCCGTCCTCCGGCGACAGATCGAGATCGAATTTCAGCCGCGTCCGGGGCTTCTTGTGGTGATGGGCGACGCCGATCTTCTCCGCGTCGGCGGCGGCCTTGCGCGCCGAATTCTCGTCGTCGTCGTCGACATCGCGGTTGACGTTGAGAAAATCGGCGAAAGAGAGAATCGAACTCGAAGCGATGGAGGATCAGGCTGTCGCGCCGCTCCGCCTGGTCGCTCTTTCGCCTTTCGGCCTTCAATGTCTTTTCGGCGCCCTCCGCGCTGCTTCCGCCCGGCTCCGGCGTATCGTCGTCGCGGCGTCTCCCGCTTCCGGACGGGGCCGGCGCGCGCTCGCCCCACATCAGCACCGGCCGATAGGTCTTGTACGACGAGGGCGCGCACAACGAATGAAGCGCGCTTTCGTCGCCGGCGAGCGCCCGCTCGAGCGGCGTCTCGAGCGTCAGCGGCTCGCCGGCCAGCCGTGCGCGAATCCAGTTCTCCACCTCGGTTTCGAGGGGCGGCGCCTTGATGGCCTGTCGCGCGCGAAGCGTCTGTTCGCCCAGCGCGCGGCGCAACGGAACAAGGCCGGGGAAAAGCTCCACCGCCTGTTCGCAATCGTGAAAGGTCTGGCGCAAGCGGGCGATGTCGCGGCGCAGCGGATCGGGAAAATTCCCTTCGCAGGGGCGCGCCGCGACCGCGAAGGCGGCGAGCCAGAGGTAAAGATCGCGATTGAGACCGGCAGAGGGAAAGGCGTCGATCTTCTCGGGCAGGAACAGCGTCAGGCCGTCGAAACGGGCCGTCTCGATTTTCTCCGCTTCGCGCGCGAAACGCCGCCGCCAGGCGCGGCGATGATGCGAGAGGCTTTCGCCTCCGGCCTTGATCTCGACGCCTGTTTCGCCGCCGAGGCCGCGAAACAGAACGCCCAGCGCGCCCTTGACCTGTGCGAGGGAAACCGCTGCGTCAGGGTGACTTTTCGAGGGGTCGAGCCGGTCGACGCAGGAATCCCAAAGCGTGCCGACGGCCTCTTCCGGCTCCCAGAATTTCGTGTCGAGGATTTTGCGGATAAGCGACATGGACGCCTCAGCCGAGCGTGACCTTGACCAGATCGAGCAATCCGGCCTTGACGTCGGGATCGTCGCTGAGCGGTTCGATCAAGGCGGCCTCGATCGCCCGGTCGCGTCTCATGCCGTCGGCGACGAGGCTGGCGCAGGCGACGAGCAGGCGGGTCGAGGCGCCTTCTTCGAGGTCCTGCCCTTTCAGCGCGCGAAGCCGTCCCGCCAGGCGCACCAGCGTCTTGCAGGACTCGAGATCGAGACCGGTTTCGCGGGAAACGATTCCAGCCTCCACATCGGGTTTCGGATAGTCGAAGGAGATCGCGACGAAACGCTGGCGGGTCGACGGCTTCAGCGTCTTCAGCACCGACTGGTAGCCGGGATTGTAGGAGACCACGAGCATGAAATCGTCGGGCGCATGCAGAATTTCGCCGGTGCGGTCGAGCGGCAGGATGCGGCGGTCGTCGGTCAGCGGATGCAGCACGACCGTCACATCCTTGCGCGCCTCGACGACTTCGTCGAGATAGCAGACGCCGCCGCGCCGCACGGAGCGGGTGAGGGGCCCGTCGGTCCAGACGGTCTCGTTGTTCTTGATCAGATAGCGGCCGGTGAGGTCGGCGGCGGTGAGGTCGTCGTGGCAGGCGATGGTGTCGAGGCTCTTGCCCAGCCGCGCCGCCATATGGGCGACGAAGCGGGTCTTGCCGCAGCCGGTCGGGCCTTTGAGCAGGACGGGGAGGCGGCGCCGGAACGCCGCCTCGAACAATTCGCATTCCGCGCCTTGCGGCTGGTAGAAGGGAAGCGAGGTTTCTCTTCCAGGCGTGACGACCGCAAGGCTCATTTCTGTCTCCTGTTCCGTTCTGCCCGTCGTCGCCGTCATTGCGAGGAGCGCAATGACGGCTGAACGGGCGCTTTATTCAGCGGCGGCGCGGGCGGCGCCGACGTTCGATTTCGATCACCTCCGCCGCGCGTGGAGCGAGCAGCGAGTAGATGAAGAGCAGCGCGCCAAAGACCGTCACGACGCCTCCGGCAAGGCGCATCCAGTAGAACAGGCCGAGCTGGTCCTGCGCGTCCATGAAGCCCACGCCCATGACCCTTGTGAGATGGGTCTGCAACACGCCGGCGAAGGTCAGCGCGACCGTCATGGACACCACGCCCGCCGAGAGAAGCCAGAAGCTCAACATGTTGAGCACCTGGTTATAGGGCGCGCGGTTGAGCAATTGCGGGAAGGCGTAGGTCATGATCGCCAGGTTGAGGCAGACATAGGCGCCATAGAAGGCGAGATGGCCGTGCGCCGCCGTCACCTGCGTGCCGTGGGTATAGAAGTTCACGCCATGCAGCGTATGCAGGAAACCCCACACGCCAGCGCCGAAGAAGGCGAGCACCGAGCAGCCGAGCGACCAGAGCAGCGCCGCCTTGTTCGGGTGATCGCGGCGGCCCTTCCACACCATGCTGAAGGTGAACAGCACCATGCCGAAGAAGGGCACGACCTCCAGCGACGAGAAAATCGAGCCGATCCACTGCCAATAGGCCGGCGCGCCAATCCAGTAGAAGTGATGGCCGGTGCCGAGAATGCCGGAAAACAAAGCCGTGGCGACGATGACGTAAAGCCATTTCTCGATGACTTCGCGGTCCACGCCGGTCATTTTCAGCATCAGGAAGGCGAGCACCGAGGCCATCACCAGCTCCCACACGCCTTCCACCCACAGATGGACGACATACCACCAGAACATCTTGTCTTCCGACAGGTTGGCCGGGTTGTAGAGCGAGAACAGGAAGAAGATGGCGATGCCCCAAAGGCCGAACAGCAGCACGTTGGTGATCGCGGTTTTCCGCCCCTGGAGCACGGTCATGGAGATGTTGAACAGGAAGATCAGGGCGGCGACGATGATGCCGAGCTTGATCCATAGCGGCTGCTCCAGATAGGACCGCGCCTCGGCGGCATAGATGTGGAACAGATAGCCGACCACCGCCGAAAGCGCGCCGAGGAAGAAGATGGCGAACTGAATGTAAGCGAGCTTCGGCGAATAGATTTCGCGTTCCGCTTCCTCGGGGATCAGGTAATAGGCTGCGCCGAAAAAGCCGAGCAGCAGCCAGACGATGAGCGCATTGGTGTGCACCATTCGGATGGTGTTGAACGGCAGCAGGTCGACCGGGATGAGGTTCGGCAGCACATATTCGATGGCGCCGAGCAGGCCGAACAACATCTGCACGGCGAAGATGAGAATGGCGCCAAGCCAATAGGTTTTGGCGATGCTTTGGGTTTTGTATATCATGCGATCCTCCGCAAAAAATTGGATCAGTTGGCCTTGCGGGGCGGCCAGCCCTGCGTGTTGGTCCGGCTCGCCCATTCGAGGAAGTTGGCGAGGTCGTCGAGCTGCGCCTCGCTCAGGTTGAACTGCGGCATCTGGCGGCGGCCTTGCGCGCCCGACGGCTGCGCCTTCATCCAGTCCTTGATGGCCTGATGCGCGGCTGCCGGGTCTTTTTCGCCGCCCCAGCGCTTGAACACGTCGCCGAGTTCGGGCGCGAAACGCGCGCCTTCGCCATAGATCGTGTGGCAGTCGAAACAGGCGTTGCGCTCCCAGATGCGCTTGCCGCGCACGACCGAGTCGGTGAGATGGGCCTCGTCGGTGCTCTTGGTCAGGATGTAGTGGCGGCTCTGCGCCGTCAGCCCGACAAAGATGACAAAGAAGAAAAGCGACCCGCCATAAAAGATGTTGCGGGCCGTCGATTTGGTCAGGACTTCACTCATTCTATTCCTCCGGTGAATGTTTGGACGAGCGCGGTTTTGCCGCCGCCATTGCGGGCAGGCGTCGGGAAAATCAGGAAGGAGACGGCGACGCACGCCAGAACGACGAAGACGGCGGCGAAAAATCCCGCCAGCGCGCCAGGAGCGCGCATGAGGCCGAGATAGGAGCGAAGGATGACGCGCGCCTTGAACGCCGCGACGCAGGCGATGACGACGAGCCACGCGGCGCCTGGCCGCGAAAGGCCGACGACATCGCCGGCGAAGGCCATGATCAACGTCGACGCCATCAGCGCCGCCCAGGCGAAGAACAGGGAATGGTTGCGGTTCCGCATGGCTCACCGCAACAGGTAGAAGCAGGGGAAGACGATGACCCAGATCAGGTCGACCATGTGCCAGAAGGCGGTTCCGGTCTCGACGCCGGCGGGCGTGGCGTCCTTGCCGACAATGGCGAGGATGACAAGCCCCAGCACGACATGCAGGGCGTGAAAGCCGGTGACGAGGAAATAGAGGGTGAAGAAGGAATTCGAATCGATGTCGGCGCCGGCGGCGAATTCGCCCGCATATTCGAAACCCTTGACAATGAGGAAGGCGATCCCGAGCGCCCCGGCCGCTCCCAGAAAGATTCGCGCGAGCGCGCGGCGTTCGGCCCGCGCGGCCTCGTTGGCCAGGGCGGCAAGCAGGCCGCTGGTCAGGAGAATCGCGGTGTTGATGGTTCCGGCCAGACGGTCGAGCGTGTCCTGCGCGGCGGCAAAGCCGAGCGGGTCGCGGGCGCGCGCGCCGGCATAGCCGAGCAGGGCCAGGCCGAACACCGCAAGCTCGGAAGCGATCAGCACCCACATCAGGGGATGGCCGGGCAAAGCCGACAGCGGTCCCCAGCCGGCCTCTTCGATCGCCGCCGCCTCTTTCATCCGCCCCATGTCCAAAGCGTCGCTCATCCCGCCTGCATCCTTTCGTGGTGGAAGCATTGGGGCGACGGCGCGCGGAAAACTTTGTCGGGGAGCAAGGAGCGCGACAAATGTCGCGAGGTGGTCAACGCCCCTTCGGCGCCGGCGGCTGGGCCAGGAGTCGGATCGCCTTCTCGCGAAACGCTCGGCAGGCGTTTTCCCATTGGCCGGCATGCGGCGCGACGCAAGCCATTTGCCGCGCCAGCGCGCCAAGCTCGGCAGCCCTTTGTCTTTCGGCCTCGGCGCGGAACGCCAGTTCGACATGAGCGCCGGCGCGCAGGAATTCGCCGTTGCGCCGGATGCACACGCCAAGGCACGGCTGGGGCGCCTCGACCTGTCCGCAAGTCGCGCACAGCCAGACAGTGGAGAACTCGTCGTCTGGAGTGATGGCGACGGCCGCCGCCGCCTCGCCCGATTGGGCAGTGCGCAGAATTTTCCGGACGCGCGATTGAAGCCTTCGGTAGGCGCGCTCATGATCTCTCTCGCCCTCGCCAAGCGCGGCGATTTCATTGACCAGCGCAGTCAGGATTTCGGTTCGATCCGCGATCGTCGAAAATTGTTCCAGCAGGTCGGCATATTGCTCTGCGCTGACGACCTGGAGTTTCCGATAGTCGCACTTGCCGGCGCATGGCTCGGAATTCCCCATTGCGCCGCAACCGATGCAACGCCACAGGGTCATGCAATCCGGCAATTGGCTTTCGGGCTCCGGTCGCGCGCCAGTTTCGCCGGTGGTGGCGATATTCATTTCACAAGTCTTCATTTCGGCGGGCGGTCGGAGCGGTTGGATTCGATTCCAGTTCGGCGAGCCTGCGCCGCAGGGCCCGCATTTCCTCGAACCGCGCGGTGATGTCGCGCATGATCGCCGCAATGCCGGCAACGGCGCCGCTCCCGTCGCGAAGAATGGTCACGGTGAACTCGACGGAAATGCGCCGGCCATCCCTGGTCATCGCCGGCACGGACAAGAGGTCGCCGGAGCCGTAGCGTGTCTTGCCGCTCGCCATCACCGTCGCGAAGCCTGAATGATGGCGGACGCGCAAGGAGGGCGGGATGATCAGATCAAGGGAATGACCAAGGGCGTCCTCGGCGGCGAAGCCGAAGATGCGACGCGCGCCGGGGTTCCAGAACCGGATCAGCCCATTGCGGTCGACCGCGAGAACGGCGTCGGCTTCCGTCGCGAGGATGGATTGAATGAGTTCGTCGACATTCACTTCTGTGCTCCCGGAAAGTTTGTCGGCGGCGCCGCTTTGCAGGGCGTTTCCTGTTTTCCTTTTTTACATTTCGCGAAACGCAAAAGGTTGCGCGGGCGCAACGATGGAGGCGCTTCCGGACCGCATCATTGATCCTGCCAATTGGCTTTCCTCGTTCGCAAAGAGGCTGATGATGACAGATTTGGATGTGCTGGAGCTGAATTTCAGCGACGCTTCAATCGGCGAAATCGCGGCGCGGCTGCCTGGCGCCGCCGCCATCTTCCGCAAGAGCAAACTCGACTATTGCTGTGGCGGCGCGATTTCGCTCGCGGAAGCGGTGGAGCGACGCGGGCTCGAACTCGCCGAAGTCGAACGCCAGCTCGCTGGGTTGGTTCCGCAGCCCACCAACCTTCCCGAGGAAACCAATGCGATCATCGATCTCATTATTTCCCGCTACCATGACGCGCATCGGCGCGAGCTTCCCGAACTCATCCTGCTCGCGCGGCGAGTGGAGCGCGTTCATGCCGGGCATCCGGCTGCGCCAAAAGGACTGGCGGAATTGCTGGAGCAGATGAACGCCGATCTCGGGTCGCATATGCAGAAGGAGGAGCTTGTCCTGTTTCCGATGATCCGCGCCGGGCATCCCATGGTCGCCGCGCCGATCGCCGCGATGCAGGCCGAGCACGTCGACCATGGCGAAGTCCTGGAGGCGCTTGCGGTCCTGACCCATGACATGCAGCCGCCCCAGGGCGCCTGCGGCTCCTGGCGGGCGCTTTATTCGGGCCTGCGCAAGCTCTCCGACGACCTGATCGATCATATCCACGTCGAGAACAACATCCTCTTCCCGCGCTTCGCCGGTTGAGCGGGGATCGCCGCCGCGTGTGCTTCCGCGCGGCGGCGCGCGGATGCCGACATTCATCAGACATGTTGAGAGCGTGAGAAATGCCAGCGCTTCAGTTGGAACAATCAAGGTCGGCGCCATCGGGCCATGCCGACGAAATCCGGAGCCATCCGCTGTGGGCCGGATGCGCGCCGTCGACGATCGAACGGCTGTTGCGGCAAAGCGTCGTGCGAAGCTTTTCGTCCGGGGCGGCCATCGCGCAAGAAAAGGCGCCGGCCGACTTTCTTCATGTGGTGATCAGCGGGACGGTCGAGCTTTTCGCGCGCTATCGCAATCAGGAGTCGGAATTTGCCCTGATCAAGGCGCCGCACGCGTTCATTGTCGCGGCCGTCATCCTGAACCGGCCCAACCTGACTTCCGCGCGCGCGCTCGAGCCATGCGACATATTGATGCTTCCCGCCGGCCAGGTGCGCGAGGCCTTCGACGGTGACGAAATTTTCGCGAGAAGAATGGCGAATGAACTGGCGCATTCCTATCGAACGGTGGCGCGCGAAGTGAAAAGCCAGACGCTTCTCACGGCCATCGAACGGCTGGCGAACTGGCTTCTCGACCGCGACGCCGAGACCGGCGGCTTTCACCGGTTTGCCATTCCCTTTGACAAGAAAGCTCTGGCGGCGCGGCTTGGCATGGCCCGGGAGGTGTTGTCGCGCGCCCTGGCGACGCTAGGCAAATACGACGTTCGCGTTCGCGGCGCGATGGTGGAGATTCGTGACCCCGCGGCGCTCTTTCGGCTGGCGCGGCCCAAGCCTTCGTTCGATGATCCGAATGATTGACGTCGTTCCCGCCGCGCCTCAAGGCGTTGTTTCGCCCAATCGGTCGAGCGCTTCATCGAGCGCGGCGCCGGTGAAGTGAAACGACAAAAGGACGCTGTCGCCGTCCTTTTCGACGATGTCCGCGTCGAGGAAGGCGAGGAAGCAGGCCGGGCTCTCCGACGTGTCGCCAAAACGCAGGCGGTCGCCGACTTCGACCCTTTCAGCCGGCCGAATTCGCGCGCGCCATGAATTATCGCTCTCTCGCGCATGGAGCCTCGCTTCGACACGCGCCGATGAGTCCTTGCGGACGCGGAAGCCGTTGAGACGAAGTTCGCGGCGTGCGACCAAAATAGCTTCCTCTCTTGTCCGCGACTTGTGGAGATGGCTTAGACGTTAAATCTTCTCGACTTGTCGAGCAAGGCAACAAAGTTATAAAATGTTATTTAAAACGGTCGTCAGCTTGATAAAAGTCAAGAGTTGATCTGTATCAATAATGTCGCTTTATCGTGGAAGAGACGGTACGTTATTAACGCATCCGTTAATAGTTTGGCTTTTAGCATCTGCCCGAGATTTTCAAAAAAATACGTGGTGAAGCATGTCACTTCTGCAAAACCTGAACATCTTGCGGCGCATCGGCCTTCTCGTCGCCTTGCCGTTGCTGGCCTGCTCGGGCTTCGGCTTTTATATCGTCTTCGGCGACTGGAGGAGCATGGCCGCTGCCGAAAAAATAGCACAGACCGCGGAAATTGGTCCGCTGCTCGGCGCCTTCGCGCATGAGGCGCAGATCGAACGCGGCCTCAGCGCGAGCCTGTTGCGCGATCCCGGCGATTCCGCCACGGCGCAAGCGCGCGAAAAGCAGCTCTCGCGGGTCGACGCGGCAGCTTCGGCGTTGCGCGCGACCGCCAGGGCGCGAGGCGCCTCCGACTCGCGGAGCAGAGAATTGCAGGAAATTTTCGCCGATATCGACCAGCTGCCGAAGCTTCGCTCCTCCGTCCGGGAGGGGACGATCGGCGCCGACGAAGCTGTGTCCCGCTACACGTCGATGGTCGACGCGTCCATTGCGCCGGTCGAGAATCTGACGCGGGAAGCGCAATTGAGCGCGACGGCCCGCGCGATCATCGCCTACGGCGCCTTGTTGCGCGCCAAGGAATCGGCGGGCTTGGAGCGGGCGGCGGGCGCGCGCGGCTTTTCGCCCCAGGATTTCGACAAAGCCGTATATCCGCGCTTCGCGGCGCTGGCGTCCGCGCAGGACGTCTTTCTGAAAATGGCGCTGCAATATGCGCCCCCCGCCGGCGCCGAGGCGATCAAGGCCTTCCTTGCCTCGCCGTCCGATCACGCCTTGCGCGAACTGCGAGCGAAAGCCGAAGCTGCGGCCTTGCGGGGCGGCTCCGGGGTCGAGCGATCGGCCTGGTTCGCCGCCGCAAGCGCGCGGATCTCGGCAATGAAGGCGATTGAAGATTTTTTCGCGCGCGATCTGATCGACGGGGTCGCGGCGTCCACCTCGCAGGCGCGCAGGAATCTCTGCGACGGGGGGCGCGCTGGTCGTGCTGGTCCTGTTCGCCGCGGTTGTGGCCGCGCGAGTGATCTCGCTGTCGATCACGAGGCCGTTGCAGAAACTGACTTCGAGCATGACGGCGTTGGCGCGCGGCGAAATCGCCGACAGTTCGACCGGCCTCGAGGGCGGCCGCGGCGATGAGATCGGCGCCATGGCGCGCGCCGTCGCGGTGTTCCGCGATACGGCGGTCGAACGCGACCGGCTGGAGGAGGATGCGCGCGGCGAGCGCCAGAAGGAGCTTCGCCGCCAGTTGGACCTGCGCGACCTGATCGAGCAGTTTCGCGGCCTGATTGGCGAAATCGTCAGCGCCGTCTCGCGCGAGGCGGCGGAGATGAGCGGCACGGCGGAGAACCTCACCCAGGCGGCGCTGCGCGCCGACCAGGCGGGCGGGGAGGCGAGGGAAGAGGCGAGCGGCTCGTCGCGCAATGTCCAGACCATTTCAGCGGCGGCTGTGCAGCTTTCGGCTTCGCTGGAAGAGGTGTCGGCGCAGATGCGCAACGCCAGCCAGAAGGTAGGCCAGGCGGCCGACGCAGCGCGCGACACGGATGCGCGCGTCGGCGGGCTGGTCGAACTGGCGGGCAGGATCGGCGCCATTGTCGACGCCATCCGCACCATCGCCCGGCAGACCAACATGCTCGCCCTGAACGCGACGATCGAGGCCGCGCGCGCCGGCGACGCGGGCAAGGGTTTTGCGGTCGTCGCGTCGGAAGTGAAGACGCTTGCGGAACACACGTCGAGGGCGACCGACGAAGTCGCCGCCCAGGTCGGCGCGATCCAGCAAGCGACGCGGCAGGCGGTCGAGGATATTCGCCGCATCGCCGGCGCGGTGGACGAAATCGATCGCCTCACCGACGCCGTCTCCGGCGCCGTCGACCAGCAGAACGAAGCCACCGAGGAAATCGCCCGCGCCATTTCCGCCG
The DNA here is from genome assembly GCA_963849665.1 of uncultured Alphaproteobacteria bacterium. GTDB lineage: Bacteria > Pseudomonadota > Alphaproteobacteria > Rhizobiales > Beijerinckiaceae > Rhodoblastus. Next base: position 23,420 of record CAWKJW010000017.1, on the reverse strand, counting down.
CCTCGAACTCCTCCGTCCGCTCGACCGAAAGCGTCGGACGCATGGCGGGGATCATCACCGAGACCAATCGCGAGGCGTCGCGCGTCGCCGGCGCCACCGGGCTGTTGAGCGCATCCTCGCGCAAGCTGCATTCCGCCGTGGAGGATTTCCTTCGCGCCATGAGCCAGGACGTTCATGATCGGCGCGTCGCGTTGCGCAAGGCCTCGACGCAGGGCGTCATGATCTTCGACAATGGCGCCAGCCTTCGCGCGCGGTTGATCGACGTTTCCGATATGGGGGCCAAGGTCGTTGCGCCGGAAATCTTGCGCGAGGGTCAGAACGTGGTGATCGAATTCGAGGACAAGGCGCAGTCTCGCGCGAAAGTGGTCTGGCTGCGCGACGGTTTCGCCGGACTGCAATTCGATCGGCCGCTTGGCGCCACGAGGACGGAGAAATACGCGGCCTAACTGCTTTAACGGCAATTCATTCGATCGCCGCGCCCAAATCGAGCGGCGGGGAATGGCTCGACGATCCGACGAGCTGGAGCCGCGCCTGGCGCGGGCTCGCGCCATACCATTTGTTGAAGGCTCGGGTGAAGGCCGAATTCTCGGAATAGCCCAGCATGAAGGCGATCTCGGTCAAGGGAAGCTGGCGGTGCGCGATATAGGAGCGGGCGAGACGGCGGCGCGTTTCTTCGAGCAGTTCGGAAAAGGACGCGCCCTCGTCGGCCAAACGGCGCTGGAGCGTCCACCGGTGCATGCCGATGGCGGCGGAAAGATCATCGACGCTGCTATGTCCGGTCGCCAGCAATTTCCGTATTTCGCCCTTGATGCGGTCGACGAACCTTGGCGCGCCGCATGATCCGGTCAAGCGCCAAAGCTCCTGCGTCAAGGCCGCCAGCGCCGCCCGATCCGCTTGCGGCATGAAAGCGTCCAGCTTCGGGTTCTTGAAAATGATGGCGTTTTGCGGCTGCGACCAGAGGATCTCGGCGTCGAAGACGGATTCGTGCTGTCTCCAGAACGCCGGCCGGGGATGTTCGAACAGAACGATATCGGGCTTCCAGCGCGATCCAAGGCAAGTGCGGAAGATATTGACGAACATGCCCATGGTCAGTTCGGCGTCCTGGCGACGTTCGATCACCGAACCGTCGAGAATGCGATAGGTGAGCAGCCAGCGGTCGCCCAAGCGCGCAAGACGAGTCTCGGTCGCCTGTTGATGCCACGGAAACCACAGCGCCAGATGTTCGAGGGCGGAGCCGAGAGTCGGCGCCGCGAGGACGATCTCGCCGATCAACCCGAGCATTTCGGGACGGTAGCCGCGGCCGTAGTGAAGGCCGAAATTATCCTGGCCCGTCTCGCGCGCGGCGTTTTCCAGCATGCCGACATAAGTCGCAAGATCAAGCGACGCTCGCGCGTTCTGCACCGCCGACGGATCGAGGCCAGAGATTTCAAAGATTTTTTCGGGATCGCCGCCCTGCGCCGCAATGAACGGCCCGATGCCAAACGCCGCGCCCGCAAGGATCTTGCGGCCGAGCGCCTGCTCTTGCTGACCCGGACCGGAGGAGCGAGGCACGCCACTCACCCTTCTCCGCTTCGCCGCGTCCGATCGGGGACGCGCGCGAACGGTGATTGCCGACTGATGCTTGTTAGATTGATTCTAAGCGGAAGCTGCGAGAGCGTCAACTTGGTGAAAACGCCCCTCCGCGGTTTCGGGCGCGGAGCTAATCCCGCTCCCTGTCGCTGACCAGAAAATTCCCCTCCGCCGTCGAGCCGTCGGCCTGCAACGCAGCAGTGTCGGTTTCGTCCTTGAGATCGACCCCGGAAAGCTTTCGCCGCCGCGCCTCGGTCAACAGATAGAGAAGGCGCCCCGCGGCGACGGCAAAGCTCTGGCCCTCCGGGCGCACGTTGGAAATGCAATTGCGCGAGGCGTCGGTAAGGCCGACGCGCGGCGCATAGGTGAGGTAGAGGCCGAGGCTGTCCGGCGCGCTGAGGCCCGGCCGCTCGCCAATCAGGATGACCACGATCCCGGCGCCCAGCGAGGCGCCGATCTCGTCGCCGATCGCCACTCTTCCCTGCTCGACCACGCAGACCGGCGCCATCCGCCATTTCATCTCCGCCAGCCTCGGCCTTATGGCCTCGATCATGTCGATGGCGTGCTGATTGACGGCAAAGGCGGATAGTCCGTCCGCGATAACGAAAGCGATGTCGAAGCCGAAGGCGCCCTTTTTCGCAAGCGTGTCGAGTTTTTCGCGCGAGGAGGGATCGAGACGCCGGCCCAGGTCGGGGCGCTGCAGGTAGGTCGACCGCTCCCGTGCGGCGCTCTTGAGTTCGACGGCGGGGTAGCCGGCCGCCTCGAGCCTTGCGACGATTCCCTCCCGATCCATCGGCAAATGCACGGCGTCGCGCGCGCGCGCATGGGCCAATTGAAAATCGAGCAACGGCTTTGTCGGAACGCTCACGCCGGCGCGCCCCAGCGCGATGCGCGCCTGCGTGAACTCGCGGAGCTTCGCCCAGGGGTCCATTTCGACAAGCTTCATTCTGAAACTCCCTTGTTCATTCGCCGTCGCTTCCGAGGCGCCGGAAACAATGGCGTCAGGCGATGCGCGCCAGCGCGGCGCCGAATGCCGGCGAAAGAACCTCGCGCGGGCGAAGGCGCTCGGCGCCGTCGATGACGCGCCGGTCGAAAACCCCCATGCGCAGCAGCCAGTCCTCGAATTCCGGCGCCATGCGAAGGTCGAGCGTCTCGCGAGCGTACAGCGCGTCATGGAAGGATGTCGTCTGATAATTCAGCATGACGTCGTCGGAGCCCGGAATGCCCATGATGAACGTGCAGCCCGCCGCGGGAAGCAGGGTCAAGAGCATGTCCATGTCGTCCTGGTCGGCCTCGGCGTGGTTTGTGTAGCAGATGTCGCAGCCCATCGGCAGGCCCAGCAACTTGCCGCAGAAATGATCCTCGAGGCCAGCGCGGATGATCTGCTTGCCGTTGTAGAGATATTCGGGCCCGATGAAGCCGACCACGGTATTGACGAGCAGCGGCTTGAATTTTCGCGCGACGGCATAGGCGCGCGCCTCGCACGTCTGCTGATCGACGCCGTGGTGCGCATTGGCCGAAAGCGCCGAGCCCTGGCCGGTCTCGAAATACATCACATTGTCGCCGATCGTGCCGCGCTTCAGCGCGAGCGCCGCCTCGCGGCCCTCCCCGAGCAGGGCGAGATCGACGCCGAAGCTGCGATTTGCCGCCTCGGTGCCGGCGATCGACTGGAAAACCAGATCGACCGGACGGCCGCGATTGATCGCCTCGATCGAGGTCGTCACATGGGTCAGCACGCAGGCTTGCGTGGGGATGTCATATTTGCGGATGATGCCGTCGAGCATGTCCAGCAGGGCGCAGACGGCGGGCACGCTGTCGGTCGCGGGATTGATGCCGATCACGGCGTCGCCGCTGCCATAGAGCAGGCCGTCGAGAATGCTTGCGGCGATGCCCCTCGGATCGTCGATCGGATGATTGGGCTGCAGCCGCGTCGAGAGACGCCCGGGGAGGCCGATCGTATCGCGAAACCTCGTCACGACGCGGCATTTGCGCGCGACGGCAATGAGGTCCTGGACGCGCATGATCTTGGACGCCGCCGCCGCCATTTCGGGCGTCACCCCCGGCGCCAGTCTTGCGAGCGCGGCGGAATCGGCCTGCGGGCCGAGCAGAAAATTGCGAAAATCTCCCACGGTGAGGCTTGCGATCGGCGCGAAGGCTTCAGCGTCATGCTCGTCGACGATCAGTCTCGTGACTTCGTCCTCCTCATAGGGAACCAGCGCTTCGTTGAGGAAATCCTTGAGCGGCGTGTCGGCGAGCGCCAGTTGCGCCGCCGCGCGCTCGGTGTCGTCCTCGGCCGCCACGCCGGCGAGATAGTCGCCGGAGCGCGCCGGGCTCGCCTTGGCGAGCAGCGTCTTGAGGTCGGGGAAACTGTAGCTCCGTTTCCCGGCGATGCAATTATAGGGCATCAATCGTCTCCCGGCCGCCTGAACTGGCGGCCCTTGGCTGGCGAACCTGGGCGCCGCGCGCCCAGGCCTTTCTTTAGCGCATTCTCGGGGCGGGAGAGCGGACGCTCTCCCGAAGATGTTTCAAATGTGCTCGGCCTTGAGCTCGTCGCTGGATTCGATGAGGTCGTCGAGCGGCAAATCCTCGCGCCGTTTGGCCGTCGTCAGGAAATAGCCGTATCCGATCGCGAGCATGGCCACGAAGATCAGGAAGATCAGGAAATTATAGTAGACCATCGCGATCATGCAGATCGTCGCCGCAAACAGCGCGAAAGCGGGGAAGAGCGGATAGACGGGGTCCCGGAACGGACGCGCCATCCTCGGCTCGCTCTGGCGCAGCTTGAACAGGCTCGCCATGCTGATCACGTACATCAGGATCGCGCCGAAAACCGACATTGTGACGATATTGGCGGTCAGCGGCTGGCCGCCGATCACGATGAGATTGTCGCTGAAAATGGCGAGGATGCCGATGGCGCCGCCGGCAAGAATTGCAACCCAGGGAAGTCTCGAAGCGCGGATGGACCGCCGCCAGCGAGCGCGGCAGATACCCCGCCCGGGCCAGCGCGAAGATCTGGCGCGAGTAGCCGAGGATGATGCCGTGGAACGAAGCGACGAGCCCGAACAGGCCGAGCGCCACCAGCATGTGCAGCCAGCCGCTTTTTTCGCCCACGATGAATTTCATCGCTTGCGGCAGCGGATCGTTGATGTTCGAGAGCTTGGTCCAGTCGCCCGCGGCTCCGGCGAACAGCATCACGCCGACGGCGAGAGCGAGAAGCGTCAAGATGCCGGCGATGTAGGCGATCGGAATCGACCGTTTCGGATCCTTCGCCTCCTCGGCCGCCATGGCGACGCCCTCGATCGCGAGGAAGAACCAGATCGCGAAGGGAATCGCCGCAAACATGCCGGCGAAGGATGCGAAGCTGAAATGATCCGCGCCGGACCAGCCGCCCTTGACGAAATTGGCGATCGAAAATCCGGGGCTGACGACGCCCATGAAGACAAGCAGTTCGAAGATCGCAAGAATGGTGACGATCAGTTCGAATGTCGCCGCGATGGCGACTCCCAGGATATTGAGCAGCATGAAGACAAGATAGGCGCCGACGGCCGCGAGCTTCGGATCGAGGCCGGGAAACTGGACGTTGAGATAGGCGCCGATGGCCAGCGCGATCGCCGGAGGCGCAAAAACGAATTCGACGAGCGTCGCGGCGCCGGCAAAATAGCCTCCAGAAGGCCCGAAGGCATGGCGAGCATAGGCGAACGGACCGCCGGCGTGCGGAATCGAAGTCGTAAGCTCGGTAAAGCTAAAGATAAAGGTCGTATACATGGCGGCGACGAAAAGAGCCGTGATGGTGAAGCCAAGCGTTCCGGCGCTCGCCCAGCCATAGCTCCATCCAAAATACTCGCCGGAGATGACGAGTCCGACCGCGATTGCCCAAAGTTGAAGGGTCGTCAGACTTTGCTTGAGTTCGTGGTGCGTCACGACGCCCAGATGATGCCCGTGCTTTTCTTCCATTTTATCCTCCCTGGCTGGCTCCGGAGCGACCTGTCGCCCTTTGCTATCCACGAAAGACTAATGAGCCCGATGTGCGCCGACTTGACATTTCGTCACAATCGAGGCCCCTCGCGACATCGTGAACGCCGGCGAGATGCCCGGGGAACTTGGCTGCATGCTAGGCGAGGAGGGCGGGCGACAGGCGCCCAGCACAAGCGCGACTATCGGCTTGTGTTCGAGGCTTCATAGCGCGTGGCTTGGGGCTTGGCGCGCCACTCAGGATAAAACTGCGAACACCTATGTGATTGACGTCGCTTTATAAAGATTGATCGGAAATTTTTTAAATCATGAATTGAGGCGCTCTGAGTCGAAAGAGCACGCGTTCAAATGCGTCTCTTGACATCACGTACATGTTCCTGTTATGTTCTTCCCCGACTTTCAGCTGGAAATTGATAATGATCCATGGTTTGTTTCGCTTTTTCAGCTTGGCCGGACCGGATGATGATGCGGCTCTGACCGACGACGGTGACTGGAACCCGTGGTACGAAGGCAAACAAGATCTCTGGGATCAATTAAAGAGGCAATCGGAAGCAGCGGGTGATCGCCTCGTTGAACGGCATGTCGCGGAGCCTCGCGTCGCGGAAAACCTTAGAGCTTATGTCCAGAGTCAACGCTATTCGAATATTCAAGTTATCTATACGCCAGTGAGCATAAAATGAGCTTCGATCTTTTCCTCCAAAGCTTCAAAGATGGCGCGCCAGTTACGTTTCCGACTGCATTGATCGAAAAAGGCTTTGGCGCATATGCGGCAACACGCGAGCCGCGCTGTAGGGCTCTGCGCTATCCCAACGGTGGATTTGCCGAACTCTATGTCGACGCTGCGCAAGAAAGTGTCAGCCACTTTATGGTTGCCCGCCCCCCGGACAGTCCAGAATTTTGGCGAACGCTTCTTGATCTTTTGCAACAAACGTCCAGCTGCCTTTATTGGCCAGGCGGCGGGCCTGTTATCGCGAATCCAGCGGTAAGGAATCACTTGCCGCCGGATATGATCCAGAGCCTTGGGGAGCCAATTTTTGTTACAGCGCCTGAACAGATTGTCGAAGCAATCCGAAATAGTTGACGGGTGGAATAAATATGAATTTTTACGGGGCTCGTCGCGAGTGCGGTGTTCGCAGATGTTTCCTGAGTGGTGTCGGATTTGGCGCGCCGCTCAGGACAAAACTGCGAACACCTATGTTATTGAAATTGCGTTGTAAGTGCTGAAATCACCATTACGCGCGGGCGTATTCTGGCCGTGTTGTTGGCCTACGATGATTTGAGCGACTGGCCGAGCGCGACCAATGCGGCGGAAATCTCTTCGGCGGCCGCGACATGGTGCGGGTTGTCGATGTCGAATGTCTGGTCGGTCGCGGACAGCAGAAGGCCGCCGTTGGGCAGATGTTCGACAATCGCCGAGGCCGGTGGATTGACCTGCTCGATTAGCGCCGGGCAAAGATAGCGCATCCAGGACGGCCGGAAAATAAGATCGCGCCTTTCACGCTGAACCAGCCAACGGCAATTGGCCTCGACTGTAACGGGTTCCCAAGCATCGACGATGGCCAGCAAAGCAGAATGAAAAATCTGATATGTGACGCTTTCCGGCGCCGGCGCGACCAAATAAGCGGTTGAAAAGACCACCTCATTAGCCGCAGGTTTGTTGATCGCCGATCCGGCATGACAATTTACCACGAAACAGTGGCCATTGGGCTGGCTGTCTGGCGACCGGGCGCCGAACCAATAACCCGCGTTCGGAACGACGACGCCAAAATCGTCGCGCTCGATCGCTTTTTCGATGAACTGAATGAAGTCGTCCCGGGGCGTTTCCAGATCGTTTCTTCTCCCGTAAACCCAGCGACTTAAGACGGAGTCAATCCGTTTTAAGCCGTCAATCATCTGGAAGAATCTCCCCGCGAGTTCTTCAGGTGTTTCGTCGCGCGATCCCCAATTCGCGGTGACAAAATAGCCATTTGTCACGGTAGTGGTAATTTCCTGCAATTTGACGAACTCCTTTATGGCGCGATGGGAGGAACATTGACGACTTTTATTCCTCCGAGCCTTGGAGAATCGAAGAAGACTTCTTGCGCGAGTTGGGCGGCTTCGGGTTTCGCGAAAAACCATTCGACATCGCGCCCGCCACTCGCCGCGACTTGACGGGCCGCCTGCTTCCGCCAATCCGTTGAAAAAACGTCTTTGAAGAAAGGGTTGGACCGCATCATTTCCGCGTAGCCCGGACCCTTTGCCTCGATCATTGTCCCATCGCTCTCGCGGCAGTCGTCGAAAGCAACAAGCTTCCCGGTATCCGGATTGATCAGACTGACGGCGAGGCCCGGCGGCAAGGGCCGTTGCGGATTGTTCAAGGCGCTGATCTGCGCCTGATAAGCGACGGCGCGGTCTAGGGCGCCGTGCGGGACGTCAGGGCTTGGATCAGGACAAAGCTGCGGCTGCTCGGTTCGGCGTTGCGCGCTGGCATCGGTCTCTGCATCTGACCGTGCCGGCACCTCGTCGGCCACGTCCGCGAGCGCCGCCGCATCGAAAACGAGGCTGCCGCCAATCGCGCGCGCAACCGGTGTGCCCGTCTCAAGCTCGAAGTAAATCCCGTCTCGACCTTGATGCGTGACGGCAACCGTTTCCGAACCGGACTCGGTCTGGCGCACGAAACGCAACGAACCTTCGTCATTGTTGAGGGAATAGCGCAGGTCGGAATCGCCAGGGACTGGCCCTTGCGTAACGACGCTTTTTCCAGGCCAGACGATCACCGCGCCGAGGACGGCGCCGGTGCCGATTTGCAAGGCCAGTGCACCAAGGGCAACAAGAAATTCAGCGCCAGCCGCCGATCCGAACAAGCCCTCCGCCAAGGTTCCAGCCGCTGGAACGGCAGGCGCAATGCCGACCGACGCCGCCCGCCCGGCCCTTGCTTTCGGCCCGGATTCGTCAGGCGCCGTTTCCCCCGAGGTCCACTGGCCGCTATTCTGGCCGCTTCCCGCAGGAACACGCGGCTGATCGGGATTATATTTCGTAAGGTCCGAGGGCGCTGTCTCAATGCCCATGACTTTCACCAGGGCGTCAGGCGACAGGCCTTCGTCAAGCAGCCTTTCGGCGAGGAAAAGCCGATAGGCTCCGGCGCGGTCGTCAAGACGCGGGAGACGCGCGAAGGCCAGACGAATATTGGCTAGCGCTTTGTCGCCGCTCTTCCAGAAACGCGCCGCGCTTTCCAGATGAGTGGGTAAATCCGATGGCGGAGAGCGGCAGTAAGCCGCAGCCAGCAAAGCAGAAAGTCGGGGCCGGTCTTCGTCGAACGCCAGAACCTGTGCGCCGGACGGATCGCGGTTCATCCGAGCGAGGACGGTTCCGGCGCCTAAAACCAGCCCGTCTTCATTAATTTCAACAGCGTGGGATATGGGTCGGAACCAGAGCCGCCGTTCAAATTGCTCTGCCGTCTCCCTGCTTCCCATTCGTCTTCTCCGCGCAATCGCCAAAACAATTACGGGTGAAGCTATCATCAGCTATTGCAAAAAGCAAGAACATAAGAGGAACATTTGACAGCAAAGCTCCGCGCTCGTAGGGCATCGGACGTTGCGCGACGCGCAAATTTTTGCTGCCATCCTCCTCGGAGCGGCAAGGTGTTTGCAGACAATTTGGTTAAATGGCGCTCCCTAGGGGAATCGAACCCCTGTTTTCGCCGTGAGAGGGCGACGTCCTAGACCGCTAGACGAAGGGAGCAGCGCGTCCGGTTTCTATATCGGGGCCGGACGCACACCGCAAGCCCCTCGAGCAATGTCGGAAAAAGTGGAGGCCGGTTTTCACAAAAAACATTGCGTGGAGCTAGCGAGGCCCCAGTTTCGCTCGAGCATCCGGCGTCAGCAGGCCGTTGAGCAGCAAATCGATATGCGCGCCGATGTAGGCCTCTTCGTCCACGTCGAGGCGGTCGGCGAAAATGAGCCGCATCAGGCTCAGGAAAACCGCGGGCGCCAGAATGATCTCGGCGCTTTTTCCCGCGATCTCCGGGCGGAACTCCCCGCTTGCCGCGCCGCACGCCAGGAGATCTCCGACCAGCCGCATCGCCGGGGCGAAGAATTCTGCGTAATGATTCTCGACCAGTTGCGGAAAACCCTTGCCCTCCGCCACCATGAACCGGATCATTTCCCGCCCGGTCCGATCCTGGGCGCAGCGGCGGTAGATGAAGCCGATGAAAGCGCGCAGCTTTTCCGTGCAGCTTCCCTGCGCCTGGGCCAGCATGGCGTCGGCGTCGGCCAGCACCACGCGCCCGTAATGGCGCACCATTTCCTCGAACAGGCGCTCCTTGGTGTCGAAATAGAAATAGATCGCGCCCTTGGTCACGCCGGCGCGCGCTGCGACATCCTCCATCCGCGTCGCGGCAAAGCCGCGCTCGGCGAAGGCGTCAAACGCCGCCTCCAGGATTTCGCCTGGCCGTTGCGCCTTGCGGCGCGCCCGCTCCTTCATTTCTTCGGCCCGATCCAAAATTGTTTCAGTCATTGACTTTCCAGTCAGTCAATAATAATCCTGTTCGCTACGAAAAGCCCAGCGATTTTTTCGCGATTTCGCCGTCGCCCAAGGGCCGCATCGAGGGGACCAATGATGAGGCCGCTTGCGCGTCTCGCCGCCTTCTTCCTGCTCGCCGCGCCGCTCGCCGGCTGCGGCGAGGCGCCTCGCGGGCAAAAGACGCCCTTCGAGGTCGTCGTGCAAAAGGTCGCGCCGCAATCCTACGACAGCCAGGTGGCCCTGACCGGCACGGTTGGCGCCCGCGTGCAGACGGAGCTGTCCTTCCGCGTCAGCGGGCGGGTGATCGAACGGAGGGGCGATGTCGGCCAGCATGTCGAGGCCGACGCGATCCTGGCCCGGCTCGATCCTTCCGAGCAGCAGGCTGATCTCGACGCCGCCCGTGCGGGGCTCGCCGGCGCCGAGGCGACGACGCGCCAGGCCTCCGCCGCGTTCGACCGCCAGAAGGCCCTGCTCGCCAGCGGCTTCACGACCCAGGCCGCCTACGACCTCGCCGACCAGGCGCTGCGCACGGCGGCGGGCTCACTCGACGCGGCGAAGGCGCAGCTCGCTGCGGCGCAGGATGCGCTGTCCTACACTTTTCTGCGCGCCGGCCATTCCGGCATGATCACCGCGCGCAATATCGAGGTGGGTCAGGTCGCACAGGCTGCGCAATCCGCCTTTGGCTTCGCAGAGGACGGGCCGCGCGACGCGATTTTCGCGGTCTACGAGTTGATCTTTTCGCATCGGCCGAGCGGCGACGGGATCAAGCTCAGCCTCGTCGCCGATCCCGACGTCAAGGCCATCGGCAGGGTCCGCGAGGTTTCGCCGGTCGTCGACGACAAGACAGGAACGGTGCTGGTCAAGGTCGGGATCGACTCCAACGCCGCCGCGATGCCGCTCGGCGCGCCGGTGACGGGTCGCGCCCAGTGGCGGCTCGACGACGTGGTCGTGCTGCCCTGGACCGCCATGACCGAAAAGGACGGCGCGCCCGCGGTCTGGATCGTCGATCCGGCGACCCATGCGGTGTCCTTGCGGCCGGTCGCGGTGGCCTACTACGAAAAGGAAAAGATCATCCTGCGCGACGGTTTCCACGACGGCGACGCCGTGGTGGTCGAAGGCGGCAAATTCCTGCGCGACGGAGAGATCGTCAGCCCGAGGGAAGGGGGGCGCTCGTGAGGACGCCGCTCGCTCGCTTTGCGCCATTCCTGGCCTTTTTCGCGCTCGCCGCCTGCAACAGAAGCGAGGAGGCGCCCGAACCGCCGCGTCCGGTCCTCACGCTCCTGGCCGAGCCTTCGCCCGTCTGGGACGCGGCTTTGTCCGGCGTCGTGCAGCCTCAGGTGCAAAGTCCGCTCGGCTTCCGCGTGCTGGGACGGATCATCGCGCGTCCGGTCAATGTCGGCGACCGCGTCGCGGCCGGCCAGATGCTCGCCGCGCTCGATCCGCTGGCGCTGGAGCTGGCGGCGCGCTCCGCCGCCGCGGCCCTGGCCTCGGCCCGCGCGCAATATGACAACGCCGCCTCGACCGAGGCGCGCCAGGCGACGCTCCTGGCCAGGAAGACCGCGTCGCAGGCGGTTTTCGACTCTGCCGAGCAGGCGCGCGCCGCCGCGCAGGCCAATATGGCGCAGGCCCAGGCGAATCTCACAAAGGCCAGGGAGCAATTGTCCTATGCCGTGCTCAAGGCCGATTACGCAGGCGTGGTGACGACGACCAGCGCTGAGGTCGGCCAGACCGTGGCTCCTGGCCAGCCTGTCGTCACGCTCGCGGAGCCGACGCGGCGGGACGCGGTCATCGACGCGCCCGACGGCTTTGCCGACACGTTGTCGATCGGCCAGCGTTTCGACGTGACCCTGCAACTCGACCCGGCGCGCGTGGTGACGGGGGCGGTGCGGGAAATCGCGCCGCAGGCGGATTTGGCGACGCGCATGCGCCGGATCAAGATCGCCCTCGACCAGCCGCCGGACTCCTTCCGCCTCGGCGCGACCATTTCCGCCCGCCTCGCCGCCGGTCCCGGGGCCGTCATCCGCCTTCCCGACTCGGCGCTGTTGCAGCAGGGCGAGAAGACGAGCGTCTTCGTCGTCGATCCGCAAAGCCATGCCGTCGCGCTGCGAAAAATCGAGGTCGCGCCGGATCGCGACGGCCGGTGGATCGTCCGCGCCGGATTGGCTCCGGGCGAGCGGGTGGTGACGGCGGGGGTCCATCGCCTCGAGCCGGGGCAGGTCGTGCGGATTTTCGGGAGCGCCGGATTTTGAGCGGATTCAACCTTTCCGACTGGGCCTTGCAGCGCCGCTCGCTGCTCTGGTACTTCATGATCGTCTTCCTGCTGGCGGGCGCGTTCTCCTATGTGAAGCTCGGGCGCGAGGAAGATCCGAACTTCACCATCAAGACCATGGTGGTGCAGGCAAACTGGCCCGGCGCGACGGCGGAGGAGGTGACCCGGCAGGTCACCGAGCGGATCGAGAAAAAACTCGAGGAGCTGGAATTGCTCGACTACACTCGCTCGATCACCACCGCCGGCCAGACCATCGTCTTCGTCAACCTGCTGCCGACCACCAAGGCGCGCGACGTCGAGCCGACCTGGACGCGCGTGCGCAACATGATCGCCGACATCAAGGGCCAGTTTCCGGCGGGCGTGCAGGGACCGTTCTTCAACGACCATTTCGGCGACGTCTACGGCAATATCTACGCCTTCGCCAGTGACGGACTGACGCTGCGCCAGTTGCGCGACCAGGTCGAGGACGCGCGGGCGAAAATCCTCACGGTGCCCAATGTCGGCCGCGTCGATCTCGTCGGCGCGCAGAACGAGGCGATCTATCTCGAATTCTCGACGCGCCAGATTGCCGCGCTCGGCCTCGACTCCCAGCAGATCATGTCTACGCTCGCGGCGCAGAACGCCGTCACCCCGTCCGGCTTCGTGCAGGCCGGGCCGGAGCAGATCGCCGTTCGCGTCAGCGGCCAGTTCTCGTCGGAAGAAAGCTTGAGGGCGATCAATCTGCGGGTCAATGACCGGTTCTTTCCTCTGACCGACGTCGCGACGATCAGGCGCGGCTACGTCGATCCGCCCGAAAACCTGTTCCGTTACAACGGCGAGCCGGCAATCGGCCTGGCCATCGGCATGAAGGCGGGCGCCAACCTGCTCGAGTTCGGCGCAAGGCTCGATCGTGAGATGAAGCGGATCAAGGCCGAGTTGCCGATCGGCGTCGACATCCACCGCGTGTCCGACCAGCCTGCGGTGGTGGACGAGGCGGTGTCCGGTTTTACCCGCGGCTTGTTCGAGGCCATTTTCATCGTGCTGGCGATCAGCTTCGTCAGCCTCGGCCTGCGCGCCGGCCTTGTGGTGGCGATCGCCATTCCGCTGGTCCTCGCCATCACCTTCCTGTTCATGCGGACGACAGGCATATCCTTGCAGCGGGTTTCGCTCGGCGCGCTGATCATCGCGCTCGGCCTGCTGGTCGACGACGCCATGATCGCGGTGGAGATGATGGTGGCGCGGCTGGAGGTCGGCGACGACCTGCGCAAGGCGGCCACACATGTCTACACGTCGACCGCCTTTCCCATGCTCACAGGCACGCTGGTGACGGTGGCTGGCTTCATCCCGATCGGCCTCAATGACAGTGCGGCGGGCGAATTCACCTTCACGCTTTTCGTCGTTATCGCCGTGGCCCTGGTGGTTTCGTGGTTCGTCGCCGTTCTGTTCACGCCGCTGCTCGGCGTCACTCTGCTGCCGGCGACGATGAAGGGCCATCACGAGACCGGCAAGAGCCGTCTCAAGCAGCTTTTCGAACGCGCGCTTGAAGCCTGCATGCGCCATCGCTGGGCGACGATTTCCGCGACGCTCGCGGCCTTTGTTCTTGCGCTCGTCGGCATGGGCTTCGTGCAGCAGCAATTCTTCCCCAGTTCCGACCGGCCGGAGCTGATCGTTGACTGGAGCCTGCCGCAGAACGCCTCGATCTTCGACACCAACGACCAGATGGCGCGGTTCGAGCGCGAAATGCTGACCGGCGAAAAGGATGTCGACCATTGGTCGACCTATGTCGGGCAGGGCGCCTTGCGCTTCCTGCTGTCTTTCGACCTCCAGCCGGCCAATGTCGCCTTCGGCCAGACGGTGATCCTGACCAGGAGCGTCGAGGCGCGCGACCGGTTGCGGGCGAAATACCAAAGCTGGCTGCGCAAAACCTTTCCCGGCACGGACTGCTTCGTCCACCTGCTCGACATCGGCCCGCCGGTCGGGCGTCTCGTGCAATATCGCCTCAGCGGCCCGGATATCCAGAAGGTCCGCGACTACGCGCAAAAGCTCGGCAATGTCGTCGCGAAAAATCCGCATCTCGGCGACGTGACCTTCGACTGGGGCGAGCCGGCGCGGGTGGTCAAGGTCAATGTCTTGCAGGACAAGGCGCGCCAGCTCGGCGTGTCCTCGCAGGACATCGCCTCGGCGCTCAACAGCGTGGTCAATGGCGCAGCCGTCACCCAGGTGCGCGACGACATCTATCTCATCGACGTGATCGCCCGCGCCCGCAATAATGAGCGCGCCTCGATCGACACGTTGCAGAATTTGCAATTGCCTGGCGCCGGCGGCCAGTCCGTGCCGCTGGCTGCTGTGGCGAGCCTCAGCTACGGCCTGGAGCAGCCGACGATCTGGCGGCGCTCGCGGCTGCCCACGATCACCCTGAAAATGGCGATCGACGACGGCGTCCAGGCGCAGACCGTGGTCGACGAACTCGCGCCGGCGGTGCAAAAATTCATTTCGGGCCTGCCCGCCGGCTTCCAGCTCGCGGTCGGCGGCGCGGTGGAGGAAAGCGCCAAGGCGCAAGGGCCGATCGCCGCCGTCGCGCCGCTGATGCTGTTCATCATGGCGACGATCCTGATGATCCAGCTGCAGAGCTTTTCGCGCCTGTTCCTGGTCTTCGCCGTCGCGCCTCTGGCGGTGATCGGCGTGGTCGCGGCGCTGCTGCCGAGCCATTCGCCGATGGGATTCGTCGCCATTCTCGGCATCCTCGCGCTGATCGGCATCCTCATCCGCAATTCGGTCATCCTGATCATCCAGATCGAAACGCTCCGCGACGAGGGGCTCGCGCCTTGGGACGCGGTGCGCGAGGCGACGCAGCATCGCATGCGGCCGATCATGCTCACCGCAGGCGCCGCAACGCTCGCGCTCATCCCGATCTCTCGCGAGATCTTCTGGGGGCCGATGGCCTATGCGATGATGGGCGGCATCATCGTCGGCACGGTGCTGACGCTTCTGTTTCTGCCGGCGCTCTATCTCGCCTGGTTCAGGATTCCCGCTCCCCGGACCGGCTCGGAGCAAGCCGGAGCGAAACAGGCCAGCCTGGACGGCGCCACGCCGTCCGGCCACAGTGTCGCCTGATATGTGGGCGAAGGGACTTGGCTCGGGCGCATGATCCGATTCCATCGGATCGGAAAAGGCTCTAATCTTCGTGATCTTCCCGGCTCGCGTCAGGGCTGGTTCTTGAACTTTCGAATGTGGGAATTCGCATGGCCGCCAGCAAAATGCCGACCGAGCCGAAAATGCCGCGGGCGCTGCTGTGGATGCTGGCGGGGCTGGCGGCGCTGCTCGCCGTCGCGGCGATCGGCCTCGGCTCTCTCGTGGGCCGGTCAGGCGCGGTCTCGGAGGCGACGACCGCGATCGGCGGGCCGTTCCGGCTGGAGACCGGCGGCGGCAAGGTCGTCACCGACGCCGACATTCGCGGCGAGCCTTTTTTGGTGTTCTTCGGCTATACCCATTGCCCTGACGTCTGCCCGACGACCTTGTTCCAGCTCGCGCAGGTCTTGCGCGCCCTGGGACCGGACGCGAAAATCAGGGTCCTGTTCATCACCGTCGATCCCGAGCGCGATACGCCCAAGCTGATGGGGGAATATGCGCAAAGCTTCGACAAGCGGATCATCGGACTGTCGGGCGACCGCGCGGCGATCGACAGGGTCGCCGCCGCCTATCGCGTCTATGCGCGCAAGGAGCCGTCGGCCAATGGCGAATATACGATGGACCACAGCGCGGTGATCTACCTGATGGACCGCGACGGAAAGTTCCTGCACGCCTTCAACCTGCAGCGGCCGCCCGAACAGGCGGCGGCGGAGTTGAAGCCGCTGCTGTAAAGCTTGTTCCCGAAAAGCAGGTCCGGTTTTTGGGCGAGAACACGCGTTAATACAAATGCCTCGAGCGCATTCGGCGGCTGAATTCGCCGAATGCGCGTCGGCCAGCGCGTCGTCAGTTCATTTTTCCGGCCTGGTGCGATTTTGGATCGGCGCCTGTCGATTGCGCCACGCGCCTGATGATGGCGACGATGGTCGCCGACGTCGTCGGCTTGGCCAGGAAAATGCTGGGCGGCAGGTCGCGAAGACTGTGCAGGCGGGCGGACAGGAGAATAATCTTGATCGCCGGCCATCGCGCCGCCACTGTCCTGACCAGCGCAAGCTCGTCTTCTTCGTGACTCAAGTTGATGAACAACACCGCGATATTCTCGGACCGCTCCAGAATTTCGACAGCATCGACACTCGATTCGATCGCAAAAGCGTCGAAGCCAAAACGGTTGAAAGCCGCGACCGCAAACGCAGCCAGCTCCGGTTCGTCCTCGATCACGAGCGCTACGGGCATTTTTATTGATCGCTTTCCAAATCGCGTGCCTGCAGGACATTGAATGCGCTGGCTGCTCCATCCGATAAGCTTTTGCCGTCCGCCGAATTCTCGAAAATTGCGTTCTGGACGCGGTCAAGGCTAACATGAGCCTGCCGAACCGATCAGCCCCCCTTTCGTGAAGACCCCTACCGCTTAATTGGTAGCGAGGGAATCGCGTGTGCGGGCGCCGGCGCAAGCCGGAAGGAGCATGTTTTCGCGTCCGACGCCGGGCGCCGCCGTCGCAGCGCGAGCGAGATAATAAATTGTTCTTCAAGCGATTTCATAAAATGCAAGCGATTTCACAAAATGAAAGTGCTTGATCGATCTGGGCGTCAAGCTTTGGCGGCGCATTTCTGGGCGGCCGCCGTAGGCTCTCAATAAATTCCGATGGGAAAATACTTGAGGTAAAGCTCGGTCATGACGCCGCGCTCGTCGAGCCTTTGCAGCGCCCAGTTCAGAGTCTGCCGCAGGGCGTCATCGTCGGAGCGCACGGCGATGCCGACGCCCTCGCCGAAAAAACGCGGCTCAAGAAAGGGATCGCCCTGGAAAGCGCAGCAATTTTGCGTCCCCTGGCCGTTCATCCAGATCGCCAGCGAGACCGCGTCGCCAAAGGCGATGTCGATTTTTTTTTCGCGCAGCGCCTGCATCAGCCGCGACTGGTCGGGGAAGGTCAAAAGAGTCGAGCGGGCAAAGAAGGCCCGCAAAAAAGCCTCGTGCGCGCTGCCGGCCACGACGCCGATCGTCGTCCTGCGCAAGGCTTCCGGCCGCGCGTCGACCTTCCTTGCGTCCGCCAGGGAGACGAAACGCGCCGGCGTCAGATAATAGGGCGCGGTAAAACGCGCCTTCTTTCGGGTGTCGGCATTTTCCTTCAGCGAGGCGATGACGGCGTCGCCTTCGCCCGCGTCCAGCGCATCAAGCAGATTGTCCCAACGGCGCGGCTGGATGGTGCAGGCAATCTTCAATTCGTCGCAGATGGCCCGCGCCACTTCGACATTATAGCCGGTGAGAGCTCCATCGGCGCCGATGAATTCGAACGGCGGATAATCGTCGGCGGTGAGAAAGCGGATCGGCTTTTTGGCCGAAGGATCGGGCGCAATCGGACGGTTGCGAGGATCGAACAGGCTGGGAACGAAGACGCCCGCCGCTCCTTGAGTTTGCGCGGGGGCTTGGTCGGCGACGCAACCTATAGGTAGAAAAACCAAAAAAACCAACAGGATGGAAAGGATAGCCTTGGCCGTCGCCGTGTTATGGCGGATAAAGGGCCTGCGCGTTTGTCCTGTCACTTCCGGTCCCGCTTCGATCATGAGGCTTGAATCCTTATATAGCAGCGATCAGATTTTTGCAGCCGGCGAAGGGGGAAACGAAACCTTGCCGCCGGAGGTGGATTTTCTCTGCGGCGCCGGGATCGACCGGAAATGCCTGGAATGGGCGGCGCGGCGCGCCCGCGCCCAGGGCGTCGGCGCCGAGGAAGTGCTGATCGCCGAGGGGCTGATCGCCGAGACGGCCTATTATAGGGCGCTCGCGGCGCGGCTGGGCTGCGACTTCATCGAGCGCGCCGCAGCCTTGGCGTCCGGCTTTGACTATCGCGCCGCGCTGCGCGCCGGCGTGGCGCGGGCCGACGCGTCCAGGGAAAATTTCGACTGGCTGATGGCGCCGCGCGGCGCGCAGGTCGTCGATCTCCTGCGCCTCGCCGATACCGGGGCGGGGCAGGGGCGCATCGCGCTCTGCGCGCCAAAGGTCTTTTCGGCGTTGGCGCGGGCCAAAGGCCGCCGCGTCCTTGCCGACGATGCGAGTTTCGCTCTTTTCCGCGCCGACGCCCGGCTCTGCGCCAATGCGCCGCAAGTGCGCTGGAGCAATTATCTCGGCCTGCTCTTGAGCGTCGCCGTTATGGCCGGACTGGTCGCCGCCTCGCCGCGCCTGCTGGCGACGACCTCGCTTTTTCTATCGGCCCTGTTTTTCGGCGGCGTTTACGTGCGGCTGTGCGCGACGGCCGCGAGCCTCATGCGGCGGCAGGCGCCCGCGCCGGTTCTGTCCGACCGCGCGCTGCCGACCTATACGATCATCGCGCCGATGCACCGCGAAGCGAGCGTGGCGGCGCAATTCGTCGCCGCGCTGAAGGCGCTCGACTATCCCGCGGCGAAGCTCGACATCAAGCTGGTGCTCGAGGACGACGATTTCGAGACGGCGGCGGCGCTGCGAGAGGCCGGCCTCGCGCCGAACATGGAGATCGTCGTCGCCCCTGCCGGCGCGCCCCGCACCAAGCCGAGGGCGATGAACGTCGCCCTGCCGCTGGCGCGGGGAACCCTGCTCACGATCTATGACGCCGAGGACCGGCCGGAGCCGGACCAATTGCGGGTGGCGGCGGAGGCGTTCGCCGTTTCGGGCCCGCACGTCGCCTGTCTCCAGGCGCGGCTGGTCGTGGACAATGCGGCGGAGAGCGTCCTCGCCTATTTCTTCGCCATCGGCTACGCGGCTTTGTTCGAGGTGAGCAATCCCGGCCTGGCGCGGCTCGGCCTGCCCATGCCGCTCGGCGGCACGTCGAATCATTTCCGCACCGAGCTTTTGCGCCGGGTGGTCGGCTGGGACGCCTGGAACGTCACGGAGGACGCCGATCTCGGCCTCCGCCTGGCGCGCTTCGGCTATTCCGTCGGGATGATCGATTCGGCGACCTGCGAGGATGCGCCGCTCGATTTTTCGACCTGGCTGGGGCAGCGCGCGCGATGGATGAAAGGCTGGATGCAGACGCTTGCCGTTTTCCTGCGCGCGCCGCGCCGGCACGTCCGGAGAATGGGGGCGTTCCCCGCCTTCGCGGCCGTCAGCCTCATGGTCAGCCTGCTGGCCGGGCCGCTGTTCGGGCCATTTTATGGCCTGCGACTCATCGAGGATCTTGTTTACGGCGAACTGCTCGCGCCGCGGACGATTGCGCAGGCGCTGATGTCCAGCCTCAGCCTGAGCGTCGCCATTTTCGGCGCGCTCAGCCTCCTCCTGCCGAGTTTCATCGGCATGGCGCGCCGGCGGCTGCGCCCGTCCTGGCGCCTGCTGCTGGCGCCCTTTTATCTGCTGGCGCTGAGCGTCGCCTGCTGGCGCGCGCTCTGGGAATGGACGCGTGATCCCTTCGCCTGGACGAAGACGACGCATGCGCCGCGCCCGACCCGGGCTCGGGGCGACCAGGCCGCGTCCGGCTCGAGGCGTTTTTCCGCCAGCGCGTCGGCGACGAGCGCGCGGGTGTTGTCCCCGCCGTAAGGCGCGAGGCGCTCACCCAGTTTCTGCGTCGCCGAGTTTGGATTCGTCAATCTCGAATGGATAATCGAAATCGGGCGCCAGCGTTTTCAGGTTCAGGGTCGCTTTCTGGATATGCTCGAGCGCCGTCATGATCGAATTTGAACGAATTCCGGATGCGGTGATTTCGGCTTGGGCAAAAGCCAGATTGATCAACGCCATCTCGGCCGACATATTTGAAGTCGACTGCCATGGCGGCTCGCTCGAACAGCGTGGGGTAGCTCCGCGATTTCAACGCGTAATTGAACAAGCCGTTGACGTATCTAATATAATTTGCTCTTTTAGACGTTGCGACCTAGCGCCTCCGCCCACCGCCTATCGGTGCGCGGCACTGGATTTGCCGCCCTGATACTGGCGGTCCCTTCGGGCATGGGCTTCCCCCGCCTCAGGCCGCGTCCGGCTTGAGGAATTTCCCGGCCAGCGCGTCGGCGATCAGCGCGCGGGTATTGTCCACGCCGTAAAGCGCAACGAAAGAGCCGAAGCGCGGGCCGCGATCTTCGCCGAGCAGCACCTGGTAGAGCATGTTGAACCAGTCGTTTGACACGCCCGGCCGTTCCGGCGTCGCGCCCTTGGCGGAAAAATTCTGGTAGCGCGGGATTGGCCGCGCGACGTCGTAGAGCAGCGTTTGAATCTCTTCCGCGCTGGCGCCGGCGGTGAGCCCGGCCAGGGCCGTCGAAAGCTTCTCCAGCGCCTCGCGCTCCACCTCGTCGGCGGCGCGATAGCCTTTTTCGGCTTCACGAAATCGCGAAAATAGGCGACGGCATAGCCGATCATCGCGTCGAGGCGCGGGAATTTTCCGGGCTGGCGGCGGGCGCATAGCGGCGCAGGAAACCCCAGAGCACCGCGGGGTCCTCGCTGTTCGCCACAGCGGCGAGATTGAGCAGCATGGCGAAGGAAATCGCCGTGCCCTTGGCCTCGCCGCCTATGCGAAATGAATTCCGGCGCCGGCGGCTCGCCGGAATGGATGTGCCAGGCGGGATTGCCGAGCCGCAATTTCCAGTCCTGGCGCGGGTAGGCGTCGAGGAAGGCGAGATATTCGTCGACGGCGCGCGGAATCACGTCGAAATAGAGCTTTTTCGCCTCGCGCGGCTTCCAGTACATGAAGAAGGACAGGCTTTCGGGGCTGGCGTAGCGCAGCCATTCGTCGATCGTCAGGCCGTTGCCTTTCGACTTGGAAATCTTCTGGCCCTTCTCGTCGAGGAAGAGTTCGTAATTGAAGCCTTCCGGCGGCGTTCCGTCGAGCGCGCGGGCGATCTCGCCCGACAGCTTTACCGAATTGATCAGGTCCTTGCCGGCCATTTCGTAATCGACGCCGAGCGCGCACCAGCGCATCGCCCAGTCAGGCTTCCATTGCAGCTTGCAATGGCCGCCAGTGACCGGCGTCTCGAATTTTTCGCCCGTCTCGGGGTCGGTCCAGGCGACCATGCCACGCGCGGCATCAATTTCGTCCAGCGACACCTGCATGACGATGCCGGTGTGCGGGTGGATCGGCAGGAAAGGCGCGTAGGACGCGGCGCGTTCGGCGCGCAGCGAGGGCAGCATGATTTTCTGGATGGCGTCATAACGCGCCAGCATTTTCAGCAAGTCGCGTCGAAACGACCGGATTGGTAATATTCGGTCGAGGAGGCGAATTCGTAATCGAAGCCGAAATGGTCGAGAAAGGCGCGTAGCCGCGCATTGTTATGGGCGCCAAAGCTCGGATATTCGCCAAAGGGGTCGGGCACCTGGGTCAGCGGCTTGCCGAGATGGGCCGCGACCAGCTCCTTGTTGGGAATGTTTTCGGGGACCTTGCGCAGGCCGTCGAGATCGTCGGAAAAGGCCAGCAGCCGCGTGGAGATGCTGTCCGCCGGTCAGGGTGAGGAAAGCGTGGCGCACCATGGTCGTGCGCGCGACTTCGCCGAAAGTGCCGATATGCGGCAGGCCCGAGGGCCCGTAGCCGGTCTCGAACAACACCTGTTTCTGGCCGGTGCGCTCAATCCTCTGCACGAGTTTCTTCGCTTCCTCGAACGGCCAGGCGGTCGATTGGCGGGCGAATTCGACGAGTTCGGGCGCGAGTCGATCATTTCGGCAAGCGTTCGGCGAAAAGCTTCGCCGCCTCCGGTTTCATTTTGAGAAGCGCCGGTTTTAGCCCCTGCGCGCGACAAGGCCAGTGTTTCACGACAAAAGGCCGCAAAATTGACGAATTTTGCGCCGGCCCGGCCAAGGCTGGCGCGCGTTGAGAAAGGTGCTGTAAATTCCCTGCGAGCAAGGGGATTGGAGATTGGCTCTCATTTTCAAGATCGTGACGGCGGCGGCTTGGGAGGAGGCGGTGAAGAAGGGGCGCTTCGACGGCGCCGCGATCGATCTCGCCGACGGCTTCATCCATTTCTCCTCAAGGCGCAGGTCGAGGAGACTGCAGCCGAGCATTTCGCCGGCCAAGACGGCCTGCTGCTGGTAGGCGTCGAGGAGCGGCCTTGGCGACCAGCTGGTCTATGAGGTTTCGCGCGGCGGCGCCCTTTTTCCGCATCTTTATGGCCCATTGCCGACCTCGCTCGCCGGTTTGTCCTTCCGTTGCCGCTTGGCGGCGATGGCGCGCATGATTTCTCTGGATTGTCCGCATGATGGCTTTTTTCGATTCCTTTGGCTGCCCCTGCTCCACGCGATCAAGGCCGAGGACGCGCATAATCTGACGGTTTTCGCGCTGGAGCATTTTCCGCTGCCGCCCGCGCCCGCCGACGATGGCCGGCTCGCGACCAATGTATTCGGGCTCGATTTTCCAATCCGGTTGGGATGGCGGCGGGGTTCGACAAGGACGCCCGCGTCGCCGACGCGATCCTGCAACTCGGCTTCGGCTTCACCGAGGCGGGCACGCTGACGCCGAACCCGCAGCCGGGAAACGCCAAGCCCCGGTTGTTCCGGCTGCACGAGGATCGGGGCGTCACCGAAACCTGTACCGATCCGCCAGCCCGCGCCACCACCGCGCCCGGCCCCGTGGAATTCGAATCCAGGATCTGGAATTGATCGCCCGCATTGCTCAGCACCTGCTCGATGATAACGTCGATCGAAACCGGCGCGGAAGTGCTGGTATTCGCTACAAAGACGATCTCCTGATCGTTCAGGATTCGTGAGAAGGAAATCACCGTTGATTCTCTCGGTGTCCACCTTGACCACGTCCACGATGTGGTGGTGCTGCTTTCAAATTGATGTGCCCCTCTTGGAGGTACGGGTTGGCCTCGGGTGAACTCAGCCGGGTCGGTCGTGCATCCAGCAGCGGCGGCCAGGAACATGCATGAGGCAGCTAGGAAGTATTTCATGTGCGGCGTCCTTTCTGTTATTTTTCATCCGCTATGGCCGGAGTCGCGGCGGGCGCCTTGGCCAGTGACCACTTGCTCGTAGTATTCGGTTCCGGGGTCGGGCGGGCACATGCATGGTCTCCCAGCACCACGTGCGGGCCGTGATTCAACAAATACCTAACTGAACGAAGGAACCAGAT
>CAWKJW010000016.1:0-33856 GCA_963849665.1 uncultured Alphaproteobacteria bacterium | reverse complement strand
CTGAACGCCACCATCGAAGCCTCGCGCGCCGGCGAGGCGGGACGCGGCTTCGCCGTGGTGGCGAATGAAGTCAAAGGGCTGGCCGAACAGACGACCAAGGCGACTGGCGAGATCGCCACATTGATCGGCGAGGTCGAGCAGGCGACGCGCGCGGCCGTCGCCTCGACCTCGGAAATCGGCGCGCGAACCACCTCTATCGACGCATTGACCGTGCAGACCCTGCCGGCCATCGAAGGCCAGATCCGCGCCGCCGGCGAGATCGCCGACCATCTGCGCAACACTCTGCTGCGCACCCGCGAGGTGACGGAGGCGCTGGCCGGCATTCAAGCCACGGCGCGCGAAGGGAGCGGCATGGCCGAGAACGTGACTTCGACGGCTGGCTCCATCGCCCTGGACGGACGGCGGCTCGACAAGTCGGTCAAGGAATTTCTGATCAACTTGCGGCGCGGCCCGCTCGACCGCCGCGTCAGCAGCAACCGCCAATCGGCGCGCGGCGTCGTCGAAGTGTCGACGCCAGATGGGACCGTCCAGACCCGGCTGCTCGACGTCAGCCGCGCCGGCGCGCGCATCGCGCGGGTCGCCGGGCTGGAAGAGAACGTGCGGGTCAAGATCCGCTTCCCCGGCGACATCGAGGAGACGGCGATCGTCCGCTGGCTGAGCGGCGACGAGGCCGGGCTCAGCCTGCCGCCCGGCGCCCTCA
Organism: uncultured Alphaproteobacteria bacterium; assembly: GCA_963849665.1. GTDB lineage: Bacteria > Pseudomonadota > Alphaproteobacteria > Rhizobiales > Beijerinckiaceae > Rhodoblastus. The sequence continues at coordinate 33,156 of CAWKJW010000016.1, read as the reverse complement.
GCAAGGCGATGATCGACAAGCTGACGAGCGCCGACGCCATGGCGGCGTGACGGCGCGGCCGGCTACACGACGACGGTCAGGGTCTTCGCCGCCCGCGTCACGCCGGTATAGAGCCAGCGTTCGCGGTTTTCACGGAACGCCCAGCTCTCGTCGAACAGCACCACGTCGTCCCATTGCGAGCCCTGCGCCTTGTGGACGGTCAGGGCGTAGCCGAAATCGAATTCGTCCAATTCGCGCCTCTGCGCATAGGGCAGGCTTTCCTCCGTCCCCTCGAAAAAGGCCGGAAGCACGCCGACGCGGATCGCTTTTCCGCCCAGCGTCTCTTCCGCCGCCAGCAGCATGCGGAAGCGCGCGCGGCGCAGGCCCGAGGACTTCTGGACGCGAAAGACCGCGCCGTTGAGAAGCCCCTTGGTCTTGTCGTTGCGCAGGCAGACGAGCTTCTCGCCGACCTCCGGCATGGTCTCCTTGAAGCCGAGCAGTTGGCGCAGCCTCTTGTTGTAGGCGCGGCGGGTCTTGTTGAGGCCGACCAGCACCTGATCGGCGCTTTTCACCAGTTCCGCATCGATTGCATTGCGCGAAACCACCCGCATCGCTCCATGATCGCCGATGGCGAGCCTTTCGCCGGCCCGCACCTGCATGGACAGGCGGATGATCGGATTGTCCGCCGCCTGCCGGTGCACTTCGGTGAGCATGGAATTCGGGCGTCTGTTCGGTGAAATAGCCGCCGCCCTTGACCGGCGGCAATTGCGCGGGGTCGCCCAGCACCAGCACTTTCTTGCCGAAGGACAGCAGGTCGCGGCCCAACTCCTCGTCGACCATCGAGCATTCGTCAATGACGATGAGGGCGGCCTTCGATGCGGGGCTGTCCTCGTTGAGCACGAAGCTCGGCTCCTCGCTGTCGAGGTCTTTTGGACGGTAGATCATCGAATGGATGGTGCGCGCCTCGCCGCAGCCCTTGTTGCGCAAGACAAGGGCGGCTTTGCCGGTATAGGCGCCGAACTGCACGTCGCCGGCGACGTCGCCGGCGATATGGCGGGCGAGCGTGGTCTTGCCGGTTCCGGCATAGCCGAACAGGCGGAAGACTTGCGGCGCTCCCGGTTCGGCGATCCAGTCCGCCACCGCGCGCAGCGCCTTTTCCTGCTGCGCCGACCAGTCCATGCCGAGATCTCCGATAACAAGAGAAGAACCTTTAGCGAACGTTTCGGCAAAAAGCGAGGGCGGCGCGGCAAAAAAAGCGCCCGCGCGGCGCAACCAAAGGCTTCGACCGGCGTTTACCAGTGTGGCGAAGCCTACGCTTCGAGTTTCCGATCCGATAATATCGGATCGGAAACTCGCTTTTCGGTTTGACGCGTTTTCTTCACGCGAAATGGTGTCCACTTCGCTTGAAAACGCTCTGAGGGAGAGTTTCATGACCGCTTACACGATCAAGCCGCTCGAGACCGCCATTGCTCATTCGACCGGCGGACGCAACGGTCATTCGGAGACCGAGGACGGCTCGGTCAGCGTCAATCTTTCGGTGCGCAAGGGCATGGGCGGGCCGGGCCTGCCGGGAACCACCACGCCCGAGCATTTGTTCGCCGCCGGCTACGCCGCCTGTTTCGGCGGCGCGGTCGATTTCGTCGCTTCGCAGCACAAGGCCAAGCTGACGGATGCGACCGTCACCTGCCAGGTGTCTGTCGGCCCGCGCGACGGCGGCGGCTTCGGCATTGCGGTGAACATGAAGGTGGCCTCCCCGACCATGCCGACCGCCGAATTGCGCAAACTGGTGGAAGAGGCGCACGAGAACATCTGCCCCTACAGCCACGCCACGCGCAACAACATCGCCTTTCACCTGGATGTTCAGGGGGCGTAATTCAGCCGTCATCGCCAGGAGGGATAGCGACGAAGCAATCCACGCCGCGGTCTGCGCGTTCGGCGGATTGCTTCGCTCCGCTCGCAATGACGGCCGCGCCTACTCCAGCTCCGCCGCCAGCCGCGCCCGCGCGCGCAGCTTTTCCGTCTCGCTCTTGAGCTGGCCGCAGGCGGCGAGGATGTCGCGGCCGCGCGGCGTGCGCACCGGGCTGGCGTAGCCGGCGTTGAAGACGATGTCGGAGAATTTCTCGATCGTCTCCCAGTCGGAGCATTCGTAAGGGGCGCCGGGCCAGGGATTGAAGGGGATCAGGTTGATCTTCGCCGGAACGCCCTTGAGCAGCCGCACAAGCTCGCGCGCTTCCGCTGGGGAATCGTTGACGCCCTTGAGCATCACATATTCAAAAGTGATGCGCCGCGCGTTGGAGGCGCCGGGATAGTCGCGGCAGGCCTGCATCAGCTCCTTGATCGGGTATTTCTTGTTGAGCGGCACCAGTTTGTTGCGCAAATCGTCGCGCACCGCATGCAATGAGATGGCGAGCGCCGCGCCGGATTCGAGGCCGAGCCGCTCGATCTCCGGCACGACGCCGGAGGTCGAGACGGTGATGCGGCGTTTCGACAGCGACAGGCCGTCGCCGTCGGACAATATCTCCACCGCGTCGCGCACGTTCTCGAAATTATAGAGCGGCTCGCCCATGCCCATGAAGACGATGTTGGACACCGCGCGCACCCCCTCGCCCGAGGGAATCAGCCCATTGTCGGGCGGCGTCAGGCCGGGGAAATCGCCGAGTTTTTCGCGCGCCACGACGAGTTGCGCGACGATTTCCTGCGTCGTGAGATTGCGCACCAGCTTCTGTGTGCCGGTATGGCAGAAAGTGCAGTTGAGCGTGCAGCCGACCTGGCTCGACACGCAAAGCGTTCCGCGATCGCTTTCCGGGATGTAGACACATTCGACTTCCGCGCCCTTGTCCAGAGCGTCAACCGGCGGCATGCGGATCAGCCATTTGCGCGTGCCGTCGACGGAAACCTGCTCCTCGACCACTTGCGGCCTCGCCAGCGAATAGGCTTCGTCGAGTTTTTGCCGCATCACTTTCGAGACATTCAGCATGACGTCGAAATTTTGCGCGCCGTGAAAATAAATCCAGTGCCAGAGCTGCGCCACGCGCATGCGGATTTCCCGCTCCGGCGTGTCGATTTTACGCAGCGCCTCGGCGAGGCCTGAGCGGGTCAGCCCCATCAGCGACGGCTTCGTCGCATTCAAATCGTTCGTTTCGGCCTGGCCCTGCGGCGCGGCCTCGACAGCCAGCGTCATGCGGCGTCCTTCAATGTCGAGGAAGAGAGAAAGAAAACCTTTATCACGAAACGACGCCTTGGAAAACCGGCGGATTTCCTTGCGTGACGAGCCATTTTTCGCCAAACAGGGCCATGAATTTCCTGTCCCTGCCGATCGAGCGCGTCATTGCCGCCGTCGCCGTCATATCCGGCGGCGTTTTCCTGCGCTTCCACGGACGCGCCCATCATATCCCGGCCTTTTACATCAAATATGGCGGCCTGGCCCTGTGGGCGGCGATGATCTTCTTCATCGTCGCGCTCATGCTGCGCTCGCGCCCGGAAAAACAGATCCTGTTCATAGCGGCGCTGGTCTGCGCGCTGGTCGAAGTCTCCAAACTCGACCACACGCCGGCGCTCGACATATTCCGCCTGACAGCCGTCGGCGCGTGGCTGCTGGGGCGGGTTTTCTCCGGCTGGAATTTTCTCGCCTATGCGGCCGGGCTGGCCTTCGCCTGGGGCCTCGACAGGGCTTTCGAGGGAAGGCTGGTCAAAAAGTCACGCAGCCGGCGGCGCTGACTTCGGCTTTTTGCCGCGCCGCGGCGGCCGGCGTGTTTTCGTGGGCGCCGGCGCGCCGACGAGCCCATCGGCCAAAGCCGCGCGGTATTTGTCGAGCATCACGCCGAAAGTCCGCCTGAGCGACGTCTCGATTTCCGGCTTGCGCTCCAGCCGGGCGAGAGTCAGGCCCGCCGCCTCGATGGTGGACAAGGCCTCGCGGCGCGGCTCGCGCCGCAATTTGCCGTAAAGAGAGGCGGTCTTCGGGTTGAGCGCCAACCTGCGCCCTTTCAACACCCAGGCGTTGCGCCACCACAGGGTTTTCGCCTGCGCCCAGGAGCCGTCGAAAATCACCACGCCCTTCAGCCCGGCGAGCGCCCTGTCCTGATCGGGCAGCGGAACGCCTTTCTTGTCGAGCACGACGACCTCGCGGTCGAGCGGCATGTCGGCGGTCGCGGCGCCGAGATGCAGCACCGCCCATTCGCTCGGGTCGGCCTCGCGCCCCAGGGCTTTCGACAGGCTCGGCCAGGACAGGCCGATCTTCAGCGCGGAATTCTTCAGCGCGCGCTGGGCGAGCCGCGCCGTGCCGAGCTGCCGGTCCTGCTCCTGCGGATGCTGCAGGATCAACAGCGAGGTCTTCGTCTCCAGCGGCTCGACGGCGTCGCAGACGCACAGGCAAGGCGGCTTGGCGCAATGGGGACAGGGCGGCGGTTCAATCGCGGGCGCGGCCGCATCGGGTTCGGACAAGGAGGCATCCTGAAAGAGCAAGGAGCCTCTATATAGCGACAAACCGGAGGAAAGCCATTCACGCCTCCGCCAGCCAGGCCAGCACGTCCGGCCAGACCTTTTTCAGCGTCTTCGCGCCGGCGAAAAGCGACATATGTCCGCCGGGCGCGGTCTTCCGCCGGATTTTTCGCGCGGCGTCCCGACCAGGCGCGCGCAGGCGAGCGTCTGGTCCGGCGCCGCCACATCGTCGTCACGCGCGGCGAGGAGATAGAGCGGGTGGCGCATCTGGCGCAGGTCGATGCGCTTGCCCAGCGCCGGAAATTCGCCTTTCGCCAGTTCGTTGCGCTTGTAGAATTTTTCGACGACCTCGAGATAGAAGGCGCCGGGCAGGTCGAGCACATGCTCGCTCCATGCCAGGAAAAGCGCCGCCTGCGCCCGGAATTCCTCCGAATTGAGCGCCAGGTCGCTTTGCAGCAAGGCGTGGATCTGTTCAGGGCCGTGCGGCGCCATGCGCCAGAATTGCATCGCCTCTGCGCCGCGCGCAAAACCGTTGCCCAGCCGCACCAGCTCGCGAAATGTTTCGATCGGCGTCGATTCCGCCACGGCCGACAGCGGCGAGGCGCCCGCGGCTATGTCGATCGGCGCGGCGGCGAGGACCAGCCTGTTCGCCTTGGCCGGGAAGCGCGCGGCATACAGCAGGCTGAGCCAGCCGCCTTGGCAGAGGCCGATCATATCCGCCTTGCCGCCGATTTCATCCACGAAGACATTGAGGTCCGCCAGGAAATCGTCGATGCGGCGAAAGGCTTGCGTCTCTTTCGCGGTCAGCCATTCGACTAGGTAGAGAGGCGCTCCGCTCCCACGCAGGACGGCCATCAGGCTGTGGCCCTCGCAGAGATCGGCGATGCGCGCGTCATGGAGGGCGAAGGGCGCGCAGACGAGGATCGGCGGGCGCCCGCTGGCCGGCCCCGATGCGAACCGCCGCAGGCGCGCGGCGGAAAGCTCGAGCACGATCTCGTTCCTGCTCGTCCAGACGGGTTCGGCGGGCGGCGGCTCGGCGGCCGGGGCCGCAAAGGCCTCGAGCATCTGCCGCGCCATGGCGGCGCCCGCCTCCGCCGCGGCCATGGTCGGCCACAGAAGCTTCGTCCAGTCGGAATCCTGCTCGCTTTTCCGCGCCATGGTTTAATTCTGCCATCAAAGAAGGCGAAATTGCCAGTATGCCGCCTCGTGGTCTTTACGCATTGATCTCGGATGCGTTTCGGCGGCGGCCGAGCCGCTGTCCCCATGGCGCAATTGGCTTAAGGCGCCGGGCGTAAAAGATTGCCGGTCCGGCCCGCAAGCGGCTAGAACTTGTTTCAGGCGATAAAAACAAGCAGGATTCCACAACAGCGGCGAAGCCGCGGGGGAGGCGCCTTGGGAAAATGGCATTGGGTTCTGGCCTGCGCTCTGGTCTGCGCGGCGCCCTTGTGTTCCGTCCCGTCCGCCAGCGCGCAACAGCCGGCCGCTGAGCCTGCGGCGCCCGAACAGACGATCGTCATCGGCTATCTGCGCCGGGCGGAAGACCGCAAGGCGATTTCGCTGATCGAGCTGCCGGCGAAGAACGACGGCGTGGCGGGCGCGCAGGTCGGGGTGGACGATGATTCCGTCACCGGAGAATTCCTCGGCCAGAAATTCCAGTTCGCCGCCCGGAGGCTGAAGCCCGGCGAAGACGCGCCGGCCGGCCTCGCGGCCCTGACCGGACAGGGAATCAAATTCATCCTCGCCGACCTGCCGGCCGAGGCGCTGGCGAAGGCCGCCGACAGTCCCGGCCGCCGCCGAAGCGCTGATCTTCAACATCGGCGCTCCCGACGACTTCCTGCGCCAGGAATTCTGCCGCGCCAATCTCGTGCATGTCGCGCCCTCCCGCGCCATGCTGGCCGACGGGCTGGCGCAATATCTGATCTGGAAGCAATGGCGCAAATGGTTCCTGGTGCTCGGCTCGCATCCGGCGGACAGGTTCTGGGCCGATGCGCTGAGACGTTCGGCGGCGCGCTTCGGCGCGAAAATCGTCGAGGAGCGGGAATACAAGGACACCGGCGGCGCGCGGCGCTCGGACAGCGGCATTGCCCTGGTGCAGAAGCAGATCCCCGTCTTCACCCAGGGCGCGCCGTCCTATGACGTGCTGATCGCGGCCGACGAGAGCGCGGTTTTCGCCGATTACCTGCCCTATCGCACCTGGGACCCGCGCCCGGTCGCCGGCTCGGCCGGCCTCGTGCCGACCTCATGGGACGCAGCAAACGAGCAATGGGGCGCGGAGCAGCTGCAAAACGCTTCGAGAAGAAATACATCCGCCACATGACCGCGCTCGACATGAACGGCTGGACGGCGGCGCGGATGATCGGCGAGGCCGCCTCGCATGGCGCCTTCAAGGACGCCGCGACGATGAAGGCCTATCTCCTGTCGAAGGATTTCGCCCTGGCCGCCTTCAAGGGCCAGAAACTGACCTTGCGCGACTGGGACCTGCAATTGCGCCAGCCGATCCTCCTGTCGGACGGCCGCAATATCGTCTCCACCTCGCCGCAGGAAGTGTTCATGCACCAATTTTCGGAACTGGACACGCTCGGATATGACCGACCGGAGACGAAATGCCATCTGAAATGATTTTTTCCGCCCGCCGCGCGATTTTCGCCTTTTTGTTCGGAACGCTCTCCGCCGCGCCCGCCTTTGCCGCCACCGCCTTCATCACCAATGAAAAGGGCGACACCGTCACAGTGCTCGACACCGACACGCTGACGGTGACGAAGTCCATTCCGGTGGGACAGAGGCCGCGCGGCATCATCGCCAGTCCCGACGGCAAGATCGTCTATGTCGCGCTCGGCGACGACGACAAGATCCAGACCATCGATCCGAAGACCCTGGCGGTGACCGGCGAATTTCCGTCCGGCCACGATCCCGAGCGGCTCGCCATTTCCGCCGACGGCAAGACCATCTACGTCACCAACGAGGACAGCAACAACCTGAGCTTCTTCGACGTGCCGACGAAAGCCTTGCTGGGCTCGGTCCGGGTGGGCGTGGAGCCGGAAGGACTGGCGGTCAGCCCAGATGGCAAGCTCGTCGTCTGCACCACCGAGACCACCAATATGGCGCATTTCGTCGACGCGCAGACGCGGAAGACGCTGGCCAACGTGCTGGTCGACGCGCGGCCGCGCATGGCCGCCTTCACGCCCGACGGCGCCGAGGTCTGGGTCTCGGCCGAAATCGGCGGCGACGTAGCCATCCTCGACGCCAGGACGCGGAAGATCATCGACCGCGTGAAATTCGACGTGCAGGGCCTGCGCAGCGAAAACGTGCAGCCGGTGGGGATCAACATTTCCCGCGACGGCAAGCTGGCCTTCATCTCGCTCGGGCCGGCCAACCGCGTCGCGGCGGTCGATGTGAAGACGCGCAAGGTGCTGAAATACCTGCTGGTCGGCCAGCGCGTCTGGCACGCCGCCTTCACGCCGGACGAGAAATATCTCCTGACCACCAACGGCATCTCCAACGACGTGTCGGTGATCGACGTCGCAAGCCTGAAGGTCGTCAAATCCGTGCAGGCCGGCCAGTCGCCCTGGGGCCTCGTCATCGTGGACGCGAAGCCATGAGCGAAATCGTTCCCGCGCTCGATCTGCGCCACGTCAGCCACAGCTATGGCGCGCGAAAAGCCCTCAATGACGTGAGCTTCACCGTCGCGCCCGGCGCCTTCTGCGTGCTGCTCGGCCTCAACGGCGCCGGCAAGAGCACGCTGTTCTCGCTGATCACACGGCTGTTCGCCCTGCAAAGCGGCTCGATCCGCCTGCTCGGACGGGACCTTGCGCAAAACCCCGGCGCGGCGCTGGCCGAACTCGGCGTGGTGTTCCAGTCGCGGACGCTCGATCCCGACCTGTCGGTGGCGCAGAATTTCCATTACCATGCCGCGTTGCACGGCATCGGCAAGGCGGAAGCCTCGGAGCGCACGGCCAAACTGCTGGCGGCGGTGGAGCTCGGCGACCGCGCCAAAGACAAGGTGCGCAACCTTTCCGGCGGCCAGATGCGCCGGGTGGAGATCGCCCGCGCGCTCCTGCATCGCCCGCGCCTGCTGGTGCTGGACGAGCCGACCGTCGGCCTCGACATCGGCGCCCGCGCTGGCATTTTGCGGCTGGTGCGCGGCCTGATCGCCAGCGAGGGCATGAGCGTCCTCTGGGCGACCCACCTGACCGACGAGGTCGAGGACGGCGACGAGGTGATCGTGCTGCACAAGGGCGTCCTGCTCGCCTCAGGCGCGGGAGCCGACCTGCTCAAGACGACCGGCGCCGCAGACATCAAGGCGGCCTTCGTCGCCTTGACCGCCGAACCGGAAGCAGGGGCCGCCGCATGACCGTCGATATCGCAACGCCCCGCCGCCTGACGCCCGCCGCCTATTTCATCTGCCTGAAGGGCATTTGCTGGCGCGAGGGCCTGCGCTTCCTGCACCAGCGCGAGCGTTTCGTCTCCGCCCTGGTGCGGCCTCTGGTGTGGCTGTTCATCTTCGCCGCCGGCTTCCGCCAGGTGCTCGGCATCTCGATCATCCCGCCCTATGACACCTATATTCTCTATGACGTCTACATCACGCCCGGCCTGATCGCCATGATCCAGCTGTTCAACGGCATGCAGTCGTCGCTGTCGATGGTCTACGACCGCGAGATGGGCAACATGCGCGTGCTGCTGCTCAGCCCCTTCCCGCGCCCCTTCCTGCTGTTCGGCAAGCTGATCGCCGGCACGCTGGTGTCGGTGCTACAGGTCTATGCCTATCTCCTCATCGCCTGGTTCTGGGGCATCGAACTGCCGCCGCTCGGCTATATCGAGGTGCTGCCGGCGCTGTTCATGGTCGGGCTGATGCTCGGCTCGCTCGGCATGCTCCTCTCCTCGCTGATCAAGCAGCTCGAGAATTTTTCCGGCGTTATGAATTTCGTGATTTTCCCGATGTTCTTCGCCTCCTCGGCGCTCTATCCGCTGTGGCGGGTCAAGGAAGGCAGCCCCGGGCTTTATTATGTCTGCCTGGCCAATCCCTTCACCCATGCGGCGGAGTTGATCCGCTTCGCGCTCTATGGCCAGGTCAACTGGGTTTCGCTGGCCGTGACCGCCGGCTGCATGATCGTCTTCATGCTCGGCGCGATCATCGCCTATGATCCGTCGCGCGGGTTCATGGCCCTGCGCGGCGCGCCGGGCGCGGGTGCATAGCTCGCCGCCGGCAACAGTTGACGAATTTACTAGACAAATCGCCCGCCCGGCGAGAGGATGAAGCGCATGTCCGACTGGAACTGCGAGCTTTATCTGAAATTCGAGCGCGAGCGTGGCCAGGCGGCGCGCGACCTGCTCGCACGGATTCCTCCGCTCGCGCCGCGAAAGATCGTCGATCTCGGCTGCGGCCCGGGCAATAGCGCGGCGATGCTGGCGCTTTATTTTCGCGGCGCGGAGATTTGCGGAATCGACACCTCGGAAAACATGCTGGCGGCGGCGCGCGAACGGCTGCCCGCCGCGCGATTCACGCAGCAGGATCTGGTCGAATGGGCGCCGGATGAGCCGGTCGACCTGATTTTCGCCAACGCGGCCCTGCATTACGCGCCCGACCATGACAGGTTTCTGGCGAAACTCATGGGCTTCCTGACGCCGGGCGGGGTGCTCGCCGTCCAGATGCCCAATGTGCTGCAGGATGCGGCCCACGCCCTGATGCGCATGGTGGCGGTCGACGGGCCCTGGGCGGAAAAGCTGGCGCCGATCGCCAAGACCCGCACGCTGATCGGCTCGCTCGAGGATTATTACGCGTGGGCCTCGCCCTATTCCCGCATGGTCGACCTGTGGCAGATCACCTATGTCCACCCGCTCGACGGAATCGAGGCGATCGTCGACTGGTTTTCCGGCTCCGCCCTGCGGCCGTTCCTGGACCAGCTCGATGTCAACGAGCGGCCCGCCTTTCTGGCGCAATATCGCCGCGAGCTGGAAATGGCCTATGCGCCGCAGGCCGACGGCAAGGTGCTGCTGCTTTACCCGCGCCTGTTCTTCGTGGCGCAACGGTAACGCCTCTGCCTTGCCTTGGCCTTTTTTTCGCGGCAAAGACGCCGTCATGAGCAAGACCCTGCCCAGACTTCTCGGCTTCGCGGCTCTGGCCTGGATCGCCTCCGGCCCTGCGCAGGCCATGCCGGAAAACGCGCCGCTTCCGCCGCCGCGGCCGGTTTTTCCCGGCGACGCCGCGCCGCCGCCGAACGTGGCCGAGGCTCCGCCGGCGGCCGAACCTGCGGCCCAGCCTGCCCCCGCGCCGCAGGCCGCCGCTGTCGCGCCCAGCCCGCCGGCCGCGCCGCAGGAAGAAGACGTCCCGGGCTTCGCGTTGGCCGAACAGGCGGGACTGGCCGAAATGACGCGCACATACGCCCGCCGGCACGGCCTGCCGCTGTCGCTGCTCCACCGCATCATCATGCGCGAGAGCCGCTACCACCCGCATCTGGTCCATCGCCGCTTCTACGGCCTGATGCAGATCACCCCGGCCACCGCGCGCTCGATGGGTTTCCGCGGGGCGCCCAAACTGCTGCTCGATCCCGAAACCAATCTGGCCTATGGCGCGCCCTATCTCGCCAACGCCTGGCTGCTCAGCGACGGCGACCCCGACAAAGCGGTGCGGCTATATTCCTCGGGCTATTATTACACGGCCAAAAGCCGCCGCATGCTCGGCCTGCTGCGCAATGCGAATTCGCCGCCCTTGACGCCGGCGCCGGCCCCGGTCGCCGCCGAGGCGCCGCCGCCTCCACCTCCGCCAAACGTCTTCCAGAGCATTTTCGGCGGCTTGGGCCAGTAGGGCGGCGTTTGCCCCGGCGCCGCCTGACGACCACGCCTCAAGGTCAATCGGGTGAACAGGGCCTCCCCTCGCGGGCAAAAATCTTTCGCGGGCCTAACCGCCGTCATTGCGAGCGAAGCGAAGCAATCCGCCGTCCGCCCAAGCCGCAGCGTGGATTGCTTCGTCGCAACGCTCGCAGCAAGGACGGTCGCTCGGAAACCGATGGGCGGACGCCCCGATCTCCCCCCTACCGCCTCTTCCCCTTGTGCCGCCAGCTCGCGCCTTTCGGCCGCGCTTCGCCGCCGCCGAGATTGTGCGGGCCCATGTCCTCGTCGGTCGGCTTTCGCACACGCGACGGCAGATTGGCGGAATCGCCATATTTCTTCTCGCCGCGGAAAACCCCGCCGCCAGCCGCGACATCGCCCTGCGTCGCCAGCGGATCGTCCGACAGCGTCAGCTCCACCGATTGCAGCCGCTTGATCTCGTCGCGCAGCCGCGCCGCCGTCTCGAAATCGAGATCGGCCGCCGACGCCCGCATCCTCTTTTCCAGATCGGCGATGGTCGCCTGAAAATTATGGCCGATAGCCGGCGCCGCGAGGCCCGCATCCACGCTTACATGATCCTGCTCGTAGACCGAGCCGAGGATGTCCTGGATGCCGCGCTTGATGCTGGCCGGGGTGATGTCGTGCTCCACGTTCCAGGCCATCTGCTTTTCGCGGCGGCGGCGCGTCTCGGCCATGGCGCGGTCCATCGAGCCGGTGATCTTGTCCGCATAGAGGATAACCTTGCCGTCGACATTGCGCGCGGCGCGGCCGATGGTCTGAACGAGCGAAGTCTCGCTGCGCAGAAAACCTTCCTTGTCGGCGTCGAAAATCGCGACCAAGGCGCATTCCGGAATATCGAGCCCTTCGCGCAGAAGATTGATGCCGACCAGCACGTCGAAGGCGCCGAGGCGCAGGTCGCGGATGATCTCGATGCGCTCGATCGTGTCGATGTCCGAATGCATGTAGCGCACCCGCACGCCGTTCTCATGCAGATATTCGGTGAGATCCTCGGCCATGCGCTTGGTCAGCACCGTCACCAGGGTGCGGTAGCCCTTGAGCGCCATCTCGCGCGCCTCGCCGAGCAGATCGTCGACCTGGCTGCGCGCCGGGCGCACTTCCACCGGCGGGTCGATCAGCCCGGTCGGGCGGATCACCTGCTCGACGAAGACGCCGCCGGTCTGGTTCATCTCCCAGTCGCCGGGCGTCGCCGAGACATGGATCGACTGCGGCCGCATCGCGTCCCACTCCTCGAAGCGCAGGGGGCGGTTGTCGAGGCAGGACGGCAGGCGGAAGCCATATTCGGCCAGCGTCGCCTTGCGGCGGAAGTCGCCGCGATACATGCCGCCGATCTGCGGCACGGTGACATGGCTTTCGTCGGTGAAGACGATGGCGTTGTCGGGCAGATATTCGAACAGGGTCGGCGGCGGCTCGCCGGGGCGGCGGCCGGTGAGATAGCGCGAATAATTCTCGATGCCGGCGCAGGATCCTGTCGCTTCCAGCATTTCGAGGTCGAACAAAGTGCGCTGCTCCAGCCGCTGCGCCTCCAGCAAGCGGCCGGCGGCGTGGAGCTCTCCGAGCCTCTGGCGCAGCTCCGACTTGATGCTCGAGGTCGCCTGCAAAAGGGTCGGGCGCGGCGTCACATAATGCGAATTGGCGTAGATCTTGACCAGTTCGAGGTCCTGGGTCTTCTTGCCGGTTAGCGGATCGAATTCGGCGATCAACTCCACTTCGTCGCCAAAGAAGGAAATGCGCCAGGCGCGGTCCTCATAGTGGGCGGGAAAGACTTCCACCGTATCGCCGCGCACGCGAAAATTTCCGCGAGCGAAATCGGGCGTGCGTTTATACTGCAAATCGACCAGATCTTTCAGCAACTGCCGCTGGTCGAGCTTTTCGCCGAGCTTTACCGAAAAGGTCATGGCGGTATAGGTCTCGACCGAACCTATGCCGTAGATGCAGGACACCGAGGCCACAATGACCACGTCGTCGCGTTCGAGCAGAGCGCGGGTGGCGGAATGGCGCATCCGGTCGATCTGCTCGTTGATCGTCGATTCCTTCTCGATGAAAGTGTCGGTGCGCGGCACATAGGCTTCGGGCTGGTAATAGTCGTAATAGGAGACGAAATATTCCACGGCGTTGTTGGGAAAGAAGCTCTTGAACTCGCCATAGAGCTGCGCGGCGAGGGTCTTGTTCGGCGCGAGGATCAGCGCCGGGCGCTGGGTCCGGGCGATGACCTGCGCCATGGTGAAAGTCTTGCCGGAGCCGGTGACGCCGAGCAGCACCTGGTCGCGCTCCTGCGCCGCGACGCGCGCCACGAGTTCGTCAATGGCGCGCGGCTGGTCGCCTTCCGGACTATATTCGGAGACGAGATCGAAACGGACGCCGCCTTCAGATTTTTCCGGCCGCTCCGGCCGGTGCGGCGTCCAGGGTTTTTCCGCGCAAAAATTGGGGTCGCCCTTTTCCAGCAATTGCTGGAGGATTTCGGCCGTCGCGCCGGAAGGGGTGATGAAATCTTCGCGCGGCGGGGCGCGGCGGCGCGGCCTTTCCCGCTCCATCGCCGGCTCCTGCCCGAGGCCGAGGCGCGCCGCCTCCTCGTCGTCCACCCGTTCGGGCAGGAACGGCGACGACGCCTCCGCAAACCCTTGGCCGACCAGGGCCGGATTGAGCAAAGCCGCGAGATGGTCGCCGAGAGGCAGCACTTCGGGCTTCGAGGCCTTGCCGCCGCCGCGTGAGGAAGATTTTTTCGCCATGCCGGCAATATGGGCCGAGGAGGCGATTCTGAAAAGGGCGGAGGCCGCCGCCAGATTTTTCCGCCACCGGCGACGAGCGATTCGCAATTTTACGCTGCGTTAACGCGAAAATTCATTAACTTGCTGATATTCGGTCACGAATTTTGAAAGTAACTTGCCATTACCCTTGTGACGCAGCGAAAAGCGGCGTCGTCTGTCATGGATTCGCCACGCAGGACGCGAAAGGCGAACGGCATGGACAAGCATCTGGAACGAGCATTGATCGAAACCTATTTCGCCATGGCGGAATTCGATCAGCTGAAATCGGCGCCCGACTGGGCCGGCGGAGCGGAGCAAACCGAGGCTCTCGCCAGAGCCCTGGCCACCGCCCGTTCGGCGCTTGAGGCCGCCCTGCTCCAGGCGCGCGACATTCTGGCCGGCGCATCGAAGTCTTCCACGTGATGTCAGCTCGCGCGCCAGCTCCCGACGGACAGCAGACGGTAGAGCACAGCCGCGCCGCCGCCGGACAGGGCTTCCATGGCGTAGCCGATTTCCAAATCGCCGAGGCCAATCATGGCGGTGGCGAAAGCCAGGCCGGCGCTGATGACCGCCCCGGCAAGGGCATAGGCCGCCAGGCTGCGCAGGCGGTTGAAGCTGCAGATTTTATGCGTCAGCCACAGGTTGAACGCGAGATTGGAGCTGATGACGAAAAGCGACCAGGCGAGCGAGAGCGGCTGGAACCAGCTGCCGCCCGCGCCTTTCAGCAGGCCTTTGGCGGCCGGCTCCAAAGCGGTGGGCATGGCGGCGATGGCGTCATGCGGCGGCTGTCCGACCATTGTAAAAGCCGCGACGACGCAGGTGGCCGCGGTGCAGGCGGCAAATCCGGCCCAGCGTGACCAGGGCGCGTGATGATGCTCCGTCGCCGCTCCGTTTTCGCGGGCGGCGGGCGCCGCCTTGTCATCGCCGAAGAGAAGGGCGCGCTGCTCCGGCGTCAGCGCCACGTCGAGCGACGCGGTCGCCGGCGGCGCAACGTTTTTTGTAGGCGCGGCGAGGCCGCGGCGTCCGAACTGGGCTGCCTGGGTCATGTCGGCATTCTGCGGGCAAGAGTTTAAAAAAGTCTGCGCCCCAGCCGGCGGGTCAAACCGTTCATGCTGGCTTCATACGGAAAATCGTTTGCTCCACACCAAATTCGCATTGCAACGAAAGCGCCGATCATGACCGCTCGGGATGAGAGTCTGGGCTTCCTCGCGCTGGCGCGTTTCGGCTTCGGCGCGCGCGGCGACGGCGATCTCGCCGCCGCCAGCCTCGATCCGCGCGGTTTTCTGCATGCCGAGCTCGACGCGCCCGGCGCCGCGCTGCTTTCGGGGCCGGGCCTGCCCGGCGGCGACAGCGCCTTGCAAACGCTGTTCGCCGAGGAAGACGCGCGCAAGGCGGAGCGCGAGAGACTGGAAATCACGCCGCAAAAGCCGGCGCAGGCGATGCAGTCGGCCCATCCCCTGCCGAGGCCGCCTTCCCCGCGACCAGCAGTTTTTTCGCGCCGACGCCCACGCCCGCTTCAACCGCGCCTATCTGGCGCGCGCCGGCATGGTCGAGAGGCTGGTCGCCTTCTGGTCCAACCATTTCGCCATTTCCGTCGCCAAGGGCGGCCCGACCCGCGCCGCCGCCGGCGCCTTCGAGCGCGAGGCGATCCGGCCCTTCGTGCTCGGACGGTTCGAGGACATGCTGCTGGCCGTCGAAAGCCATCCGGGCATGCTGGCCTATCTCGACAACCAGCAGAGCTTCGGGCCGGATTCGCCCGCCGGCCAAAGGCAGAAACGCGGACGCAACGAAAATCTCGGCCGCGAAATTCTCGAATTGCACACGCTCGGCGTCGATGGCGGCTACAGCCAGTCCGATGTGATCGCCTTGTCGAACATGCTCACCGGCTGGCGTTTTGTCGGACGCGACGGACGGCTGGGCCCGCCTGGCTCCTTCGTATTCCAGGCCAATGTCCATGAGCCCGGCGCACAAGAACTGCTTGGCGCCGACTATCCGCAGGCCGGGCGGGACCAGGCCCGCGCCGCCTTGCTCGCCCTCGCCCGAAGGCCGGAGACCGCACGCCATATCGCGTCGAAACTGGCGAAGCATTTCATCGCCGACGCGCCGCCGCAAACCCTGGTCGAGCGCCTGGCGAAGACCTTCGCCAGGACAGGCGGCGATCTCCATGCCGTCTCGCTGGCGCTGATCGATTCGCCCGAAGCTTTTTCCGCGCCGCCCACGAAAATGCGCAATCCCTGGGAATATTGCGTCGCCAGCGCGCGGCTGCTGGGCCGCGCGCCCGACGACGCCGGGCCGGTTCTCTCCAGCCTGGCCATGCTCGGCCAGCCCTTGTGGCAACCGCCAGGCCCCAACGGTTTTTCCGACAATATCCGCCGCCTGGGCCTCGCCGGAGGGAATGAAGATCAGGCTCGATCTCGCCGCGCAATGGGCGAATCGTTTGAGGGATCCGCCTGACCCGCGCGAATTGCTGGAAGCCGCCTTCGGCGCCGCCGCCTCGCAGGAAACCCGCAAAACCATCGCCCGCGCCGAAACAAGGGCGCAGGGCCTCGCCCTCCTCCTGATGGCGCCGGAGGCGCAAAGACGATGAAAGCCACTCGCCGCCAGGCCCTGATCGGCTCGGCCAGCCTGTTCGTCGCGGCCGGCCTGCCCCACTGGGCCAGCGCCGCCACGCGCGACCCGCGCCTGATCGTCATCATTTTGCGCGGCGCTTTGGATGGGCTCGCGGCCGTGGCGCCCGTCGGCGATCCGGATTTCGTCCGCCAGCGCGGCGGCCTGGCGCTGCAAGCCTCGGGCGACAGGGCCGCCATGCCGCTCGATTCGCTGTTCGCGCTCAATCCGGCGCTGCCGACCTTCAAAAAGCTTTACGACGCCAGGCAGGCGCTGTTCGTGCAGGCGGTCGCCACGCCTTATCGCGAGCGCTCCCATTTCGACGGCCAGGACGTGCTGGAAAGCGGCCAGCCGGGACCGGGGTTTACGCGCGACGGCTGGCTCAATCGCTTCATCGCCGCTCTGCCCTCGCATAACGGCCGCGCGTCCGGCGAGGGGCTCGGCGTTGGCGCGACCGCGCCGCTGATCCTGCGCGGCGCCGCGCCGGTTCTCGGCTGGGCGCCGCGGAACATCGCCGCCGCCTCCGACGATCTCGCCTCGCGCCTGCTTGATCTTTACGGCCAGCGCGATCCCGTCTTGCGCAAGGCGCTCGCCGAGGGGCTTGATGTCGATATTCTGGCGCGCGAATCCGGCATGGGCGGCGACCAGCGCCCGAAAGGGGGGCCGGATTCCATCCCCGGTATGCGGCAGGCGGCCCAGGGCGCGGCGCGACTGATGCGCGCGCCGGATGGGCCGCGCATTGCCGCGCTGTCTTTCGAGGGCTGGGACACCCACGCCAATGAAGGCCCGGTCGGCGGGAGACTGGCGCAATTGCTCAGCGGCCTCGACGGCGCCTTGGACGAATTGCATACCGGGCTTGGCGACATCTGGGGCTCGACCGTGGTGGTGGCGATCACCGAATTCGGCCGCACCGTGCGCGTCAACGGCACGGCGGGAGCGGATCACGGCGTCGGAACGCTGGCGCTCGTGGCGGGCGGCGCTGTCAAGGGCGGGCGGGGGGTCTATGACTGGCCGGGCCTCGCCGACGCCAAGCTATACCAGAACCGCGATCTGGCGCCGACGACCGACCTGCGCGCCGTGCTCAAGGGCGTCCTGGCCGAGCATTTCGATGCGCCGGCGGGGATTTTGGCGACGAATGTGTTTCCGGACAGCGGGGCAGTGAAGGCGATCAAGGGGCTGGTCGCCGGCTGACGCGATTTGCGCCATGCGGAAAGAAAGGCGCGTCTGCCATGCTCTCCTCATCGGGTCGCGCGGCGGGCGCCATTGGCCTGCCGCCCGCCGCCGTCGCTCATTGATGGACGCATACCCACTCGCCGCGCCACCATCCGCAGCCGCAGCCATATCCGACGCCGTCGCCGAAGACCACCCATCGGCCGTGGACCCAGTGACCATGGCCGTGGAGGCGGTGAACGAAATGACCGCCGCCGTGGCCGCCGCGATGGCCGCCAAAATGAAAACCGCCGCCGCGGTGTCCGCCGCCGCCGTGAAAGCCGCCGCCGCCACGGCCGCCGTGGGCGTCCGCCGTCGATGGCAAAGCGACCACGCCGGCAAGCGCGCCGACAATGGCGAGGGCGCTCAGGCTCTTGCTCAGGGATGAGGGTATGTTCATGTTCGTTCTCCTTGGTTGAGGCTGTTTCATCGACCTTGCAAGGAGTGGTCGCGGCGCCGGCCAAAAAGGTTCAAAAAACTTGCGCTGATCTTTTCGCGCCGCGGCTCGCGCATAATTCGAAGACGCGCCTGCGATCGGCATTGGCGATTTCTCAAAACGCTGCAAAAAATTCCGCCTTCCTTTTTTCCCGTCCCGCTTTATGGTCGCGCCGAAAATCGCTGCCTTCAGGACCAACCATGGCTTTCATCGCCGACGCTCTCTCCCGTGTGAAACCTTCCGCCACCATCGCCGTCACCCAAAAGGCGCGCGAACTGAAGGCTCAAGGGCGCGAGATCATCAGCCTTTCCGTCGGCGAGCCGGATTTCGACACGCCCGACAATATCAAGGCGGCGGCGATCGACGCGATCCGGCGCGGCGAGACCAAATATGGCCCGGTCGCCGGCATCGCGCCGCTGCGCGAGGCCATCGCGGAAAAATTCAGGCGCGAGAACGGGCTCGACTACAGGCCGTCGCAATGCATCGTCGGCACGGGCGGCAAGCAGATCCTGTTCAACGCCCTGATGGCCAGCCTCAATCCCGGCGACGAGGTGATCGTTTCCGCGCCCTACTGGGTGTCCTATCCGGAAATCGTCGCGCTGTGCGGCGGAACGGCGGTGATCGTCGAGACCCGCGTCGAAGATAATTACAAGCTGCAGGCGGAGGCGCTGGAAAAAGCCGTCACTGCGCGCACAAAATGGGTGATCCTGAATTCGCCGTCCAATCCTTCGGGCGCCGCATACAACGAAGCCGAACTGAAGGCCTTGACCGATGTGCTGCTCCGCCATCCGCAGGTCTGGATCCTGACCGACGACATGTACGAGCATCTCGTCTATGGCGATTTCGTCTACAAGACGCCGGCGCAGGTCGAGCCGGCGCTCTACGACCGCACCCTGACGATGAACGGCGTGTCCAAGGCCTACGCCATGACCGGCTGGCGCATCGGCTATGCCGCCGGTCCGGAACGGAACTGATCAGGGCGATGGACATGATCCAGGGCCAGCAGACGTCGGCGCCTGCTCGATCGCGCAATGGGCGGCGGTCGAAGCGCTGAACGGGCCGCAGGATTTCATCAGCGAGAGCCGGAAAATTTTCGAGGAGCGGCGCGATCTCGTCGTCTCCATGCTCAACCAGGCGCAAAACCTTTCCGCGCATCGGCCGGAAGGCGCGTTCTATGTCTATCCGTCTTGCGCGCAGGCCATCGGCAAGACGTCGGCGGGCGGCAGGAAGATCGAGAGCGACGTCGATTTCGTCACGGCGCTGCTGGAAGAACAAGGCGTCGCCGTGGTGCAGGGCTCGGCCTTCGGCATGGGGCCGAATTTCCGCGTCAGCTACGCCACATCCAATGCGGCGCTGGAAAAAGCCTGCGGAAAGATCCAGGATTTTTGCGCCTCGCTGCGCTGAAGCGAAAAAGGAGACGGCGATGAAAACGAGGCGTCTGAATCTGGCGGCCGCCCTCTGCGGCCTCTCCCTGGCGCTCTTCGCGCGTGCAGGCGCGGCGCAGGAGATCACGCCCGGACAGGGCTATCGCGAATTGCGCGGCGCGCTGATCCAGCACGGCTGGAGGCCCAATACCGCCTATGGCCTGAAAAGGATCAATTCCGGCGCGCCGCTCTACCGTTACCCCGAAATCGTCTGCGGGCCCAAGCTCTGCAAGGCGAAATGGCGCGACAACGCCGGCCACGAACGCGCGATCATGATTTTGCGCGCTTTCAATAACGACGAATACCGCGTCGCCCCCCAACAATAGGGGCGATCATTGCGGCAGGCCCAGAACCTTGCGCAATTCGGCGCGGGCGGCGGCGAGTTGCTGGCGGTATTGCGAATTCTGCGTCATCAGGGCGTGGACAGCATAGGCCAGAGGCCGCGACGCTGCGACATCGCTCGGATAATGCACGCCGCAAACCAGGCGGTTATGCCCGTAGTCCTCTGCGCGTAAAAAAATCTGCTCGCGCTTTTCCGGGACCATTTCGACCAGCGCCAGGGCGAGCAGCCAGCCGCGCATGGCGTGGCCGCTGGGATAGGCGTCCGCCGCCGGCGCGTGATGCGGCTTGCACGCCGGATGCAGGGTCGCGTCGAACGTATAGGGGTGAAGACGGTGGAAGAATTTCTTCGCCGCGCCGACGTTCAGGCCGGAATCCCCGACGATCTTTTCGCCGAGCGCCCCGGTGAGAGGCAGGTTTTGCGGATTGAAGGCCTCGCCGAACACTGTCTTGAAAATGAAGACGCTCTTGTCCTCGGCGTCGGCGCGCGCCGCCTCCTCCTGCGCCGCGGTGCGGCCGGCCTCTATGGCGTGCAGCGCGGCCAGCTCGCTGCGCTGCTCGGGCGAGCCGTCGGCGGGCGGATCAGGCAGGATTTGCGCGGCCTCAGACTGTTCCGGCGCGACGAAGATCGGCTCCTTGGCCAGCGCTGGCGCGGCGAAAAGCGCAAGGACGAGCGCGGCGATAGAGGCCTTGTGCATGGGGCGCCTCAATTTTCGTCAGAGAGAACGATGATTTCAAACGTGCCGGGCAGCGCCTTCGGCTTGCCGCCCGCCTTTTCCGGCGGCGCGAATTTCGCCGTGCCGAGATAGACGCGGCCGGTCGCCTCGTCGACCGCCCCGGTTTTCGCGCGCTGGCCGGTGACGACGTCGCCGACCAGCTTCGCCTGGCCGCCGGCGAGCGACAGCACGCTCATGTGGCCGTCGGCGCAGGGAATGAAAAGGCGGCGGCGCCTGGCGTCGAGCATGGCGCCGTCCGGCCCGGCGCAGATCGGGAGGGTCGCCAGATCCTTGCCTGTCGCGGCTTCCAGTATTTTGGCCACATGATTGTCGCAGGCCGAGATCAGCAGGCCGCCTTGCGCATCGAAAGCGAGGCCGGTCGGTCCATCGCAGCCGGGCAAGGTGTAACGGCCTTGCACGCGGCGGTCGCCGGCGTCGAGCACGGCGATCTGCCCCTTGTCCTCGAGATTGACGAAGATCTTGCCGGAACCGTCGGCGGCGGCCTCTTCCGGCTTGCCGTCGAGGGCGACGGTGGCGGCGACGGCGCGCGTCCTGGGATCGAAAAGCGTCACGTCGCGGCTCTTGCCGTTGAAAATGGCGACCAGGCCGGATTTCGGCTCGAACGCCATGGCGTCAGGCGAGCCGCCGGTGGCGATCGTCGCCGCGACCTTGCCGGAGGCGCCGTCGAACAGCATGGCGTCGTTGCCCTTGCCGTTCGAACTGATGACCAGGCCGGAATTCGGCAGCGGCAGCACGCCATGCACGCCGTTTCCGTCCACCAGCTTGCCGGTCACCCGGCCGCCGGCGAGATCGACGCTCAACACGCCGTAGGAACGCGCCACATAAAGCCGCCGCGCCGCCGAATCGACCGACAGGAAGTCCCAGCCGCCATCCGGGCCGGCAAGTCGCCTGACGATGTTGAACTTTCTTGCCGCCGCGCCGTCCGCGCAAGCGCCGCCGAAAGTAGATGCGAGCGCCAGGGCGGCGCAGGCGAAACGAAGTTTTATACGGCGCGATGCGGACAAGGATTTTCTCCAAAAAACTTGCCGCCGGCGGCGGCAGGAGCCTGTCCGGACTTAAACCGCGGCATTGTGTCGGGCTTATTACGAGGAGATCAGATGCGTCCCATCTTCACCAGTATCGAGGCGATGATAAGAAAGACGCCGACCAGGAGGGTCGGATAATAGCCCCATTGCGAAGAATGCGGCCAGGTCGGCAGCACGGCGAACAGGGTCAAGAGCAGGACGACCAGAAGAATGGTTTCGGGCGACACGGACGCCTCCTCGAACCGCAGCGCGACCGTTGCGAGGAAACAACGCCGTCGCGCCATCGGACGTTCCAAAATTTGACTGATTTTGCTGGGCTTTTACGAAAAAAAATCACTCTGTCACAAAAAATCTATGGTGCGTCGCAACAAAAAAGGTTGACATTTTGTGCGACGCAACATAAATTCCGAACTGTAGAGCGGGCCTCGCCTGCTCTGCATGCCCTCCTTGGGCGTTTCCTCCCTAGACTTGGGCCGCTGGTTCTTCCGGCGGCCTTTTTTTTGCTCAGGGGTCGATAAGAGCGGAAAGCCCCGCAATCACGCGGCTTGGCGTCAGGTCGGCATATTCGTCCGGCGCGCCCAACCGGTTGATCCAGACCGCGCGGAAGCCGAATCTCGCGGCGCCGGCCACATCCCAGCGGTTCGAGGACTGGAAGGAAACCTGTTGTGGCGCGACAGAGTAGCGATCACAGACGGTTTGATATACGGCGGGCGCGGTCTTGAAAATTTTCGGCGCATCGGCCGAAAGCGACGGGTCCAGCAGGTCATGCAAGCCGGCCGAGCGGACCGCGCGCGCGAGCGCCGCCGGCGTTCCATTCGAAAGGATCACGCATTTCGCGCCTTGCGCCCGAAGCGCCGCCAGGGTCGGAGCGACATCGGGGTAGGCGTCGAGCGTTTCGTAAGCCTGCAGCAATTTTTCCCGCGCCTCGGCGGAAATCCCGCCGCAGCGCGCGGCGGCGAAATCGAGGGCGTCCCGCGTCAGCAGGTCGAAATTCCGGTATGCCCCCATCAGCGAGCGCGTCCAGCTGTACTCGAGCTGTTTCGTCCGCCAGATTTCGGACAGGCGCTCCGCTTGCGCCCCCACAAGACTTCGATGGCGCGCGACGGCGGAATGAACGTCGAACAAAGTGCCATAGGCGTCGAAGACATAGAGAGGCAAGGTCATTTCCGCCTCTTGACACTGAAGGGAATTATCCAGGTGATTGGCTGGAGGAGAGCCTGCATGTGGACTATTCCCACTTACATCCTGGCCGCGTTCGCGGAGATCGGCGGCTGTTTTGCCTTCTGGGCATGGCTGCGCCTGGACAAGTCGCCCCTCTGGCTGCTGCCGGGGATAGCCAGCCTTGCTTTGTTTGCCTGGCTGCTGACCCGCATCGACGCCGACTTCGCCGGACGCGCCTACGCAGCCTACGGCGGCGTCTACATCCTCGCCTCGCTGGTCTGGATGTGGGCGGTCGAAGGCTCGCGCCCCGACCGCTGGGACGCCGGCGGCGCGGCGATATGCATCGTCGGGGCCATCGTCATCATTTTCGGACCGCGCGGCGGTCATTGATCGTCAGACCGCCGCTCGACTCCTTCGCAAAGATCGGGCCTAGAGGCCGACCGAAAAACCAGCTTCCGTCTTGGCCTTGATCTCGTCGAGCGTGACGCCGTCCGCCAGTTCGATCAGCTTCGCGCCGCCGGTCCCGTGCTTGTCGATGGAGAAGACGCCGAGATCGGTGATCAGCAGATCGACCACTTTCGCGCCAGTCAGCGGCAGGTTGCACTTGTGCAGGAATTTCGGGCCGTCCTTGGCGACATGCTCCATCACCACCACGACCTTCTTGACGCCGGCGACCAGATCCATCGCCCCGCCCATGCCCTTGACCATCTTGCCGGGGATCATCCAGTTGGCGAGATCGCCGTTTTCCGCCACCTGCATCGCGCCCAGAATCGACAGGTCGATATGGCCGCCGCGGATCATCGCGAAGGAATTGGCAGAGGAAAAATAGCTGGTCGTCGGCAGTTCGGTGATCGTCTGCTTGCCGGCGTTGATGAGGTCGGGGTCCTCCTCGCCCTCATAGGGGAAAGGCCCCATGCCGAGCATGCCGTTCTCGCTCTGCAATTGCACGCTCATGCCGGGCGGGATGAAATTCGACACAAGCGTCGGAATGCCGATGCCGAGATTGACGTAAAAACCGTCGCGCAGCTCTTTCGAGGCGCGTTCGGCCATCTGGTCGCGGGTCCAGGCCATCAGACTTCTCCTCCCGTGGCGGCGATCGGGCTCGTGTGCTTGCGCGTGGTGCGCTGCTCGATGTGCTTCTTGCTGTCCGACACGCGGACGATGCGCTGCACGTAAATGCCCGGCGTGTGAATCTCGTCGGGGTTGATCTCGCCGGCCTGGAACAGGTGCTCGACCTCGGCGATGGTGATCTTGCCCGCCGTCGCCATCATCGGATTGAAATTGCGCGCCGTCTTGCGGAAGACCAGATTGCCTTCCGTGTCGCCCTTCCAGGCATGGACGATCGAAACATCGGCGACAAGGCCGGTCTCCATCACGTAATTCTCGCCGTTGAACACCCGGGTCTCCTTGCCCTCGGCGACCAGCGTGCCATAGCCGGTCTTGGTGTAGAAGGCCGGGATGCCGGCGCCGCCGGCGCGGATGCGCTCGGCCAGCGTGCCCTGCGGGTTGAACTCGATCTCAAGCTCCCCGCCGAGATATTGCTGCGCGAAAAGCTTGTTCTCGCCGACATAGGACGAGATCATCTTTTTCACCTGCCGGGTCTCCAGAAGGACGCCAAGGCCGATTCCGTCGACGCCGGCGTTGTTGGAGATGAAGGTGAGGTTTTTCGCGCCCGATTCCTTCACCGCCTCGATCAAGGCCTCGGGAATGCCGCACAGGCCGAAGCCGCCGGCCATCAGGGTCATCCCGTCCTTGACCAGCCCGGCCATGGCCGCCCTGGCGTCTGGAAAAACTTTCTTCATGAGCAAATCCCGCTGCTAAAATCCTGTTGCATCGCAACCATAGTGGCGGTTCGCAATCGGGTCTAGCGTTTGCGCAGCACGGCGACCCAGCCGGGAACGTCGGCGCCCCGATCCTTGCGCGTCGAGGCCGCGGAGATTTCCTCCACTGCGAAATCGTTTTTTTCCGCGGTATCGCGCAAATAGTCTCGCCCGTGCGAATAGCGCAGATCGGGGCCGACGAAAAATCCGTCGCCCTCCCCGCTTTGCGCGGTGAAGGCGAAGAGGCCGCCGGGAGCCAGGACGCGCGACACTGCGGAAAAAACCGGAGCGAGATCGCCGATATAGACGAAGACGTCGGCGGCGGCGGCGAGATCCGCGCCCGCCTCGTCCTCGGCCCGCAGAAATTCGACGAGATCCGCGGCGGCGAGCCGGTCGTAGAGGTTTTTCGACCGCGCCTGCCCGATCATCGCGGGAGACAGGTCCACGCCGGTCAGCTTTCGCGCCCGATCGCGGAAATGCGCGGCGAAAAGCCCGGCGCCGCAGCCGAGATCGAGCGCATGGCCGAAAATGCGTCCGGGCGCCGCCCGCTCCAGCGCCTCGCGCAGAATCTGCGGGCCGCGATAGGCGAGGGTCTCGACGAGATGGCGGTCGAATTTCGCCGCATATTGGTCAAAAAGCGTTTTTACATAGGCGCGCGGCGCGGCGGGCGGCGTGGCTATGGCGCCCATCCGGCAAAGGAGCAGGCCGGCGCCCAGCGAATCCTCGCCGTCGAGGGCTCGCGCCCTTGTGTAGGCGTCGATCGCCTCGTCGCGGCGGTCAAGCAATTCGAGGGCCTGCGCCAGGGCGAACCAGGCGGGCGCCCAGTTCGGGACGAGTTCGAGCGTCTGGGTGAAAAGGTCGCGTGCGGCTTCGAAATCGCCGCTTTCCGCGGCGCCGAGGCCCCATTGATAGCGTCGGTCGGCGGCGAGGTCGCCGGAGGCGTGTGTGAGCATCATGCGTATTTCTACGGTGTCTTGTGGAAAAATGCATCGCAGTGGCGCAACATCCGTTCAGGCGCCGTTCAGGCTGAACGGGGCATGTTGCGCATCAAGCTGGTTCTGCGCCGCGGCGCAACCATTTCTGAGGAGAAAAAGATGAGCATTTCCTTGAAAAAGACCATTGTCGGCGCGGTAGCGGCTCTGGCCCTTGGCCTCTCGCTCGCCACGCCCGCTTCGGCGCAGTATCGTGGCGGCGGCTGGGGCTATGGCCCGGCTGTCGGCCTGGGCGTTCTCGGTGGCGTGGCGCTCGGCGCCGCCGCCGCCAATGCGGCCAATGGCCCCTATTACGGCCGCGAATGCTGGCTTGAGCGCCGCCCGATCTATGACGAGGACGGCAATTTCATCGGCCGCCGCCGCGTGCGCGTCTGCCGCTGAACCAATTCCCTCCCCTGGACGAAAAGGCCCTGCGCGAGCGGGGCTTTTTTTGTCGCCGCCCCATCCAACCGATCGCCGCCCCGCATGGGGCGGCCAGGATCGATCGCGACGCCGAGCCTTCGCGAGGGACCAATAGGCCGCGGCCTGTCGCGGCCGACGAAAAAACTAGTGCGAAAACAGCACCGGCAGGGTCATGTGCTTGAGCATGTAGCGCGAGCCGCTGCCGCGCGAGAACAGGGGATAGCCGCCGCCGCCGAAGGCGCCGAGCGCCAGGAGGTCGGCGCCGTGGTCGGACGCGTGGTTGAGCAGCGCGTCCATCAGGCCGATTTCGCTCAGGGCCAGTTGTTCGGGCCGCGCCGCGATGCGATGGGCGGCAAGATGCGCCACGGCGAGATGCAGCGATTCCTTCTGACGGGCGATGGCCTGCTCGTCGCCCGGCTTCGACAGACCGACGACCAGCGCCTCGGCGCTTTTGGAAACCAGCATCATGCCGTCGCGAAAACCGCGCGCCGAGGAGCGCGAATCGGACCAGGCGAAGATCGGCCGCTTGCCGACTGAGGCGAATTCGCCGGCGAAAGGCGTGACCAGGACCGGCCGGCCGGAATTGACGATCACCTGCTCGGCGAGGTCGGGCGGCGTCAGCGCGTCGCCGCCTTGCGGCTGCCCGAGCACGACCAGATCGAAATGACGGGAAAGATCGACCAGTTGCTGGATGATTTCGCCGTCGTCGCCGCGATTGAGGTCTTTCCACTCGGCCTCGACGCCCTTCGCCGCTGCGGCGAAGGTTTGGCTGCTGGCCTCGGCCGCCGCCTCGTATTCGGCGGACGGCCACTCCGCCACCAGCCCGACCTGATGCGGCTGCGCGACCCGTGCGAACAGGCCGGTGAGCCGCGCGCCGTCTTGCCGCGCCAGCGCGACCGCGAGCTTCAGCCGCATGTCGCTTCGCGCGTCGCCGCTCAAATGGACCAGGAGATTGCAAATGGACATGGCGGACACGCTTTCTGTGCGCCGCGCGAACCGCGCGGTCATGCTTGTCGTTGGAGGAACGGATTATGCGCCCTTTCGGCGCCGATCGTGCTCAGCGGACCATGGCCGCTGATGAAGGTCATGGCGTCGTCGAGTTTCATGAGCTTGGTTTCGATCGAGCGCATCAGCGTCTCGGTGTCGCCGCCGGGCAGGTCGGTGCGGCCGATCGAGCCCTCGAACAGCACGTCGCCGACGAGGCAGAATTGCAGGGGCTTGTTGACGAAAACCACGCTGCCCGGCGTGTGGCCGGGGCAATGCAGCACATCGAGCCGCGCCTCGCCAAAGGTCACGCAGTCGCCCTCGACAAGCCAGCGGTCCGGCGTGACGTCGCGACTCGCGAAACCGAATCGGCTCGAGGCGGCCTCCAGTCCATCGAGCAGAAATTTGTCGCCGATATGCGGACCTTCGATCGGCGCGCCGAGGATTTCGCGCAATTCCGCCGCGCCGCCGGCGTGATCGGCGTGGCCGTGCGTCAGAAAAATCTTCTCGACCCGCGCGCCGGTCTGATCGATGGCGCGCCTGATCAGCGGCACGTCGCCGCCGGGGTCGACCACAGCCGCCGTCTTCGTCGTCTCGCAAATGAGGATAGTGCAATTCTGCTGGAAAGGCGTGACCGGAACAATGGCGACCTTGATCTGCGACATGGCGTCCCCCTGCGTCCGCATGATAGCGGGAGGCGTGCGCTCGGGCCAGAAAATATGGAGAGCGCCTTCGAATTGACAAACGCGGCCTTGCGCGGAAACATAACGCTTTTGAACCCTGAAGGCGGGCATTACGCCTTTTTTGTCCTTGCGCAGCCAAGCCTTTAATTGCTTGAGGGAATTTTCTCCTCTAGCATGGCAATTCCCCGTCGGGGGCTGAGGCGGGACGCAATGTTCGCGCGCCGTGGGCAAGTTTATACTTAAGTTGGTCGAACATAAGTTGGGTGCGAGGCAAAAAATGAACCGATATGCGTATCATTTCTTTGAGATGGCTCAAATGGCCATGGCTCCCGCCCGGGCTTTGTCGGACTTGACGCGCATGACGTTCAAGAATCCGGCCAATCCGATGACCTACACCTCCGTCGGGCGCAATCTCGCGGCGTCGGCGGAACTGTTCGAGCGCATGACCCGCCGCTATGGCAAGCCGGCCTTCGACCTGGAGAAGGCTCTCGTCGACGGCGAGGCGGTGGAGATCGAAGAGGAAATCGTCTGGACGCGGCCATTTTGCAACCTGCTGCATTTCAAGCGTCATTTCCTGCCGGCGACAGCGGCGGCCCAGCCGCGCCTGCTGATCGTCGCGCCGATGTCCGGCCATTACGCCACTCTTTTGCGCGGCACGGTCGAGACGTTCGTCCAGACGCATGACGTCTACATCACCGACTGGGTGGACGCGCGGCTGGTGCCTATCAGCCTCGGCAAGTTCGATCTCGACGACTACATCGATTATGTCGCCGACATGTGCCAGCATCTCAGCGAGGCGGGCGGGCCGCCCTTCCATGTCCTCGCTGTCTGCCAGCCCTCGGTGCCGGTGCTCGCCGCGGTGGCGCGGATGGAGGCCGAAGGCAGCCCACACGTCCCGGCGTCGATGACGCTGAAAGGCGGCCCGATCGACACCCGCCGCAGCCCGACCGCCGTCAACAAGCTGGCCGAAAAGCGCGGGCCGAGATGGTTCCGTCAAAACTGCATCCATGTCGCGCCGTTCCCCTACCCGGGCGTCGGACGCGAGGTCTATCCCGGCTTTCTCCAGCTTTCCGGCTTCATGGCGATGAATTTCGACCGCCATGTCAACGCCCATCTCGAAATGTTCAACCATCTCGTCGAGGGCGACGGCGATTTCGGCCGAGAAGCACCGCGACTTCTATGACGAATACCTGGCCGTGATGGACCTGACCGCCGAATTCTACCTGCAGACCATCGACACGGTTTTCGTGCATCATTCCCTGCCGAAGGGCGAGATGAAGCATCGCAGCGAACTGGTCGACCTCAAGGCCATCCGCCGGGTCGGGCTGATGACGGTGGAAGGCGAAAAGGACGACATTTCCGGCGTCGGCCAGACCGAGGCCGCGCAGGACCTGTGCGCCAACATTCCGGCGGATCTGCGCCTGCATTACCTGCAGAAGGACGTCGGCCATTACGGCGTGTTCAACGGCTCGCGCTTCCGCAAGGAAATCGCGCCGCGCGTCTGCGCCTTTCACGCCAAGGTCGAGGCGAACAGGCCCGATTGAGGGCCCCAGCCAATTGCCGAAATCCATGCCGTCATGGCCGGGCCGCCGACTCCGCGGCGGTTTTACCCATCGGAGAAATCTGCCGATTGCATCTCAAAGGTCTCAATGCGGCGGAAGGCGGGCGTAGCGCGAAGGACCGGTTCCGAGAAAACGCCGGTCGATGACCGGATGAAGGGGGCGGGCCGAGAGTAAACATTTGATTTAAATAGTGGAATAATATTTGATTGCTTAAACTAACGGCGCGCGGCTGCGGCAAGTCGGTGATATTCGGCGGAGTTTGTTAGCGAAGGCGATGTCGCGCTAATTTGGTCCAACGCGCTAGATAGGTCGTACGGAATGACAGAACCTTCCGACGTCCCTACCGTCAAATCAAGCAAACGCAAGAAGGCCCTTGCTTTCCCGGCGTCGTCTATCATCGCAAGCTTTTTTCTGGTGCCGTCCTCACCATATAAACCGAAATTGATTGTCGACCAGCATTCGAAAGGCACAAGAAAGCGCGCGATTGTGTCGACTGCCTCGACGAAGGCGTTTCCGGAGGCGGCAGGCAGGTCGGCGAGCGCCCCGCTGACGCCCGGTGTCGCAAGTGAGCGTTCTTGCGGCCAGACTTCGCGCAGGAAGGGGGCCGCCGCAGATCGGAAAAGTGCCGCCGCCGATTCCGAAACTTTTCGTTCTACGCCTTCGGATGAGCCCTCTGCTGGGGCCTGATGAGAAAGTTGCACGATGAATTGCTGGATTGCATTCGCCGCCGATGCGCGAACTTCGTCGTCGAGCGTACGCAACATTTGTTGAATGCGTTGGTTGGGAATAGCCGGATCGCGATTTTCATGGAACGCATGAAGTGACTCAATCACAAGGCTGAATACAAAACTTTGCCTTGTTTCTCGGCCCAGACGGCGATCGGTAGCCCGTTCCGCCATGGCGTTGCCAATGATCTTTAATACGGCTGTAAACTGCGTTCGCCGGGCGATCGCGCGCCAAAGTGCGATTGATGCACCATCATCGTTCAGCAGCGGAATGAGCAGATGTTCCTGCGTCCAAGAATGATCGGCATTAAGGAAATAAGGAAGGTCCTCGATCAATCGATGCTTTGCGATCAGTCCACTTCTTCCGGTTGCGGCAATCACAGCGTCGCGCATTTGTCGCTCCCGCGATCCAACGGCAAATGCTAGCAAATTTGGCGCTAGGTTCGGACACGTCGCCAAGAACACTCCGACAAGTTTGCCGGCAGGCGTGTTAAGCGTATCAAGATCCATTGGCTCCTGATTTTCGTCAACTGCGCGAGCCGTGACGCTAAGATCGAAATCCTCTTCAGATTTCGATGCGATATTCGTCGCCTCAACAGCAATCGGCCAAATCCGAAACCATATATTCGTCCCAAGTTGCGAGGCAACAATCTGCGTTTTCCAATTGTCGAACCATTCACTGACGCCGTCGATGGCAATCGACAGCGTTCTTTTGGAAAGGTGAGCAAAAAGAATTAGAACGCTTTCCGCCTCGTGTTGGAGAACGCGGAGCGGCGCGCCGGTCGAGGCTGATCGTGGAGAATGCGCCGACGCAAAACGGTCCCAAACCCTTGGAAAGTCATCTCCACCATTCCCCGTGGCCTCAAAATCACCAAGAACAAGCGCAGCTTTGCCCGGTCGTTGCAGCCAAGCATAAGCGCGCTCAGCTGGATCGCTGTCCCAGCCGCCCCCGCTTGAAGAAAATGCCGCATCAAGATAACGCAGCCGAACTAAACTCGAAAATGTGTCGTATTGATCGTCGGGATCAGGAGTAACCCACTCGGAAACCATGCCTTTTGGGAAGCCTCCATCGATGTTCATTGCAGTCAGATCGTGAAATTGCACGATGCGAGTGTCGAGCCATTCTTTTGAACTTACAGGAATTTGGCTTCCGGCGAGCGTGATGCGCTGCAACTCGCGAACGGCGCGGTAAAGCTGTGCATTCTTAACTCTCGCGGCATCAGCTTTTTTGGGCCATTGAGCACGCGGTGGGCCTTTCTGGATGCGCTCAAGGATAAGACTCCGGGCGTCGTGATCCAATTCGCCGAAACGCGCGGCCCGAAGCTCGGCGACCTCCGGAAACCCGTTCAAGTCCCAAAAAACGCGATCGTTGACACCGAGAAGGAAGCCCTGAACTAATGCGTGGGATGTTAGACGGCTGTCATTCGACGCAGCCGCCCATAGGCGGACATGCACCGTCGAAGCGGCCAAGTTCCATCGCCCAACGAATGGCCGCGCAATGTCGGGGTTAATATCCGCGATTTCGAGCAACAACGGCATGGAGCAGTTTCACTGAAGGCGCGATGCCATGATGATATGCGTCGGGTTCGAGGTCCTCGCCGTTTCGCCTGCCTGTGGCAGTATAATGTGCGCGATTGAGCATTCCTAAGGCGACGAATGAACGCTTCTGATCCCAACCGATGCGGCGGGCAATATCGAGGCCATTGTTGACGGCGGAATCAAGTGCGTTCGCCAGCGACGTCAAAAACTGAACATCTGTAAGGTTATTCAATCCAAGCATATCTAGGATCAACTCAGCGTTCCCCTCATTTTACACGAGCCCGAAAGCCTCTGAAAACACTCGACTTTCGCGTAAGAGCTCCTGATATCGCTGGATGAGGGGCTGGAGTCTATCGTCCGGCATGTTGGGGATGAGGTCGTAGAGAAGGCATCCTTGTCGGAACAGGGAATGAACGCGTCGTTTGGTGGTGCTGGTTCGCAGTTGGCGGTCCATTCCGAGGCTTTCGCCAGCGGCGCCCAACAGCGTCAGCAACATGATTGCGAAGGCGTTGAGCATCAGGAGGCGGTCGCGGCGCTGCGGGTCATCAATCCTCAGCGTGCTCATGCCCATTCCAAAGCGAAGGTCCTTGCTGTCGCGGAAGCTGGGCTCGATTGTCCACCTTTTCGAGTATAATTTGATGATCTGCGCGGCGGAGAGCGCGCCGTCGCTGGCGGCCAGATGCCAGGCTTCTTTCATGCCCGAGGCCTTCACGCACACGGCCGCCCCGACCTTCTGGCGGGCGGCGGAAATTTCGGCGTCGCGCAGTTTCCGAGCGCGTCCGCCCTTGCCGACCCAATCGCCGGCTTCCCGCGTTTCGCCATCGGCGGCCCTGACGTGGGTTTTGGAGCGAAAGCGGATGACATATTGAAAGCCAAGGGTATCGAGAAATTCGAACAGTTTGACGTCGCCAAAGCCGCGGTCGGCCAGAATGGTCGCGGTCACCCCTTCAGGCAGTAGCGCCTTCAATCGGGCCAGGCACAGATCCTCGAAATCGTTGCGCTGGTCCTTCAATTCGTCCTTGTCGACGGTCAGCCAAAGCAGCGGCGTCGCCCGCCCGTGGTTCGTGACGAGATGCAGCGCGAGCGTGCATTGGTTGTCGCGATCAAAATCCGTCCAATCCATCGCCACGACGATCTCGCGCCGCACTCCGACGACCTCGGCGATCCATGACCCGAACAAGTCCCAAGGAGCCACGCCTGCGTTGCTGAGCAACCGGTCGACCTGTTTGATCGCCGACTTGGCGATCAAGCCACGCGCCGTGGCCAGAGCCTGTCCGATCAAGGAAACAGCAAGCGCCGCTCCGGTCATCACGCCGAGCGTGCCGTTGGCCAGCGACAGGATGCGCTTGGCATGCAGATCGTCGCCGAACACGCGCTTCAAAAATTCCTGAATGAAATCAAATCGCTCCTTCGGCGCGCGCATAGCTCCCCCCTGGCAGATGATTTTCCGTCCTGCCGCTTGGGGGAATCCAAAATTCGGGCTTTTTAGAAGTCCGCAAAAATGG
>CAWKJW010000015.1:0-29099 GCA_963849665.1 uncultured Alphaproteobacteria bacterium | reverse complement strand
AGGACCTTCCCGCCTGCGCCTGGCTGGCCTCGCCCTGGACCGACCTGACCCTGTCGGGCATGACGCTGGCGACCAAGGACGAGGAAGACCCGCTCATTCACGAAGACTATCTGGAGGAATTGGCGGACGCCTACGTTCCCGCGGGGATGGACCGAAAGGACCCGCGCCTTTCCGCGCTTTACGCTGATTTGCGCGGCCTGCCGCCGCTGCTGATTTAGGTCGGATCAGCCGAGACCCTGCTCGCCGACTCCACGCGGCTCGCCATGACGGCCGGAGCGGCGGAGGTCGAGGTGACGCTCGAGGTCTGGCCGCGCATGATCCATGCCTGGCAATTATGGAACGCCCGTCTGGAGGCGGACGCCGCGCCCTGGAAAACGCCGGCGCCTTCGTTCGCCAGCGTCTCTGAACCGGAAGGCTTTATTGAAGCGCGAAGAACCGCAGCAACGCCGCATCGGCCCTGTCGGCCTCGCCGCCTGATTTTTCGCATGCGGCCCTGAGCGCGGATAGTTTCATGCTCTCGAAGCGAAAGACGCCCTGGTGCGGACCCGTGTAGCGCACGGGGCAGCCGGCGCCCAGCTTGGTCACCGCAAGGTCGAGGTTGGAAGTTTCGAATGGCGCTTCTTTCATGGCGTTGCTCGGCCAAGGGTTAAGACTGGCCAATCCTATGCCGACACACGCAAAGATTGCACCGCCAAAACCGTTCAAATTTTAGCGAGGTCGGGAAAATCCTCCCGCCGACACAAGCCACAGGCAAGCAACAGACTGAATATTAAGAGGGTAAGTCGCCAGGCGCGGCGCCAACCACCTCTCGGCCATGACCACCGATTCGATACAACACCGGGAAAGACGAAAAGCGGCGCGCCATCGCGTTTTCAAGGGCGCGCATATCAGCTTTCGCGGTCTGCACGCCGCCATCGATTGCGTCGTCCGGGACTATTCCGACACCGGCGCCCGGCTGATGGTCGAAACCCCGTTGGGCATTCCCGACAAGTTCGATCTGGTGCGCGAAAATCAGCCGATCATCGAATGCCGCATCGTCTGGCGCAAGGCGACGCAGGTCGGGGTCGAATTCATCCGCCAGCCGGGCGCGGAAGACTAATTCACGGCCAGAATGACGTGGCTCGCGTCGAAAATCGCCGCCGCCTTGCCGCCGCGCGCCAAAGCGAGGCTTTCAACGGTCGGCCGCGGCGCGACGGCATGCAAGGTCTTGCCGTGGCCGATATCGAGCAGCACCTCGCTGTTGCGTTCGGCGTCGGTGCGCTCGGTCACTTCTCCGATGAAGCAATTGTCCCCTGCCGCGGGCGCCTGATCGACCGCGAAAAGCCGGATGAACGAGGATTTGACAAGCGCCAGGACCTTTCGTCCCGGCTCGAGGCCGAGATCGTCGGCGGCCTCGTTGGTGACGATCGCCTGGATATGGCGATCCTCGGCGATCTTCAGCGTCACCTCGACGTCGACAGGCCATTTCCTGATCTGCGCCACCTCGGCCTGAAAGACGTTGCGCGCAGAAATCCGCGCGCCGACCGTCCACAGGAGCGCTTCTTCCTGGCCCGCCAGCCCCTCTTCGGCGATAAGATTGGAGATCCGCGACAGCTTTTCCTCGAGCCGGTGGAAAGTGGCGATCAGCCGCCGCCCCTCCTCCGTAACCTCCGCGCCGCCGCCCGATCGACCCCCGGGGCGCGTCAGGAAGGCCGGCGTCGGCAGCAGGTTGTTCACCGCATTGACTGAATCCCAAGCCGTCTTGTAGCTGAACCCCGTGGCCTTGGCGGCCTTGGCTATGCTGCCGAACTCCGCCACCTTCTCCAGAAGCTTTATGCGCTCGCGACCGACCAGAAAGCGGCCCTCGCTGTGCAAGGCCAGCAAAGCGTTGATCTTCTGTCCTGTCATCCCTGCCCCGTTCGCCGAATTCCGCGCGCGCAAGATATCGCTTGCCTCAAACCCCGGTTTGGCCTTAGCCTTGTGGCAACATGTAATTCATTCACATAACGCCTGTCCGCAGCTTTTCATCCGGCGGCAATGTCATAACATGATTTTGCGCTGGCGCGTCACTCATCTCGGCGCCAGCAGGCGGCAATTGGCGCCCGCGTCAAAAAGCAATCGTCGGAATTGGCAGGCGCGGACGCCATCTCCCGCGCACGCCGGCCCGGCGGTCAAGGCGGCCCCGGTCTCATTGCCCTCTCGAAGGCCGGGGCCGCCCCTCTCGAGCCACAACCTGTCAAGGCGCGCAGCGGTCGGCGAAAAGCGCGGCCATGCTTGGCGCCGCCGCGGCCTTGCGCAGCCGAGGCAGGGAAAAGCCGTCCTCGATCGTCGCCAGCAGGCTGAAGTGATCGAACCGCGTCGCGTCGCGCAACGGCGCGCCGCAGCGGGTCGCGACGACGGTCGGCAATATGATTGTTGCCGCCGCCCGCGATGCGCGAATATTCCGACACCGGCGCATTGGGGAAAAGCGTGGGCTCCCCTTCGTCGAAAGTGACGACGATCGCCGAATGCCGGGTGAAATTTCTGGACGCGCGGATCGCCGTCACGGCATTGCGCACGAAGGAATCATAATCGGCGATGAGGCGGTCGCGCCCGCGGCAAATCGTCAGGCCGTGGCCGTCATGGCATTGGTTGGGGATGATGAACACGACATTCGCCATGGTCCCCGCCAGATCGCCGGGGAAGTCGGCATAGGGCTTCAGCTGGATCGATTTCGAAGGCACGGCTACGATCCAGTCGAAATAAGGCGCCGGATTGTGCTTTTGCGCATAAAGCGCGCCGCCGGTCCCGCCCGGCGCGACCGAGACCAGCGAATCCGGCGCAGGCAGCGATTCGGCGTAAAGCGCGAAGCTCAAGCCGGCGCGCTGCAGCTGGTCGGGCAGCGAGTCGCCTGAAATCTTGTGGCATGGGGTCGAAGGCGCGATGTCCGGGGCGAAGCAGCTGGGCGCGTCGTCGCGAACGCCGAAATCGTCGCCCCCGATCATGGCGAGATAATTGGGCAGGCTGGGATGGGCGACGCCGAAATAGCGGGTCGCCAGCGCCTGCTGTTCCGCCAGCCCCCGCAGGAAGGGCGACGGACCATTGAACAGCGCGTCGTCGAAACCGTGGTTCTCCAGCACGATGACATAGACATGATCGAATGCCTGCGCCTGCGCCGCCCCCGCGCAAAGCAGCGCGGCCCAGGCGGAGAGAATCAGGCGGCAGACGATTTGCGAAAACGCGCGCATGCATTTTTTCCCTTGAGCTCGACTTTGGCCGGCGCGCTTCCGAACAAAAAACGCGCGACCTTATGCCGCGACTATCCTTCTCTTTCGTGACACAATCGCGCCGCGCGCG
The DNA here is from genome assembly GCA_963849665.1 of uncultured Alphaproteobacteria bacterium. Classification (GTDB taxonomy): domain Bacteria; phylum Pseudomonadota; class Alphaproteobacteria; order Rhizobiales; family Beijerinckiaceae; genus Rhodoblastus. Next base: position 25,784 of record CAWKJW010000015.1, on the reverse strand, counting down.
TCCAGAAATCAGTGAAAAACAGCAAGAAGCCGCCGTTCACCCTTTGTAAACCGTGTCGCCAAAGCGGCCCCGCAAATGAACGCGAAAAAAAATCCGCTATTGACGGAACAAAAAAAAGTGTCACACTTCATGACATTGCAGCCTTGGCGGAAAGACGTGCGGAGCCGCTTTCAAGTCAAGGACATCGCCAACGGGCTACGAACCCGAGCGGCGGGCAATAACCCGATCGATTAACTCAATATTGGCGACGAGACTTGAAACGCCCTCGTCCCAGTTGTGGATCGACCAGCCAATGTCGCTTCTCGTCGCTGAGCCAGCAACCCTTGCGGGATTTCTGGCGCGCCGACAGTGAGGATTGGAAAGCGGGACGCATGACTCCACCTCAGCTCGCAGCTTTCGGACGCCCCCGCCTGGACGCGGCGTCTTGACGTCAGACACGGCGGAAACGCACGAGATCTGCCAATTTGATGGGAGATGCCGATCACTGAAAAACATCATGTCAAATAGCGGATCATCCCGCACCTTCTTCTGATTTCTATCAGAATTCGCGATAGAGCGAATTGAAGGCCCCGCGCGCAACAGGCGGCGGGGCCTGTTCGTTTTTGCGGCGACCCGACCGAATCCTTATACTCAAGCATAAGACGGCGAATACAATCGGCTTACGCCCTTTGCTTGCTCCGACCCACCGAATATTTGCTTCGCTGTCAGCCCCGCCAAATGGGCGAAAATCCGCAGAAGACGCCGCCTCTCCGCCACTGACGCTCTGATCGTCGCCAAACGCAATCGGGCCGCAAAATGCGGCCCGACACGATTTCATGCTTGAAGCGTATCGCCGTCAGTGGCCGGTCAGATTTGCCTTGGCGCGCGCCCACCAACCCGAGCGTTTCGGCTTGTCGGGATCGGCCTGGGTGATGACCGGGAGGTCCGGCTGCTGCGGCGCAGGCGCGGGCCGTTCCGCGACCGGCGCCGGTTCGGCCGCCGGGGGCTCAGACTTCTCCGCCACAGGTTGATGCGGCGCGGATTCTTGAGGCGCAGGCGTCTCGGCTTGCATGGCCGGGGCGGAGTCCGAACAGACTCGGCGGCGGGTTGTGGAGCCTCCGGCTGCCCGACATCGGCGCCCCATTGCGGCAACGGCGCATGCGGCTGTTCCGACGCCTCGGACGGCGCGGCGCTGGCTTCGCCTTCTTCTCCGCCTTCCGCATCGCCCGAAGGGCGCCAGTCGCCGGAGAATTCGCTGGTCTCGCCGCCGCGCGTCCCGCGTCCGCGACGCCGCCAGCGGCCCCGGCCGCGACGGCCGCCTTCGGCGCCTTCCTCGCGCGGCGCGTCGCCGCCGCCAAACTCCTCGCCGCCGGCCTCGACCGGCGTGTTCAGGTCGCCGCCGATTTCGGCAAGGGTTTCAAGCCCGTCGTCCGACGGCTGCGGCGCGTTGGCGTCGACCGTCGAAGCGTCGCGATCGAAATTGCGGCCCCGGCCCCGCCGGCGCCTGCGGCGGCGACGGTTTTCGGCCTCGGCGGCCGTTTCGCCGGAGTCTTCCGGCGTTTCGGTCTCGACGGCCTCGATCTCGGCCTCTTCCTCGAAATCGGCGTCCGATTCCGCCTCGCCGATCGGCTCGTCCTCGATCGGTCGGCGCGGATCGAAGCGGCGCAGCGGATCGGCGACGGGGCCCGCAGCCGGTTCGCCGCGCTCCAGCGCGTGATAGGCGCCGCCCGTCAGCGAATCGTCGGCCTCGACCGTCACGGCGACGCCGAAGCGCTCCTCGACCAACCGCAGCAGCGAGCGCTTCTGGTTGAGGATATAGAGGGCGATGTCGGTGCGGGTGCGCAGGATGACATCATGCGAGGCGCTCTTGATCAGCGCGTCTTCCAGCACGCGCATCACATGGACCGCGACCGAAGCCGTCGAGCGCACGGTGCCGGCGCCGGCGCAATGCGGGCAGACCACGGACGAGCCTTCCAGCACGCCGGTGCGGATGCGCTGGCGCGACATTTCCAGCAGGCCGAAATGCGAGATGCGGCCGACCTGGATGCGCGCGCGATCGTCCTTCAGCGCTTCCTTGATCCGCCGCTCGACGGCGCGATTGTTGCGGCTTTCCTCCATGTCGATGAAATCGACGACGATGAGGCCCGCGAGATCGCGCAGGCGCAATTGCCGCGCCACTTCATCCGCTGCTTCAAGATTTGTCCGTAACGCCGTGTCTTCGATATTATGTTCGCGCGTCGAACGGCCGGAATTGACGTCGATGGCGACCAGGGCCTCGGTCTGGTTGATCACCAGATAGCCGCCCGATTTCAGCGTCACCTGGTTGTGGAACAAGGCGTCGAGCTGCGATTCCGCGCCCCATTTGGCGAAGATCGGCTGCGGCTCGCGGTAGAAATGCACATTCTTGACGTGGCTGGGCATCAACAGCCGCATGAAGTCGCGCGCCTCGCGAAAGCCCTGCTCGCCGGCGACGATCACGTCGTCTATGTCCCTGTTGTAAAGGTCGCGGATGGCGCGCTTGATTAGCGAGCCCTCCTCATAGACGAGCGCGGGAGCGCTGGAGGACAAGGTCAGTTCGCGCACCGTCTCCCACATGCGCATCAGATATTCGAAGTCGCGCTTGACTTCCTGCTTGGTGCGCGCCGCCCCCGCCGTGCGGAGAATCACGCCCATGCCTTCGGGAACCTCCAGCTCCCCGGCGATTTCCTTGAGGCGCTTGCGGTCCTGGGCGTCGGTGATTTTCCGCGAAATGCCGCCGCCGCGCGCGGTATTGGGCATCAGGACGGAATAGCGGCCCGCGAGCGACAGATAGGTGGTGAGGGCCGCGCCCTTGTTGCCGCGCTCTTCCTTGACCACCTGGATCAGCAGGACCTGCCGGCGCTTGATGACTTCCTGGATCTTGTATTGCCGACGCAGGCGCGGCGCGCGGTAGGGGGTCTCGTCCATGGCGTCGCCGCCAAGCTGCTCGACGATTTCCTCTTCCTCGTCCTTGTCGCCGTTCTCGCCGTTTTCGCCTTCCTGCTCATGCTCGACGAAGCGGCGCGCGCGCGTTTCGTCGCCTTCCGACGTCTCGCCGGAGGCCGGATGGCCCTCCTCGGCATAGGCTTCGGCCGAGGCCGCGCCTCCGAGCCTGTCGGAACCCGCTTCGTCCGGCTCGGCGTCACCTTCGCCGGTCTCCTCGACAACGGCGAATCCTTCCGGATCGCAGGCCAGTTCATGGCTCTCGGCGTGCGGAGCAGGTTCAACGGCCGAATCCTGCACCGGCGCGGACGCCTCTTGCGGAGCCGGCGCGGCGGCCTCGTCCTGGACGGGCGCCTCGGCGTGGACCACAGCGCCCTCGGCGAAATGCGCCGACTCGACGGCGCCGGTTTCCGCAGCGAGATGCTCGGGAGCTGCGTGCTCGGGAGCTGCGTGTTCGGGGGATTCTTGCGCGGCTTGGGCCGGCTCGCCTTCGGCCGCGGCTCCATGCGAAATTTCCGCGGCTTCCGCGGGGGTCGCGTCGTCCGGCCCCGCGGGCGCGTTCTCTTCCGCCTCGTCCGCGAACCGCTCCGATTCGTGCGACTCCCGCGCATCGTCCTCGAACCGGGCGGCCTGCTCCTCGTCCGACTGGACCTCGGCCGTCACGCGCTCGTCGTCATTGGGGCGGCGGCGTTCCGAGCCGCGCCGGTGGCGGCGGCTGCGGCGGCGGGAATTGTCCTCGTCCTCCTCCTCGCGATGGGCGCGCAATTCTTCTTCCAGCAGCGCGACGCGGTCGGCGTGCGGAATCTGGTAGTAATCCGGGTGGATTTCCGAAAAGGCGAGAAAGCCGTGGCGGTTGCCGCCATATTCAACAAACGCGGCTTGCAGCGAGGGCTCGACCCTCGTCACTTTCGCCAGATAGATATTGCCGCGTAATTGCTTCTTGGAGGCGGATTCGAAATCGAACTCTTCGACTTTATTGCCGCGCAGCACCACCACCCGCGTTTCTTCGGGATGGGAGGCGTCGATGATCATCTTGTTGGCCATTGGGAACTCTTGCGGGCATGGCGCGGCCATAGGCCAGGATCGCCTTTGCGCTTGCGCCGGCGGAGGCAAGGCCTGCCGACCGGATTGCGCACGCGGCGCCGCGCCTTACGAGGCGCGCCATGCGATAATGGGTTGAGGGATTTTGCTGAGAGAAGACCTGCCGCGCCGAGCGGATTCGGGTCGAGGCGCCGAGAGAGCGCCGGACCCGCGCCGGGGCGCGGCTTGAAAAGACGGGCGAACGGCCCGGTTGGCGGATCGGCGCGGCGAAGGAAGGCGAACGCGCGGCCGCTGCAAATCGTGCAAAGACGCTCCGCCTTGCGGCGTCGAATCCTTTTCCGATTGCGGCCCCGGCGCGGCATAAGACGCCGCGACGAGGGGTTAGTGCGAGCACGAGCAAACTTTTCACCTATCCTCCGGGGCGCAAGGCCGCCGGACAATGTCCAAAACGTGCGGCAAGCGAGAAAAGGCGCAATTCCCGGCGGCGCGAAAAACTCCCGCTTTGAGGGCGGCGCGTCGAGGCTGGAGAGGCCGTTCATCGCTCGTTTGGCGCAAATCCGATCGCGCCCGAACTGGAACGCTTCTATCTAGACGAAGGAATGCCCGTTTGGCAAGTTTCCAGACGCCCGTTGCGATTTTACAACAGTCGCCAGACGCCGGATCGCGGTTTATGGTCACCGCGCAGCCGCCCAAGGTAAATGCCCGTTAATCTTTTCATGGACTGACTGGTCCCAGGTTCGCGCCCGCTTGCGCGGCGGAAAAACGGAACGCCCGGACACTCATGCTTTTTGCCCGCCTGCGACGGTCCCGCAAGAAATCCCACCCCGCCAGGCGGATCGGTCTCGCGATCCCGGCTATTTGCGCGACGTGCTTTTGCGCGCCGTTTTCAGGCGTCGCCCAGGCGCAGCAGGCCCCCGTCCCCATCGCCGTCTCGGCCCGGGTCGAGAAGGGGCCGCGCGAGGAGACCCGGCTGGTTTTCTCGGTCAACGCCTGCGTCGCGACAGAAACTTATGTGCTGGACAATCCCGACCGCGCCATTGTCGACCTGCCCGAGGTCAATTTCCAGATCGATCCGGAAGACGGGCGGCAAGATCCGCGAGCCGGAAAGGGTCGCGCAAAGGGCCATGCGTCGGAGCGCTCCGGCCTGATCTCGTCTTACCGCTTTGGCCGCCTGGCCGCGGGCAAGTCGCGCATCGTCGTCGATCTCGCCGGTCCCGCGGAAGTCCTTTCGACCACTTGCGCGCCGGCGCAATCCGGAACGTTCGAACTGTCGCTGACGCTCGCGCCGCAGGCCGAGGCGGCGTTCAAGGCCGCCGCCCGCGCGGGCGCCGAAAAACAGGCGAAAGCGGCCGCGCCCCCCGTTGAGGCCGTCGCCGCCGCGGCGCAGCCGTCGGAGATGCGCAAGCCGATCGTCGTGCTCGATCCCGGTCACGGCGGCATCGATTCCGGAGCGCTCGGCCGCCATCACGTCCAGGAGAAGGTCGTCGTCCTGGAGTTCGCCAAGGCGCTTGCTTCGAAATTGCGCGCAAGCGACCGCTATCAGGTGGTCATGACGCGCAACGACGACACGTTCGTGCCCCTGGGCGAGCGCGTGCGCCTCGCGCGAAAGCTCGGCGCTTCGCTGTTCGTTTCTCTGCACGCCGACTCTCTGATCGGCGGAGGCGCGGAAGGAGCGACCGTCTATACGGTGTCCGAGAAGGCGTCCGACCGCGAGGCCGCCCGCGTCGCCGAGCATGAAAACAAGGCCGACGCCAATGGCGGCGTGGAGTCGAAAGAAGACTCCGGCGACGTCGACGACATCCTGTTCGAACTGACCCGGCGTGAGACCCGCGCCTATTCCAGCGTCTTCGCCCATTCCCTGGCCGCATACTGGAAGGTCGCGGCGCGGCTGAACAAGAATCCGCGCCGCTCGGCCGGCTTCGTCGTGCTCAAGGCGCCGGACGTGCCCTCGGTGTTGCTTGAGCTTGGCTATGTCTCGAACGCGGCCGATTCCGCCGACCTCACGTCGCCGCAATGGCGCGACAAAGCCACCGCCCAGGTCGCGCACGCCATCGACGACTTCTTCGCCTCGCAGCAACCGGCGAACGGCGCCGCCGCGCCGCCAGGCGCCGCCCTTAAAGCGACACAAAGCAGCGGCAACTAGGCCCTGCGCGGTTTCGTAAAATCGGCGTAAATCCCGAAGTCGTGACTTTTCCGCGATTTGATCGAATTGCGAAAAAGTTGCGCGACAAGCGTCGGCGGATTTGCTTGGCCCGCCCCGGACCGCAATGTTATAGGCGCAGGCAGGCCCGGCAAATCTTTGCGCCGGCTGGCCCGTTCGATATCGCAAGAATCGTTGCGAAAGGTGAATTCATGCGGATGATCGCCCGGTTTTTCGGCTTCGTTTTCGCCACGGGCGCGATCCTCTTTATCTTGGCCGCCCTGGCCGTGGGCGGGCTGGTCTATTCCTATTCCAAGGATCTGCCCGATTATACCCAGCTGAAGAACTACGACCCGCCGATCATGACTCGCGTCCATGCCGGCGACGGGTCGATTCTCGCCGAATATGCGCATGAGCGCCGCCTGTACCTGCCCTCCAACGCCATTCCGCCGCTGGTCAAGGAAGCCTTCATCTCGGCCGAGGACAAGAATTTCTACACCCACAACGGCATCGATCCCGAAGGCATCGCCCGCGCCGCCCTGGTGCTCGTCAAGGGCGAAAGGCACATGCAGGGCGCCTCGACCATCACCCAGCAGGTGGCGAAGAACTTCCTTCTGACCAACGAGCGGAGCTTCGACCGCAAGTTCAAGGAAATCCTGCTCTCGCTCCGCATCGAGCAGGCCTACTCGAAACAGCATATTCTCGAACTCTATCTCAATGAAATCTATCTCGGCATGGGCAATTACGGCATCGCCGCGGCGGCGCTGAACTATTTCGACAAATCGGCGCCCGAGCTGACTCTGGCCGAGACCGCCTATCTCGCAGGCCTGCCCAAGGGGCCGAACAATTACAATCCTTACCGCAACCACGACGCCGCCGTCGCGCGCCGCAATTACGTGATCGAGCGGATGGTGGAAAACGGCTATGTGTCGCGCAAGGACGGCGACGCCGCCAAGGCCGCGCCGCTGACCGTCAACCCGCGCACCCTGTCGCCCAATTCGCTGATGGCCGGCTATTTCGCCGAAGAAGTGCGGCGCGAACTTGGCGACCGCTACGGCGACAAGAAGCTCTACGAGGGCGGCCTGTCGGTTCGCACCACCCTCGACCCGAAAATGCAGCTGACGGCGCGCAAGGCGCTCGTCGACGAACTCATCCGCTTCGACGAGGCGCACGGCTGGCGCGGCGCCGTGCGAAAGATCGACGTTTCCGGCGACTGGGGCCAGACGCTCGGCGCGGTTCCGGCGCTGGGCGACGTCGCCCCCTGGCGTCTCGCCGTCGTGCTCGACTCCAGCGACGCGGTCGCCCATATCGGCTTGCAGCCGCCGCGCGAAAAGTCCGGCGCAATCTCATCGGCCCGCCTGACCGGAACCGTGACGGCGGAAGGCGTGCGCTGGACGCGCAAGCGCGTGCGCCAGGTCCTTTCTCCCGGCGACGTCGTCTATGTCGAGTCGCTGGAGAGCCATTCCAGTCAGTACCGGCTGCGCCAGATTCCGGAAATCTCCGGCGCAGCCATCGCCATGGACCCCTTCACCGGCCGCGTTTTCGCCATGGTCGGCGGCTTTTCCTTTGACCAGTCGGCTTTCAACCGCGCGACCCAGGCGCTGCGCCAGCCGGGCTCGTCGTTCAAGCCCTTCGTCTATTCCGCGGCGCTCGACAACGGCTACACGCCCGCCTCGACCATTCTCGACGAGCCGATCGAGATCACCCAGCCGAACGGCGACGTCTGGCGGCCGGAAAACTTCGAGGAAGGCCATTACGGTCCGCATACCCTGCGCTACGGTGTCGAACATTCGAAAAACCTGATGACCGTGCGTCTCGCCCGCGACATCGGCATGCCGCTGATCGCCGAATATGCGCGCCGCTTCGGCATCTACGACGACATGCTGCCGGTTCTCTCGATGTCGCTTGGCGCCGGCGAAACAACGCTGATGCGCATGGTCACAGCCTATTCCATGCTGGACAACGGCGGCACGCGCATCAAGCCGACGCTGATCGACCGCATCCAGGACCGCTGGGGGCATACGATCTACCGCCACGACGAGCGCCAGTGCCTCGGCTGCGACGCGCCCACCTTCGAGCCCGACAACCTGCCCAAGCTGGTGGACAAGCGCGAGCAGGTGCTCGATACGCTGACCGCCTACCAGATCACCTCGATCATGGAGGGCGTGATCGAGCGCGGCACCGGCGTCAGCATCCAGACGGTCGGCAAGCACCTTGCCGGCAAGACCGGCACCACCAACGACGCCAAGGACCTGTGGTTCGTCGGCTATTCGCCCGACCTCACCTTCGGCGTCTATCTCGGCTATGACCGGCCGCGCTCGATGGGCAATTCGGCGCAGGCGGCGCTCTACGCCGCGCCGATCTTCCGCGATTTCATGAAAATGGCGCTGGCCGACAAGCCCGACACGCCATTCCGCGTTCCTCCGGGCGTCAAGCTGATCTCGGTCGACCTGAAAACGGGCATGCGCGCCTCCGGTCCCGGCACGATCCTCGAAGCCTTCAAGCCCGGCACGGCGCCGCCCGATTCTTATAACGGCGGCGGCGCGCCGGCGGCGGCGTCGCAAGCGCCCGCCACCGACCAGGCGGTCGGTTCGGGAACCGGCGGTCTCTACTGAACAAACTGAAACAGGCGGACGGCTTTACACGGTCGGATTCGCTCTTTATGTCTCCCGCTCCAGTTTACAAACGGAAAGAACGAACATGCGCGCCGAAGCGGTTTCGCTCGTCGAACAGATCAAGCAGTCGGTGGGACTGCTGAGGAGGCATCTTTGACGTCGAGAATTCGACGCGCCGCCTCGCCGAACTGAACGCCAAGTCCGAAGATCCGACCCTCTGGGACGACCCTGAACTCGCGCAGAAGCTCATGCGCGAGCGCACCGACCTCGAAGACCGGCTGGGATCGCTGGCGAGGTTCGAGCGCGATCTCGAAGACGCCGTCACTCTCGTCGAACTCGGCGAGATGGAAGGCGATTCCGCCGCCGAGCAGGAGGGAATCGACCAGCTCAAAACCATCAAGACCGAGGCCGACCGCCGCCAGGTCGAGGCTCTGCTGTCCGGCGAGGCCGACGGCAACGACACGTTCATCGAGGTCCATTCCGGCGCCGGCGGGACGGAGAGCTGCGACTGGGCGCGCATGCTGCTGCGCATGTATGCGCGCTGGGCGGAGCGCCACAAGTTCAAGGTCGAGCTGATCGAAGAGACGGCCGGCGACGAAGCCGGAATCAAGTCGGCGACGCTGCTGGTCAAGGGCCATAACGCGCACGGCTGGGCCAAGACCGAATCCGGCGTGCACCGGCTGGTGCGCATTTCGCCCTTCGATTCCAACGCGCGGCGCCATACCAGCTTCGCCTCGGCCTGGGTCTATCCAGTAATCGACGACAAGATCGACATCCAGGTCAACGAAAGCGACTGCCGCATCGACACCTATCGCGCGCAAGGCGCCGGCGGGCAGCACATCAACACCACCGAATTCGGCGGTGCGCATCACCCATATTCCCTCGGGCATCGTCGTGGCCTGCCAGATGGAGCGGTCGCAGCACAAGAACCGCGCCACCGCCTGGAACATGCTGCGCGCCCGCCTCTACGAGCAGGAAATCGAGCGCCGCGAAGCCGAGGCCAGCAAGGTCAACGCCACCAAGACGGAAATCGGCTGGGGCCACCAGATCCGCTCCTACGTGCTGCAGCCATATCAAATGGTGAAAGACCTGCGCACAGGCGTGGTCTCCGGCACGCCGGACGAGGTGCTGGACGGCGATCTCGACGCTTTCATGGAGGCGGCGCTGGCCCAGCGCATCCACGGCGGCGGCCCGGACAAGGTCGAGGACGTGGAGTGAAGCCTAGCCGCCGTCACGCCACCTTTTTTCCAGCGAGCGCCTTGCGTTGCGCCTCTTCGATGAAGCGCGGCACGTCGGCTTCTGCGATCGGGCGGCCGAACAGGAAGCCCTGCACCATATTTACACCGTAGGAGCGCAAAAGGTCGTATTGCTCCGACGTCTCGACTCCTTCGGTCACGCATTGGAGTTTGAGGGCGCCGCACAGCGCGATCATCGAGCGGATGATGTCGCGCGCCGGCCCCTCGCTCTGCAATTCCTGGACGAAGCTGCGGTCGATCTTGATCTTGTCGAGCGGCAGGCGGTGGACATAGGACAGGCTGGAATAGCCGGCGCCGAAATCGTCGAGCGAGATCTTCACGCCCAGTCGCTTCAGCTTGAAGAGCGCGTCCCGCGCCTTGGCGAAATCGGATATCAGCGCCAATTCGGTGACTTCGATATCGATGCGGGCGGGCTCGAAGCCGCTGGTTTCGATGATGGCGATGATCTGGGCCAGCGCGCTGGGCGAAAGCAGGTCGCGAATCGACAGGTTGAAGCCGAGACTGACGTGGCTCGGCCAGTCGCGCGCCGCGCGCAACGCCTTGCGCATCACGGTGCGCGTCAGCGCGTGGATGAGGTCGCCACGCTCGGCCACCGGAATGAAGTCATCGGGTGAAACCGCCCCGAGTTCGGGGCTGCTCCAGCGCGCCAGCGCCTCGAAGGCCGCGACCGTCTGGTCGCCGACATGGAACAGCGGCTGGAAGACCAGGGAGATTTCCCTGTTCAGATCGGCCCTGCGCAAGCTCTGCTCGACCCAGGCGGTCATTCGCATCTTGCTTTCATGTTCGGGCGCGAACAGCACCGCCTCGCCGCGATGATGCTGCTTGGCGAAATAAAGCGCAAAATCGGCGCGCTCGTAAAGGCGACGTCCGTCGCCGGCGTCTTTCGGAAAGCGGGCGAAGCCGATCGACGCGGATACGCCGGCGCGAATCTCTGCGACGCGGATGGGCGCCCGCAGGGCCGCGCAGATTTGCGCGCCGAGGGCGAGGATTGCGCCTTCCTCATGTTCGCCGCGCAGGATGATGCCGAATTCGTCGCCGCCCAGGCGCGCGACAATCGTCGTTTCATTGGCGAATTTTTCCGCGCGCGCCGCGCATTCGCGCAGCACCCGATCGCCGATGACATGACCATGGATATCATTGATCGGCTTGAAGCCGTCGAGGTCGATCACGCCCATCGCCAGAGCTTCCCTCTGCCCGTCCGGAGAAGTCGCCTCTCTCAGCGCGGCGAAGAACTCCCGCCGGTTGGGCAGGCCGGTCAGGCTGTCGGTATTGGCGAGGCGGATGTTTTCCGCCGCCAGCTCCACCGCCCGCCGCTGAGCCCCGACCAAGGTCTCGAAATCGCGCGCCGCGATCACCACCATGGACGCGAGGAAGGCGCCGATCAGCATGAGGTCGACCGCCATGACGGTTGTGGTCGCCGCCCCCGCCTGGCCAAGCAGCAGGAGGAATCCGGGGAGGGTCATGCCGCCCAGCATCAGCGCCGTTTTCGGCGATTGCGCCAGCGCGAAGATGCAGACCATGTCGGAGATGGCCACCGCATAGACCAGCTGGCTGCGCAAGAGCAAATCGCCATAGGCAAACAGCGCCAGCGACCAGGCGGTGACGAGCAAACCGAAGAAAGCCGCGAAGATATTCACCTTGAGCAGGGCCGCGCGGGCTTCCCCAGCGGGGATCGGCCTGTGGCGGCGCGAACGCCAATATGCCGCGCGCGAAATCATCAGGACGAGCATGACCGAGGGCGCATAATAAGTCAGCAGCGGCGGCGCGGAATTGACGAAAGAAAAGGAAATGGCCAGGAGATGGGCGCACAGGACCGCATAGAGCAGCGGCGCCTGGGCGACAAGCGCGGCCAACCGCGCCTGATCGAGATCCTGTTCGAGACCGGTCGACAGTTTCGCCCGGCGAAATCTAAGCAAGCCTGGCAGGGCAAGCATCGGGTCTCCAATCACATCGAACGAAAGCGCGCCGTCGGAACTTCAGATGGACGGCGAACAGATTGATGGATTTTAACCCCGTCAGCTTAAGTTGACGTTACCTGCGTCATGACCCCTCCGTGAGGCGGCGCCTTCCCGTCCGCCGCAAAAAACGAAGACCTCCCGCCGATGTGGCGAGAGGTCTTTCTTTTTCCGGCGCCAAAGCCGATGCGAAGCTTACAGCGGAATATTGTCGTGCTTCTTCCAGGGATTCTCCAGCTCCTTGTGGCGCAGCATGGCCAGGGCGCGGGCGACGCGCTTGCGCGTGCCGAAGGGCTGGATCACCTCGTCGATATAGCCTCGTTCGGCGGCGACAAAGGGGGAAAGGAAGCGGTCCTCGTATTCCTTGGTGCGCTCGGCGATCTTTTCGGCGTCGCCGAGGTCCTGGCGGAAGATGATCTCGACCGCGCCCTTGGCGCCCATCACCGCGATCTGCGCCGTCGGCCATGCGTAATTGACGTCGCCGCGCAGATGCTTGGAGGCCATGACGTCATAGGCGCCGCCAAAAGCCTTTCGCGTGATGATGGTGATTTTCGGCACGGTGGCCTCGGCATAGGCGAACAGCAGCTTCGCGCCATGCTTGATGAGGCCGCCGTATTCCTGCGACGTGCCGGGCAGGAATCCGGGAACGTCGACAAAGGTGACGATCGGAATGTTGAAGGCGTCGCAGAAGCGCACGAAGCGGGCCGCCTTGCGCGAAGCGTCGAAGTCGAGCACGCCGGCGAGGACCATCGGCTGGTTGCCGACGATGCCGACGGTGCGTCCGTCGAACCGGCCGAAACCGACGACGATGTTTTTCGCGTGGGCTTCCTGGATTTCGAAGAAATCGCCCTCGTCCACCACTTTGGTGATCAATTCCTTGATGTCGTAAGGCTTGTTCGGATTGTCCGGAATGAGCGTGTTGAGCGACATGTCATAGCGGTCGTCCTGGTCGAAGGTCGGCCATTCCGGAATTTCGTCGGTGTTGGAGGACGGCAGGAAGTCGATCAGCCGCCGCATCTGCAACAGCGCCTCGACGTCATTGTCATAGCCCTTGTCGGCGATCGAGCTCTTGGTCGCATGAACCGAGGCGCCGCCGAGCTCTTCCGCCGTCACCGTCTCGTTGGTGACGGTCTTCACCACGTCCGGGCCGGTGACGAACATGTAGCTCGTCTCCTTGACCATGAAGATGAAGTCGGTCATCGCCGGCGAATAGACGTCGCCGCCGGCGCAGGGGCCCATGATCAGCGAAATCTGCGGGACGACGCCCGAGGCCAGCACATTGCGCTGGAAGACCTCGCCATAGCCGCCGAGCGCCGCCACGCCTTCCTGGATGCGCGCGCCGCCGGCGTCGAACAGGCCAATGATCGGCGCGCGGTTGCGCAGCGCCATGTCCTGGATCTTCATGATTTTCTGGGCGTGCGTCTCCGACAGCGAGCCGCCGAGCACGGTGAAATCCTTGGCGAAGACATAGACGACGCGGCCGTTGACCGTGCCCCAGCCGGTGACGACGCCGTCGCCGGGGATCGGGGCTTCCTTGTCCATGCCGAAATCGACGCAGCGATGCTGCACGAACATGTCGAATTCCTCGAAGGAATTATGGTCGAGCAGCAGTTCGATGCGCTCGCGGGCGGTCAGCTTGCCGCGCTTGTGCTGCGCGTCGATGCGCCGCTGCCCGCCGCCGAGCCGTGCGCCTTCGCGGCGTTCGTCGAGGATTTCGAGAATATGTTTCATGGGGCGTTTTCCGAACAAATTTTCCGCGCGGGTTTAGCATGGCTTTTGCGGCGCCGAAACCCGCCAGATGACAGAACGATGAATCCCTTTGTCTAATGGATCAGGCCTGAGTTGCGCGGGCGGCGCGGCTCCTGCGCCAATGCCGCATAAATCCAGACCGCCCCCGTCCGTCCCGGAATTCGCCGACAGGACCGAATTGGGCCCCACGTCAGCAAAGTCCTGTCTCAGACGTGATTGCGCTTATGCCAATGCCGAAAAGACTTCATAAGCCGCGGAAAATTCGGCTCGCCTCGCCGACCGGCGGGCCAGCGCCTCGTCGTCGGCGCCCCAGAGGCGCATCTGATGATCCTCGTCGACATGCGCCGCCGCCCAGGCCGTTTCGAGGTCCAGGCGGCCACGGACGAGCGCCAGGGCGATGAGCGCCGAACCGGTGAGCGTGGTCATGACATGCATCGCGGCGAGCCGCAGGGCGCCGTCGCCGCGTTCCCCCAACGCGGACACCGCGCGGAAAATCGCGGCGCGCGGAGTCCTGCGGCTGTTCGACGAACATCACGCCTTCCGAACAGACAAACCGGGCGCCGAATGAATCGCGGAAAAAATCGAGGATCGGGTTCCAGGCGGCGTCCTGCGCTTCAACCAGGCTTTCCGGCGCACCGGCGCGATAGCAGATCAGGTCGGAGCCTGCGAATTTGGCGATTTCCGCCGCAACCGCGTCCATTTCGCGGGACACTCCGTCGAGCGCCGTATTGACCAGCCGCGTCTTCGGCATTCTGGCCGGGTCGATCTCTTCGCCCTGCGCCCGCCATTCCCCGGCCAAAGCTTCGGCCAGCGTCCTGCTGGGCACGACAAGCGGCGCGCGCGCCGGCGTGCGGACCGGCTTGCGATCGAGCGCGATCCGGAAATTTCTCGCCCGACGGCTCGACCGAGACCTCCTTGTAGAAACGCTTCGGCAAAGGCCGCTTCATGTCGCGCTGCGCCGATTTCAGCGGGTCGCGCTCGCCGGAATCGACGAAGATCGCGCTCAGGTCGTCGCGCATTGCATGAACTCGTCGAGATGCTCGCGCAGGGCGCCGAAGTTTTCCACTATGGCCGCTGCGCCCGCCTTGGTCAGGCGGTCGTGCCGGTGATAGCCCCAGCCGACGCCGATCGCATGGGCGCCGGCGTTATGCGCCATATGCATGTCGAAAGAAGTGTCTCCGACCATGCAGGCGTTCCGCGCGCGGACCCGGTTTCGGCCAGCGCACGCAAAAACATGTCGGGCGCAGGCTTCGAGGGCGCGTCGTCGGCCGTCTGCACGGTCGCGAAAATCCTTGTGCCAGCCATGCCGGTCGAACAGGCGCATCACGCCGGCCCGAGACTTGCCGGTGGCCACGCCCATGAAGCAGGTTTCGCGCCGCGCCAGCTCCTCCAGCAGCTCCTGGGCGCCAGGATAGAGCGGATCGTGGAAACCGGGCTCCGAGCGCAATTGCGTCCAGGCGTACTTGTAGGCCTGGGCCAGTTGTTCGCAAGGCCCCTGCCCCTCGGTGAGCGCATGGAAGGCCTCGGTCAGCGACAGGCCGACGACCGACAGCGCGCGATGGCGCGACGGCGCCGGCATGCCCAGCGACGCGAAGGCCCGCGCCTGCGCCTCGACGATGAGATTCTGGCTGTCCACAAGGGTTCCGTCGATGTCGAAGACGATGAGCTTCACGTTTCCCTCGCTGGACCTGTTGACCGGAAGCGCCTTGGCGCGCCGGAATGTGGATACGCCCCAGCCATTTATAGACCCAACAAAAACTTCCGCCAATCGGGATCACGACGGCCCCTTCCGGCGTTGAATATTGAAACCGCAGGCGTCGCCTTGCGCGCCATGAGGCGAAGATGACCCTTGTTTCAGAACCAGAACAACCCGCCGGCGCGCCGAACCGGCGCGATTTCCTCTTCATCGCCACCGGCGCCATGGCCCTTGTGGGGACCGCGGCGACGATCTGGCCGCTTGTCGACGAAATGCAGCCCGACGCCGCGACGATCGCGGCGGGCGGCCCATTGGACGTCGATCTTTCCAGCGTCGCGCCGGGGCAGCAGATCATCGTCGTCTGGCGGGGCCATCCAATCTTCATCGTCAACCGCACGCCCGCGCTTCTGGCGACGCTGAAGGAGCCGGCGCTCCTCGGCATTCTGCGCGACCCCAATTCCGACGTCCTGCAGCAGCCGGCCTATGCCAGGAACTGGCACCGCTCGATCGAGCCGGAATGGGCGGTGCTGATCGGCATCTGCACCCATCTCGGCTGCATCCCGATTTTCGAGCCCAACAAGAACCAGCTGAGCCCAGGCTGGCCCGGCGGCTGGTTCTGCCCCTGCCACGGCTCGAAATACGATCTGGCGGGCCGCGTCTACCAGAACGTTCCCGCGCCCTATAACCTTCCGGCGCCGCCCTATCGCTTCGTCAACGCCAAGACCCTGCGCATCGGCGAGAACCCGCCGGACCAGACTTTCGACGTCGATGAAATCACGCAGCTCTGAGGCGCCTCGCCGCAGGTTGAACAAAGTTGCGCAAGCCTCGTTTCCAAAATCAAAATTCCGGCTAACATAGGGGAAAACGCCGCGCCGGAAGCGGAGGCGGCGCCGGGGAGGAATGACTCATGGAAAATGCGCCAGCCGCGAAAAATTCGGCTTTGTCCTGGCTCGCCTGGGCGGTCGTCGCAATCGTCGGCGCCTTCTCTCTCGCCGTCGTGGCGCTGCATCACGGCGAGACGATCAACGCGCTCTGGGTCGTCACCGCCGCGATCTGCGTCTATCTCATCGCCTATCGCTTCTACAGCCGCTTCATCGCCGAAAAGGCGCTCGGCCTCGACGATTCGCGCCCGACCCCGGCGGTGCGCCGCAACGACGGCCTGGATTACGTGCCGACCGACAAATGGGTGCTGTTCGGCCATCATTTCGCGGCCATCGCCGGCGCCGGCCCGCTGGTCGGCCCGGTGCTCGCGGCTCAAATGGGCTATCTGCCCGGCGTCCTCTGGCTGCTCGTCGGCGTGGTCTTCGCCGGCGCGGTGCAGGATTTCACCGTCCTGTTCATCTCGACCCGCCGCGACGGCCGCTCGCTCGGCGACCTGATCAAGACCGAAATGGGCGACATCGGCGGGCATGATCGCGCAATTCGGCGTGCTGGCGATCATGATCATCCTCCTCGCCGTGCTGGCGCTGGTCGTCGTCAAGGCGCTGGAAAACAGCCCCTGGGGCACGTTCACCGTCGTCTCCACCTTGCCGACCGCCCTGCTGATGGGCGTCTACAACCGTTACATCCGGCCCGGACGCATCTTTGAGATGTCGGCCATCGGCCTCGTCCTGCTGCTCGCCGGCGTCTTCTATGGCCAGGCCGTCGCCCAGAGCCCCGCGCTCGCGCCGCTCTTCACCTACAAGGGCGAAACCCTGTCGCTGATGCTCATCGGCTATGGTTTCGTCGCCTCGGTGCTGCCGGTGTGGCTGCTGCTGGCGCCGCGCGACTATCTCTCGACCTTCCTCAAGATCGGCACGATCCTGGCGCTGGCGGTGGGCATAGCCATCGTCATGCCGGACCTGAAGATGCCGGCGCTTACCAAATACATCGACGGCACGGGCCCGGTCTTCAAGGGCGCGCTGTTCCCCTTCCTGTTCATCACCATCGCCTGCGGCGCGGTCTCGGGCTTCCATGCCTTGATCGCTTCCGGCACCACGCCGAAGATGGTCATGCAGGAAAGCCAGATCCGCTTCATCGGCTACGGAGCGATGCTGATGGAGAGCCTCGTCGGCATCATGGCGCTGATCGCCGCAAGCGTGCTGGACCCCGGCGTCTATTTCGCCATGAACACCGCCTCGGGCGTGATCGGAACGACCGCGGCGCAGGCGGCGCAGACCATTTCGTGCTGGGGTTTCGTGATCACGCCGGACATGCTGACGCACGCCGCGCAAAGCGTCGGCGAGGCGACGATTCTTTCGCGCGCCGGCGGCGCGCCGACGCTGGCCGTCGGCATGGCTCAGATCCTGTCGGGCTTCCTCGGCGGCGCCGGCATGACGCCCTTCTGGTATCATTTCGCCATATTGTTCGAGGCCCTGTTCATCCTGACCACGGTGGACGCGGGCACGCGCGTCGCGCGCTTCATGATCCAGGATCTGCTCGGCGATTTCGTCCCCGCCATGCGCAATACAAGAGCTGGACCGCGAATCTCGTCGCCACGGGCCTCGCCGTCGCCGCCTGGGGCTATTTCCTTTACCAGGGCGTCGTCGATCCTTTCGGCGGCATCCGCTCGCTGTGGCCCCTGTTCGGCATTTCCAACCAGATGCTGGCGGCCATCGCGTTGATCATGTGCACGGCCGTGTTGTTCAAGATGAAGCGCCAGCGCTATGCGCTGGTCACCTTGGCGCCGACCGTCTGGCTCATTATCTGCACATTGACGGCGGGTTTCGAAAAGCTGTTCGATTCCAATCCGGCGATCGGCTTTTTCGCGCATGCGTCGAAATTCTCGGCGGCGCTCGCCGAGGGCAAGATCCTGGCGCCCGCCAAGACGCTCGTCGACATGAACCGCGTGATCACCAATGATTATGTCGACGCCACATTGTGCGCCATCTTCATCGCGGTGGTTCTGGCCATGATGGTCGCCGGCGTCGCCACCGCCCGAAAGGCGCTGGCCAATCCGCAAGTGACAACACGGGAGACAGGCGATGACATGTCCCGACTGCAGCCCGTCAAGGCTTAGGAATCTCAGGCTTGGCGGAAGTCTGGCGCTGGAAGACTTGGGCCGCCGCCTCCGGCAAACGGCGCGGCTGATGGTCGGCCAACCAGATTATGAAAATTACCTCGCGCACTCGACGAAGCTCCATCCCGACCAGACGCCGATGACCCGCACGGAATTCTTCCGCAACCGCGAGGACCGCCGCTTCGGCGGCGGAGTCGAAACCGGCGGGTTCCGCTGTTGCTGAGCGAGGCGACGCTTCGGCGCCGCTTCCAAAAATCGCCCGTTTTGGCTAAACAGGGCCATGCGCGCGTCTGACCTCGACATTCTCATCATTCCCGGCCTCGGCGGCTCGGGGCCTGGCCATTGGCAGAGCCGCTGGGCGCAAAAGCTTTCCACTGCCCGCATGGTCGAGCAGGCCGATTGGCTGAGCCCCGGCCGCGACGCCTGGGTGGCGGAAATTCTACGCGAAATCGACGCTTCGACGCGGCCGGTGGCCCTTGTCGGGCATAGTCTCGGCGCGCTCGCCGCGGCCAGCGCCATAAACGAGTCGACGAGGCCGAAAATCGCCGCCGCCTTTCTGGTCGCCCCGCCCGATCCCGACAGCGCGGCGCTGCCGCCCGGCCTGATCGACATGGCCTTCAAAGAAAAAGCGCCGCAAGCGGCGCTTCAGGTTCCCGGCGTGATCGTCGCCAGCCGCAGCGATGTTCATGCGGATTATGCCTACGCTGAAAAACTCGCTCTTCTTTGGGGGCTGGAGCTGGCCGACGCAGGTGACGCCGGCCATATCAACGCCGAAAGCGGTCATGGTCCCTGGCCGGAGGGCTTGATGCGCCTGGCCGGGCTTCTGGCGAAGCTTTGACAATGACCGTCCGACCGCTCCGCGGGAGCGGACGCGGCGGGTTCAGGATGCGTTCGAGCGCTGCCCGCATCAGCGCCCTGCGCCTTTCGGCGCCGCGCTTCGACGGGACACGGATCATGTCACGCCGTGCCGTGGGTGATGGCTTTCGCCGCGACCAGCGCCACTGGAATGCCCACGATGAAGCCGGCGATCGCCGCGATCGGAATGTACCGCATCGCCTCGCCCTCCAGCGACGGAATCATCAGCACGACGACGACGGCGACGCCCGCAAGCACCGTGCCGCCCATAACCCACAACAAAACCGCCAATCTGGTCATATTCGCCTCCCTTGAGACGGGGGGAAGGGTCGCGCCGGGCAGGCAAGCGGTCGTTGACGCAAATCAATTTTTCCTACCCCCTGCGTCAACTCGTCGCGACTGGAAGACGCAAAAAGGCCGCCCGAAGGCGGCCTTTGCAGCATGTCGCAGGCGCGAAAAAATCAGCGCGAATAGAATTCGATGACCAGGTTCGGCTCCATCATCACGGGATAGGGCACTTCCGACGGCAAGGGTATGCGGGTCATCTTGGCGGTCATCTTGGAATGATCCACCTCGTAGAAATCGGGGACGTCGCGTTCGGCCAGGCCGACCGACTCCAGCACGATGACGAGCTGGCGCGAGGCTTCCTTGACCTCGACCACGTCGCCGGGCTTGACCAGGTACGAGGCGATGTTGACGCGCTTGCCGTTGACCTTGACATGACCGTGGTTGACGAACTGGCGCGCGGCGAAGACGGTCGGCACGAATTTGGCGCGATAGACCACCGCGTCGAGGCGGCGCTCCAGCAGGCCGATCATGTTGTCGCCCGAATCGCCTTTCATGCGGATCGCTTCAGCGTAATATTTGCGGAACTGCTTCTCCGAAATATTGCCGTAATAGCCCTTGAGCTTCTGCTTGGCCTTGAGCTGGGTGCCGAAGTCCGACATCTTGCCCTTGCGGCGCTGGCCGTGCTGGCCGGGGCCGTATTCGCGGCGGTTGACCGGGCTCTTCGGGCGGCCCCAGATGTTCTGGCCCATGCGGCGGTCGATTTTATACTTGGCTTCTGAACGCTTGGTCATTTCGGTCCTCAAAAATTCTTGTACGGCACGAGGACATTCGCGCAGGCGCAAAAGCGCCGCGAAAAGCGTCCTCCCGCCGCGCGGGAAGAACGCGCCCTCCTCTGCCCGCCTGTTTGAGCGGACCGACAGACGGCTCACCTTCATAAGGGAGCGGTCACGGGTGCGAACCATCGCTCCGGCTTTTACCGCCGGGCGAAGAACGGGCGTGATAGAGGCCGAAGCGGCGAAAGTCAATCGGCCAAGCCCGGTTCAGCGCAATTTCACCAGCTGCTTGCCGAAATTCCTGCCTTCCAGCAAGCCGAGAAAGGCGGCCGGCGCGGCCTCGATCCCTTCAGCCACGCTTTCGCGCCAATGCAGCTTGTCCTCCGCGATCAGCCGGCCAAGCTCGGACATGGCCTGCGGCCAGAGCGACATGTCGTCCAAAACGATGAACCCCTGGATTTTGAGCCGTTTCACCAGGACCAGCCGAAGATCGCGCAGGCTCGAAGGCTCCTTGCCCTCGTACGAGGCGATCAGCCCGCAAACGGCGACGCGCGCGAAATCGTTGAAACGGCGCGAACATTGATCGAAACATTTGCCGCCGACATTCTCGAACAAGCCGTCGATTCCATGGGGAACGGCGGCCTTGAGAAGCGCATCGAAATTTTCGGCGCGGTGGTCGACGCAGGCGTCAAATCCCAGCGCATCGACGGCATAGGCGCATTTTTCCGGGCCGCCGGCGATCCCGACCGCTCGCGCCCCGGCCGCTTTGGCGAGCTGTCCGACGACCGACCCGACAGCGCCGGTCGCCGCCGAAACGACGAGCGTCTCGCCCTTTTTCGGCGCGATGATGCGGTTGACGCCGACCCAGGCGGTCACGCCCGGCATGCCCATGGGGCCGAGCCAGGCTTGGATCTGGATGTTCGCGGGGAAGTTCTTGGCGTCGATCTTTCGCAGCGTCGACCCATCGTCGACGCTGTAAAGCTGCCAGCCACCCATGCCGACGACCTTGTCGCCGGGTTTGAAATTCGCATTGTTGGATGCGGCCACCTCGCCGACCGTGCCGCCGATCATCACTTCGCCAAGCGCCTGGCTGGCGGCATAGGACTTCGATTCCTCCATCCGGCCGCGCA
This sequence comes from uncultured Alphaproteobacteria bacterium, assembly GCA_963849665.1. GTDB lineage: Bacteria > Pseudomonadota > Alphaproteobacteria > Rhizobiales > Beijerinckiaceae > Rhodoblastus. Next base: position 4,348 of record CAWKJW010000015.1, on the reverse strand, counting down.
TATAAGGATCGAGCGAAAGATAGTCGTGCCGCACAAGCACCTGCCCCGGTCCCGGCTCCGGCGCGGGGCGCTCGAAAAAGCTGAAATTCTCAAGCGTCGCCTTGCCTGAAGGACCGGGCCGCGAGGCGAGAAGGATTCCCTTGTTCATCGGCATTTTCCCGCTCCCTGAGGGCCAAACTGGCGTTAACCCGTTCTTCACGTTAAAAGCGTTCCCCTGTTTCGCAAGTCAAAACGCGCAAGCAAGACCAAGTACGACGAAATGAATCGCAGGCCCAGAATTCTCGTCTTCGACTCCGGCCTTGGCGGGCTGACGGTTTTCCGCGCCTTGCTGCGACAAAGGCCGGATGCGGAATTCTTCTATGCCGCCGACGATCTCGGCTTTCCCTATGGGCCGAAAAGCGAAGCGGAAGTGGTCTTTCTCGTCATGCGCGCCATGGAGCGGCTGATCGGCGAAGTTGCGCCCGACTGCGTGGTCGTCGCCTGCAATACGGCTTCGACACTGGTGCTGCCGCACTTGCGCGAAAAATGGCCGCACATTCCCTTTGTCGGCACGGTGCCGGCGATCAAGCCGGCGGCGGAGCAGTCACAGTCGCGGATGATCTCGATTCTCGCCACGCCCGGCACCGTGGCGCGCGATTACACCCGCGACCTGATCGCCAAATTCGCCGGCCATTGCGATGTGGCGCTGGTCGGCTCGCAAAATCTCGCCGGCCTCGCCGAAGCTTTCATGCACGACGCGCCGCCCTCGGACGAAGCGATCTTCCGCGAGATCGCGCCCTGTTTCATCGAGGCGAGCGGGCGGCGCACCGATGCGATCGTGCTCGCCTGCACGCATTATCCGCTGCTGCTCGATTTCTTCTCCCGTCTCGCGCCTTGGCCGCTGCGCTGGATCGACCCTGCCCCGGCGATCGCGCGCCGCGCGGACCAGGTGATTTCCGCGCATTTCCCGAAGGGCGCGCCGGACGGACGCGACGCCGCTTTCATTTTCACCAGCGGCGCGACGCCGGCGCCCGGGCTCATGAAAACGCTGGCGCATTTTCGTCGCGACGCGCGAGCGACGAACACATCTTTTCATGCGGCGGTCTGACCAAAGCCACACCTGGCGGAACGCCCGACGGCGTCACGAACGCGGCGGCCTCGGCCGCGGCGCCGCGGCCAGGCCAAGGAGCACCAACACCGAGCGGTTCAGGCGCAAAATGTCTTCGTCGTCCAGCCGCCCGACTTGCGCTCCGAACTTGGATTTCGGGACCGTGGTGATCTTGTCCACCATCAGGCGGCAGGCGACGCGCAGCCCGTTTCTGTCGTTCGGCTCGACCGGCAAGCGGAATAAGGGCGCATCCGTCTCGTCCGTGGTGAAGGCGCAAATGGTGATCGATTCCGTCGCGTCGAATGTGTCATCCTGGACGATGACGACCGGACGCAGTTTTGCGGCATAATCCTTGCCGCCAGCAACCGTCCAGATTTCGCCGCGCCTCATTCGGCGCTCCAATCCGAGACGGCGTCGATGAAGGCCTGATCTTCGGCGGCGCGAGCGCTCGCGGCGACGGCGGCGGACTGGCGATGCGCCTCCGCCCGAAAGGAGGGAGCGCGCACGTCCGGCGCCCAGATTTGAATCGGACGCAATCCCTGCCGCCGCAGGCGCTCGCGATAGCTCCGCACTTTCTCGCGCGATGGCTTGGGCTTTGAAGAGGCCATGATCTTTCCCCGCTCCAGTTACATGTAACCAAACTTCGCCTGCGTTGTTTGGCCAGGCTTTCAGCGATCGGGCCGGTCGCGCCCCCTTCACCCAAACCTGTTCGCCTTGGGAAAACCCTTGGGCGGCAGGCGGCCGGCCTCGGCGCGGCGGCCGATCCACTCGGCCAAATTCTCACGCGCGACATTGAAGACCCGGCCGCCGGGATCGGTCCAGCCCAGGCCATCGGCGATAGTGAAAGTCTTCATGTCGGACATGCCGCCGTCCTTGTAGCGTTGTAGGCGCACCCCCTTGCCGCGCGTCATCTCCGGGATTTCCTCGACCGGGAAGCACAGGAGCTTCCTGTTCTCGCCGATCGCGGCGACATGGTCGCCCTCGACGGGGATGATGAAGCGCGCCTTGGCGGGCGCCTCGACGTTGAGCAGCATCTTGCCCTTCTTGGTGTTGCCCAGCATGTCGTCCTGCGAGGCTAAAAAACCGCGCCCGTCGGTCGAGGCGACGATCATCTTTCCGCCGGGACGGTAGACGAAGACTGAAGCGACATCCTCGCCGTCGTCAATGTCCGCCAGCAGGCGGATCGGCTCGCCGGAGCCGCGTCCGCCGGGCAATTTCGAGGCGTCCAGGGTGAATATCTTGCCATCCGTCGCCAGCACCAGGATTTTCGACGTCGTTTCGGCGAAGAACGACACGCGCAGGGTGTCGTCGCCCTTGAACTGCAAATTGCCGAGATCGGACACATGCCCTTTCAGCGCCCGAATCCAGCCCTTTTTGGTGACGACGACGGTGACGGGCTCGCGCTCGACCAGAACGTCGGCCAGATCGAAATCGACCGCCGCCGCGGGCGGCGCCTCGAATGTCGTGCGCCTCTTGCCGACCGCCGTATGCGGTCCCCACTTCTTCTTGATCTCGCGGATTTGCCCGGTGACGGTCTTCCACTGCTGGCGCTCGTCGCCGAGCAGGCCTTCCAGTTCGCCCTTTTCGCGCGTCAGTTCGGCGTGCTCGCCGCGCAACTGCATTTCCTCCAGGCGGCGCAGGGAGCGCAGCCGCGTGTCGAGTATGTAGTTGGCCTGGTTGTCGGTCAGCTCGAACCGCGCCTTCAGCACGTCCTTGGGCTCCTCCTCCTCGCGGATGATGCGGATCACCTCGTCGAGATTGAGGAAGGCGATGATCATGCCTGCGAGGACTTCCAGCCGGCGCTCGATCTCGGCGAGGCGGAAGCGTGAGCGGCGCAGCAGCACGTCGCGGCGATGGTCGAGCCATTGGCGCAAGGCTTCCGGCAGAGAAATGACGCGCGGCGTCACCCCATTGACGAGCACGTTCATGTTCATCGCAAAGCGCGCTTCGAGCTCGCTCATGCGGAACAGGCTTTCCATCATCACGCCCGGATCGACGTTGCGCGCCCGCGGCTCGAGAACGATCCGGACGTCCTCGGCGGATTCGTCGCGCACGTCGGCGAGGAGCGGCAATTTGCGCTCGTTCACGAGTTCCGCCAGCTTTTCGATCAGCCGCGACTTCTGAACGCCATAGGGGATTTCGGTGACGACGGCGTTCCACACGCCCCTCGCCCCCTCCTCCTTGCTCCAGCGGGCGCGGATGCGGAAGGAGCCGCGACCCGTGCGGTAGGTCTCCATGATCGATTCGCGCAAATCGACGATGATGCCGCCGGTCGGAAAATCCGGCCCTGGGACGAAAGTCATCAATTGCTCGGCCCCGGCCTGGGGATTGGCGATCAGGTAGAGCGCCGCGTCGCAGAGCTCGGCGACATTGTGCGGCGGAATGGAGGTCGCCATGCCGACCGCGATGCCCTGGCTGCCGTTGGCCAGGAGATTCGGGAAGGCCGAGGGCAGGACCACCGGCTCCTTCTGGTCGCCGGAATAATTTTCGCGGAAATCGATGGCGTCTTCGTCTATGCCTTCGAGCAGCGCGCGGGCGACGTCGGTCATGCGCGCTTCGGTGTAGCGATAGGCGGCGGCGCCGTCGCCATCGATATTGCCGAAATTGCCCTGCCCGTCGACCAGAGGGAATCGCGAGGAAAAGTCCTGCGCCAGCCGCACCAGAGCATCGTAGATCGCCTGGTCGCCATGCGGATGGAACGAGCCCATCACGTCGCCGACGATCTTCGCGCATTTCTTGAACGGCGAGCCGGGATCGAGCCGCAATATGTGCATGCCATAGAGAATGCGGCGATGCACGGGCTTCAAGCCGTCGCGCGCGTCCGGCAGGGCGCGGCCCGTGATGGTCGAAAGCGCATAGGCGAGATAGCGCTCCTCCAGTGCGTCGCGAAGATTGATCGGCTGGTTGTTTTCGCCCGGGGGCGGCAGATGCGGTTTGGCCATGCAAGAGCCTAAGCCAGCCGGCGCGCCGGTTCAAGTTCCCTGTTTGTACCCTTCTCAACTTTGATTCGAAATGTTGCCTTTTGGCACTAGATCGGCGCCTCGAGCGAGCGCTAGAAACGGGCCAATCATTTCGCAACCGCGAAACCCTTTCTCTAACCTTAAAAGTCTAGAAAAGTTGCAACATAATGCTATCGCGCGGCAAGACGATTCGCCTTGCGCGGCAGTTGGTTGGTTCGGGATAGCGTCTGAGGCGGTCATGAAAACGTCAAAGAAAATTGCGCCTGTGTTGTTTTTGTTGGCTCTTCTCACAGTATTCGGT
>CAWKJW010000014.1:0-5726 GCA_963849665.1 uncultured Alphaproteobacteria bacterium | reverse complement strand
GGCGCGTCAGGCGTTCGGCGTAAAATCCCGCCGCGCGGTCGGTCATCTGGTCGGCAGGGAAACAAATTCCGGCTTCAGCTGTCCGAGAACGGCGCGCAGGTCGGCGAGGTCGTTCGGCCGCGTCGCCGCCGCGCGGTTTTGCAGATCCTCCTCCATCTGGTCGACAAGGCCTTGAAAGGAGCGGGAGAGCCCGGAATCGACCACCACCATCCGCGCGAGCTTCAGCCTTTCCGGCGACGGCGCGTTTTCCGCGCGCGCGAGGCCAGAGGCGGCGATGAAGACGCCGCAGGCGAGAAGCGTGCGCGAAATCGTGCGGAGCAAGGACAATCCTCCTGGATCAGGCGGCCAGATCGCCGAGGACCCGGATGCCCGCGGGATCGGCGACGATCACCGCGCTGGCGAGGCCGATGAACAGGCCGTGTTCGACGACGCCGGGAATGGCGTTGAGCGCCGCAGCCAGCGCGTCCGGGTCGGGTATAGAGCGGAAATCGCAGTCGAAAATCGGATGGCCGCCGTCGGTGAGATAGTCATGGACGTCGTCGATTTTGCGCAGGACGATCGGGCCGGCGCAGCCGCAGGCGCGGGCGGCGTCCTCGATATGGCGGCGCGTCGCCGAAAAGCCGAAGCGATCGACCTCGACCGGCAGCTTGAATTTGCCGAGCTGCGCGACGTGCTTGCTGGCGTCGGTGATGACCACCATGCGCTTCGACGCCGCCGCGACGATTTTTTCCCGCAAAAGCGCGCCGCCGCCGCCCTTGATCAGCCGCAGTGCGGAATCGAACTCATCGGCGCCGTCCACGGTCAGGTCGAGTTCCGGCGTCTCGTCGAGCGTCGACAGGCGAAGGTTCCAGCCCTGCGCCTGGACGCGGGTGCGCTCGGAGGTCGGGACGCAGATCACGTCGAGCCCGTCGCGCGCGCGTTCGCCGACGCAATCGACGAAATGCGCCGCGGTCGAGCCGGTGCCGAGCCCCAGCCTCATGCCGGGCCGCAACAGGGCGGCGGCGCGTTCCGCCGCCTTGCGTTTCAACATTTCAACGGGCGAATGGTCCATGGCGGGCTCCGGAAACTGTTTCCCATCCGGCGATAGCTTCATTGGCGGCGAAAGGCAATCTTCCCGGCTTGCAAGCCGCTAGGCGAAGGCCAATCTTGAGGGCGGCGGGGCGCGGGAGTTTTAGCATGAAAATGAGCGGGAACACGATTTTCATCACGGGCGGCGGAACCGGCATCGGGCAGGGGCTCGCCACGTCTTTTCACGCTCTGGGCAACAAGGTGATCGTCGCCGGCCGGCGCAAGGCGCCCTTGCAGGAGACGGCGGCCGCCCATCCCGGCATGGAGTTCTGCGAAATCGACATGCGCGATGGGCAAAATATCGCTGAGGTCGCAGACTGGCTGGTGATGACCCATCCTGACGTCAACGTGCTGATCAACAACGCCGGGATCATGTCGGGCGACAAGACCGGCTCCTTCATGGACGACGATGTGACGGTGGCGACGGTGGAGACCAACCTGCTCGGGCCGATCCGCCTGACCTCGGCGCTGGTCGAACATCTCAAGCGCAAGGCGGATGCGGCGGTGGTCAATGTCACTTCCGGGCTCGCTTTCACGCCGCTCGCCCATTCAGCCGTCTATTCGGCGACCAAGGCGGCGCTGCACTCCTGGACGCTGTCGCTGCGGTTCCGTTTGCAGGGGACGTCGGTGCGCGTGCTGGAGGTCGCGCCGCCCTGGGTGCGCACCGACCTGATGGGCGGCCGCGACGAGCCGCGCGCCATGCCGCTCGACGCGTTCATCGCAGAGACCATGCAGAAATTCGCCACCGACGCCGACGAGATCCTGGTCGAAAGGGTCCGCATGCTGCGGGACAATCCCGGCCCGGACGAATGGGCTTTCGTCGAGAAGTTCAACGCCATGCTGGCGCATTGAGGTTGGGCTTGCCCGCCTTCAGTGCGTGGACAGCCGGTTGCACACGTCCTGGGTGAGGGTTTCGATTCGCTCGGTCAGTTCGTGCACGTTTTTCGTCAGCGCGATGTTTTGCTTCAGCAGGGTGCTGACCTGTTCGGTCAGGGCGCTGTTCTGCCCGACCATCTCGACCAGCAGGCTGGTCTGTTTTTCCGCCTGGTCGCGACGCCTGTCGCTGATGCTGTGCAGTTCCTCGCGGTGCAAGGCGTCAGCCATGCTGTTGGCCTTGTCGCGGTCGGCCTGCCGCGTCTGCGCCAGCAGGATCAGCGGCGCCGCATAGGCGGCCTGGAGCGAGAAGGCGAGATTGAGTAGGATGAAGGGATAGACGTCGAACGTCGTCCAGCCGGCGATATTGATGCCCATCCAGAGGAGAACGACCAAGGTCTGCCCGATGAGGAAGACCGGCGTGCCGAAGAACCGGGCGAAGCCTTCGGCCTTGAGCGCGAACCAGTCATTGCCGAAAACCGAACCGAGGTGCGCATAAGGCAGATGAAAATGCCCATGGCGGAGACTGATGCTTTCAAGATTTTCCGGAATTTGGCTCACGCTTTCCTCCTGTTCGTCGCGGGCCCGACAGCTTGTCATGACCCGCGCGAAAGATTTGTGACAGTCAGGCGAAATAGGCTTCGAGAATCCGCGCATAAACGGCGGTCAGGCCGTCGATGTCGGCTATGGGCGCGCGCTCGTCGATCTGGTGCATGGTCTTGCCGACCAGGCCGAATTCAACCACCGGGCCGTATTTTGCAATGAAGCGCGCGTCCGACGTGCCGCCGGAGGTCGAGAATTCCGGCCTCCGTCCTGTCTCCGCTTCGATCGCTTTGGCCACGAGTTCGGTGAAAGGGCCGGGCTCGGTGATGAAGGACACGGAATTGCAGGGGTCGAAGGCGAGTTCGAATTTGTCCTCCCCGCGCGCCGTCAGCAGTCTCCGGCGGATTTCTGAGGCGAGGCTTTCGGGCGTCCAAAGATCGTTGAAGCGGACGTTGAATCGCACGACGGCTTCGCCGGGGATGACGTTGGTCGCGGGATTGCCGATGTCGATCGAGGTGATTTCGAGATTGGAGGCGTCGAACCAGTCGGTTCCTTTGTCGAGCGGTGTTTCCTTCAACGCGGCGCAAAGCGCGAGAAGGTGCGGAACCGGGTTGTCGGCGCGCTGCGGATAGGCGACATGCCCCTGCTTGCCGCGCACGAGCAGGCGGCCGTTGAGCGAGCCGCGCCGGCCGATCTTGATCATGTCGCCGAGCGTTTGCGCATTGGTCGGCTCGCCGACGATGGAATGGTCGAAGCGTTCGCCGCGCTGCGCCAGCCAGTCCAGCATCTTGATCGTGCCGTTGATGGCGGGGCCTTCCTCGTCGCCGGTGATGAGGAAGCCGATCGAGCCTTTTTTCATTTCGCCGTGCCTTTCGACATAGGCGATGGCCGCGGCGGCGAAAGCGGCGATGCCGCCTTTCATGTCGGCGGCGCCGCGCCCCAAAAATCTCGCCGTCGATGATTTGCCCGGCGAAAGGATCGGCGCGCCATTTCAAAGGGTCGCCCGGGGGCACCACATCCGTGTGCCCGGCGAAGAGCAGGAAGGGCGCCGCATCGCCGATGCGCGCATAGAGATTGTCGATGTCCGGCGTCCCGGCTTCGGAGAAGGGCAGGCGGTGGGTCGCGAAGCCCGCGGCCTTCAATCGCGCCTCGAGAACGTCGAGCGCGCCGGCGTCGGCAGGGGTGACCGAGGGTTTTTGAATCAGCTCGCGCGTCAGCTCTACGCCGGGACTTGTCTGGCCATTCGTCATTCTTGCGCAACCCTCAATTCATTCACGAGCAGCATTGTCGGCGTGGCCTGCGGCGTCAATCGCCATCGGGCGCGCCGTAGCGGTTTTCGCCTCGCGTGCCCGGCAAAAACCCCAGCTCAAGCAGGCGCCAGAGGGGGCCTATGACCGGAATGAGCCCTGTCAGCAGCCAGGCCGGCGATTTGTCGTGATCGTGCAGCCGGCGGATGCTGAGCGGCAGCAGCGGCGCGAAACAGCCAAGCATCGCCAGCGCCAGCGCCGCATCGCCGGGAAACCCGTCCGGCAGCAGATCGTCGCCAAGGCCCGCGACAGTGAAGGCCGCGGCAAGGCACGAGGCGACGCCGATCCAGTAGCCGCGCCGGCCGAGACGGCCCTCGCGCGACCAGAAAAAGTTCTGCAGGGACCGCATAAGCTCAGTCCGGGCGAATACCCAGTTCGAAAAATTGCGCGCAGAAGGCCGCGACCGCGGCGAGCAGGAACAGCCAGGGCGCGAATTCCGGCATCAGGCCGAAAAAATTGGGCTGCGCCCAGAAGGCGGCGCCGGCGACGAGCGCCGAAAGCGGCCAGACCGAGGCCCAGCCGGGCGCGTGGTGTTTGGCGCGAAAGCGTTTGGCCGAGAGATTGTACTGGCTGACCTGCACGAGCAGCACGACGCCAGCGAAAACAATCAGGTAGAAGAAGGCCGCGACTGCCTTGCCGTCGAACAGGCCTTGCGTCGCAAGGTCGCGCCGGGTCCAGGGGCTCAGGATGCGCCAGCCTGCTTCGAGGAAAAGGCAGAGGCCGGTCAGCACGATCGTCCAGCGCCGCCAGACCGGCGCGGAAATCGTCCCGTCGCTCTGGCGGAAGAGGAAGCTGAATTCGGCCTTGTCCATCAGTCGCGCAACAGCTCGTTGATGCCGGTCTTCGAACGGGTCTGGGCGTCCACCGTCTTGACGATGACGGCGCAATAGGTCGAGGGGCCGGGCTCCCCGCCGGGCAGCGGCTTGCCGGGGAGGTTGCCGGAGACCACGACCGAGAAAGGCGGGACGTGGCCGACATGCACCTTGCCGGTCGCGCGATCGATGATCTTCGTCGAGGCGCCGATGAAGACGCCCATGGAAATCACCGAACCCTCGCCGACGACCACGCCTTCCACCACTTCCGAACGCGCGCCGATGAAGCAATTGTCTTCGATAATGGTCGGTCCCGCTTGCAGGGGCTCGAGCACGCCGCCGATGCCGACGCCGCCGGAAAGATGCACGTTCTTGCCGATTTGGGCGCAGGAGCCGACGGTGGCCCAGGTGTCCACCATGGTTCCGGTATCGACATAGGCGCCGAGGTTGACGAACGACGGCATCAGCACGACGCCCGGCGCGATATAGGCCGATTGGCGGACAATGCAGCCGGGAACCGAGCGGAAGCCGGCGGCGGCGTGATCCTTGGCGCCCCAGCCGTCGAATTTCGAGGGCACCTTGTCATACCAGGTCGCGCCGTAGGCCCCGCCGGGAATGACATGCATGTCATTGAGCCGGAAGGACAAAAGCACGGCCTTTTTCAGCCATTGGTTGACCTTCCAGCCCTCGACGCCGGCCTTGCCGGGGATTTTTTCCGCCACGCGCGCCTTGCCGGCGTCGAGCAGATGCAGCGCCGCCTCGACCGCCTGGCGGATGTCGCCGTTGGTCAGGGGGGTGATATTGGCGCGATCCTCGAAAGCTGCGTCGATGATGGTCGCGAGCGCGTGCGGCATGGGCTTTTCCTCGAAATTGTCGTTGCGATGGTTTCGGGCCTGGGGGCGGATAAGTCAAGCTTGGGAGGGGCGGCCGGCGCTGGCTATCGTGTTCAGAAAGCCTTCCAGATCGTCCGTCGCGAAATCGACATGCGCCGGAATCCGGTGGTTCTTTTCCCACTCGTCGCGGTGGTCGGCGGCGCCGTGCTGCGGTTTCACCAGCACGGTCAGCATGCCCGAGGCGTGGGGCGCTTCGAGATTATGGACGATATCCTCGAACATAGATTTCG
>CAWKJW010000013.1:0-10464 GCA_963849665.1 uncultured Alphaproteobacteria bacterium | reverse complement strand
TCGCCGAGGCGCTCGCTCACCGAATTTCGCGCTGGCGCCGCGCCAGCTCCATTTGCCGGTTGGCCAATTCGCCCGGCGTCTGCGCGGCGCCGATCGCCTCGAACAGATCGATCGTCGCGAGCGCGCTGTCGTGGATCGAGCGGATCGCCCGCGCCTGCAAATCCTCGAGTTCGCCGGCGATCTTCGCATTGCTGCATTCCGCCGCCTCGGTCGCCTCCTCTATCGCCGTCTGCAACAGCCCGTAAGCCATGCGAATCTGGCGCGCGAAAATCGACGAGGGCGCGCCGCCGTCGTCCGGCGCGGCGGCGCGCGGCGGCGCCACGTCCTTCGCGGCGCCGATGTGCTGCGTCGTCGCATCCGGAATATGGGCCATGCCCGGCACGGGGCTGAAAATTGCCGCCCCGCTGGCGGGGCTTAGGCCGCGACTGTTCTTGGCCGTTGTCATTGTTGAGCTTTCGGTCGGCGTGAAAGGGGGCGGTTCGCGCCGCCGGTCGGGCTTCCTTCATTCCTTATGCTGCATTGCAGCATAGATGTCAGCTTCGCTATTGTACTTTTTGGCATTATAACCCAATTTTACGATCAATCCGTCATAAATCAGTATGTTAACAAATGTTGCTGCATTGCGGCGGCGCTATGGCGGCGCGGGCGCTTGCCAGGCGCGGGCCAGCGCCCGATCCTCGTCCTCTGATATAAGGCGGGGCCGCCGCCCGCAAAAGCGCGGCAATTAGGAAAAAGCGCCGATGTCCGCCGAATTATCGCCCGTCAAGCGCCGTCTCGAACTGCCCGAACTGAAAACAATTGGCGGCGCGACGCTGCGAAATGTCGCGGTCGGCTTCGAAACCTATGGAAAGCTCGATTCCGCGCGGCAAAACGCCATCCTCGTCGCCCATTTCTTCTCCGGCTCCAGCCATGCGGCGGGGAGATACAGGCCGGAAATCCGCAGCCCGGCTATTGGGACGCCATTATCGGGCCCGGCAAGGCGGTGGACACCGAACGCTATTTCGTGGTCGCGGTCGACAGCCTGGTCAATCTTGGCGACCGCGACGAAAACGTCGTCACCACCGGCCCCGCGAGCCTCGATCCGGCGACGGGCAGAGCCTACGGCCTGAGCTTTCCCGCCGTCCGCATCGGCGATTTCGTGCGCGTGCAAAAGGCCGTGCTGGAGTTTTTGGGAATCGAACGCCTGCATGCGGTGATGGGGCCGTCGATGGGCGGGCTGCAGACCTTCGAATGGGCCGCCTCCTACCCGGAATGCGTCGGGCGCATCATACCGGTGATCGCCTCGCCGCATTTCGGCGGCTGGCTGACCGCGTGGCTGTCGATGTGGGCGCAGCCGATCAAGCTCGATCCCGCCTGGAGGGGCGGCGACTATTACGACAGCGCGCCGCCGCTCGCCGGCCTCGAGGCGACGTTGCGGCTGATGACGCTGCACGCCCTGCATAGCCATTGGGTCGACGAGGGCGCCGGCCGGGCGCTCGCCCCCGGCAGCGCCCCCGGCGACCTCGTGGCGAACCCTTACGCCATTGAACGGGTTTTGACTGATGCGGCGCGGGAGCGCGCAAAGAAAGCCGACGCCAACCATCTGCTTTATCTGGCGCGCGCCAACCAGGCTTTCGTCGCGGGCGAGGGCGCCGGCGCGAAAACCGTGGCGGAGGGTTTTGCGCGCATGAAAGCGCCGGCGCTGATGCTGTATGCGCCGCAGGACCAGGTTTTTCTTGCCGAATGGGTTCACGCGTCCGTCGCCGCGCTACGCGAAAACGGGGTTACGGTCGAAACCGGAGAGATTTTCGGCCCCTACGGCCATTACAACGGCATCATGCGCATCGCGGACGCCGCGCCGCAAATCGCCGAATTTCTGGCGCGAGAGTTTTGAAGGACTTCGGACCCGTTTATTGGCCGCCGGGCTCTCATTCTTGAAACCTGCAAGAGGCTTCGATTGTTGGATTGCACGTCGCGCTCGACCGAGGAGACGCATCATGACCGATCCGGCCGGCAACGCCACTCATCCCGAACCCGCTATTCCGGCGGACGATCCCAACCGCAAGCTCGCCGTGGTCAGTCCCGACGATCCGGACATGCGCTTCGTCTCGGTCGTGGGAGACACGTACACCATCCTCCTATCCGGGCAGGACACCGGCGGCCGCTATTGCCTGATCGACATGCACGTGCCGCCGGGCGGCGGACCGCCGCCGCATCGCCATGACTTCGAGGAAATGTTCACGATCCTCGAGGGCGAGATCGAACTTACCTTCCGCGGCCAGACGCGGCGCTCGGGCGCAGGCTCAACGGTGAACATTCCCGCCAACGCGCCGCACGGCTTCAGGAACGTGTCGGCCAAGCCGGCGCGCCTGCTCTGCATGTGCTCGCCTCCCGGCCTGGAGGCGCTTTTCCTGGCGGTTGGCGTCCCGGTTGCAAGCCGCACGGCTTCGGCGCCGAAGCTGAGCGAGGAGGCGCAGGCCGAATTCATGAAAAAGTCCCTGGCTCTCGCGCCAAAATTCAGGACCGAATTGCTCATTCCGTGAGTGAGTTCTTTTGGAACGACCGAGGCCGATACCCTTCACGCGGCGCCTTGTTCGGAGCCTCGCTTCAGAACCGCCCGTTGCGGTAATCGTCGAACGCTTGCAGCAACTCCTCGCGCGTGTTCATCACGAAGGGGCCGCTCCAGGCGACCGGCTCCCGCAGCGGACGCGCCGCGAGCAGGATCGCGCGCGCCCCGTTCGGTCCGGCGGTCGAGCTCCACGTTTTCGCCGGGGCCAAGCGCGACGAGGCTCAACGCCTGCGCCGATCGCGGCCCCTCGTCCGAGGGCGCCGTCGCCTCGCCCTCGTAAATGGCGAAAAAGGCGGCGTGATCTCCAGGCAGCGCTTCGGCGAAAATTGCGCCCGGCTCCAGTTCGACGTCGAAATAACGCGCGTCGACATGCGGCGCGCGGACCGGGCCGACGATCCCGCCGCCGCTGGTTCCGGCGATGATCTTCAGGCGGCAGCCGTCGCGCCTCTCGACCGGGATGCGCGTGGCGTCGAATTCCTGGTAGGCCGGCGCGCTCATCTTTTCCACCGCCGGCAGGTTGATCCACAATTGGAAGCCGCGCAAAAGGCCGAACTCCTGCTCCGGCGTCTCGGAATGGATCAGGCCCCGGCCGGCCTTCATCCATTGCACGCCGCCGGTCTCGAACACGCCTTGATGGCCGTGGTTGTCGGCATGGCGCATCTTGCCGGCCAGCATGTAGGTCACGGTCTCGAAGCCGCGATGCGGGTGGTCGGGAAAGCCGGCGAGATAGTCGCCCGCCTTGTCCGAGCCGAAAAAGTCCAGCATCAGGAAAGGGTCGATCGGCGCCTGAGCGCGTGAGCCGATCAGGCGGATCAATTTGACGCCGGCGCCGTCGGACGTGGCTTCGCCATGCGTCACGGCGACGATTTCCCGCGTCTTAAGTCTGGTTGAAATTGCCATCGCGCGAACTCCTTCGGACAGGAGATCGGCGCTGATCAGGTCATGTGCAAGGTTCGACCGTCGCGCCTTGCAAATTCGCAAGTCGTCAGGCCGGCTTGACCGGGCAGAAACTCTCGTAGAGCACGCCGATCAGTTTTTCGGCCTTCTCGTCGGCCAGCGCGTAATGAATGGTCTGGCCGTCGCGGCGCGGGCGCACCAGGCCGTCCTTGCGCAACAGCGCGAGATGTTGGGAAATCAGGCTTTGCCGCGCCGCCAGCTTCTCCGCTATGTCGCCGACCGAGGCCTCGCCCTGCGCCAGAAGGCAAAGGATGCGCAGGCGCACCGGATTGGCCAGGGATTTGAGAAAATCGCTGGCCTGTTCGGCCGCTTCGGCCAAAGCTGCAGGATCGGCCTGTCCGGTGGAGGCGGGCGAAACGGCGACAGGCTTGATTTTCGGGATCGGGGACATGATCTGCGATGGTCTGCGACCGGCGCGCGTCTGTCAATTCAGTAAAGACCGGCATATGCGGTTTCCCGCAACTATTTTTCATCCACAGGCCATCTTTTGACGCCCGCCGCGGCAGGAGGTACAAGCGCGCCCCGTTTGGGCTGACCGCGCAGCGAAGGAAGGAGCCGCAGATGATTTCGATCCCGCGCCGCATCGCCGAGGAGCTGAAAGTCGAGGAGCGGCAGGTCGCCGCCGCCGTCGAGCTCCTGGACGCGGGCTCCACCGTGCCCTTCATCGCCCGCTACCGCAAGGAGGCGACCGGCGCGCTCGACGACACGCAATTGCGCAACCTCGAGGAGCGCCTGCGCTATCTGCGCGAGCTGGAGGAGCGGCGGAAGGCCATTCTCGAATTCGATCAGCGCGCAGGACAAGCTGACGCCGGAGCTGAAGGCGGCCGTCCTCGGCGCCGAGTCCAAGGCCAAACTTGAAGACATTTATCTCCCTTACAAGCCCAAGCGCCGGACCAAGGCGATGATCGCCCGCGAGGCCGGCCTCGGCCCGCTGGCGGAAAGTCTTCTCGCCGATCCGGGCCAGGACCCGCGCCAGCGCGCGGAAAAGTATGTCGATCAGGACAAGGGCGTGAAGACGCCGGAAGAGGCGCTGGAAGGCGCCCGCGCCATCCTGGTCGAACAGTTTTCCGAAAAGGCCGAACTGATCGGATTTTTGCGCGAAAGCTTCTGGAGCCGGGGGCGCATCGTCTCGAAGGTCCGTGACGGCAAGGCGCAGGACGGCGCCAAGTTTTCCGACTATTTCGACTTTTTCGAGCCGCTGCCGAAATTGCCCTCGCATCGCATCCTCGCGATGTTTCGCGGCGAGAAGGAGGAAATTCTCGATCTGGCGCTCGAGCCGGAAAGCGCGGCGCAGGCGGAAATCGAGGGCGAGGCGGCTTATGAACGCGCCATCGCCACGAGTTTCGGCGTCACCGACCGCGGCCGTCCCGGCGACAAATGGCTCGCGGACTGCGTGCGCTGGGCCTGGCGCACGCGGATAAAAATATCCCTGTCCGTCGATCTGCGCGCCCGCCTTTGGCAGAACGCCGAGGACCAGGCGGTCAAGGTCTTCGCGGGAAACTTGCGCGACCTGCTGCTCGCCGCCCCCGCCGGACCGCGCGCCACCATGGGGCTCGATCCCGGCTTTCGCACCGGCGTGAAGGTCGCCGTGGTGGATGCGACCGGAAAAGTCGTCGACACGGCCGTGATCTATCCGCACGAGCCGCAAAGGCGCTGGGACGAGGCGTTGATGGCGCTTGGGCGCCTCTGCCGCCTGCACAAGGTGGAGCTGATCGCCATCGGCAACGGCACGGCCTCGCGCGAGACCGACAAGCTGGCCGGCGAACTGGCGCAAAAACTGCCCGAGCTGAAACTGACGAAAATCGTGGTTTCGGAAGCGGGCGCCTCGGTCTATTCGGCTTCCGCCTTCGCCGCGAACGAATTGCCCGATCTCGACGTCACCCTGCGCGGCGCCGTCTCCATCGCCCGCCGCCTGCAGGATCCGCTGGCGGAGCTGGTGAAGATCGATCCGAAGTCGATCGGCGTCGGCCAGTACCAGCACGATCTCGCCGAGTTCAAGCTGTCGCGTTCGCTTGACGCGGTGGTGGAGGATTGCGTCAACGCCGTCGGCGTCGATCTCAACACCGCGTCCGCGCCCTTGCTCGCGCGCGTTTCCGGCCTCGGCGCGGGGCTGGCCGCGAATATCGTCGCCCATCGTGACGTCAACGGCAAATTCAAGTCGCGGACCGAGCTCAAGAAGGTCGCGCGGCTCGGCGGAAAGGCTTTCGAGCAATGCGCCGGCTTCCTGCGCATTCGCGGCGGATCGGACCCGCTCGACGCCTCCGGCGTGCATCCGGAGGCTTATCCGGTGGTGCGCAAGATCCTGGCCGCGACGAAGAGCGACATCCACGTGCTGATCGGCGATGCGAAAATCCTGCGGGGCCTGTCGCCGAAGGATTTCGTCGACGAGCAATTCGGCGCGCTGACGGTCACCGATATTTTCAAGGAGCTGGAAAAGCCAGGCCGCGATCCGCGTCCCGAATTCAAGACCGCCGCCTTCAAGGAGGGGGTGGAGAAGCTGACCGACCTGAAGCCCGGCATGGTGCTGGAGGGCGTCGTGACCAATGTCGCGGCCTTCGGCGCCTTCGTCGACATCGGCGTCCATCAGGACGGGCTCGTCCATATCTCCGCCATGTCCAGGACTTTCATCAAGGATCCGCGCGAGGCGGCCAAGCCCGGCGATGTGGTCAAGGTCAAGGTTCTGGAGGTCGATGCGGCGCGCAAGCGCGTCGCCTTGACCATGCGGCTCGACGATGTTTTCGACCCAAAAGCGTCGCGCGGCGGCAACTCGCGCGGCGCGCCGGCCGGGAAATCGCCGCCGCCGAGGCGCGAACCGGAGCGTCCCTCCGGCGGCAACGCTTTCGCCGAGGCTTTTTCGCGCGCCGGTCTTGCGTCCGGAAAGCCTCCGAAACGCTAGACTGTCATAGTTGCGACGCAAAAAAGCGTTCCCTTGTGGTCACACATTAAGCTTTTTTCATTCGCGCGGCCAAGTCCGGGCTGACTATTCGACGCAATGGGGCTAAGTCCAGAGCGATGAAAACCGCCGCCGGATTGGCTCTCTTTCTGGGCCTGACCCTTTTCGCCGCCTTGACCCTTTACGAAGGCGCGGGCGATGTCGCTCGCGCCTTCGCCTTGTCGGCTACGGCGCCTTGGCCATTGCGGCCATCCGCCTGGCCCAGACCCTGGCTTCGGGCTTTGCCTGGCGGGCGCTCCTGGCGCGGCCGCGTCCGGCGCCGTGGATCTTCTGCAAATTGCGCTGGGTGCGCGAATCCATCAACACGCTGCTGCCGGTGGCGCAGATCGGCGGCGATCTTCTCGGCGCGCGGTTGCTGCGCAACAACGGCGTGCGGGGCGGCGTCGCCGCCGCCAGCGTCATCGTCGACCTTCTCGCGCAGACCGTGACCCAGGTCATTTTTACCGTGATCGGCGTCATCCTGCTGTTCCACAGTGGCGCGCAAGGCGATCTGTCGCTCGCCGTCGGCTTCGGCCTCCTTGTCATGGCGCCCGCTCTCGCCGGCTTCTGGCTGGCACCGCGGATCTTCTCGATGGGCTGGCTCGACCGGCTGGCGCAAAGCGCCGAAAATCGCACCGGCTGGGCTTCTCTCGGCAGTCTCCCGGCCCTGCGCGAGGGATTGAACGACATTTTGCGCCGCCGCTCGTCTCTGGCCGCGGCTCTGGCCATGCACATGTCGATCTGGTTCGTCGGCGTGCTGGAAATCTGGCTCGGCCTGTCGCTGCTCGGCGATCCCCGCTCTTTCGCGACCGCCGTGACCATTGAAAGCCTCGGCCACGCGGTGCGGGCGGCCGGCTTCCTCATTCCCGGCGCCTGGGGCGTGCAGGAAGGCGGCTTCATCGCCCTTTGCGCCGCTTTCGGCATCGGCTCGCCGACGGCGATCGCCCTTTCGCTGGTCAAGCGCATCCCGGATTTCCTGTGCGGCGCGCCCGGCCTGTGGATCTGGCGACGGATGGACGATGCGGGGCTGCGCGCCTTTCTGCCGCGACAAGATTTTGCCGGCGGGGAGGAGCCGAATGGGCTTTGACCGCCGCCTCTTCCTGATCGGCATGGCCTGCGCGCCGGCGTTCGGCGCGGTGTTTAGCGCGGCTTGGGCCCAGAGCGCGGACGACGCGACGGGCGTGGTCAAGGGCCTGCAGGACGGCATGCTCGGGGTCATCCGGAATGTTGGGCAGAAAAGCCTGCGCCAGCGTTTCGACGTCCTGCGCCCGGCGATCGGCTCGGCCTTCGACCTCACGGCCATGGCGAAAACCTGCTATGGGCCCGGCTGGGACGCGCTGACCCAGGCGCAGCGCGACGATTGGACCCAGGGCTTCGGCGACTACGTCGCCGCCTCCTATGCCGCGCGTCTTGGCGATTTCAACGGCAAGGGGTTCGAGCGCGAGGCGCATGCCGTGTCGCGCGGCGGTGAAACTGTCGTGAATTCGCGGGTGATACTGATAGACGGACCGCCGATGCCGATCGATTATGTCGTGCGCCGGACGCCGCAGGGCTGGCGCATCGCCGATATTTTGGCTAATGGCTCCATCAGCGAACTGGCGCAATGGCGCCATTCCTTGCGCGGACTGGCGGCCGGCGGCGATTTTTCCGCGGCGCTCTCCACTTTGCGCCAGCGCCGGGATTATCTCCTGACGCCCTGAAATTGGGGAAGGGTTGATGGACGAAAGCTGGCTGGACCTGGTCGACGAAATCGACGCGGCGTTTCTGCAGCCGTTGTTCTATGGCCTGGCCATCGCCGCCTGTCTTTACACTCTGCTGGCGATTTTCAGCCTGCGCCGTTTTTCGCGCGCGGCCTCCGTCCCGGCGGCGGACATTGCGCCCAGCGTCACCGTTCTCAAGCCGCTTTATGGCGAGGAAGCTGGGCTTTACGAGCATCTGGCGAGTTTCTGCCGCCAGGATTACGCGGGTCCGGTGCAGATTCTCTTCGGCGTGCACGAGGCCTGCGACCCCGCCGCCGCGGTGGCGTGGAAAATCGTCAACGCCCTGCGCGCCGGCAAGATCGACGGCGCACCCCCGGGCCTCAGGGCGGAGCTGATCGTCGATCCGGCGCTGCACGGCTCGAACGGCAAGGTCTCCAATCTCATCAACCTTTCGAGCCATATCGCGCATGAAATGATCGTGCTGGCCGACAGCGACATCAGCGTCGCGTCCGATTATCTGCAACGACTGGCGGCGGCCCTGGCGCGTCCGGGCGTCGGCCTCGTCACCTGCCTTTATCGCGGCCGTCCCATGGCCGGCCTGTGGTCGCGTCTCGGCGCCATGGGGGTGGATTACGGTTTCCTGCCCAATGTCGTGACCGGCGTGACGCTGGGCCTCGCCAGGCCCTGCATCGGCGCGACCATCGCGCTGCGCCGCGCCACCTTGCAGGCGATCGGCGGCTTTGTCGCGATCAAGGACCAGCTCGCCGACGATTACGCGCTCGGCGAGGCGGTGCGCGGGCGGGACTCGAAGGTGGCTCTCGCCGATTTCGCGGTCGGGCATGCGCATGGCGAGGAGACTTTCGGCGAATTGTGGCGGCGCGACCTGCGCTGGGCGCGCACCATCCGTTCGCTCGACCCGCTCGGCTATATAGGCTTGGCGGTGAGCTTTCCGCTGGCCTGGTCGCTGCTCGCGCTGCTGGCCGACGATTTCGCGCTGGTGGCCGCGATCCTCGCCGTCGCCGCGCTATTGTGCCGGCTCACATTGCAGGACGAGGTCGATCACCGCTTTCCCGGCGTCGCTCATGCCTTGTGGCTGGCGCCGCTGCGCGATGTCCTGGGTTTTGCGATCTTCATCGTGAGCCTCTTCCCCGGCCAGGTGCGCTGGCGCGGACGCGACTACTCGATGGGCGAAGACGGAAGCATGGCGCCGGTCGCAGCCAAGGACACGGAAGCCGAAGCGGCGTAGGGCAGGCGCTTCCTTCCCCCAATAGCCCGCCGAAAAACGGGCGTCCTTCGAACGTCCTGTGGCGGGAGATGGCGGATCGCGCGGAGCGCGAGACGGATGAGCGACTGTCTTTTCAGTCAAGCGGTTTGAGCGTCCCACGATTATTTTGCGTTCGTGAGAATGGCGTTGAGGATGACAGAGTCCAATGCGGCTCAAGTCGCCTGTTCCATCTCGGCGACTGAAGCGCTTGAAGGCGAGGCCGGCTCGAACGATCCCGGCAAATTAGACGCCGTCTTGAGCAGGGCTAAATTCGATTGGAAACGTTTGACGATCAACCGAACAAGATAAAGTCCAAATTCCGGGTTCTGGAAGTATAATTGTTCGAATTGCTCATAGGTGATCAAAAGAAGGCGGCCATCAGTGCGGCAAACGGCGGATGCAGTGCGGGCGCGCGATTGCGTGAACATTGCCATTTCGCCGAAAAGCGCGCCCGGAGAGAGAAGGATTCCAACTTCCGGCAGCTCGATCTCTCCATCGACCAGCATGTAGGCTTCCGCCGCGATGTCGCCTTTGCGGAATAGGGCGTCGCCTTTGCTGAACCGGCGCGGATGCATGAAAGGCTTCAGCCATTCGACGTTGAGATCGGTATTGGATGCGCTTTTGACGCTGACGACCAGTTTGCGCATTTCTCGCAGGCGGACGAGGTTGATCGGCAAAATGATCAGATTTCGGATGAAGCTCGCGGGACTGAGGCTGACAGCGCTGACGATCAGGCCGCAGATATTGGCCACAACGGCAGCGAAGCGCAGCCGGATTATCGTCTTCGAAAAAGTCGAGACGACCGCCGCCGCCGTCCCAAGCCAGGCGACCGCGGCGATCAAGATAAAGACGTTCTGACTCACAAGACCGCTCCGGGCCAAGCGCGAATTTCCAATTCTTCGACCCTGTTCGGCTTATATGTCATCTACGCGACGGTTTCCTCAGCATCGGCGCGCAGCAAGGGCGAGCTCGAGGGGGCTGGCGCCAGACGAACTTCGGCCTGGCCCATATTCGCCTGAAGACGGCGAACGATCAGCCGGACCAAATAGAGTCCGAATTCCGG
>CAWKJW010000012.1:0-45157 GCA_963849665.1 uncultured Alphaproteobacteria bacterium | reverse complement strand
CGGCGTCGAACACGCCCGGCTGCGCCACGGCGTGATCGTGACGCTCCTTCAATCCGTCCATATGAATTGAGAAGCAGAGATAGGGCGAGGGCTCGAACAGATGCAGCTTCTTGTCGAGCAGCAGCGCGTTGGTGCACAGATTGACGAACTTCTTCCGCTCCAGCATGCCCTTCACGATCTCGTCGATGTTCTTGTGAATCAGCGGCTCGCCGCCGAGGATCGCGACCATCGGCGCGCCGCATTCGTCGATCGCGTCGAGGCACTCCTTCACCGACAGGCGGCGGTTGAGGATTTCGCGGGATAGTCGATCTTGCCGCAGCCCGGACAGGCGAGATTGCAGCGAAACAGCGGTTCCAGCATCAGCACCAGCGGATAGCGCCGCCTTCCGGCAAAAAGCTGCTTGAGCAGGTAAAGCGCAATCTTGCGCTCCCTGAAGAACGTATTGGCCATGGCTGCCCCTCCTGCATTCCACGTCGGACCGCGGCGCCCTTCAGCTCCTCAATCCGGCGGCAGTCGAAATTCGATGACTTCGTCGCGCCCGCCGACCGTCGAGATTTCGACCGGGCCGAACTGGCTGAGCCAGTCGATCACGCCCTGCACCAGTTCTTCCGGCGCCGAGGCGCCGGCGGTCAGGCCAATCTCGCGGCGCCGTCGATCCATTCGCCGAGCAATTCGTCGGCGTCGGCGATCAGATAGCTGGGCACGCCCATTTCCGCGCCGATCTCGCATAGCCGGTTGGAGTTCGAACTGTTTTTCGCGCCGACGACGAGCAGGACGTCGACGGTCTTGCACAGTTCGCGCACCGCCGACTGGCGGTTCTGAGTGGCGTAGCAGATGTCGCGCGTGTCGGGCCCGGTGAGATCGCGGAAGCGGCCTGCAGGGCGGCGATGATGCCGCCGTGTCGTCGACGCTCAGCGTGGTCTGGGTGATGTAGGCGACCGGCGCGTCCTCCGGAATGTCGAGCAAGGCCACGTCCTGTCAGTCTGCACCAGATCACCGGCGCCGTCGATCTGGCCCGATCGTGCCCTCCACCTCCGGATGGCCGGCATGGCCGATCAGGATGAGCGCGCGGCCCTGCGCGACATAGCGCTTGCCCTGGATATGCACCTTGGTGACCAGCGGGCAGGTGGCGTTGAGCACGGTCAGGGGCCGCCGCGCCGCCTCCTCCTCGACGCTCCTGGCGACGCCATGGGCGGAGAAGATCGCCACGGCGCCGTCGGGAATATCGGCGATGTCCTCGACGAAACGCGCGCCCTTGGCCTTCAGCGCGTCGACGACGCGCTTGTTGTGCACGATCTCGTGCCGCACATAGACCGGCGCATCGTATTTGCGCAGCGCGCGCTCGACGATTTCGATGGCGCGCACGACGCCGGCGCAGAAGCCGCGCGGCTGCGCCAGGACGACGCGGCGCACGGCGCGCGCATTGCGGTTTTTCTTCTCTGCCGCGACAGCCCGACCGACGCGCGGCTTGCTCGCCAGCGTCTCGCGCGCCTTGGCCACAATGCCTTCGGCGTCGAGCTTGGCTTCGGCATACATGCCCGCCAGGTCGCCATGCGGCTGGAAGACGTCGGGCAGCACCATGGCGCGGACTTTCGCTCCATGGTCGAGACGTCCGTGTTCGGCCAGCGCGTGCATCACAGCCGCGCCAAAGCCGCCGCTCGATCCTTCCTCGATGGTGATCAGAACCTCATGCCCGTCAGCCAGCTCCAGCGCCAGCTCGACATCGAGCGGCTTGGCGAAGCGCGCGTCGGCGACCGTGGTCGAAATCCCCAGCCCGTCGAGCCTCTCGGCGGCCAGCAGGCATTCGCCGAGACGCGCGCCGAAGGACAGGAGCGCCACCCTGTCGCCGACCCGCAGCAGGCGGCCCTTGCCGATTTCGAGCGGCGTCCCGGCTCGGGCATTTCGACGCCGGCGCCGTCGGCGCGCGGATAGCGCAGCGCGCAGGGCCGGTCGTCGATCCTGGCGGCGGTGGCGACCATATGGACGAGCTCCGCCTCGTCCGCCGCCGCCATCACCACCATGCCCGGCAGGCAGGCCAGATAGGCGATGTCGAAGGCGCCGGCATGGGTCGGGCCGTCGGCGCCGACGAGGCCGGCGCGATCGATCACGAAGCGCACCGGCAGGGTTTGCAGCGCCACGTCATGCACGACCTGGTCATAGCCGCGCTGCAGGAAGGTCGAATAGATCGCGCAGAAGGGCTTGAACCCTTCCGTCGCCAGGCCGGCGGCGAAAGTCACCGCATGCTGTTCGGCGATGCCGACGTCGAAGAAGCGCTTCGGATAGGTTTTTGCGAACAGGTCGAGGCCGGTGCCCGACGGCATGGCCGCGGTGATGGCGACGATGCGTTCGTCCTTCGCCGCCTCCTTCACCAAGCTCTCGCCGAAGACCTTGGTGTAGGGCGGCGCCTTGGGCTTGCGATTTGGCCTGTGCGCCGGTGGCGACATCGAATTTGACCACCCCGTGATATTTGTCGGCCGCGGCTTCCGCCGGCGCATAGCCCTTGCCCTTTTGCGTCACGACATGCAGCAGCACCGGGCCGTCCTTGTAATCGCGCGCCCGGGCGAGCGCGCCGACCAACGCGTCGATGTCGTGTCCGTCGATGGGGCCGGCATAGCAGAAGCCCATTTCCTCGAACCACAGGCCGCCGGCCTTCGGGCTTTTCGTTCGCGCCGCCGGACCGAGCTGCGCCTCGACTTCGCGCCGCGTCAGAAGCGCGCGGCCCTCGGTGAGGCGCGAGAAATAATTGGTCATCGCGCCCAGCGCCGGGGCGATCGACATGCCGTTGTGATTGAGGATCACGATCAGCCGGCTGCCGCTGGCCCCGGCGTTATTCAGCGCCTCATAGGCCATGCCGGCGGAGATCGAGCCGTCGCCGATCACCGCGACGACGTGATTCTTGCCGCCCGCCAGGTCGCGCGCCTTGGCCATGCCTAGCGCGGCGGAAATCGAGGTCGCCGCATGCGCCGCGCCGAAGGGATCGTATTCGCTCTCGCTGCGCTTGGTGAAGCCGGACAGGCCGCCCGCCATCCGAAGCGTGCGGATGCGGTCGCGGCGGCCGGTCAGGATCTTGTGCGGATAGGCCTGGTGGCCGACGTCCCAGACCACCCGGTCCCGCGGCGTATCGAAGACATGGTGCAGGGCCACAGTGAGTTCGACCACGCCGAGCCCGGCGCCGAGATGCCCGCCGGTGACCGCAACGGCGTCGATGGTCTCCTGACGCAATGCGTCGGCGATCCGCCGCAGCGCGGCCGGGCCGAGGCGGCGCAGGTCCGCGGGCTTGCGGATCGAGTCCAGTCCCGACCGGACCGAGCGGAGGCGTTCGCCGGCCGTTTCCACCAGCGCGGAGTTCTCATCTGGCGTAAAGCCCCATTCGTTGCGCATCACGCACCCCCTTCTACCTTTTTTGTTGACCGCGACTCGTCGCGGTCAACGAATCCCTCGCATCAGCTTGGCGTCGCTTCGCTCCTGACCGGCTCCCAGAACCGGCATGAGCGTCCAAACACGGAATTGCTCATCGCCTGAGCACGACCTCGACGCTCGAAACATCCGCGCCTTGCGGCCTGAGAACGAAAACCAGCCTGCCGCCGGCGGCGCGCAGTGAAAATTGCGCGGTGAACCCGCCGCCGGCGACGGCGCCGTTGATGCGGCCTTCCGACGCGAGCCCCGTGAACCCGCCCGAGACGCCGCGCGTCGTTTCCTGCCAATCGCCATGCACGTTGCGGCCATCGGCCTCGGCGCGGGTGCGGATGTCGAAACGGTAGCTGTCGCTGGCGCAGACCATGCTTTCGGACAGGGCCCAGCCGCGATCGCCGACAGACCCGTTGGCGCGGCAGGAAATCCTCTCGCGATGCCCGTCCGTCCCGACGACGACGCCGCCGCCGCGGAAGCCGCCCGCGAAAGGCGCGAGAGGCCCGGCCCGCTCCGCCGACGCGGGCTGCGCGAAGGACAGGGCTCCAAATATGCAGGCGGCGGCGACGGCGGGCGCCCGCGCCACCCGATGCGGGCGCGGGGCCGCGGACGTGTCATATGAGGACATGACGCGCTTCTCCCTGGAAATCCTTGCCAGTCTGAAAGACCCTGGCGCGCCAATCGCCGCCGCCCCCTGGCGGCCGCGCATTTCGCCCGAGGCGAAGCAGGAAGGCGATGGTGGGACGCAGGATCAAAAGATCCGCGACCAGCGCGGCGAGCATGGCGAAGGCGCTGAGCCAACCGAACAGCCTGAGCATCGGCAGGTTGGAAAAGGCCAGCGCTTCGAGGCCGCAGGCCAGCACGAAGGCGGTGAGGATCAGCGCCGGACCGATCAGCACGGTCGACCGCGCCACGGCGATCACCGGATCGGCGTCGTCGCGGTCCTCCCGCTGCATCCGGTTGACGAAATGGATGGTCGCGCTCAAACCGAGGCCGAACGACACGATCAAAGCGATGACGCTGGCGAATTGCAGCCCCTCGCCGAGCAGGCGCAGGAGCGAGCCCGCCGCCAGCACTGGAAACACGCCCGACGGCAGGCAGGCCAGGGCGACCGGCGTCGAGCGGAAGGCCAGGCCGATGAAGGCGGCGATGAAGGCGAATTCGACCGTCAGGCCGTGGTTGAGCTTGTTGATCATGCCGGCGCTGTTGCGCGCGGCAATGACCGACAGCCCGGTCGGCGCGATCGTGTAGCCCGGATATTTTTGCCGCAAGACGTCGAGCTTTTTGTTCAATTGCTCGACGATCGGCAGGATGCGGTTCGCGTCCTTGTCGGGCACGCGGCCCGAAATCAGCGCCGCCTGGTGATTCTGCGCGATGAAGCGCTGCACCAGGAACGGCGGCAGCAACTCCACAAATTGCTTGAGGGTGGCGACGTCGGGCCGGTGCAGTTTCTCGGCGAGCCAGCGGCGCAGGGTTTCGAGCGACCAGACATTGGCTATCCCCGGCTCGAGCTCCATGTCGCGATGGGCCGCTGCGATGACGGCGAGCGTCTCGGGGCTGAACAGGCCGACGCCCTTTGGAAAGGCGATGTAGACGTCGATCGGATTGGCGCCATTCAGCTTCAGGTCGAGCTGGCGGTTGGCTTCGACCGTGTGCTCGCGGTCCGGCGTCTGGTCGGCGAGGCGATAGCGCGGCCTCAGCCCCGAATAATCATAGCCGAGCGCCAGCACCATGAGAAGCGCCAACGCCGCATTCAGGCCCGGCCGGCGCAGCATGCGCTGGGCCACCCAATTGCAGAAAGACCGCAGCGCGCGCACGCCGGTGTCCGCGCCGGCGAGGGGCTTGCCGGGCAAGGATCCTTCCATGTCCGAGCGCGGCGCGATCAGCGAGCCGAGCAGTGGAACCAGGCCCAGCACGGTCACCAGCGCGATCAGGATGGACACGAATCCCGCCTCGCCAAAGGCGCGGATCAGGTCGGAAGTCGAGAACAGCAGGCCAAGCAGCGATAGTCCCGCCGCCGCATGGGTCAGCACGCAGGCGGGACCGACGACGTTCAGCGCGGCGCGAAAAGCCGTCGTCCGATCGTCGCCTGCAATCATCCGGTCGCGCGCGGCGAAAGTGAGCTGCATGCTGTCGGAGAAGCTGATCACCATGATCAGCGGCGTCATGACATTGAGGAACATGTTCAGCTTGAAGCCGAGCCAGCCGAGCGCCCCGAGCGACAGGAGAATGGCGATGAGCGGCGGCGCCGCCGCCACGATCATGAAGGAGACGCGGCGGAAGAACAGGATGGCTATGCCGCAGCCGGCAAGCAGCCCGAGCACGTTATAAACGACGCGGTCGCGCTCCAGCGCCTGACGGATTTCGAGCTGCATCACCGGCACGCCCGCCAATCTCGCGGTGACGGTGGCGCCCTTGAGATCCTCGGCCGTCGTGCGGCGAATGTCGGCGATCACTTTGGAGAGCCCGGGGCCGTCGACGGCGGAAGGCTCCAGCGACAGCACGGCCAGCGCCAGATCGCCCTGGTCGGACAGGAGCTTGCCGCGGATCAGCTCATTGCTCTTCACCCGCCCGACCAGCGCCTTGTAGGCGTCGCCCTGAGGCAGCGGATCGGGGAAGAGCGGGGTCGGCAGGCCGCCGTTTTCCGCCGGCTGGCGCGCCGAGAACATGGATATGACGCCGCGCGCTCCATCCACCAGCTGCAGGTCGGTGACCAGGGTCCGCAATTTCTCGACATTGGCCCAATCGAGGATAGACTTGCCCTCCACGACGACCAGCACGTCGTATTCGCTCGACGGAAATGTCCGCGACACCTGCACGAATTGTTTGAATTCGGGCGTATCCGAGCGAAACAGCTGGCTCAGGGAATCGTCAGATCCTGAATTCTCTGGACCCCGAACACCGCGGCTGTGATGAGGATCGCGAGGATCGCCAGCGACAGGCGCGGCGCGCGCAAGGGCATAAGTCCGAAGCGTTCGACGCCCAGCGAGATGTTCGAGCGCCGATTGTCGGCCCCTGCCCCTGCGTTCCGGCTGTCGCCCCCAACTCCTGCTTCAAAATCATTCATGCGGAAGGAGCCTCGCCAACGACCGCAACTCCAGTCATTCAAGTCAAATTGCGTATTCCCGCCCGGAACGACCATTGATGCCGGAATCGCGGATTGAGGAGACAATTCCTCTCGCGCCATATCGTTCCGCCGCGGGCGTGAGCGACGCCGCGCGAAGATTTTCAGGAAATGCGCCGCCAAAGCCCGGCGCCGCGGCGGTTTCGCCTTCGCCGCGGCGCTCCCGCCGAAAGCGTCCGCGCAAGCTTGAATTTGTAGAAAAAAAAGCCGCCCGTCGGTGACGTCGCCGCTTTTGCGCGCATCCGCCTTCACCGCAACTGGAGCTGTCGCTCCCCGCGCGGAGGGCCGGCCTCCGCAAGCATCTTCGGGGGGAAGTCTTTACGATACAGGCGGCGAATGCTCCGCTTTTCTATTCCCTCGCTCGCGCCGCATCAGCGCGCCCGCGACTCGATCACCGAACCGTCGCGGGCGACGAGCCTGTAGCGGACGGGATAATGGTCGTAAAACCAGATGTCGCGGTCCATGCCGCCGCTGATCTGATAATGCTCCAGCTTGCGCCCTGAGGCGCCGGTTTCCTCGCCGATTTTCTTGACCTTGACCTTCACCAGCGCGCCGGTCTCGATCATGATGACGGGTCCCGAGCGCATCAGGCTTTCGTTCCAGAAGCTGCCGGGCACGGCATTGGCCGGAGCCTGGCTCGTCTGGCCGTCCGCCGTCACCTCGATTTTTCCATCCTGGCGCTGCACCGAAACCTTGTGGCGCGCTCCATTGTCGTCGGTCCTCGAGGCGAAGAACGTGAAACGGCCGCGGACCACGACTTCCCGCGCAATGAAATCATAGTGATAGGCGTCGAAGAACAGGACCTTGACCTCGATCGACGTATGGGTGTCGACCGTGGTCTTGTCGCCGTCGACAGTGATCGTCGTGACATGCGAGCCGATCCGGTCGCCGTTGCGAAAGACGTCGAACGCCAGATTCTTGACCGCCGGAGCGGCAGCCGAGGCAGAGGCCAAAAGCAGAACGCTCACCAGCGCGGCCGACGCCCGGCGCCATCCAGCCGGCGCGAAAGCCCGGCCGCTCACGGCTGCGGAGTCACTCGAAGATAGGGCTTCTGCGCGGTGAACCCCTTGGGGAAGCGGGTCTTCGCCTCCTCGTCGCTCACCGAATTCATGATGATGACGTCGCCGCCCTGCCGCCAGTCCGCAGGCGTCGCGACCTGATGCCGGTCGCTGAGCTGCATGGCGTCGATGACGCGCAGGATCTCGCCGAAATTTCGCCCCGTCGCCATGGGATAGGCGAGGATCAGCCGGACTTTCTTCTCGGGATCAATGACGAAAACGTTGCGGACGGTCTGGTTGTCGGCCGGCGTGCGCCTCGACGCCTCGCCCTCGATCTCGGCCGGCAGCATGTCATAGAGTTTCGCAACCTTGAAATCGGCGTCCGCGAGGATCGGGAAGTTAGGCGCGACGCCTTGCGTTTCCTTGATGTCGGCGGCCCAGCGCGCATGATCGCCGGCGCGATCGACCGACAGGCCGATGATCTTGACGCCCCGTCTGGCGAAATCCGGCGCGAGCTTCGCCATCGCGCCGAGTTCGGTGGTGCAGACCGGCGTGAAATCCTTGGGATGCGAGAACAGGACGACCCAGGATTTTCCCGCCCATTCATGGAAATGGATGGGGCCTTCGGTCGATTCCTGGGTGAAATCCGGCGCGATCTGGTTGAGCCTCATGGCCCGCCTCCTCGTTTTGAGACGCACCGGAATCAAGTGGTTCCGCGAGAGCCGAATTTAAACCCTCGCCAATCAGCATCTTGCGCCAGGCCCGCGCTTTCACTGCACGGTTTCGCGATGCAGCGCGAGGTCGAGTCCTTGAACCTCCACTTCGGAGCCGACGCGCAATCCGATCATCATGTCCACGAGCTTCAGGATCACCAGCGAGACGATCGCGTCATAGACGACGACGATGGCGACGCCGATGACCTGGTTGACGACCTGACGCGCATTGCCCTCGATCAGGCCCGGCGTGCCGCCATATTGGGAAATGGCGAAGACGCCGGTCAACAGCGCGCCGGTCGCGCCGCCGACGCCGTGCACGCCGAAGCAGTCGAGCGCGTCGTCATAGCCAAACGCCGCCTTGAGCTTCGTCACCGAGAGATAGCAGATCACGCCCGCCGCCGCGCCGATCGCCAGGGCGCCGGCCGGGCCGACGAAGCCGGAGGCCGGGGTGATGGCGACGAGCCCCGCCACCGCGCCCGAGCAGATGCCGACCAGCGTCGGCTTTTCGGCGACCGCCCATTCCGCGAACATCCAGGCCAGCCCCGCCGTCGCCGTGGCGATCTGGGTGACGGTCATCGCCATGCCGGCCTGCATGCCCGCGCTCGTCGCCGATCCCGCATTGAAGCCGAACCAGCCGACCCACAAAAGCGCCGCGCCGATATAGCTGAGCACCACATTATGCGCCGGCCCCGTATCCTGCCGCTTGCCGAGCATCAGCGCGCACATCAGGCCGGCGACGCCGGAATTGACGTGCACCACCGTGCCGCCGGCGAAGTCCAGCACCTTCACGTAAGCCGCGTCGTTCGTGCTGTTAAGGAAGCCGTCCGGACCCCAGACCCAGTGCGCGATCGGCGCATAGACGAAAATCGCCCACAGGCCGATGAACCACATCATGGCCGAGAATTTCATCCGCTCCGCGAAGGCGCCGGCGATCAGCGCCGGCGTGATGATCGCGAAAGTCATCTGGAAGCAGATGTAGACGCTTTCGGGAATGGTCGGCGCGAGCGGATTCGGATTGCCGGTTCCCTTGGCGACGTCGCTCAGGATGCCTTGCAGGAAGGCGCGGTCCAGCCCGCCGACGAACGGCGTTCCCGCGCGGAAGGCCAGGCTGTAGGTCAGCACGGTGAAGAGGACGGTGACGAGGCAGGTGATGGCGAAACTGGTCATCACCGTATCGACGACGTTCTTCTTGCGCGTTAGCCCGCCATAGAACAGCCCGAGGCCGGGAATTGTCATCATCAGGACCAGCGCCATGGAGGTCAGCATCCACGCGGTGTCGCCCGAATTCGGCGTGCAATCGGTCAGGATCTTGCCGCCGCAGGCGGGCGGCGCGGCGGCTTGCTGCGCCAGGGCCGGGCCGATCCACACAAGAGCCGCGGCAGCAATGAGCAGAACGGAAAAAGGCGCAACAAAAAGCCGCCGCCGCCGAAGGGAGGACGCCATGACACGCTCCTTGCCTGTTTCGCGATTTTGTCCCGCCGCTCGCCGCAACCGCCGCACGGCAGGACAATGCTTCTAGAGCGCCGCCTGATCGGTTTCGCCCGTGCGGATGCGATAGACGCGCTCCAGATTTGTAACGAAAATCTTGCCGTCGCCGACTTCGCCGGTGCGCGCCGTTCGCATGACGGCCTCCACCACCGCATCGACGCGATCGGCGGCCACGGCGATTTCGACTTTCACTTTAGGCACCATCTTGATGATGTATTCAGCGCCGCGATAGACTTCCTTGTGTCCTTTCTGGCGTCCATACCCTTGAACTTCGCTGGCGGTCATGCCGGCGATGTTCAGTTGCGCCAGAGCGGTCTGCAGTTCATCCAGCTTGAACGGCTTGATGATGGCGACGATGAGCTTCAAGGGACAACTCCCAAAGGAAAGCTGCGTTTAAGCTTTCGCGCAAAGCGTCGAATTCATGTTTAAAGTACCAAAATTTGCATAATTATTCAACATCTAAAACATAAGCCTCAAATAAGCACGAAATTAAGCAGTATATCGGCGCGAGAGGCGGGTTTCAGCCCCATCGCGGCGACAGGGCGCCGATCTCCGCCGGGGGCAAATTCGCGCGCTGGCGCGCCGTCATCTGGCGAAAGAGATCTTCAAGCGCTGCGGTATAGGCGGAGACGTCGAACAGCGGCGCCCTGTCGCCGGCCTCGCCGAGTTTTCGCCGCGCCTCCGCAAGACGTTCGCCGCCAGTGGCGAGCGCCAGCGCCAGATCGAAATATTCGTCGTCGCCGCCGACGATGAGCCCCGGCAGGCCGACCGCGTGCAGCAGGCTCCCGGCGACGCGCGAGGCGAAGGTTTCGCCCGGACGGGTGATGATCGGCACGCCGGCCCAAAGCGCGTCGCTGGCCGTCGTATGCGCGCCATAAGGCGATGTGTCGAGCACCAGATCGGCGAGCGGCAACCGCCGCAGATGCTCGGCCTGGCTGGCGTCCGGGGCGAAGACCAGACGGTCGCCGCTGATCCCGCGGCTCCGGGCCTCGTTGCGCAGGTTGCCCTCGGCCTGCGGCGAGGCCAGAAGCCACAGGACGCTGCCCTCCACCGCATCCAGGAGCCGCGTCCAGAGCGCGAAGACTTCGGGCGTGAATTTGAACGCCTGGTTGAAGCAGCAGAAGACGAAGCCCTGTTCTGGCAAACCCGCTTCGGCGCGGCTCGGCGGCGGCGGCAGCGCCCGCCTGCGGCCGTGCGGCTGGTAGGAATGCGGCAGCAGCGCGAAGGCCTCGGCATAATCCGCGGCGGACGAAGCCGGCGTGACGAAGGCGTCGGTGATCAGGTAGTCGCAGAGAGCGCCGCCGAGCGTGCCGGGATAGCCGAGAAAATTCACCTGGACCGGGGCGGGACGCAGCGCGAGGATCGACGTCCTCGTATCCTTGGTGAAGCCTTTCAGGTCGATCAGGATGTCGATCCCGTCGTCGCGGATGGCCTGCCCGGCCTCGACGTCGGTCAGGCCGCCGATGTCGGCGAAGGCGTCGAAAGCGTCGACGACGCGCCGGCGCATCGCGCCCTCGTCCGGCCCGCCGTAGGAATAGGCGCGAAGCTCGAACTGCGTCCGGTCGTGCGCCTCCAGCGTCTCGATCAGAAGCATGGCCGTCGCGTGCTCCTGAAAATCGTTGGAGAGATAGCCGAGTTTTATCCGGGCGCCCGGCGCGCGAAGCCCCTGGCGGCCCAGAGCGTCGCGGCCGGCCGCCGCCGCGGCGATGCGGCCGCGCATCCAGTTCTCGGCGCACAGACGCTGTTCGGCCGCGCCAAAACCGGGCTCCGACAGCAGCAGGAACGGCGACATCGATTGGCCGTCGGCCAGCCTCGCGCGCGCGAAAGACGGCCGGTCGGAAAAGTCCTCCCACTCGCACATGCTCCGGCTTCGGATGAAAGATCGCATGCGCCGCCACCGCTCGATCGCCGGACCAGCCGAGGGAAAGCGGCTTTGGAGATCGGACGCGAAATCGGTCGAAGCAAGCTTTGCGCCAGGCGCCCGTTCGGGTGTAAACTTGCGGCGAGGGAGAATTCGATGGCGAGCTTTGCCGGATTTTCGTCTGAAAACCCCAATTCGGCGGGGCGCGAAGCGGTTGCGGGGGCGCCGGGGCCGAGAATCTGCGCGCTGCTTCCCGAAGTCGAGACCGCCCGCTCCTGCCTGCAATGGGCTCTTGCGGCGGCGGAGGGTTTCAACTCCGACATTCGCGCCGTCCATGTCGGGTTCGACCCGAAGCGCGCGCGGGCTTCCGCCGAGGAAGTGGAAATCCAGCAATTACGCGACCTTTACGAAGGAAAGCCGGACGTGCGGCTCGCCCGCATCAAGGCGGCCTTCGACGCCTTTGTGGCGTCGCGGCCGGAAGCTCCGCCGATTCTCTGGAAAAACGACGAGGGCGACATCGGCGCGAGCGTCGCCGACGAAGCGCGCGCCGCCGACCTCATCGTCATCGGCCGCCCCGTCCATCTGGACGGCAGCGACGCGCTGCACAGCGCCTTGTTCGACATCCGCCGCCTCGTGCTCGTCGCGCCCCGCGAGGCGCGCGAGGACGCGCCGATCCTCGGCCGCCATGTCGTCGTCGGCTGGAAGCCAGGCGATCCGGTGAAGCACGCGATTGCCGCGGCGAAACCTTGGCTGGAGCGTGCGGAAAAGGTGAGCGTCGTCTGGGTGGCGAAACATGGCGCCGAGCCCTATGACGAGAGCGCCCGCGCCTTTTTCCGCGATTTGGAAATGGCCGCCGACATCATCGGGCTGCAGCGCGACCACGCGAGCGTCGGCCACCAGATACTGAGCGAGGCGACGAGGCTCGGCGCCGATTGCCTGGTGATCGGCGCCTTCAAGCACGGGGCCCTCTGGGACGCCATGCTCGGCGGCGTGACGCGCGACGTGATCGCCCACACGGAAATGCCCGTCTTCCTGATGCGGTGACGGGATTAATGCGGCAGCTTGTCGGCGATGATTTCGAGCCGCTGGATTTGCGGCCGGTTTTCGAAAAGCTGCGGCGCCTTGGCCATCAATTGCTCGGCCACCTTGCCGTGCAGGTGGGCCTCGCGGCCATGCTCATTGGCGAAGGCGTCGAAAATGCCGAAGGTGCGCGGCCCCATTTTCATCGCGAACCATGCCGTCGTCTCGGGTTCGGCCTCGACCATGCGTTGCGCGCCGGCCAGGAAGGCGGCGACTTCGTTTTCCTTGCCGGGCTTGGCTTCGAGTTGGACGTAGAGCGCCAGTTGGGTCATTTCCCTCTCCTGTGTTCGCGCCAGCCCCCAGGCCGGCGATGATGCGCGGCGGCAAGGAGTGGCGCAACCGCTTTCGATGGCGCTCGCGAAAAGTTGTCATCATCGCCGGCGAGCCTTCAGGACCTCCAGAAATAGGCGCGCTCGGCCTGCGCCGGGGTCAAATAAAAGCGCTCGCCTTTGTTATAGGCGGCTGTCGCGGTGACGACCTCGAATTCATAAAGATCGCAGTCGGGCCGCTCGTAAAAGCCGGTCGGCGTTTTCGGCGCGGCGCGCGGGCCCTTGCCGAGAAAGCAGGCGTATTTCGGCAGCCCCGTCGCATCCGCGTTTCTTTCGCAAATTTGCCGTCCGCGCTTCCCGGCGCCTTCTTCGATGCCCATCACCGCCTCCTGTCCGACAGCCTGAGGCATCTACAGGACATCCGGCGCGCGAAATCCAATTGTCCTTTGCGATGCCATGATGCAATTTATGCATCATGGAGCTCCAGTGGATCGACGATTTCCTCGCCTTGTGCCAGACGCGGAATTTCACCCGCGCCGCCGAGGCGCGCTGCACGACGCAATCCGCCTATAGCCGCCGCGTGCAGAAACTCGAGGAATGGCTGGGCGCGCCGCTGTTCGACCGTGAGCAGCGTCCCGTCGGCCTGACGCCCGCCGGGGAGGAGTTTTACGCCCGCGCGCATCGGCTGCGCGAGGACATCTACGACGCGCGCCGCGCGGTCTTGAGCGCGTCGAGCCACTTCAAGCGATCGCTGCGCATCTACACCACCAACACGCTTGCCGCCAATTTCCTGCCGTCCTGGCTGGTCGAAAACGGGCTGCGCAACTATTCCCTGATCGTCGCTTCGATCGCCGGCTGCCTCGAGGCGGTCAGGCGCGGTCATGCGGATATGGGCCTGGTTCCCCATTTCGGCGACGATGCGGCGCTGCTCGGCGTGGCCAGCCGCGAGATAGGCGGGGACCGGCTCATCCCGGTGGCGAGCCCTGTGCAGGGGCGGCCGTTGCGCCTGACGGGGAACAGACTCGCCGGCCCGGTGATGGCCTATACGCCCGGCACGGCCTATGGCGCGCAAATCGCCGCCATGCTCGGTCGGCATCACATCCAGATCCAGGAACAGCCCGTGTGCGAGAGCGCCTCCGCCGAGGCCCTGCTGGCGCAGGTCAAGGCGGGGCTGGGATCGGCGTGGATACCGGAAATCCTGTTGCGCGACGGCGGCCTGAAGCGGTGCGACGCGCCGGATTTTTTCGATATTCCGTACAAGATCCTGCTGCTCGAACCGGCGCCGCGCCCGACCGCGAAATGACGCGCAAACGCCGGCGCCTAACTCGTCGCCAGAACGCCGACGCCGCCCTGTCGCGACAAGACCTTCACGACGACTTCCCCGCCGTCGCGCTGAAGCGCGACATCGACCGATCCGTCGCCGACCGACAGCCGGCGCAGCAGAACGTGATCGAGAAACTGCGGCAGCACCGGGCGGTTGAAAGTGATCTGTCTGTTGGGATGGTCGAAGCTGAGCCCGAGGCAGGATTCCAGCATCGACAAAGGCGCCGCCGCCGCCCAGGCCTGCGGCGCGCAGGCGACCGGATAGAAGGTCGGCCCCTGGTTGCGCTGCCGCGCGAAGCCGCAATAAAGCTCTGGCAGGCGGCGAAGATCGATGTAGGTCGACGCAGCGTTGACGCCCTCGAAGACGCGGGCGGCCTCGCGGCGATAGCCATAGCGGGCGAAGCCGGCGGCGACGAGCGCATTGTCGTGCGGCCAGATCGAGCCGTTGTGATAGCTCATCGGATTGTAGCGGCTCTCCGTCGTGGCGATCGTTCGCACGCCCCAGCCGGAAAAGGACGCCGGGTCCATCAGCGTCGCGACGACGGCGCCGGCGCGCTCCGGCAAGGCGATGCCGGTGAACAGGGCGTGGCCCGCGTTCGAGGCGCGGACGCGGCAGGGCTTTTTCTCGCCGTCGAGCGCCAGCACATAGCTGCCCAGCGCCTCATCGAAAAACGCTTCGTCGAAGCGGCGCCGCAGGTCCGCCGCCTTGTCCCGCCACGCCTCCGCCCTGGAAGGGAGTCCCAGCGCGCGCGCCATGTCGGCGGCGGCGCGCCAGGCGCCGTAGACATAGGCTTGCAGCTCGACCAAAGCGATGGGTCCGCGCGCCAGCGCGCCATCGGCGTGGAAGATGGAATCGGCCGATGTCCTTCCAACCCTGGTTGACCAGGCCCTCCGACGTCCTGCGGCCATATTCGACGAAACCGTCGCCGTCGCGGTCGCCTTCCGCCTCGATCCAGTGCAGCGCGGCTTCGATATTGGGCCAGATCGCGCGGATGGTCGCCAGGTCGCCCGTTCGCTCGAGATAGGCGCCGGCCAGCATCACGAACAGCGGCGTTGAATTGACGCTGCCGTAATAGCGGCGAAACGGCACTTCGCCGAGCATGGCCATTTCGCCGTTGCGCGTCTCGTGCAGGATCTTGCCCGGCTCGGAATCCGCCGCCGCGTTGAATTCGGTCGCCTGATGGGCGGCGAGATAACAAAGCACGCCGCGCGCGACGCCGGGGTCGAGCCAGAGCGTCTCCAAGGCGGTGATCAGCGCGTCGCGGCCGAACGGCGTGCTGAACCACGGAATGCCGGCGTAGGGAAAGGGCCCCTGCGGCGTGTCGCTGACCAGCATGGCGAGATCGGCCACGGAGCGGCGCAGGGTCTCGTTGAAAATCTCGTTCGACGCCGTGACCCCGGCGGGACGCGCCGCCGCGACCCGCAGGGCCTTGCGCGCGCCGCGCAGCGCGGCGAGAAAGCTTTGGCGCACGGAAGCGCGGGCTTCATCCGGACCAAGCCGGATTTCGATGAAGATCAGCTTCTTTTCGAACGGCGCCAGATCCAGGTCGATCTGCGCCTGCCTGCCGTCGATGCCGATCGGGGCGGGCTCGAAGCGCAAGGTCGTCTGGCGCTCGATGTCGTCCAGGCCGGTGTAGCGCAGAGTCACGCGATCGGGGCCGATCTCCGGCGGATGGACGGCGCCCGGGCCGCCCGATGGCTGCCGCGCACCTCGAACAGATCCGCGAAATCGGCGAAAAAAGTCAGTCCAAGGCGCACGCGGCGCGGCGCTATGTCGTAATTCCTCACCGCCAGCCTCTCGTAGCAGGCGGCGTTCCACAGGAACCGCAGACGGCGGATGTGGATGAGGTCGTGTTCGAGAACGCGCGCGCCGGCCTCGTCCTGAAGATCGGGATTGGTCAGGTCGAAGATCAGCGCCGCATTGTCGTCGCGCGGCGTCGAGCTGAGGAGGATCGGCCGCTCGCCATTGATCGTCAGGCTGAAGAAGGACAGGTAGC
Source organism: uncultured Alphaproteobacteria bacterium (assembly GCA_963849665.1). Classification (GTDB taxonomy): domain Bacteria; phylum Pseudomonadota; class Alphaproteobacteria; order Rhizobiales; family Beijerinckiaceae; genus Rhodoblastus. The sequence continues at coordinate 28,893 of CAWKJW010000012.1, read as the reverse complement.
GTGTATCGCAGTGGTAGAGCCCCTCGGGACTCCCCTGCCCGGCCAGCGCGTCGCCGTTATGGTCGAACAGGCCGAAAGTGTCGCCATGTTTCAAGGTGCGCGGCCTCCGTTCCTGCAACGAGGCGGCGGCTGGAATGAAGAACTGCGCCAGTTTCGCCGCGCCGTGCGCGTCCGCGCCCGCGACGTCGGCCATGGCTCCGCTATGGACTGTCTGCATTGGACACCCATGCCTCCACTCTCCCCGCGGCGGCGGAGCGAATTGAAGATTTGGCGCGCTTTCCCGCCCGGTCAAGCCTTCAGGCGAAAAAGTCCGTCAAGCAAAAAAGCCCGTCAGGCGATCTGGCGGGCGAGGCGGTCGAGCTCGCGGTTGATCAATTCGCAATAGACGCCATTGCAGCGCATCAGCACGTCCGGCGAGCCGTCCTCGACCAACCTGCCGTGCTGAAGCACGACGATGCGGTCGAAGTCGCGCAAGGTCGAAAGGCGGTGCGCGATGGCGATGACGGTGCGGCCGGCCATCAGGCGCTCCAGCGCCTCGCGTATGGCCTCTTCGGATTCGCTGTCGAGCGCGGAAGTCGCCTCGTCGAGGATGAGCAGCGGCGCGTCCTTCAGGAAGGCGCGGGCGATGGCGATGCGCTGGCGCTGGCCGCCCGAGAGTTTGATCCCCCGGTCCCCGACCATCGTGTCGAGCCCCTCGGGCAGGTTCTCGATGAAGGGCCGGCAGCGCGCCGCCGTCGCCGCCGCCCACACCTCCTCGTCGCTCGCCTCCGGCCGGCCGTAGCGGATGTTTTCGAGCAGCGTGCGGTTGAGCAGCGCCGTGTCCTGCGGCACCACGGCGATGGCCGAGCACAGGCTCGCCCGGTCGCCAGCGCAATGTCCTGACCGTCGATCAGGATGCGCCCCGACTGGACCGTATAGAATCGCTGGATCAGGGCGACCAGCGTCGACTTGCCGCCGCCGGACGGTCCGACGAGGCCGACGCGCTGGCCCGGACTGATGTCCAGGCTGAAGCCGGAAAACACCTCGGCTTCTTCGCCATAGCCGAAGGACACGTTTTCGATGGTCACGCGCGCGCCCCGGGAACCAGCGCCGCCGCCTGGGGATGGTCTCCCAGCTCGTGCGGCGACAGGAGCGTCGCAAGCGCCTCCGCGAGCCGCGCCATGTGCTGCGTGACGTCGACAAGGGCGACCGCAAGATCGCGCGTCGCGCTGAGCAGCGACAGGCCGAGCGTGCACACCAGCACCACGTCTCCGGCCGTCGCCCGCCGCGCTGCCAGAGCGAGATTGCCCAGGCGAGCAGCGCCAGCGTGGCGACGATGACGGCCAGGCGTGCAGCAGGCGCAACTTCTCCAGATAGCGCAGGCTGCGCCGCCGGGCGTTCATTTCCTCGGCGACTGTCGCGTCGAACCGCATGTGCTCGCGGTAAAGGCCGCCGAAGGCCCGCACCAGCGGCATGTTGCCGATGACGTCGACCATCTCGCCGTCGACCGCCGCCGCCTTGCCGGCGAATTCGCGATGCAGCGGCCGTCCCGCCGCCGCCAGGCGGAACATGACGACGAGCACGACCGCCGCGGTCACGATCGCGACCGCCGCCATGCTGGCGCTCACCGTGCCGAGGAAGAAGATCGCGCCAAGGGTGGCGACGCAAGGAGGCAGAACATTCCACGTCGACCATGTTTTCGATCTGGAACATGGCGTTCGACGTCGCGGTGATGCGGCTCGCCAGCATGCCCGGCAGGCTCCCCGCGAAATAGGCGGGCGCATGGCCTGTGAGATGGCGGAAAAGTTCGGACCGCAAGTCTCCCGTCGCCTTGACGAAGGCGTGGCTGGCGACCCAGCCCGCCACGCGCCACAGCAGGTTGTCCGCCGCGACGAGAGCGACGATGAGGACGAAGGCCGCCCAGGGACCGCCCGACGACGTCGCGTGCGCCAACGCGTCGACCAGCCGCTTGACTCCATATTGGGTGCTGACCGAACAGGCCACGGCGCCGAGGACAGCCAGCAGGATGACGGCGTGAGCGACGGGATTTCGGCCGATGGTGCGGACGAAAAAGGCGATCGGCCGATCCCTGAAGCGGCATAGGTCTTCCGTCAATGAAGCGCCTTTTATGGGGTTCGCCGACGGCTGAACGAGTCTAGAAATTTCGCGCTGCAAACGAAACCGGATCGAGCGTCGCGGCGTTGAGCGCGGACTGCCCACCCAACGCGTCGCCGCGGAAATTGTTTCGCCGCCGCGGCCGCCGGACGCAATTCTCTACCAAAAGCTGGACCGAAGACGAGGAGACCAAACGTATGCGCATCGCGCAAATCGCCCCCTTGACCGAAGCCGTGCCGCCGGTGCTCTATGGCGGCACCGAGCGGGTCATTTCATGGCTGACCGAGGAGCTGGTCGCGCTCGGACACGATGTCACCCTGTTCGCCAGCGGCGATTCCGACACCGCCGCCAGGCTCGAGCCCATGTGGCCGCGCGCGCTGCGGCTCGACGGCACGGTCCGCGACCCCTGCGCCTTGCACATGATGATGATCGAGCAGGTCTATCGCCGCGCCGACCAATTCGACGTGATGCATTTCCATCTCGATTATTATGCCTTTTCGCTGATGTCGCGGCAAAGCACGCCCTTCATCACGACCTTGCACGGACGCCTCGACCTGCCGGAGCATCACCCGGTCTTTTCGACCTTCGCCTCCATTCCCGTGGTTTCGATCTCCAATGCGCAGCGCCGCCCCATTCCCATGGCCAACTGGGTCGCGACGGTCCATCACGGCGCGCCGGCGGAGCTGTTGCGGCCGCAGCGGACGAAGCCGTCCTATCTCGCCTTTTTAGGGCGCATCTCGCCTGAAAAGCGGGTGGACACCGCCATCCACGTCGCGCGACGCTGCGGGCTGCCGTTGAAGATCGCGGCAAAGGTCGATCGCGCCGACGAGGATTATTTCAACGAAACGATCCGGCCGCTGCTCGACGGGCCGGACGTGGATTATCTCGGCGAGATCGGCGACGATCGGAAAGCCGATTTCCTCAGCGGCGCGATCGCGCTTCTAAATCCGATCGACTGGCCGGAGCCCTTCGGCCTGGTGATGATCGAGGCCATGGCCTGCGGCGTTCCGGTCATCGCCTTCAACCGGGGATCGGTCGCCGAAATCATCGACGACGGCGTCACCGGCTTCGTGGTCGAGGACGAAACCAGCGCCGTCGGCGCGGTGCATGAGGCCGCGACGCTGTCGCGCGGCGCCATAAGAAAAAGGTTCGAGGAACGGTTCACCGCCCGCCGCATGGCCGAGGACTATCTCGCGCTGTATCGGCGGATGATCGACGCGAAGCGCGCCCGGCCCCGGCTGGCTTCGGCGTTATAGCAAGCCGGGGTCCGAAGCGTCCCGCGGCCTCGTCTCCGGCATGATCAGGGCGAGGACCAGGACCCCGGCCACGGCTATGATGGTCAGCATGTCGAACGCCGCATGGCTGCCGTAGCGGTCGGTGACATAGCCGGCGAGCGTCGTGCTCGCCGAAGCGCCTAGCCCCATGGCGCATCCGGACATGCCCTGCGCGAGATTGAAATGGCCATGCGCGCGGGTGACATCGACCATCGTCAGCGGCGCCAGCACGGCGAGCGTCGCCGCCGACACGCCGTCGAGGACCTGCGCCAGCACCAGAAGGTCCGGAGCGGTGATGACGGAGAACAGGAAGCCGCGCAGGGCCAGCGCGCCGAAGCCGAGCAGCAGCAGCGGCCGCCGTCCCCGGAGGTGCGCCATGTGGCCGACCCAGGGCGAAAGCACGGTCATGGTGAATTGCGGGACGACGATGGCGGCGGCGACCATGATCGTCGCCGCTTCCCGCGAACGCAGGGTCAGCATGCTGGCGGCAAGCGGCAGCATGGCGGCGTTGGCGAGACTGAAGAGCATGATGCAGAAGGCGAAGGCCAGAAACGGCCGGCTTCGCATCAGTTCGCCAAAGCCGCGCGCCATCGACCGGGGACCGGTCGGCGCGCCGCGCGCCGCATCGGAGGCCGGACCGATTTCATCGCCCCGGATGCGCGACAGCGCGACAATGGCTGGAACGGCCAGGGCTCCGGCGAGAAAGAACACCGCGCGGCTGGAGAGAAAGACGCCGCAGGCGCCCATGGCCGCCGCCGCGATCCCGGTTCCCGCCGAAGCGAAGGCCGCGTTGCGGCCGAGCCGTTCGCCGATCTCCTCCTCGCCGGTCAGGCCAAGGCTGATCGCCACCATCGCAAGGCCAAGCAGAGAGCTCGCCACGGCGTGCAGCACGCGGGTGAAGAGAACGATGCCGAAGATCGGCCAGAGCGCGAAGGCGAAGGCGCAGCAGCCGATCACCGCCAGCGCCAGGCCCGAGACGGCGCGCAGGGCTTTCGACGCGTCGACCAGCGCGCCCATGGGAACCTGGCCGATGAGGCTGACGAGGCCGCTGACCGTCAGGACGAGGCCGATATCAACCTGAGTCCATTTTTCAGTGGTCAAATAAACCGCGACAAAGGGGCCGAAGCCGGTCTGGATGTCGGCGACGAAGAACACCAGCCAGTCGAGACCGTGGCTGCTTCGGCGCGAAAGCTTTCGCGTGCGTTGGTCATGGCGCGTCGTCGCGACGTCCTCTTCTTCACGGTTTTGGCGCCGACGGCGCGGTCGCCGGAGAAGGCGCTGCCTGAACGGGCGCCGCAGGGTGCGGCGCGGGGAAGGCGGCGGAGCCGGCGCAGGCGACGGCGCGGGCGCCGCATGCGCCGCACCGATGACGACGATCGGCTCTCCCTCCTTGTAAACCGGCGCATTGCGCAACTGATCGCGCTGCAGGTCGACGACGAGCTTGTTCATCGGCCCCTTGTCCGGAAAATGCAGCACGCGCCAGTCGACGGCGATCTTTCGCGTGCCGACGCCCAAAAAGCCGCCAAAGTCGACAATGGCCGCGCGCAAAAGGCCGTTGCGATCCACCACGACGTCGACGACGCGCCCGAGATCCTCCCCCTTGAGGCTTTGGACGGGCATGCCGAGCAGCGTCTGCGCGGCGTTTCCGTCGATGACGACCGCCGGCGTTTCCGTGACGCGCGGCGGTTCCGGCCTGGCCTGAGCCGCGCCCGGCGGCGGCGCCTGCTTTGCCGGCGCCGGCTGTGTCGGCGCCGGGGGATTTTTCACTGGCGGCGCCTGCGCCAGGGCGGCGTCCAGCCCCGCGCCGGCGACAATCAGCCAGCAAGCGAACAGGACGCGCGACGAGAATGCGACTGACGCTACGGCGAGTGTCGAGGCGACCGCGCCCATGGGAGACAGCTCCAGGCCAGAGAATCCAAAATGGCGCCGGGTCATGTCATTGATGAGGCGGCGGCGCCCCGCCGCCCCGAGACCACGCAGGCCAAGAAACCTTTTCGACATAATCGTCGTTCAACGAGGAAAGTTCGAATTTATCTCGGTCCGGCGTTTCGTTTCATGACGCATGCACGCAAACACGCCTGGCGTCGCCGCATCGGCGCAGCGGGCGCGGCGGCGCTCCTCGGCGTAGCGGCGTTTGCCGCTTGGCGGCTCGGCGGCGGCGCGCCGCAGGCAAAACACTCCAACATGGCCGAGGCGGCCGTTCCGGTCATCGCGGCGAAGACTGTTCGCAAGGATTTTCCAAATATCATCGACACGATCGGCACCGTCCAGCCGATCGATGAGATCGCCGTCGAATCGCAAGCCAGCGGCCCCATCGTCAAGATCGAATTCTCCCCCGGAGAAGAAGTGAAGAAGGGCCAGGAGCTTTTCCTCATCGATCCCCGGCCCTACCAGGCGGCGCTCGACCAGGCGCAGGCGCAGCTGAAGCATGACGAGGCGGTGCTTCAGGAAGCCGAAATGGACCTCGAGCGCTACCAGAAGCTCGAGAGGGAGAACTCGATCGCGTCGCAGCAGGCGCAGGACGAGGTCTATGTCGTCGAAGGGGACAAGGGCGCCATCCAAGTCGACCAGGCGAACGTCGACGCCGCGAAGATCAACCTGGGCTATTGCCACATCACCGCCCCGGCGACCGGCCGTGCGGGCGTTTTGCAGGTCGATCTCGGCAATCTCGTCGGTCCCTCGTCCGGCAGCCAGGGGGCGAACCGCGCCGGCGCCTCGACGAGCAGCGCAACCTCCGGCCAGACCAGCTCCGGCGCCTCGGCGAGCGGCGGCGGTCAGGCCGGCGCCGCAGCCGGCCTCGTGACAATCGCGCAGATGAAGCCGATCTACGTGAATTTCTCCATCGCCCAGACCATGCTCGGCGAGGTGCGGCGAAACCAGGCGCAAGGGGCGCTCGAAGTCGACGCCTTCGCGCAATCCGGAAAGCTCGTCGGGCGAGGGAAGCTTGCGGTGATCGACAATCAGGTCGACGCCAGCACCGGCACGGTGACGATGCAGGGCGTCTTCCCCAATTCCGATGAAGCGCTGTGGCCCGGCGAGTTCGTCAGCGTCGAGCTGGTCGTGTCGACCAGGCGGAATGTCGTCACGGCGCCGGCGCAGGCGGTCATGGTCGGAGCGAGCGGCTCCTACGCCTATGTCATCGGCCCGGACGGCGTCGTTCGCCGCGTCGATGTCGAAGTGGCGGCGCGGCGGCGCGGCGTCGTCGCGATCGCAAAAGGCCTCGACGAGGGCGAGAAAGTGGTCGTCGACGGCCAGTACCGGCTGGCGAACGGCGTCAAGGTCGTTGTGCGCCAGACGAGCGAGGCAAAGCTGGTGCGCCGATGAACATATCGGAGGCTTTCATCCGCCGGCCGATCGCGACGGCGCTGCTGATGGCCGGGATCTTCATCATGGGGATCGTCGCCTACAAGCTTCTGCCGGTCGCCGCCCTGCCAAACGTCGAGTTTCCGACGATCGTCGTCACCGCGCGATTGCCGGGCGCGAGCCCCGAGGTCATGGCCGACACCGTCGCCACTCCGCTCGAAGACCAGTTCACGGCCATCCAGGGCCTGTCGCAGATGAGCTCCACCAGCGGCCTCGGGCAGACGACCATGACGCTGCAGTTCGATCTCGACCGCAACATCGACAGCGCGGCGGCGGACGTGGAGGAGGCGATCAATGCGGCGAGCGGCTACCTGCCGAAGAACCTGCCGAGCCCCCGAACTATCGCAAGACCAATCCGGCGGAGCGTCCGATCCTCATCTACGCCGTGAGTTCCGACGCCATCCCGATCTACCAGCTCGACCAATATGCGAACGTGATCCTGGGACAATCGCTTGTCGACCGTTCCCGGGGTCGGGCAGGTGCTGATCGCCGGCGAGCAAGAGCCGGCCGTGACCGTCCAGGTCAATCCCGAGGCGCTGACGGCGCACGGCGTCAGCCTGGCGCAGGTCTCCACGGCGCTCGAGCGAGCAGACGCTGGAATGCGGCCAAAGGGCAACCTCGAGGGGCCGCACCAGCAATTCACGCTGCAGACGAACGATCAGCTTTTCGATCCCGAGCCAGTTTCGCAAGGTGATCGTGGCTTACCGGAACGGCGCGCCGTCACCGTCGGCGACATCGGCGACGTCATCAATTCCTCGACCAATCCCCGCTCCGGCGCCTGGTTCGACCGCGACGTCCGCCCGTCCGAATTGTTGCTGATCGAGCGCTCGCCGGGCGCCAACACGGTGCAGCTCGTCGACAAGATCAAGTCGATGCTGCCTCACCTGCTGAAGGCGATCCCGCCGTCCGTGCACGTCGACCTCGTCACCGACCGCTCGCAATCGATCCGCGCTTCCGTCTCCGAGGTGGAAGGAACGCTCATCCTGACGATGTTTCTCGTGGTGCTGATCATTTTCGCCTTCCTGCGCAAGCCCTGGGCGACGATCATTCCCAGCGTGACGATCCCGCTGTCGATCGTGGCTTCTTTCGCCGTGATGTATTTTTTCGGCTACAGCATCGACAATCTGTCGCTTATGGCGCTGACGATCTCGATCGGCTTCGTGGTCGACGATGCGATCGTGATGATCGAGAATATCGTGCGCTACATGGAGGCCGGCGATTCCGCGTTCGACGCCGCGCTGAAAGGCGCCGGGCAGATCGGCTTCACCATCATCTCCATCACGTTTTCGCTGGTCGCCGTGTTCATTCCGTTGTTGTTCATGTCCGGCATCGTCGGACGCCTGTTCCATGATTTCGCCATGACCGTGACGATCGCCGTGGCCGCCTCCGCCTTTATCGCGCTGACGCTGACGCCGATGATGTGCGCTCTGTTCCTCGGCAAGGAGCGCGAGCGTCCGCCCGGCCGGATCAACCGCGCTTTCGAGCGGTTCTTCGACCGGATGCTGGCCGGCTACGATCGCGGCCTTGCCTGGGTCTTCCGCCATCAACCCCTCTCGCTCATCGGAACGCTCGCGCTGATGGCGCTGACGGGCTATCTTTACGTGATCATTCCCAAAGGCTTCCTGCCCGAACAGGATTCCGGCTTCATCTTCGGCGACGCCCAGGCGCGGGAGGACATTTCGTTCCAGGCGATGGCGCAGAAGGAGCAGCAGCTTTCGCGGATCATCATGGGCGACCCCGCGGTGTCGCACGTCGTCGGCTTCGTCGGCGCCACGGGCGGCAGCTCGAGCGAGAACGTCGCGCGGATGTTCATCCAGCTGAAACCGTTCGGCAAGCGGCCGCCGATCGAGGAGGTCATGCAAAGGCTGCGGCCCAAGGTGGCGCAGGTGATCGGCGTCAAATATTTCATGCAGGCGGGGCAGGACGTGACCATCGGCGCGCGGCTGGAGCAGGCGCAGTACCAGTACACGCTGACCGACACCGACGGCGCCGAGCTGAACCATTGGGCGCCAATTCTTCTCGCCAGGCTGAAGGCGATGAAATTCCTGACGGACGTCGCGTCCGACCAGCTCATCGCGTCCCGGCAGATCACCGTCGAAGTCGACAGGCAGGCCGCCTCGGCCCTCGGCGTGACGCCCTCGGCCGTCGACACCGCGCTCTATGCAGCTTTCGGTCAGCAGCAGATCGCGACGATCTACACAACGACCCAGCAGCCGAAGCTCATTCTCGAAGTGCAGCCGAAATTCCAGCTGGGGCCGACGGATCTGTCCCGGATCTATGTCGCTTCGAGTTCGGGCGCGCAGGTCCCGCTGGCCTCCTTCGCGCATGACACGAAACAGGCGGCGCCGCTGACGGTCAATCACCAGGGCGTCTTTCCCGCGGTCACGCTGTCGTTCAATCTGGCGCCGGGCGCGTCTCTGAGCCAGGCCGTCGACGCGATTTCGGCGCTCGGGCGGCGCCTCAATGTTCCCGCGACGCTGCAAGGTTCGTTTCAGGGCACGGCGCAGGCCTTCCAGGACTCGCTCACCTCGACGCCGCTGCTCGTCCTCGCCGCCATCCTCGTCATCTATGTCGTGCTCGGAATGCTCTACGAGAGCTTCATTCACGCAATCACCATCCTGTCCTCGCTTCCCTCGGCAGGCGTCGGCGCCCTGGTGATGCTGATGCTGTTTCATTACGATCTCACGCTGATCGCCTTCATCGGCATCATCCTCCTGATCGGCATCGTAAAGAAGAACGCCATCATGATGATCGACTTCGCGCTCGAAGCCGAGCGGCGGGAGGGCAAGAGCCCCGCCGACGCCATCCATGAAGCCTGTCTGCTTCGCTTCCGGCCGATCATGATGACGACCATGTGCGCCATCGTCGCCGGCCTGCCGCTGGCCGTCGAGCAGGGCGCCGGATCGGAGCTGCGGCGGCCGCTCGGCATCGCGATCGTCGGCGGCCTGCTGGTGTCGCAGTTCCTGACGCTCTACACGACGCCAATCATCTATCTCTATCTCGACCGGCTCAACAGCCGACTGGGCGGCCGGACGCGGCCGCGCGGCGCGCCGGATGAAGCTGCGCCCGCGATCTAAGCGGATTTCGGAAAAACGCCCTGCGGTTTTCCGCTGAAAATCTACGCTAAAACAAAAAACCAGCGGGCGAAGCGTTGGCTTGCCAACGAAAGCCTGCTTAGCGTCGCCGTAACATTTCCCATGGCGCTGCGTTTCGTGAAGACTGGTATCATGTTCCGGTGAAGACCGGGGCGTCGCCCGATCAAACGACGAAATTGACGTTCGGCTTGAAGGCTGCGCGCGGATTTGGGACAACGACGGAAAACCGCTTCAACGCGCCCATAGTGAGCCCGGTTGCGCCCATGCTTTCAGGCCAACGCCACGACTTGGCGGCGGGCCTCGTGCTCAGACGGTTTCGCCGGCAGGGACGCCGTCGCCGACCGCGATCAGACGCAAGCCTGAAAAACATTCAAGGAAGCTGAGCCGTTTTGGAAACAGGCGGCCAGTCGCCCCGCCTGCTCCCCTTGGCCAATCATGCCGCCGCGCCAGCAGGTGAAACCGCTGTTTGCAGCAAGCGAAGCACCTGATCGGCCGGTTGCGGGCGGGCGAACAAATATCCTTGCGCCTGGACAAAGCGTTCGGCGCGCAAAATGCGCATTTGTTCGATTGTCTCGACGCCTTCGGCGAGAACGGTGAGGCCGAGACTGTTGCCGAGGCTTGCGATGGCCCGAACGATCGCCAGGAACTCGACGCCGTAGGGCAGGTCCTTCACGAAAGAACGGTCGAGCTTGATCTTGTCGAACGGGAAGGCGCGGAGGTAGCTCAAACTCGAATATCCCGTGCCGAAATCGTCCATGCTGATTTTGACGCCGATGTTGCGCAAGGCATGCAGCGTCGCAAGATTGGCGACGCTTTCGTTGAGCAGCACGGATTCCGTCACTTCGAGTTCGAAGTCGATGCGAGGAAAGGCCGCTGCGGGCGAGGGCCAGGACGACCGACGGAACGAGGTGCGGGTCCTTGAACTAAATCGGCGAAAGATTGACGGCGATCCCGATATTGTCCGGCCATTTGGCCGCTTCGGCGCAGGCGGTTTTCAGCACCCAGTCGCCGAGAGGAGCTATGAGGCCCGTTTCTTCCGCCAGAGGAATGAACTCCGCGGGCGGGATTTCGCCGCGGACGGGATGACGCCAGCGCAGGAGCGCTTCGAAGCTCACGATGCGTTGGCCGCCCAATTCGACGATCGGCTGATAAGCCAGGGTGAATTCTTGCGCGCCGACGGCCTTTCGGAGGTCCGCCACCATCGCGCGCCGCCTTTCGATCTGCTCGTCCATTTCCGGCTGAAAGAAACGGTGGCTGCCGCGTTCCTCCCGCTTGGCGCGGTAAAGCGCGATATCGGCCTTTTTCAGCAGGTCTTCGGCGTTGGCAGCGTCGTTTGGCGCCATGGCGATGCCGATCGAGCAGCCGCAGATCACATCGCGGCCGTCGATCTCGTAAGGTTTGTTCAAATGCTCGATCAGGCGGTCGGCATATTCGTTGACCTGCTCCGGTCCCGGGGGATCGATGAGCAGAACAGCAAACTCGTCCCCGCCGATCCGCGCAGCGACATCGCCCGCGCCGATCGCTCCGCGCAGCCTCTCGGCGGCAAGGCAAAGCAGACGATCGCCGGCCGGATGCCCGAGTCCGTCATTGACCTGTTTGAACTGGTCAAGATCAAGCCACAACAGCGCCAGGCGCGCCGTCTCACGCTCCGGGCGCGAAAACTCCCGGTCGAGGCGCTGGCGCAAAAGGCTGCGATTGGCGAGATCTGTCAGCGGGTCATGATTTGCGACATGAGCGACGCGCCGTTGCGCCGCCCGCTGTTCGGTCACGTCGACGATAGCCGCGAGAACCGCCGCGCCTCCATGCGAGGTCTGCTCGCGGGCGAAGATCTCGACGTCAATGATGCGGCCGTCAGCCAGGATGTGGCGCCAGCCGTGATCCGGCGCGGCGCCGGTCGGCGAGAAAGCGCGATTGGCCTCGAGGGCGCGCCATTCCTCTTCAGGATGGAGGTCGCGCAGCCGCATGGCCAGGAAGCGCTCGTCCTTGAAACCGTAATGGTCCAGCGCCGCCTGATTGACCTTGATCAGGCCCAGGGTGTCCCGATCATAAAGCAACATCGGCAGCGGGTTGTTTTCGAAAAGCAGACGGAACGAGGCTTCGCGCGCCCTGATTTCCGTGATGTCGTTGATCGTCACGCCGAGCAGATCGCCGATCGGCGCCGCATTGATCCGCAACTGCCGGATTCGACCGTCCGCTCGCCGGCAGGTCGTCTCGAATTCGTCGGATCGGCCGGTCGCCAGAACGGCGCCCAGCCGATCCATGCCGCCGTCGGCGACCAAAACGGGCAGCGCCTCGCTCACACGGCGCCACAGCAAGGCCTCCCTGCCTTGATCGAAAAGCGTCAGAGCGCTCTCATTGAGGCCGACCACCTGGAAATCCAGCGTTTGGTCGCCGGCGTGGCGCAGTGAGGCCATGGTGACGAGTCCGGCCTTGCTGGCGTTGAAAAGCGTTTCCGCCAGCGAATATTTCACGGTTCTTTGGCGCACGAAGACCATCGCCAGACTGTCGCCCGATCTCCAATGCAGGGGCAGCGCCAGGATTTCATAGCTGGTCACCATTCCGTCGCGAACGAAATGAGCGAGCGAGAACGCGGGCGCCGTCTGCTCGACCGCGCGGCCAACGCATTCGCATAGCGGGACGGAATAATTTTGCGGAAGGTCTGAAATCTTGACGCTCTTGGTCGGGCGCCCGATCCATTCTTCAAACCTGATTCCGGCGCGCAGAACCGGATAACCGCGCTCGCTGTCGCATTTCAGCAAAGCGGTTTCGTCACTGAGCCGGCCAAGGCTTCCGAGAGCGACCTCTTCGAAGCGAGGCAAGCCATGCGCCGTCCGGCTGGCGGATTCCCAGGTCGTTCGCAACACTGCGGTTTCGAGAAAGAGCGAACCGTTCGCCTCGTTTGACCAATCCGGCATGGGTCTGAGCATTCCGACGTCTCGTTGTGGCGAAAAGACAGTTGAGGTTTTCGGCCCCCTGCGCGATACGAGCCGCCAGCCACGAGACACACGCTAAGGTTGTGAAGTTAAATATTTGTAAGTAACGGAAAACTTCGCGCGATTCCGCAGCGTCATATTACTGTCATATTATGCGAGTCGCTTTGGCCTGCCGCCTTGCCTGCTGTGTGGTTGCTATGGCGCAATCATTTTCCGGTAAATCCGATCAAGCGCGCAGCGGAAGCCCATCCCAGTTCGATGCAAGACGCCAGGCGCAAAAATCGGCAGCGTCGTCGACGAGCAAATGACCAGCCGAACATCCGGGTTGATGACCGCGTCAGGAACGCCGCCGGTTCTTGGCCGAGCTTGATGACCGGTAGGCCGAGGGCAATTGCGCGAGCGCCTAAAGCCCCCATTTCCGGACAAACCAGACTTTGACGAGATGGGTCAGGACGGCGTAGCTCAGCACGATGGCGACGACCAACGGCCAGTAGAGCAAAGGCAGGGGAACGAAGCCGAGGGCGGCGCCAACCCAGCTAGTGGGCAGCAAGATTCCGACTAAGCAGATGAGGATCGTCGTCGTGACCATGGCCGGACTGGCGCGGCTTTCGAGGAAGGGAATTTTCGCCGTCCGGATGATGTGGATGATCAGGGTCTGGGTCAGCAGCGATTCCACGAACCAGCCGGTCTGAAACAGCGGAGGGTCGGTCCAGGCGCCGAAGATGAACAGCATGACGGCGTAGGTCGCATAGTCGAATATCGAGCTGATCGGCCCGATCAGGACCATGAACCGGAAAATATTGCTGATTTCCCAGCGTCGCGGCGACGCCAGAAATTCCTCGTCGACATTGTCGGTCGGAATGGCCGTCTGCGAGAAATCGTAGAGAAGGTTGTTGGTGAGAACCTGGATCGGGGCCATCGGCAGGAAGGGCAGGAAAATGCTGGCGCCGAGCACGCTGAACATGTTGCCGAAATTCGAGCTGGCGCCCATTTTGATGTACTTCGTGATGTTGGCGAAAATCTTTCGCCCCTCGATCACGCCTTTCTGGAGAACCAGCAGGTTCTTCTCCAGCAGGATGATATCCGCCGATTCCTTGGCGATGTCGACCGCGGTGTCGACGGAGATGCCCACATCGGCGGCTTTCAGGGCCGGGCTGTCGTTGATCCCGTCGCCGAGGAAGCCGACCACATGCCCCTTCATGTGCAAGGCGCGCACGATCCTCTCCTTTTGCGCCGGCGTCAATTTGACGAAGACGCTCGTGCGGCCTGCGATGTCGGCGAGTTCGGCGTCGCTCATCCCGGCGATTTGTCCGCCGGCGAGGATCTGCCCGGAGTCGAGATTGACATCCCGGCAGATTTTCCGCGTGATCACCTCATTGTCGCCGGTCAGGACCTTCACCTGGACGCCCTTGGCGGCCAGCGCGGCGATCGCCTCGCCCGCCGACTCCTTGGGCGGATCGAGAAAGGCGATATAGCCCAGAAGCGTCAGTTCGCTCTCGTCGGCGACCGAATAGGCGGCCTTGGCGGGCGGCATGTCTTTATAGGCGACCGCCACGACGCGGAAGCCGTCGCCGTTCAGCGCCGTCGTCAGCGTCTTGGCGGCTTCGAAATGGCTTTCGTCGAGCTGGCCCGTCTCGCCGTCGACCGCGTATCGGTTGCAGACGGCGAATATTTCCTCGACCGCTCCCTTGCAGATCAGGATGTGCCGGCCGTCCTGCCGCTCGACCACGACCGAAAGGCGGCGGCGCGCGAAATCGAAGGGAATTTCATCCAGTTTCACGTAGCCGCTGTCGGCTCCATGCGTCTTGTGCAGATCGACATGGGCGAGGACGGCGTTATCGAGCAGGTTGCGCAGGCCCGACTGGAAATGGCTGTTCAGGAAGGCGTAGCGCAGCACCTGCTCGGATTCCGCGCCGTCGATGTCCAGGTGACGCTTGAGGATGATGCGGTCCTGCGTCAGCGTGCCGGTCTTGTCGGTGCACAGCACGTCCATGGCGCCGAAATTCTGGATGGCGTTCAGGCGCTTGACGATGACTTTTTCGCGCGACATGGCGATCGCGCCCTTGGCGAGGTTGACCGTCACGATCATCGGCAGCATTTCAGGCGTCAGGCCGACGGCGACCGCCACTGAAAAGAGCAGCGCCTCCAGCCAGTCGTGCTTGGTCAAGCCGTTGATCAGGAAGACGGCGGGGGCCATGACCATGATGAAGCGGATCATCAGCCAGGTGAACTTGTTGACGCCGAGGTCGAAGGCGGTGGGAGTCCTGCGTCCGGCGATCTGGTCGGCCAGTTCGCCAAAAAATGTCGCGCTCCGGTCCGCAGGATGACGCCGGTCGCGTAGCCCGACACGACGTTGGCGCCCATGAAACAGATATTCGGCAAGTCGAACGGATTTTCGCCGGCGTGCGCGACGGCGTGCGCGAATTTCTCCATCGGCATCGCCTCGCCGGTCAGCGCCGCCTGGTTGATGAACAGATCCTTGGCCTCGATCAGCCGCAGATCCGCGGGAATCATGTCGCCCGCCGACAGGCGGATGACATCGCCGGGCACGAGCTGCTCAATCGGGATTTCGGCGAAGGCTTCGTCGGAATTTTGCGGCCTGCGGCAAACGCTCGCGGTCGTATGCACCATGGCGCGCAGCCGGGCGGCGGCCTCGTTGGACCTGTGCTCCTGGACGAAGGCGGTGGTGATCGCCAGGATGACCATCGCGCCAATGACGATGGCGGCCCGCATGTCGCCGAGAAAATAGGAGACAACCGCCAAAGTGAGCAGGAGCGCGTTCAGCGGGTTGCGCGTCCGTGTCCACAATTCCTCGAAAATGGTCGCCTTTCGCTCGCGCGTGACGCGATTGAGCCCATATTGAAGCAAGCGGCGGCCGGCTTCCTCCAGCGTCAGGCCGAGCGTCGAGGTCTCAAGCCGCGCGCAAACGGCGTCCGGATCGAGTTCGACTGAAATCGGCCAGCACGCCGCTGGGCTTCGAACAGCTTCTTTTTTGAACATCCAGGGCGTGTTGCTCTTTGGCCAAGAGATTCATGGCGGACTCCGGCGACAGCCACGCAGCTTGGCTCGCGCGCAATTGGCGAGCCATGATCTGCATCAGGCAAGATCGGGCGCGCGTTTTGTGACAACGGCATGACAGCGCGACGCCCGGCGCTGCAGTCCAAAGCATTATGACAGTTTCATGAATGATTTAGCTCATTTTCCCGTGCGCCAGTCGCGGCTATAACCACGCAAGACGAAAAGCCGAGAGAAAGCCGAACATGGTCAGCAAGATCGCAATCGTCGAAAAGCTTGGCGAGCGCGCCGTGCTGCTGCCCGCGCTGATCGAGGCGGCGCTGGCCGCCAATGACCGCCTGAAGATCAGCTTGACGATGCTGCAGGAAGCCTCAGCTCACGCCGCGCAGCCGGGTCGCGCCTCGCTTTCCCTGGAGCAGGAGCGACGAGCCGCCGGCCTTGCCGATCCGGCCTTCGACGTGATGATTTCGGGCGCGCGCGACATTGACGCCGCCGAATTCATCGCCCCCGGCGCCGAGCGCCTCGCGAAGGGAATTGTCGAGGATCTGGCGGCGATGCTGGCGCCGGTCGAAGTCGCCGCGCCCGAGGACGCCGCGCCCTTGAAAGCGCGTCTCGACGCCGTGCTGCAAACGCTGCCAAACTTCAACGGCGACCGCGTCGGCCACGCGCAGATCGCCGGCATGGCCGCCGCCCGGCGGGGCGGCGCCGACAGCCTGCACCTGCTGGTGATGGACCTGCACCGGGCGATCAACCGCATCGCCGCCGCCACCGCCGTGGATCTGGTTGACGGCGCGCATGTGGCGGGCCTCGACGACGGCGGGCGCAAACGAGTAAAGGCCTTCATGAGCGGCCTGAACCGCACCGCGCGCCTGGCCTTCGGCCATCCGGGCCTGGCGACGACAGCGGGACGGATCGGCGCAAGACTCACCATCCAGAACGACATCGGCACGACCGACGCCCATGTGCTCGTCATTCACGTCGAAGGGCTGACGGCGACGGTCGACCTATACCGACGTCCATCGCGCCCGCGCCAAATTCTTCATCTCTCTGTTCGACGAAGAGACGATCGTGTGGAGTTCGCTCGCGGAGGAGCATGAGCGCGACCTCGCCGGTGGAGAGATCTTCTATCTGCTGACGGGCGTCTACGCCGCGCGCGACGAGGCCGATCTCGATCGGTTCCTGAGTTTTTTCGGCTCGCGCATCGTTTTCCTGATCGACTGGAACAAGGCGCGCAAGGCGCTTCAAACCTTCGTCAGCAAGGGCAAGGCGATCGAACTTCTCACGCTCGCGGCAAACCGCGACGAGGGACATCGCGCCTTCCTCGAACTCGGCGGCGTCGATCTGGTGTTCGAGGCGATCCGCCGCGCCGCCGCGGGACGCATCGCCTATGGCGTCCGGCTCGATCACGCGCTTGGGGAAGCTGAATGCCTGGCCTTTCTGCGCAACGTCCTGCATGTCGCCAGCGAGGGGCTGAAGGATGGGCGCTCGGCCCGTCTCATCCGCGATGAAATCCAGGCCGATCTGTCGCAGCGCCTCGATACGGCGGAAAGCGAATTGCTGGCGGTCGTCCTCCGTCATCTCGGGCTGACGCGCATGCTCGCCGGAATGATCGAAGCGGCGTTCCAGCCCGATGGGCTGGCGAGCCTTTCCGACCGCAGGGCCCTGTCCGAACGCGCCAAAAAGATCGAGAAAAAGGGCGACCGGCTGACCGTCGCGGCGCGCGAAATCTTCTCGCGCGTGCGCAACGCCGATGACTTGCTGCTGCTGGTCGATCAGGTCGAGAACGCCACCGATTGCTTTGACGAGGCGGCCTTCCTGCTCAGTCTCGCTCCCGACAACGAGGACGGCGACGCGATGGGCGCGTCGCTGATCGACCTCGCCGCCAACGGTCGCGAATGCGTAGGCCATCTGGTGCGCGCCGTCGAGGCGGCCTTGCAGATTCCCGACGGAAAGCGCGTCGACGCCGCCTTCGCCCTGCAATGCGTCGACGCCGTCATCGACGCCGAGCGCAGCGCCGATATCGCCGAACGCGCAGCGATCGGCGCGATGGTCGGCCCGGCCGCCACGCCGCCCGCGCGGCCGGCGGATGCGCGCTCGCTCATGCTCGGCCTCGAAATCGCCCACACGCTGGAGGAAGCCACGGACCGGCTCGCGCATGCGGCCATGTCCCTGCGCGACCGAGTGCTGCAGGAACTTTCCGCATGAACGTTCATCATTTCGAGCCGCTTTTCATCGGCGCCGGCGCGGCGGCCGAGCCTCTGTCTGCTGCGCTTGTCGGATCGAAGGCGGCGGAGCTGGCGCGGATGAGCGGCCTGGGCCTCAACGTGCCCCCCGCGTTCGTCTTGCCGACCAGCCTGTGCGCGAAAATCGTCGCGGGCGACGACGCGGCGCTGAAAGCCTTGCGCCAGAGCGTCGTCGCCGGCGTCGAATGGCTGGAAGGAATGACCGGCGCGCAGCTCGGCGATTCCCGCAATCCGCTATTTGTTTCCGTGCGCTCGGGGGCGGAAAAATCCATGCCCGGCATGCTGGAGACGATCCTCGACGTCGGAATGAACGCAATCAGCCTGCACGGCCAGATCCGGACGACGGGAAATCCGCGCCTCGCCTTCGACAGCTATCGCCGTTTCATCCAGTCCTTCGCCGAAGTGGCCTTCGGCGCGGCGCCGGGCCCATTCGAGGCGGCGCTGGCGGAGATGGTGCGCGCCGAGGGTGCCGCAAACGAAGCCGAGCTCGATCCGGAGGCGCTCGAGCGGCTGGCGGATCAGTTTCTTGCAATTACCGCGCGAAATTCCTCGGCGCCGCCCGACGATCCGATCGAGCAATTGCTGCAGGCCGCGCGCGCCGTGTACAAATCCTGGGAAAGTCCGCGCGCGAGAGAATATCGGCGGCTGAACGCGCTGGAGGGGCTCACTGGGACGGCCGTCACCGTCCAGGCCATGGCATTCGGCAATTCCGGCGGCGACTCAGGGGCGGGCGTGGCCTTCTCCCGCAATCCTGCGACGGGCGACAAGGGGCTTTATGTCGATTTCCTGATCGATGCGCAGGGCGAGGATGTGGTGTCGGGACGCCGCACGCCGGCGGACGCTTCATTGCTGACGCGGCGCATGCCGCATGTCGCGCGGGAGCTCGAAGAGGGTGCGCGGACGCTGGAGCAGGCCTGCGGCGACGTCCAGGACATCGAATTCACGGTCGAGCGTGGGCGCCTGTTTTTCTTGCAGACGCGCGCGGCCAAGCGTACGCCGCGCGCGGCGCTGCGCATCGCCGTCGATCTGGTCGACGAGGGCCTGATCGACCGCCAGGAGGCGCTGCGGCGCGTCGCCGGCGTCGATCCGGCCGAAGCCGCGTCGGCGCGCTTTGTCCAACCCGCGCCGGTCCTGGCCAATGCGACGCCGGCTTCGCCGGGAGTCGCCTGCGGAAAAGCCTGTTTCACCAGCGACGAGGCCAGGGAAATGGCGCGCACGGCGCCGGCCATTCTGGTCCGACGCGACACGTCGACCGAAGACGTCGCCGGTTTTGCGGCCGCCGCCGGCATTCTCACAGCGGTCGGCGGGCGGACGGCGCATGCGGCGGTCGTGGCGCGGCAAATGGGAAAAGTCTGCCTGGTCGGCTGCCGCGCGCTGGAGATCGCCGCGGACCAGACCCGCGCCAGCCTGGGCGGGCAGGAGCTGCGGCATGGCGACTGGATCGCGCTCGATGGCGACGCCGGCGAGATTTCCCTGGGCCGGCGCGAGATTGTGAAGGAGCCTCCTCCTGAATACGCGACGATCTGTCGATGGATCGAAGCCGAACGCGATAATTTTGGGCGTAAGGATTAGCTCCGATGCCGCCGGAACGAACGAAATCCGGGCGGCGCGCCCGAAGGTCGGCAACGCGACTTGGTAGCCGGCAAGGCTTCGGATGTGAGTGGTTTTGACCGTGAACGGCGCGCCGCTCAGGATAAAGCTGCGAACACCTATCTTATTGACATTGCGGCGCAAACATTGGCGTCTTTACGCATCGCACTGATTTCCGTCCGTCCGGCGTCACGTCTCCGCTGATTTGCGCGAGCGATCCAGCTTGGCCAAGGCGGCGGCGATCTCTTCGGCGCCGGCGACGCGCCGAGGATTGTCGACATCGAAGGTTTCCTTCGTCGCCGACAACAAAAGCCCGCCATTGGGCAAATGCTCGACCAAGGCGATACGGCGAAATGATTGAATGGGTTTGGCCCGCGGCCCTCAACCTCAGCGGCGACGCTTTCCATCCAGAATGGAATTATACCGTCGCCCCGCGTGCATCAGGCTCAACGTGACGCAATTATTTCGCCGCGCCCTAGTGGCGGCGACTGGCCAGATCATTCTCTCTTTTCTACGCCCCTTCCGTCGGGCAGCTGAGTGACCGGCGCCGCATTCGGCGTTAACCCTTTTTAAAGGTTCGCGTTTACTTTTTATTAACCGAAGGTACTCTCGCGACTGTCGTCACACGCACGATCTTCCGCGCCAAACCAAGAGACCCCGACATGCTCCAATCGTCGATCGCTTCGAGCGCCGAAACCCTTTTGTTGGACCTCGACACTGACGTCGTCAGTCAGATCGCGCAGAAAGCTGGCGCGTTGCCTCAAATCGTCCTCTCTTACGAAGGCGCGATCAAGACGGTCTGGCTTACCATCAAGCCGGGACCCAAGCCGATCTTCACTCTGACGCTGCTCACCAGCATCAACAAGGTCCAGCGCGCCATTCATGATTTGTGGGGCCCGGATCTTTACGAAAATCCCCTGTGCGCTTTCTTGCCTACCGCGGCGAGGATCCGATTTTCACACTCGGCGGCGACCTCGAATTCTATCTCGACTGCATTGGCGGGAACGACCGCGCCGGCCTCGAAGAATACGCCAACGCTTCACGAGAAGGCGCGATCTGGAACGCCTCAAGCCTCAACGGCGCGGCGATCACCGTCTCCACAGTGCATGCCAAGGCGCTTGGCGGAGGCATCGACGCTCCGCGCTCCTGCAATGTGATGATCGCCGAACGCCAGGCGACTTTTTGCTATCCCGAAGTGAAATTCAACCACTTTCCGATCACCGCCGTCGCCGTATTGTCCCGCCATATGGGGCCGCTCAACGCTTTTCGGACACTGTCCGACGCGCGCGAACTCTGCGCCGAGGAGTTTAAAGCGCTTGGCGGGCTTGAAGCTGTTGTCGATGAGGGCGAAGGCGAGAACTGGATCCGGCAATACGCCGAGGACACGTTGCCCAGCCATTCGGCCCGGCTATCGTTATTCGGCGCCTTCCACCGCCAGACTGCGGCGGCATTCGACGCCGAACTCGCCTATCTCGCCAACAACTGGGTCGACAGCATGATGCGAATGAGTTCGATCGACCTTGTCCGGCTGCAGCGCATCGTCGCCGCGCAAAACCGCATGCTGGCCCGCGCGAAGCCGGCGCCAAGAACCCTCGCCGGCTGACTTTCCCGGCAAACGCCGCCAGGCAACGGAACATTCACCACCATCGACAACCTGAGGTTGCTGCGCCATATAGCCGCGCCTTTGTTAACTTGTTGACGCTAACGATCTATGTGCAGCGCCAATGAGTTACCGTACGGCATGTCCAACCACGCGTCTCAGTATCTCCCGCCTCCCGCCGCCAAGACCGCGGGCAGCCGCCATTTTTCTGCCCTGGCGGCGTGGCTTCGCCAGTTCAAGGCGTCGGAGCGCGATCCCGACGCCTATAAGACGCTGATCGCCTCGCTCTATTCTTCGCCGGCATCGCTCATCCCAGGCGCTTTCGCCTGCCTGTTGACGCCAATTCTGTGCTGGAGAGCCACCAAGGACGACGTCTTTCTCGGCTTTACCGTACTGATCGTCGTCGCGATTGCGCTGCGCATCGCCACGGTTATCCGCTATCGCATCGCGAACCACGAAAAAGATGACCGCACCGAAACGCGCCGCTGGGCTAGGCGCTTCATCTTCGGCGCCACCATGGTCAGCACGATCCTCGGCGCCAATTGCTTTTACGCTCTCACCCATTCCAACAACGTCTCCGCCCATATCACGTCGATTTCTGTGAATATCGCCTTCGCCTCCGGCTTTGTCGCGAGAAACGCCGCCTTGCCGCAATTCGTCGTCCTCCAGCTGCTGGTGTTTTGTCTGCCGTTGGCAACGGGCCTGATCGCCTCGACTGATCCCTATTACCGCGCGATCGGCTTTTTCGCCCTGTTTTACGTCATCAACAACATCGCCATCGTCGCAAGCGTCCATCGCAACCTTATCGACATGATCAAAGCGATGAAAAAGGCGCGCGCCTACGCCATTGAACTCGCCTCGCGCAACACCATCCTCGACGCCGCGCTCAACCATATGAGCCATGGCCTGGCGATGTTCGACAGCAACCTTGATCTCGCCGTCGCCAACAAACGCCACGCCACGCTGTACGGCACGCCATCGGACCAAGGCCCGGCGACGCTGGAGGCGACCGCCCGGCATCTCGTCAATTGCGAAATTCTGACGCGCGCCAACGCCCTGGAGCTCGCGCGAACCGGCCACGAGGTCGCCGAGACCGGTGCGTCACAGACGCGGCAATTCAAAACTCTGCGCGACGACGACTTTGTCGTCACCTTCACGCCGGCTGCGGGCAACAGCGTCGTCATGCTGACGGAAGACGCAACCTCGCGCATCGCCTCGCAAGCCAAAATCGAGCGCCTGGCCCACTTTGACACCTTGACGGGCCTCGCCAACCGCTACGAGATCACCAAGCGCATTGATAATGAATGCCGGAAAATAGCACCCGAGGGGGGCAGGTTCGCCGTTCTCTTTCTTGACCTTGACGGGTTCAAGTCCATCAACGACACGCTCGGGCACGAAATCGGCGACGCGCTGCTCGCCCAGGTCGCCCAGCGCCTGACCACTGTCGTCGCCGACAAGGGCGTAACCGGCCGCCTTGGCGGCGACGAATTCGTCATTTTGCTTCATGACGCCTCTCTTCTGGAAGCGCGCGCCATGGCGGCGGCGCTCTCAGGCGCGCTGGCCCAGCCCTTCGCCATTGCCGCCTGCGTCGTGCGCACGTCGGCAAGCATCGGGATCGCGCTCGCGCCGAACGACGCTGAGCTCGCCGACCATCTCCTGCGTTGCGCCGACATGGCGCTTTACCGCGCCAAGGCCGACGGCCGCGGCGGCATCGTCGCCTATACGAACGAGATCGCTGCGCAGATCACCGAACGCCACATGATCGAAGCCGATCTCCGCGCCGCGATTGCAGCCGACGAACTCACTATGGCTTATCAGCCGATCGCCTCGCTCAACAACGGCGACATCCTCGGCTATGAAGCGCTGATGCGGTGGACCCGACCCGACTCGCGGTCCGATCGGCCCCGACATTTTCATACCGATCGCCGAACAGAGTGGCCTGATCGAAGCGCTTGGCTGTTTCGCGATCAGAAAGTCCTGCGCCGACGCGGCGGCATGGCCCGACGACATCACAGTTTCGATCAATGTTTCTCCGATCCAGTTTCACAATCCAGATCTCTTGCTCTCGAACATCCAATCGGCGCTCGCCGAAAGCGGCCTGCCGCCGCATCGGATGATCCTCGAAATCACCGAAAGCGCCCTTATCGACGATGCGAAAAGCACGCTGGAGACGATGCGCGTCATCGCGGCGCTTGGCGTGCGCTTCGCGCTTGATGATTTCGGCACCGGCTATTCGTCGTTGTCGACTCTGTCGGAATTTCCGTTCTCGGTGATCAAGATCGATAAATCACTTTCGGCGCGGCTCGGCCTTGACCAAACGCGTTTCATCATCGTCGAGACGATCTGCCAACTGTCCCAGAAACTCAATCTCGACGTCGTCGTTGAAGGGGTCGAGACAGCCGAACAGCGCGCGATTATCCATATGATGGGCGCAACGCGCGGCCAAGGCTGGCTGTTCGGGCACCCGATGCCGGCCTGGGCCGTCATCAGCGGCGAGCAACACAAACGGCTGGCTTGAGCCAACGCCCGAGACTTGCGGAAAAAGCGCGCCAAATCACGAGTGCGCACAACGCTTCGGATCAGGCCAGCGAATGCGATTCGGCCTTGACGGGCGCGACGCGCGAAATGAACGCCATCGGCTTATGCAAGGGCTCCCTCAGCGGCGCGGTCGGTGAGGATCGCTTGCTGGATGGTCGTCTGGCGCTCGAATGACACGTCATAGCGCGTATCGCCGTCGCGACAGGTGTAACGCGTGACATCCGCCGCCGGCTTGCCGGTCTTGCCGTCGATCGCGACACGATCCGTTTCGAAGGAGACTTTGGCGTCGTCGTCGGCGATGACCTTGCCGTCCCTAGCCATCATGTAAGCGATCTGCGTGTCATAGACGTAGGCCGCGGTGGCGGTGATGTGGCGGCGATTGAGATCGCCGACGAAGCGGTTCGACCAGATCCTGACGTCGCAACCGGACTTCGAGGCGCTGAACGGCTCCGGCCTCATGTCGACAAGCCTCTCCAGGTTGCGCCCATCGGGAAGCGTGAGGTTGATAGTGATCCTCGGCGCGAAGGGGCCGTTGGGCTCGTGTTCGGCTTGTGCGGAAAGCCGACCGTGGAGAGAAGCAATTGCGGCTTGGGTTGGAAGCGATAAACGCAAAGAAACACCCTCGGCAACGCTATCGTAACAGCGCCCCTAGGCATGATCTAAGTTATTGATTTAATGGCGCGCCCGAAAGGATTCGAACCTCTGACCCCTAGATTCGTAGTCTAGTGCTCTATCCAGCTGAGCTACGGGCGCATTTGGCGGCGCATCAAGACAGCGCCGCATCAGTGGCGCGCTGTTTAGCCGCTCTCGCCGCCCTTGGCAATAGGCTAACGCCGCAAAAACCGCCGCCAGCATTTTTTTGCCCCCGCCTGCCCTCAAACCCGGGACAAACGCCAGGCGACGCCTTTTAATGTCCCTGTCGCGTTGACTTTTCGTCGCCCTTGCCTCTATAAGGCCGCTCGCGATTTCGGCTTCGCGCCGACGTCGTTGTTCGCCTTTGGCGACATCGATACGACGAAGCGCGAACCCTTTGAACCATTCAGGCCGCGTCCAGCCCCCTGTCGACGCGCCCAGGCAAAACCGGAGCAGACCCGTGAAGCGGACCTATCAACCTTCCAAACTCGTGCGCAAGCGCCGTCATGGTTTTCGCGCCCGCATGGCGACTGTCGGCGGCCGCAAGGTCATCGCCGCCCGCCGCGCGCGCGGCCGCAAGCGCCTTTCGGCCTGAAGCCGTGGCGCGCCACGCGCGCGTCCTCGCCATGACCCGTCCCGGCGACGGCAAGACCCTTTGCGCGCCCGCGGGTGAGAGCCCGCGGCTGGCGGTTTTGCGCCTGAAAAAGCGCGCCGACTTCCTCGCCGCCGCCAAGGGCCGCCGCCAGCACCAGCGCTGTTTCGTCCTGCAGGCCCGAAAAAGGGCGGAAGCCGCCGAATCCGGGCTGCCGAAAGACGCCGAACCCGGCGCGGACGACGCGCCGCGCTTCGGCTTCACCGTCACAAAGAAGGTCGGCAATTCCGTCGTCCGCAACCGCATCCGCCGCCGCCTGCGCGAAGCCTTGCGGCTGGCGGACCTGTCGCTGCCGCGCCCCCGCCACGACTATGTCGTGGTCGCGCGAATCGAAGCCCTGACCGCTCCCTTCGAGGAATTGCGCGGCGAACTCGCCCGCGCCCTGACCAAAATCCACACAGCGAAAATCAACCCGGCCGGCCCCGACAGCCGGCCTCCCGCCTTCCCGGCCGCCGATCGCAAGCAAGACGTTTGAACATGCAGCAGGATCAAAAAAATCTCGTCCTCGCCATGGCGCTGTCGCTCCTGGTCATCGTCGGCTGGAACCATTTCTACGGCGCGCCGAAAGTAAATCAGGCGCGCGAGACGCAGAGCCAGGTCAAGCAACTCGCCCCGGGCGGCCAGGCGGGTCCGGCCGGCGCGGCAAATCCCGCCGAGGCCGGCGCCGCGGAGCTGCAGCCCGCCGCCGCGGCGCAGCCGCTGAGCCGCGCCGACGCCCTGGCGCAAAGCCCGCGCATTGTCGTCGACACGAGGGAAATGTTCGGCAGCGTGGCGCTCAAGGGCGCGCGGCTCGACGACATCGCGCTGAAGAAGTATCGCGAGACGACCGACCCGCACAGCCCGAACATCGTGCTGTTGTCGCCCTCCGGCGCGCCGAACGGCTATTTCATCGACCTCAGCTATGTCGCCCCGCGCGGCGTCTCGCTGAAACTGCCCAATGCCGATACGGTGTGGAAGGCCGATGGCGACAGGTTGACCGAGGCCACGCCAGTCACCCTGACCTATGACAATGGCGCTGGGTTGATCTTCAAGCGCAAGATTTCCGTCGACCAATATTACATGTTCACCTTCACCGACACCGTCCAGAACAACGGCAAGGAGCCGGTCACGCTCTTTCCCGACGCGACGGACACCAGGCAGGGGACGCCGAAGACCTCCGGCTACGCCGTGCTTTTCGAAGGTTTCATCGGCGTCATCGGAGCCGACCAGAACGACACGGAAATCGACTACGCCAAGATCGCCAAGGAGCCCAACGACGCCAAGGTCCTGCCGGCCGGAGGCTACGCGCAGGGCGGCTGGCTCGGCTATACCGACAAATATTGGGCGACCGCAATCGTTCCGGGCCAGAGCGAGAACTACAAAGGCTGGTTCCGTAAATTTCCCGGCGCCGCAGCCGCAATACCAGGCCGATGTCTTTTCGGAGGCCAAGACCATTGCGCCCGGCGCCAGTCTCGACCTGACCACCCGGGTCTTCGCCGGCGCCAAGGAGACCAAGATTCTCAGCCATTACCAGAACGATCTCGGCATCACGAAATTCGACATGCTGATCGACTGGGGCTATCTCCACTTCATCACCCGGCCGATGTTCTGGCTTCTGGGAACGATCTACAAGCTCGTCGGCAACTTCGGCGTCGCCATCCTGATCGTCACCCTGCTCGTCAAGGCTTTGTTCTTCCCGCTGGCCAACAAGTCCTACCTGTCCATGGCCAAGATGAAGGCCGTGCAGCCCAAGCTCAAGGCCTTGCAGGAGCTTTATCCCGACGACAAGATGAAGCAGCAGCAGGAGACCATGGAGCTTTACAAGAAGGAGAAGATCAACCCGGTCTCCGGCTGCCTCCCGGTGGTGCTGCAGATCCCGGTGTTCTTCTCGCTCTACAAGGTGCTGTTCGTGACCATCGAAATGCGGCAGGCGCCGTTCTTCGGCTGGATCAAGGATCTGTCGGCGCCTGATCCGACCAATATCTTCAACCTGTTCGGCCTGCTGCACTTCGATCCGACGCAGCTTCCGGCTTTTGGACATCTCTTGCACCTCGGCGTCTGGCCGCTGATCATGGGCGTGTCCATGTGGGTGCAGATGAAGATGAATCCGGAGCCCACCGACCCCGTGCAGAAGACCATGTTCGCCTGGATGCCGGTGATCTTCACCTTCATGCTCGGCTCCTTCCCGGCCGGCCTCGTCATCTACTGGACATGGAACAACACCCTGTCGGTGGCCCAGCAAGCCTTGATCATGAAAAAGGCGGGCGTAAAAGTCGAATTGTTCGACAACCTGCGCAAGACTTTTTCGCGCAAGTCGGCCTGACAAGGCTCCGCCGCTCCGCTTCGCCGTCATTGCGAGAAGCGGAAGCGGCGAAGTAATCCGCGCTTCGGATTTGCACGACGGGTGGATTGCTTCGCTTGACTTGCAATGGCTCAATCTTAAAGGCGAAGCCAGTGACCGAACTCCGATCAGGACATGGATTTCGCCGAAATCGGCCGAAAGCTTTTCACCCAGAGCTGCGATTTCATCTGGGCGGCCGAGAAAATCGACGGCCTGCCGCCGATGGGGCCGCTCGAGATCGCCTTCGCCGGCCGCTCGAATGTCGGCAAGTCCTCGCTGCTCAACGCCCTCACCGGCCGGAAAGCCCTGGCGCGCACCTCGCATACGCCGGGCCGCACCCAGCAGTTGAACTTCTTCAATCTCGGCCCCGACCCGGAGGCGCCGCTGCTGCGCCTCGTCGACATGCCGGGCTATGGCTATGCCGCCGTGTCCAAGGAAAAGATCGCCAACTGGACCCGGCTGATGAAGGAGTTTCTACGCGGCCGGGCGACCCTTGCCCGCGTTTTCGTGCTGATCGACGGGCGGCACGGGCTGAAGGACGTCGATCACGAAATGCTCAAGCAGCTCGACCAGGCCGCCCTCTCCTATCAGATCGTGCTGACCAAGCGCGACGAGGTGAAGCTGTCGCAGATCGAAAAGACCGTTCTCGACGCGCGAGCCGCGCTCCGCGCCCATCCGGCGGCGCACCCCGAAGTGATCTTCCTCTCCTCGCACAAGGGCGAAGGCGTCTCGGACCTGCGCGAAACCATCGCCAAATTGATGTTCGAACGCGACAGACGAGTTTTCGACCGGACGTAAATCGGCTAAACAGGCGCCGTCCGTTCCCCAA
Organism: uncultured Alphaproteobacteria bacterium; assembly: GCA_963849665.1. Taxonomy (GTDB): domain Bacteria; phylum Pseudomonadota; class Alphaproteobacteria; order Rhizobiales; family Beijerinckiaceae; genus Rhodoblastus. The sequence goes on along the minus strand of CAWKJW010000012.1, from coordinate 714 downwards.
AGCCAAGGCGCATCCATGACCGAAGCCCCGGCCACCCGCCCGATCGACCAGGCAGCAGCCATCGACCAGGCCAAGATCCTGATGCAGGCGCTGCCGCACATGCTGCGTTACGACGAAGCCATCGTCGTGGTGAAATATGGCGGCCACGCCATGGGCGACGAAACGGTGGCGCGCAATTTCGCCCGCGACATGGTCCTGCTCGAACAATCCGGCGTCAATCCCGTGGTCGTCCACGGCGGCGGGCCGCAGATCGGCTCCATGCTGGGAAAACTCGGCATCAAGTCGGAATTCGCCGACGGCTTGCGGGTCACCGACAAGGCCACCGTCGAAGTGGTCGAAATGGTGCTGGCCGGCGCCATCAACAAGCAGATCGTCGGCTTCATCAACAACGAAGGCGGCCGCGCCATTGGCCTGTGCGGCAAGGACGGCGCCATGGTCACCGCGACCAAGGTCGTGGAGAGGTCGAGCAGGAGGGCAAGCCCCCCGTCGATCTTGGCTTTGTGGGCGAGCCCTCGAAGGTCAATTCGACCGTGCTGGAGCAGGTGCTCGGCCGCGAGCTGATTCCCGTCCTCGCCCCGATCGCGCAAGGCGCCGACGGCGAGACTTTCAATGTCGACGCCGACACGTTCGCCGGCGCCATCGCCGGGGCGCTCGGCGCCAAGCGCCTGCTGCTGCTGACCGACGTGCCCGGCGTGCTCGACCGCGACAAGAATC
>CAWKJW010000011.1:0-5078 GCA_963849665.1 uncultured Alphaproteobacteria bacterium | reverse complement strand
AAATCTTGCGCAAGCGGAGACTCTAGCGGCGCGGCGCTGGTCCTGGGCCCGGGTTCGGTCCTCAGCGCGGGGGCGTCCTGGGCCGAAACCCCGCAAGGCCATGGCCTCGCCGGATTCTGGCAATCCTATTTCGATGACGGCAAGCCGAGCGGCTGGTTCTATTTCACCGACAAGGACGGCGTCGTTCAGGGCCGTCTGGTCAAGATGTACCAAAAGGCGGGCGAGACCAAGACTTTCGATATTTGCGCTAAATGCACGGGGGCGCAGAAAGGCGCGCCGATGCTCGGCCTTCTCATGGTCTGGGGCATGAAGCGCACGGACGAAAACAAATACGAAGACGGCAATATTCTCGATCCGCGCGACGGCTCGGTCTATAGCGCAGAATTGCAGGTCAGCCCCGACGGCCAGAAGCTTTTCGTGCGCGGCTATCTCGGTTTTTCGCTGCTCGGCCAGACGCAGACCTGGACCCGGCTGCCCGACGACGCCATTCCGCCGGGGGCCATTCCCGGCGAAGCCGCGGCGCAGCCCGCGAGGAAGAAGGCCTTCGCGCCGACTGGGGCGATGGCCGCTCCGGTCAAGCCGCCCAGGAAGCAGTCAGCGCCCCAGACGCCATAATCCATCGTGTTCCGCGGGGAGAATCACGCCTCGGTCGCCGCTTCCGCCAGCAGCGACATCCGGACCAGTTCCGACAGGCTTTGCGCCTGGGTCTTGGCCATCAGATTGGCGCGGTGGGTTTCCACCGTGCGCACACTGATGCCGAGTTCGAAGGCGATGGTCTTGTTGAGCTTGCCTTTCAGGAGGCCGCCCAACACGTCGCTCTCGCGCGCCGTCAGGCTGCCAAGTTTCTCCCGCGCCGCCTGCGCCTCCTCGTCATCGGCGCGCCATTCGCCGCGCCGCGCCAGGGCGCCGCGCACCGCCGACACCATCAATTCGTCGTCGAACGGCTTTTCGATGAAATCAACGGCGCCGAGTTTCATCGCCTTGACCGCCTGCGGCACGTCGGCGAAAGCCGTCATGACAATTGTCGGCAGCAGGATCCGGCGGTTTTTCATCTCGGCCAGCAATTCGAGTCCGGTCATTTCCGGCATTCTGACGTCGCTCACCACGCAGCCGGCCGGCGCCGGGTTCAGATCGAGGAACTCGCGGGCGGAAGCGTAGAGCCTGGTCGCCACGCCGGCGCTTTTCAACAGCAGAGCCAGGGATTCGCGAACAGCTGGATCGTCTTCGATGATATGGACCGTTTGTTCGCCTGGCATGAAATGCTCGTCCTCAAAAAGCTGGCGACCGCGCGTCGCGCGGGGCGAGGAAAAGGCGGGGGTTGCAATTTTCGACCCGCTCCCAAGGCGATTATGCATTTTGCGCGACGTTTTCCAACTGGCCGTGCTATCAAACCCGATGCGCGCGACTTCCCGGCCGGGGAGGAGGACGAATGGGACATTCCAGCGGCGAAAACTTCCAAGATGATTTGGCGCCCGGCCGCGGATCGCTGGTCCTGCGCTTCTTCTCGGCCCTGGAGGCGACGCCCCTGCGCTGGCGCGTCGCGGCGACGACCGCCGCGCTGCTGCTGGCCTTCGCCCTCCGCTCGGCGCTGGTGGAACTCCCTCGGCGAACGCGCGCTTTATTTCACGTTTTATCCGGCGATCGCCTTCGCCGCTCTGCTCCTCGGGACTTCGGGCGGCGTCGCGGCGGCCGCTTTCGCGATTGTGGCGACCCATGCGCGGATTGGCGCATGGCGGATCGCGGCCTTTGACAGGAACGAGGAATTTCTGATCCTCGGCGTGTTTATCTTCAACAGCGCCACCTTGATCGTCCTGGCCCGGCTGTTGCGTATCCTCGCGCGGGAACGGCAGATCCGGGAGGACCTGATCCGCCTCAACGCCGAGCAGCTCGGCCATTTCGTCGAACAGGCCCCGGCGGCGATGGCGATGTTCGACCGCGACCTGCGTTATCTCGCGGCCAGCGCCCGCTGGCGCGACGATTTCGGTTTTTCCCGCGACTTCTCCCACGACGTGGCCGGCAAGTCGCAGTCCGGCCCGCTTCCGCATCTTGGGGAGCAATGGAAGCAAATTCACCGGCGCGCCCTGGCCGGCGAACGCCTCAGCCGCGAGCAGGATCGATTCGTGCGCTCCGACGGCTCGGTGTTCTGGCTGCGGTGGGAAGCGCAGCCGTGGCGCCATCCGCGCGACGGCGTCGGCGGCATGATCGTTTTTGCCGAGGATATTTCGGAGCGCGTACGCATCGCGGCGGCGCTGCGCAACAATGAAATGCGGCTCAACGCCATCGTCGACACGGCCATGGAGGCGATCTTCTCGATCGACAGCAGCGGCACGGTGCAGTCCGCCAATCCGGCGGCGGTGGAAATGTTCGGCTATCCCGCCGAAGATATCCTCGGCCGCAACATCAAGGCGCTGATGCCCAACCATTATCGCGCCGAACACGACCGCTATATCGCAGCCTATCTGCGGACCGGAGTGAAAAAGATCATCGGCCTCCGCCGCAAGGTGGACGGCCAGCGCAAGGACGGCTCCGTCTTTCCGGTGGAGCTGACGGTCAGCGAGGCGAGCCTCGACGACCGCAAGCTGTTCGTCGGCTTCCTGCGCGACCTGAGCCCGATCGAGGAGGAGAGGCGCCGCGTCAACGCCCTGCGCGAGGAGTTGCGCCATGTCAGCCGGCTCAACGACATGGGCGAAGTGGTCGCCGGCCTCGCGCATGAGGTCGGGCAGCCCATCGCCGCGATCCTGAATTTTTCCGCCGCGCATCGCCGCGCCATGGCGGCGACCGGGGAGCCGCTGGAGCCGGACCTGATCGCGAAAATCGAGTCCCAGGCCCGCCGCGCCGCCGAAATATTGAAGCGCCTGCGCGGCTATATCGAAAAGCGGCCGCCCGAACGCAAGGCGGAGCAGATCGGCGAACTGATCGACGAAGCGATCAAACTGTGGCTGCCGCGCTCGCGCGCCCAAATCATGCATCTGCCGCAGGCCTTCGGCGACGGCGAATTTTGTGTTTTCGTCGATCGCGTCCAGATCGGACAGGTGCTGATCAATCTGTTGCGCAATGCAGACGACGCGCTGGTCGATACGGCCGAGCCCGAAATCCTGGTCGAAACGTCGCTGATCGAACCGAACGTCGTCCTGGTCAGCGTCGCCGACAATGGCGAAGGCGTCGACCAGGAGACCGTGCACGAGCTTTTCAGCCCCTTCTACAGCACCAAGAAGTTCGGCATGGGCGTCGGGCTCTCGATCGGCAAGGCGATCGTCGAGAGCCATAATGGCGTCCTTTCCTACCGCCGCAACGCGCCGCGCGGCTCGATTTTCGAATTCACGCTGCCGGTCTACCGCGGCGAGGACTGCGCCGGCCGTGAGCCGAACGAGGACATCAGGGCGACGACTTCCGTGTCATCGAGCTGATGGAAATCGCGGTAGAATTCACCGATGCCGAAAAAAGTCTCGGGCGTCGCCAACGCGACGATTCCATCCACGAGGGCGCCCAGGCGCTCGGCCGCCGCGCGCGCGGCGACGGGGACGGCGACGATGATTTTTTGCGGCCCGCGCCGCTTCAGGGCGTGGATCGCGGCCTCCATGCTCGCGCCGGTGGCGATTCCGTCGTCAACCAGGATTGCTGTCCGCCCTCGCGCTGAAATGGGCGGAGAACTGCCGAGATAGAGGGCGCGGCGGCGCTCGATCTCGGCGAATTGCGCGCGCGCCAGTCGGTCGATTTCGGCCTGGCTGACGCCCAGGGCGTCGATGATGTCCGGGTTGAGCACGATCTCCGGCTTTTCGCCGTCCACCGCCGCGCCGAGCGCTAGTTCCGGCCGGCGTGGCGCGCCGATCTTTCGCGCCAGGATCAGGTCGAGCGGCGCGTCGAGTTTTCGCGCGATTTCGGCGGCGACCGGCGCGCCGCCGCGTGGCAGGGCGTAGACCACCGGATTTTCAGGGGCGCGCCGGGCAAGCGCCGCGGCGAGAAGCCGGCCGGCCGCGCCTCGATCGTCAAACACAGCCGCGCGCGGGCGCAGGCAGGCGTCGAACCAGTCGGTCGCCGCCGCGAGCGCCGCGTCGAGCGCGCCCGGCTCCTCGAACAGATGGCTGGCGCCGGGGATGACCGTCAGCTTCGAGCGGCAGCGAAGCCTGGCCTGCGCCGCCCGATTGAGGTCGAGCACCTGCCCGTCGCGGCCTCCGACGAGCAAAAGCGTCGGCGCGCGCACCTCGGAGAGCCAGTTTTGCGCGAGATCGGGCCGTCCGCCGCGCGACACCACGGCGTCGACGTCTCCCTTTCTAGCGGCGGCCGCAAACAGCGCCGCCGCCGCGCCGGTGCTGGCGCCGAACAGGCCGAACGGCAGGAAGAAGGTTCGGTCGTCGTTGCGCGCGAAATCCACGGCCTCGACGACGCGGCCTCCGAGCAGCGCGATGTCGAACACGTTTTTTCGGTCGCCGGCCTCTTTTTCGCTCAACAGGTCGAAAAGCAGGGTCGCATAGCCGGCGCGCTGAAGAGCCTCCGCCGCGAAGCGATTGCGGGGGCTGAAGCGGCTCGATCCCGATCCATGCGCGAAAAGGATCAGGCCGCGCGGCTCCGGGGGCAGCGCGAGCAGGCCTTTAAGGCCGTGGAAGCCGAGTTCGATTTCGTCTCGCGCGGGCATGGCGCGCCTCCTGGAGCAGCCGGCCTGCATTCTGGCGCTTCCGCCAATCAGGTTGCAAGACTCGGATTACACGGGCGGGTCCAATTCCGCCCGGAAAAACTCAACCCTGTTCGCCGAGCGCCGGCGTGGTCTGCATGAGCTTGCGCGCCAGCGGCGGCGCGGGGTGGCGGTCGGCGATCACCAGGCCGATCATCCGCGTCGCTTCCGGCTCGACAAGCGTCAGCGCCTTGACGCCCTGCGGCGGGCCGAACAATTCGAGCAATTGCCGCGAGGCGATGCTGTTGATGCCTGGCAGCGCGGCATGGGTGCAGAGATTGAAGATCGAATTGGTCTCCATCGTCGGCTTGGGCGCCTTGCCGACCGAGCGGAAAATGCCGTCGATGATGCGCCGGTTCTGCATGTCCGCCGTCAAAAGGCAGAGCTGAAGTCCAGCGGCCTCGGCCCA
>CAWKJW010000010.1:0-22095 GCA_963849665.1 uncultured Alphaproteobacteria bacterium | reverse complement strand
CAGATCTTCAATCTCGACAAAAGGGCTTTCGTCCTGTCCGTCTTTTCGCAACTGGCGGAAGCGGAGCGCGCCGCCCGCGCCGCCACGCCCTGTCTTGAGGTCCCCGTGACTGAAACTTTCCAGTTCAAGCTCTTCGCCAGGGACGGCGGCGCCCGCCTGGGCGAAATATCGACGCCGCGCGGAAAAATCAGGACGCCGGCCTTCATGCCGGTCGGCACAGCCGCCACCGTCAAGGCCATGTATCCCGAGCAGGTGCGGGCGCTCGGCGCCGATGTCGTGCTCGGCAACACCTATCACCTGATGCTGCGTCCCGGCGCCGAGCGCGTCGCCACGCTCGGCGGCCTGCACAAATTCATGAATTGGCCCTATCCCATCCTCACCGACAGCGGCGGCTTCCAGGTGATGTCGCTATCGAAGCTCAGGAAACTCGACGAGAACGGCGTGACCTTCCAGTCGCATATCGACGGCGCCAAGCATGTGCTGACGCCGGAGCGCTCGATGGAGATCCAGGGCCTGCTCGGCGCCGACATCCAGATGCAATTCGACGAATGCGTGAAACTGCCCTGTTCGACCGATGAGGCCGAGCGCGCCATGCGGCTGTCGCTGCGCTGGGCCGAGCGGTCGCGCAAAGCCTTTGGCGGGGAAAAGGGCCGGGCCTGTTTCGGCATCGTGCAGGGCGGAGCGGAGCCAGGCCTGCGCATAGAGAGCGCGAAGGCGCTGGCCGACATGGATTTTCACGGACTGGCGATCGGTGGCCTGGCGGTCGGCGAACCGCAGCCGATCATGCTGGCGATGATCGAAACCGTCATGCCGGTCCTGCCGGAAGACAAGCCGCATTATCTGATGGGCGTCGGCTCCCCCGACGACCTGATCGAATCGATCGCGCGCGGCGTCGACATGTTCGACTGCGTCATGCCGACCCGCGCCGGCCGGCACGGCCTCGCCTACACGCGCTGGGGAAAGATCAACCTTCGCAACGCCCGCCACGCCGATGACCCGCGGCCGCTCGACGCGCGATCCTCCTGCCCGGCGGCGCGCGATTATTCGCGCGCCTATCTGCATCACCTGATGCGCTGCGAGGAAATTCTGGGCATGATGCTCCTGACCTGGGTCAACCTGGCCTATTACCAGGAGCTGATGGCGGGCGCGCGCGCGGCGATCGCGGCGGGATGTTTCGACGACTTCCGCCGCCAGACCAAGGAAGACTGGGGGAGGGGCGGCGAGGCGCCGGTGGAATAGCGATTGCGCGAACCAGGCGTCAGTTTGGCGCAAGTCTATGCGGAGACATTGACTTCGTGATGAATGACTCGTCGGACGATGCGTGTTTGCGGACGATGTAGGCCGTCAAGCGCTCAAGGGCCGGACTGGCGACGACGCAGCGGCTTCCTCCTGGAAGCGCACTTGACCGGACTTTGGCCGAGAGTGGGGACTCCATGCCAAAGACCGCGATGAAAAGGCTGCATGGCCTTTCCGCCCGCCCGCTTAAAAAGAAAGAGCGGAAAGACCATCGGTCTTTCCGCTCACCTCGCCTTGTCCCATCACGCGTCGGAGAAGCCGAAATCGGTCATCTCCCCAGCGCCTTTCGACGCAAATCCGACGCGGATAACGTCCTCCCACGACTTGGACAGCAGCACGCGCCGATTTTTCGGCTGCGGCCCTCCTTTCGGAGCGCAATGGCACGTTAGTCGAACAGATCGGCCTTGTCATCAACCGGGCGGACAAAAGATGACAAAAAAGTGCGCATGAAACCCTTTCTCGAAAACACATTTTCGTGCTCGCTTTCTCATGGCGGCGCGGCGGCGTCCTGCGCCTTGCCTCGGTCCGTCTCTTCGCTTATCGAAGCGCTTCGACAGGACAGGGTGCCATGACCAATTTGCACGACGAGATCCGCCAGCATCACGACAAGGTTTTGATTGTCGATTTCGGCTCGCAGGTGACCCAGCTCATCGCCCGGCGGGTGCGCGAGGCCGGCGTCTATTGCGAGATCGCGCCATTCCAGTCGGCGGAAAAGGCCTTCGACCAGATCAGGCCCAGGGCGGTCATCCTGTCTGGCGGTCCGGCGTCCGTGACCGAACCGGGCTCGCCGCGCGCGCCGCAGAAGATTTTCGAATCCGGCCTGCCGATCCTGGCCATCTGCTATGGCCAGCAGACCATAGCTGCGCAGCTCGGCGGCGCGGTGGAGGGCGGCCATCACGCGGAATTCGGCCGCGCCGAGGTCGAGATCATCGCTCCCAGCGCCCTGTTCGACGGCGTCTGGGAAGTCGGCGGCTCCTATCCGGTGTGGATGAGCCACGGCGACCGGGTGACAAAACTACCGGACGGCTTCACCGTCAAGGCCTTCAGCCAGAACGCGCCCTTCGCCGTCGCCTCCGACGAGGCGCGGAAGATTTTCACCACGCAGTTCCATCCCGAAGTGGCGCATACGCCGGATGGCGCGAAACTGCTCGCCAATTTCGTCCATAAGGTCGCGGGGCTGAAATCCGACTGGACCATGGCGGCTTTTCGCGGCGAGGCGGTCAAGGCGATCCGCGAGCAGGTCGGGCAGGGGCGGGTGCTGTGCGGACTGTCCGGCGGCGTCGATTCGGCGGTCGCCGCCGTGCTGATCCACGAGGCGATCGGCGAAAACCTGACCTGCGTCTTCGTCGATCACGGGCTGTTGCGGCAGGGCGAGGCGGAAGAGGTCGTGACCCTGTTCCGCGACCATTACAATATCCCGCTCGTCCATGTGCAGGCGGAGGACATGTTCATCTCGGCGCTCGAAGGCGTCGTGACCCCGAAAGGAAGCGCAAGACGATCGGGCGGCTGTTCATCGAGACCTTCGAGGCGGAAGCGAAGAAGATCGCCGCCGACGGGCGCGGCGCGCCGGAATTCCTGGCGCAGGGGACGCTCTATCCCGACGTGATCGAAAGCGTCTCCTTCACCGGCGGCCCTTCGGTGACGATCAAGAGCCACCACAATGTCGGCGGCCTGCCCGAGCGCATGAACATGAAACTGGTCGAGCCGCTGCGGGAGCTCTTCAAGGACGAAGTGCGGGCGCTCGGCCGCGAACTCGGCCTTCCCGAGGCATTCGTCGGCCGCCATCCCTTTCCCGGCCCCGGCCTCGCCATCCGCTGCCCCGGCGGCATCTCTCGCGAAAAACTCGACATCCTGCGCAAGGCCGACGCGGTCTATCTCGACGAAATCCGCAAGGCCGGGCTTTATGACAAGATCTGGCAGGCTTTCGCTGTCCTTCTGCCGGTGCGCACCGTCGGCGTGATGGGCGACGGCCGCACCTATGACCATGTGTGCGCCCTGCGCGCCGTGACCTCGGTCGACGGCATGACGGCGGACTTCTTTCCCTATGACATGGCCTTCCTCGGCCGCGCTGCGACCCGCATCATCAACGAGGTCAAGGGCGTGAACCGCGTGGTCTATGACGTGACGTCGAAACCGCCAGGCACGATCGAGTGGGAGTGAGCACGATCCGCCAAAAGCGTGGCGACGGCGCCAGCAAGACCAAGGCGATGGCTTGCGAGAAAAAATCGAAATCGGGCTGAACCTTCTCAGGTTCGATTTATGTTCGTGCGCGCAAACTGGCGCCGCCGCCGGACCGTCCGCGCGGCGTCTCTCCACGGACGAAATTGCAAGTTTCATTGTTTTTGCCTCATGTTTGAGGCTCCAAGCAAGAATTCGTCATCCGATCGATCGGCGACGAGGGCAGGGCGCCACAAGTAACCTTGCTGGCTTTTTGACCCAAATCAATTTCAAAAACGGAACATAAAAAGAACAACAAAGTAGCTGCGACGCCGGTTCGCGGCGAACTCCGCCGCCGCGCGCAGATTCGAAGGATATTGCAAAGACTTCCTCTTTCGGCTCTTTTCCAGTATGTCGTGTGCGCGACGGCCTTGCGGCGCGGCATGGGAAAGTCCCGGCTTCGCAGGGAAGCCCCTTTCCGATCCATTGCGAATCCGGCCTTCAGCGACCATGCCTTACGACTTCCGCATCGATTATCGCCGTCTCAAGATCACCCTGCTGCTGTGGCTGTCTGGGCGGCATTGGCGCCGGCAAGCGGTGTTTTTCGGCGGAGGGCTGGCGGTCGGGTCGGCCGCGGTCGAATTGGCTAAAGGTGGCGACGCCGCGCAATACGCGCTCGAACATCTCCTGGCGTGGTGGCCGACCGCGCCGCTGGTGGTCACGCCGCTCGCCTATGCCTTATGCGCTTATGCGACGATGCGCTGGTTCGACGGCGCCCAGGGCTCCGGCATTCCTCAGATCATCGCCTGCAATGAGCTTTCCTCGAATTCGCAGACGCGGGAAAACATGGTGTCGACGCGGGTGGCGATCGGCAAGTCCGTCATGCTGATCCTTCTGCTCGCATGCGGCGCCTCCATCGGCCGTGAGGGACCGAGCGTCCAGGTCGGAGCGGCGCTCATGCTGCTCGCCGGCCGGATGGTCGGCATCCGTCGCGAGGGCGCGCTTCTGATGGCCGGCGGCGCTGCCGGCGTGGCGGGCGCCTTCAATACCCCGCTCGCGGGGGTGGTCTTCGCCATCGAGGAGCTGGCGCGCCGTTACGAACAGCGCACCAACGGCACGGTGATCCTCGCGGTGCTGCTGGCCGGCATCGCTTCGGTGACGCTCGCCGGGAACTATACTTATTTCGGCGTCTCGACCGCCGATCTGAGCGGCTGGCCGGATGTTCTCGCCGTCCTCGTCTGCGGCGTCGTCGGCGGGGCGATGGGCGGCCTGTTCAGCCAGCTTCTGGTCTGGGGGATCGTCAACATGCCCCGACTGTGGGGCGGCTGGTCGCCACGCAAGATCGCCCTTTTCGCCGGGGCTTGCGGATTGGTCGTCGGCGCGATCGGACTGGCGACCGGGGGCGCGACCTTCGGAACCGGCTATTCCCAGGCCAAGGGCATCATCCAGGTCTCCAGCCATCTGCCGTGGTATTTCGGGCCGCTCAAGCTCATCGTCACATTGCTCTCCAGCATGTGCGGCATTCCGGGCGGCCTGTTCGCGCCTTCGCTGTCCGCCGGCGCCGGCTTCGGCCAGGCGTTGCAGCATCTGCTGCCGATGGTCCCGGCCGCGACGGTCGCGCTGCTCGGCGTGGTCGGATATTTCTCCGGGGTGGTGCAGTCGCCGCTGACCGCCTTCGTCATCGTCATGGAGATGACGGGCGACCACAAGATGATGCTGCCCCTGATGGCCACGAGCCTGCTCGCCTACGGCGTATCGCGGCTCGTGTGCAAGCGCCCCGTCTATCACGCGATCGCCCATGCGATGCTCTGGCAGGCGTGGACGAAGGAGCGGCCGCCGGTGAAGAAAGTGGGCGCGACAGAGCCGGCCCGGCTCGGCGACGAGGGCGCGCCGCCGGCAATTATCGCAACGGATGCGGATTGATCGCGACGGGCGTGCGCCACGAGAAGGACGAGGCCCGCGCCTTGCCACCGAGGCTCGCCGTTATTAGTCTTGGCCCGCAATTGACCGCCTGGAATGCCCATGTCCGAAACTCCCGATCAAACACCCGAATGTTTTCGGACCATTCTGGTCGCCGCCGACGGTTCGGAATCCAGCGCGGCAGCGGTCAATGTCGCTATCGACATGGCGAGCCGGATGCACGCCCGCCTGATCGCGCTCAGCGTTCTTTTTCCCGACCAGACGGCCTATGAATCTCCAGCCGCGGCCGAGCGTCGGCTCACCGCGATTGTCGGCGAGGCCGTCGCCACCGCGAAAGCCGCGGGGGTCGATGCCGACGGGCGCATGCGGCGCGGCGATTCCCTAGCCGAACCCATCGTCGCGGGAGCCGCCGAGGAGCGCGCCGACGTGATCGTGATGGGGCCGGGGACTCACGGCCTGGCGCGAAAAATGCTCGGCGACGCCACCAGCAAGGTCATCTGCAACGCCAATTCTCCCGTGCTGGTGGTCCCGAAGGCGTCAAAACCCTGGCGCAACCGGATTATGCTCGCCACCGACGGTTCCGCCGCCGCCGAGCGGGCAACGGGGTTCGCCGCCTCGCTCGCCCGTTGCTTCGGTCTCCCGCTGACAGTGCTGTCCGTCCAGTCGCCGAAACATTCGCCCGAGCGCCAGGCGGAAGCGGCGAAGATCGTCGAGCGCGCCGTAGAGGCCCTCGCGAGCCAGGGCCTGACGGTCGCCGGCGCTTTGCGCCGGGGAACGCCGACAGACGAAATCTTTCACGCTCTTGAAGACGCCCGGGCCGACCTGATCGTGATGGGCAGCCAGGGAAGAACCGGGCTCTCGCGCCTTCTGGTCGGCTCCAACAGCCTCGAAGTCATCGGGCGGGCCCGGTGTCCCGTCCTGGTCACGACGGCGGCGTAGGCCTGGCGGGACACAGCAAGGCGGCGGTTTCAGCCCAGGGTAGCCGCCGCTTACAAAATCCAGATGCGAGTTCCATAATATTGATTATGCGAATCGAAGATGGAGTGACAAAGCCGCGTCCCTGTTCACGCAAAATTGATGCCCATGCCGTAGCCCCCCGAGCGAAGACGAAAAAAACGGATTGCGGGCGCGAATAGCCTGCTTTTTCGTCAGTCTCTACGTGTTTTCCACCGCAAACAATCTAGCCAGATGGGGCCGTTTGCTGCTAAAAGGTAATTGCGCGGGCTTTGGACTAAAAAAATCAAACACCATCGGCTAGCGTTCCCGATCGTCCGGATGCGGTCGTTGCGGGAGCATGGAGGCGCTTGGGTTATTCCGCCCAGGCGTTTCGATTGAATTGAGGCGGAGTTTAATAGGCGGACATGAGCAAAGGTAGAGATTTCCGAGGACCCAGGAAGCGCGGTTTCGATGATGATGCGCCGTCGCCCTACGACGCGCCGCGCCAGTTCCGGCAGCCCCGCGCAGGCGGCTTTGACCGTCCGCCCATGGGCGGCGGTTTCGGTGGCGAAGGCGGCTTTTCGTCCCCGCCTCCAGGTGGCGCCGTTGGCGGCGCGACGGTTGACGCCGTCGTCAAATGGTTCAAGGGCGACAAGGGCTTCGGCTTCGTCGAACTGTCGAACGGCAGCGGCGACGCCTTCCTGCATATCGGCGCGCTGCAATCGGCCGGCTTCGAATCCGTGCCGCCGGGCGCCAAGCTGAAGGTCATGGTCGCCAATGGCGTCAAGGGCCAGCAGGTCACCCGGGTGTTGGAAGTCGACACCGCCGGCGCCGCCGAGCGGGCCCCGCAACGCTCGTTCGATTTGCCGCGTCCTCCGGCGCGTCGCGCGCCCGACATGTCGTCGGCCGTCGAAATCCGAGGGCGCGGTCAAATGGTTCGACGGCGCCAAGGGCTTCTGGCTTCGTGCAGGCCAATGACGGCGGCAAGGACCTTCGTCCATATTTCGATCCTTGGCGCGGCCCGGCATTCAGCAATTGGCCGAAGGCGCAGCCGGTGACGATGAAGGTCGTCGACACGCAGAAGGGCCGCGAAGCCGTCGCCATCTCGCTCGCCTGAGCACTGGCGAAGAGCCTGTTGTTCAGCTAAATAAAGAGCAGGGCGGCGCCCTGCTCTTTTCGTTTGGGATCCACTGATGCAGCCTTCGCGCGAAATCTCCCGTCTCCTGGCAATCATGGAAGCCCTGCGCACGCCAAAAACCGGCTGCGCCTGGGACCTGGCGCAGGATTTTTCCACCATCGCCCCTTACGCCATCGAGGAAGCCTGCGAAGTCGTGGACGCCATCGAGCGCGAGGATTTCGTCGATCTGCGCGACGAGCTCGGAGATTTGCTGTTGCAGGTGGTTTTCCACGCCCGCATGGCGGAAGAGCGCGGATTGTTCTATTTCGGCGGCGTGGTCGAGGCGATCACGCAAAAAATGATCCGTGCGCCATCCGCATGTCTTCGGCGAGCCGGAGGCGCGCACGCCGGAAGCCGTGGAGGGCGTCTGGGCCGAGATCAAGGCGCAGGAGAAGGCGGAAAAAGCCGCGGCGCGGCGCGCCGCCGGCCTGCCGGAGACCGACCGCCAGGGCCATCTCGCCGATGTGCCCGTCGCCCTGCCCGCCCTGACCCGCGCCATAAAGCTTCAGGAAAAAGCGTCCAAGGTCGGCTTCGACTGGAACGACGCGCGGCTCGTGCTGGCGAAGATCCGCGAGGAATGCGACGAGGTCGAGGAGGCGCTCGATCGCGGCGACAAGGCGCATGCGGCCGACGAAATCGGCGACGTGCTGTTCGCTGTCGCCAATCTGGCCCGCCACGTCAAGACCGACGCCGAAAGCGCGCTGCGGAAGACCAATGCCAAGTTCGAGCGGCGTTTCCTCTATATCGAGGAGCGGTTGGCCGCGCAGGGCAAGGTTCTCGGCGCGGCGTCGTTGCAGGAAATGGACGCGCTTTGGGACGAGGCAAAGGCGATGGAGACAACGGACTGAATCACGCGCCCGCGCGGGAAAGAACCATTTTCCGCGCCGCCTCCAGCGCCTTTTCGATCGCCGGGCGGCGATAGTCCCATTTCGGATCGGCGTCGGGCGGAAAGACGTTCATCGTGGCGTTGGCCTCGAACAGCAGCACCGAGCCGTCGCGCGCCAGGCCGAAATCGATCCCCGCATAATCGAGGCCCATTTCCTCGTCCGATCGCCGCGAGCGTCTTCACCGCCCTTTCGCCCAGAACTTCTTGCATGCTTTCGAGGAAATCGCCGCTCCTCGTCGCGAAAATTCTCATGTTCCGCCATGGCGGCGGAAAAATAATGCACCATCCAGTCGGCCGATACAGCGAGGTGCAGCGGAAACATTGCGCCGGCGATGAAGAAGCACCCTATTTGCGGAAAAAACCGTCGGCGCCGCGCGCGTCGAGACAATCCATCGCCAGCAAATTTTTTCCCGGCAGCGCCGCCAGCGCGGCGGGCAATCCGTCTCGGCTTTCGACACGCAAAAAATGCCGGCCGGTGTGGTGTCCCGGCGCGCGCAAAAGCAGCGGAAACGGCAGGCTCGCCGTCGCCAGTTCATCGCGCGAAAACAAGGCCATATTCGGCGCGACGAGGCCGGGAATGGCGGCCAGGCGGCGCGTGTTTTCCGCCCTGCCCGTCATTTTCACGCGCGACGGCGGATTGATGACGGGCGCCTTGGCGAGGGCGCAAAATTCTTCCGCCCGGGCCAATTCCGTAGCGCAGAGGTCGGCGTCGCCGATGGCGTTGACAACAAGCCGATGCGGCGGCGGCCTCTGTGAAAAATCGAAAAACTCGACGAATATCTCGGTGACGGCGAAAACGCGGTCGTCGATCCAGCGCCGCGTCTCCATGTTGCCGAGTCTGGCGGAGATGAGCAGCAGCAGGGAGATGCCAGGCGACGCGCCGCGAAAACGCCTGGTCACGACGGCATGGCCGACGAATCCCTTGCGCCAATGCGGGCCCGCATCTTCGCCCCGCGAGTCGAGAATACGCGCCAGCCCCTGATGCGCCGCCGGAAATTCCGGGTCCGCCGCCAGCGCGGCGCGAAAAAGCCTCTCGGCGCCGGCCGCGTCGCCGTCTTCAAAGAGCAGATTGCCGAGATTGGCGGGAGCGATCGGATTTTGTGGATGGTGGGCGATGGCCTGCGCGTAGGCGCGCCGCGCGGCGGAGCGATGGCCGCTGGCGCAGAGCAGGGCCGCGAGGTCATTCAAGGCCACGAAATGCGTCGGGTCGCATTGCAGGGCTTCGAGATAGGCGGCCTTGGCCGCCTCGTCCTCGCCGCGCCGGGCAAGATTTTGTGCGCGCGCGACGGCTTCCTCTATCCCCTGCCCGCTCACGCGAGGCTCTTCCGCAGCAAGGCGCGCCAATGCCGGTTGCGGGCGGAATCCGGCGGAATGTCCTCGAGCGTCGCGATTTCGAGGCCGTAGTCGCCGAAGGCCTCGATATCCCGGCGCGCCAGCGGCCAGGGCGGCCCGGCGAAGTCCTGCGCCTCGTCGCGGGCGCGTGCGATGACCAGCAATTTTCCGCCCGGCTTCACGAAGCTCGCGATGGCCTCACGCGCGGAATCGAAGATTGCCGCCGGGAGCGCCTGCAACGTATAGGTTTCGTGCACGAAGTCGAAAGCGCCGCGCCATTCCGGCGGCGGGTCGAACAGGTCGGCGGCGCGGAAGGCAATTCCCTTGTCCGGGAACCGGCTCCTTGCCCATTCCGTCGCACGGAAAACCAGGTCGAAGGCGGTGACGCTGGCGCCCTGCCCGGCCAATGCGGCGGCATTGTCGCCGAGGCCGCAGCCGATATCCAAGGCGGTCTGCCCGTCGAGACGCGGATTCTGCGCCAGCCAATCGGCAAGCAGCGGATGGGCGCTGAGATTGCCCCATGGAACCTGGGCGGGATCGCCCTCGGCAAGAGCATAGACGGCTTCGAACCAGTCGCGCCTGCAAGGGTGCTTTTTTCCGCACCGCCCGGCGTCTTGGCGGGATCGATGAAGTTCGAGCCTTTTCCGGGCGGCGGCGCGGCGCTCGGCGAACGCCGGGTCGAGCGGATCGAAATGCTGCGGCTTCTCGGTCATTTCGCCAGGCTCCCGGTTGCGGTTTCCCTTGTAACTTGAACCCCGCCTTGTCGGCTATGATAGCCGTCGCGGTGGCAGGCGAGAGGCCGCCATCCCTTAGGGACGCCAAGCCCGTGGGAGAGCCTGGTTCTTCGCCTGCCGTTCCATCGAACCCGAACAGTCGCTTGGGCCGCCAGCGAAGCCCGCTTGCGCAAGGACGGGGTAGGATGGACGCCATCGTAGTCGGAATTGACGTTTCGAAAAACCAGTTGGATGTGCATGTTCGCGGCCGGGGCGACAGCTTCGCGGTTCCGCGCGACGCTGAAGGCTTGGCCGCGCTGATTGAGCGGCTGCGCCCGCTTGCGCCGCAAGCCATTGGCCTGGAAGCGACGGGAGGTTTTGAGACCTTTGTCGCCGCCGGACTGGCGAGCGCGGAGATGCCGGTCGTGGTGGTCAATCCGGCGCAAGTGCGCGCCTTCGCCAACGCGCTCGGCAAAAGAGCCAAGACCGACCCGATCGACGCCTCGGTCATCGCGCATTTCGTCGAGGCGACGGCGCCGGAAATCCGGCCCTTGCGTGACGCCGAGACGCGGCTTCTCGCCGATCTCGTCGCCCGGCGGCGCCAGATCGTGGCGATGATTGTCGCCGAGCGGCAGCGCGAAAAAAACGCGCCGGCCCGCGTCAAGAAAAGCATCCTGCGCCTTCTGAAAGCCCTGCAGCGCGAACTCGACAGCCTCGACGTCGACATCGACGAGGCCGTGCGAGGCTCGCCGATCTGGCGTGAAAAGGAGAACCTGCTCGCTTCCGTGCCAGGAATCGGGCCGACCATCGCCCGAACCCTTTTGGCAGAGCTGCCCGAACTGGGAACCCTCGACCGACGCAAGATCGCCGCTCTCGTCGGGCTTGCGCCCTGGACGCGGCAATCCGGCCAATGGCGCGGCAAAAGCTTCATCGGCGGCGGAAGAGCCAGCGTTCGCGCCGCGCTGTTCATGGGAGCCATGGTCGCCGCGCGCCACAATCCGGTGCTCAAAGCCTTCCGCGACAAACTCGTCGCCGCCGGAAAGCCAAAGCTCATCGCCATTGTCGCCACGGCCAGGAAGCTCCTCGTCATCCTCAACGCCATTGTTCGGGACGCAAAGCCATGGGACGCTCAAAACGCTTGACTGGAAAGACAGTCGCTCTCCCCTTGGCCCGTCGATAGACGGGCGTTCTATCGAACGCCCTATGTCGGGAAAAGGGAGAGCGCCCTCACCCTTCCGTCTCTTGCTCCTCGGCGTCGTCGCCGTTCTCGCCATTGCCGTTTTCGTCTTCGCTGATCCTCTCGACCGAAACGACCTTCTCCGTCTCCGCCGTATTGAAGATGATGACGCCCTGCGAGCCGCGGCCGATGACGCGGATCCCCGCGACCGGGCAGCGGATCAACTGGCCGCCGTCGGTGACCAGCATGATCTGGTCGGTGGGCTCGACTGGCATGGAGGCGATGAGATCGCCGTTGCGGACGTTGACCGCCATGGCGACGATGCCTTTGCCGCCGCGCCCGGTGACGCGGTACTCATATGAGGAAGAGCGTTTGCCATAGCCGTTGACTGAAATCGTCAGGATCTGCTGCTCATGTTCCGCCAGCACGTCGAAACGCTCCTGCGGCAGGCTGTCGGCCTCCTCCGCGCCTTCCTCGGCCCCTTCCGCCTCGACAGGCTCCGTGGCCTCGCCAGCCTGCGCCCGTCGCATTTTCAGGAAGGCCGCGCGTTCTGCCGGGGTCGCCTCGACATGTTCGAGGATCGACAGGGCGATGACGCTGTCGCCTTCCGCCAGCGAAATCCCGCGCACGCCCATGGAGTTGCGTCCCTTGAACACGCGCACTTCCGGCACGGCGAAGCGGATGCACTGGCCCCTGGCCGTGGTCAGCAGCACGTCATGGCCTTCCGTGCAGATTTGCACGTCGACGATGCCCTCGCCCGGATCGAGCTTCATGGCGATCTTGCCGGCGCGGTTGACCTGGGTGAAATCGGACAATTTATTCCGCCGCACCGTGCCGCGGGTCGTCGCGAACATCACGTCGAGGCCTTCCCACTGCGCCTCGTCCTCGGGCAGCGGCATGATCGAGGTGATGCGCTCGCCCTGCTCCAGCGGCAGCATGTTGACCAGGGCTTTTCCTCGCGCCTGTGGCGCGGCGAGCGGCAGCCGCCACACCTTTTCTTTGTAGACCTGGCCGAGCGACGAGAAAAACAGCACCGGCGCATGGGTCGAGGCGACGAACAGGCGGCTGACGAAATCCTCGTCGCGCGTCTGCATGCCGGAGCGGCCCTTGCCGCCGCGCTTTTGCGCGCGATAGGTCGACAGAGGGACGCGCTTGATGTAACCGGCGTGCGAGACGGTGACGACCATGTCCTCGCGCTGGATGAGGTCCTCATCCATCATGTCGCCGTAGACATCGAGGATTTGCGTGCGGCGCGGGACGGAGTGGGCGGCTTTAACCGCCAGCATCTCGTCTTTCACGATACCGAACAGCTTTTCGCGCGAGCGCAGAATTTCGAGATATTCGGCGATTTCCGCCGCCAGCCGGTTGAGGGCTTCGGCAATTTCGTCGCGACCGAGCGCCGTGAGCCTTTGCAGGCGCAGGTCGAGAATGGCGCGGGCCTGCGTCTCCGACAGGCGGCAATTGCCTTCGGAATTGATGCCATGGCGCGGATCGGCGATGAGCGCGACAAGCGGCGCCATGTCGCGCGCCGGCCAGACGCGCTCCATCAGCGCCTCGCGCGCGGCGGCGGCGTCGGCGGACGTGCGGATCAGGCGGATCACTTCGTCAATATTGGCGACGGCGATGGCGAGGCCGACCTGCACATGGGCGCCGTCGCGCGCCTTGTTGAGCAGGAATTTGGTGCGGCGGCTGACGACCTCCTCCCGGAAGTCGATGAACGCCTTGAGGCAATCCATCAGCGTCAGGCTTTCCGGCCTGCCGCCGTTCAGCGCGATCATGTTGACGCCGAACGAGCTTTGCAGGGCGGTGAAGCGGTAGAGCTGGTTCAGAACGACATCGGCGACCGCGTCCCGCTTGATCTCGACGACAATGCGCATGCCTTCGCGGTCGGATTCGTCGCGCAGGTCGGAAATGCCCTCGATCTTTTTCTCGCGCACCAGTTCGGCGATCTTTTCGATCAGGGTCGCCTTGTTCACCTGATAGGGAATTTCGGTGAAGATGATCGCCTCGCGGTCCTTGCGGATCGCCTCGATGGTGGAAGTGGCGCGCATCAGCACCGAGCCGCGGCTGGTCTCGTAAGCCTGGCGGATGCCGGCGCGGCCCAGAATGGCGCCGCCGGTCGGGAAATCCGGCCCCGGCACGATCTCCATCAACTCGGTGAGGTCGATGTCCGGCCGGTCGATCAAGGCGATGCAGGCGTCGATGATCTCGCCGAGATTGTGCGGCGGAATATTGGTCGCCATGCCGACCGCGATGCCGCCGGCGCCGTTCACCAGCAGATTGGGAAAGCGCGCCGGCAAGACTTCCGGCTCCAGCTCCTTGCCGTCGTAATTGGGACGGAAATCGACCGTGTCGGAATTGATGTCCTCGATCAAAGCGAGCGACGGCCGCGCCAGGCGGGATTCGGTGTAACGCATGGCGGCGGCGCGGTCGCCGTCCACCGAGCCAAAATTGCCCTGCCCGTCGATCAGCGGCAGGCTCATGGAAAATGGCTGCGCCATGCGCACAAGCGCGTCGTAGATCGCGGCGTCGCCGTGCGGGTGGTATTTACCCATCACCTCGCCGACGATGCGGGCGGATTTCACATAGGAGCGGTCGGGCAGGAAATTGTTTTCCTGCGCCGAAAACAGGATGCGGCGATGCACCGGCTTCAGCCCGTCGCGCACATCCGGCAAAGCGCGGCTCACGATCACGCTCATCGCGTAAGCGAGATAGGAGCTCTTCATTTCGTCGGTGATGGAGACCGGGCGAATGTCGGAGGAAGGCGGGACCGGCGGAACTGCGTTTTGATCGGTCAAAACAGACCCTTGCACGAGAGGAGAAAGCTGGCGCCTGTTCTAGGCGATTCTCGCAGGGAAAGCCAATTTCGAGCGATGGCCAGGGTGTTGATTTTATGGCGCTGGATCAGATGGTTGCGCGAAGTTTCCGGCGCACCATGAAATGGTTCTGCATAATTTCGTCACAGAGGCGAGAATGCCTGTGCAAAAAAGGCGGACGTGGGCGAGAGAAGCCGGTCGCCGGGGAGCGACGCGGCAGGGATTGTCGCATGGCTTTCCGGCAGAGCGAGGCCACGCCCGGCTCAGTGCGTTTTGCGCCTGGCGTCCACGCCGAGCCGCGGGCCACGACGCCAATCATCACGCGCAGCGGCGCTGCGTGGATTGGCCGGGACAAATCCCCGGATCAAGTCCGTGGACAGCTATGACGGCCGCGAGTTGTGTTGCCGACTGCTAGAACGGAATATCGTCATCCAGATTGTCCGAAGCCCGGCCGCCGCCCTGCCCGCCGCGCTCCGACGGGCCGCGATCCATCGGCGACTGCCGACCGAAGCCGCCGCCGCCAGACGAACCGCTGGAAGCGCCGCCCGAAGAACCACCATAGCCGGCGTCGTCGCCGCGTCCGCCGCGGCTGTCGAGCAGGGTCAGTTCGCCGCGGAAGCGCTGCAGCACGACTTCCGTCGTCTTGCGCTGGTTGCCTTCCTTGTCGGTGAATTCCCGGGTCTGCAACTGGCCCTCGAGATAGACCTTCGCGCCCTTCTTGCAATATTGCTCGGCGATCTTGCCGAGCGCCTCGTTGAAGATCACGACATTATGCCACTCGGTGCGGTCCTTGCGCTCGCCGGTGGCCTTGTCGCGCCAGCTTTCGGTGGTCGCCAGCGAAAAGGACACCACGCTGTCGCCGGAATTCATCCGCCGCACTTCCGGATCGCGCCCCAGATTGCCGATCAGAATGACTTTATTGACGCTGCCCGCCATGGAACCCTCGCTTGTAACCCGTCTTGCGGCAGGCGCATCCTATACGCGCGCACAAAAGCCCGCGCGGCCTTTCCGCCCTTATCCACAGCGGCGCGGCGATCATTCCGCTACGCCAAAGCTGTTCTATTTATGTTCTAGCCCACTGGCGCGAATTCGTGCAAGCCTGCGGCGCTGGATTTTGTGGAAAACGGCGCTAAATAGAGCCGGACTTTCGCGCCGCCGCAAGGGTCGCGTTTTCCTGGGCCGCGCTCTTTGGAACAGAATGATGGATTCGACCAGGCCGAAAAAAACGAAGACAAAGGCCCCTGCCCCAAAGGATAAGGCGGAGGCGGCGGCCGAAGCGGCGGCCCTGCGCATTGGCGAGGGCCGGGTGATCTCCCTGCGCGGCGCGCGAGAGCACAATCTCAAGAACGTCAATCTGACCATTCCTCGCGACAAGCTGGTGGTCTTCACTGGCCTGTCCGGCTCGGGCAAATCCTCGCTCGCCTTCGACACGATCTACGCCGAGGGCCAAAGGCGCTATGTCGAGAGCCTGTCCGCCTATGCGCGGCAGTTCCTGGAGATGATGCAGAAGCCGGACGTCGATCACATCGACGGGCTGTCGCCGGCCATTTCCATCGAGCAGAAGACGACGTCGAAGAACCCGCGCTCGACCGTCGGCACGGTGACGGAAATCAACGATTACATGCGCCTTCTGTGGGCGCGCGTCGGCATTCCCTATTCGCCCGCCACCGGCCTGCCGATCGAAAGCCAGACGGTCAGCCAGATGGTCGATCGCGTGCTGGCCCTCCCCGAACGCACGCGGCTCTTTTTGCTGGCGCCGGTCGTGCGCGGCCGCAAGGGCGAATATCGCAAGGAAATCGCCGACTTCCTCAAGCGCGGCTTCCAGCGCCTGAAGATCGACGGCCAGTTCTACGACATCGCCGACGCGCCGGCGCTGGACAAGAAGCTCAAGCACGACATTGACGTGGTGGTCGATCGCATCGTTGTGCGCGCCGATATTTCCGCCCGCCTCGCCGAAAGTTTCGAGACCGCGCTCGATCTCGCCGATGGCGTGGCGATCATCGAATTCGCCGAGGGCCCGGCGGGAAAGGAGCCGGAGCGCATTGTCTTTTCCTCGAAATTCTCCTGTCCGGTGTCGGGCTTCTCAATCCCCGAGATCGAGCCGCGCCTATTCTCTTTCAACTCGCCGCATGGCGCCTGCCCGAAATGCGGCGGCATCGGCTTCGAGCAGAAGGTCGATCCCGACCTGATCGTTCCCAATCCAGACCAGACGCTGCGCAAGGGCGCCATCGCGCCCTGGGCAAAGTCGCCCTCGCCCTATTATGCGCAGACGCTGGAGGCGCTGGGAAAAGCCTTCAAGTTTCGCATGGAGGACCGCTGGTCCAAGCTCAGCCCGGACGCGAAAAACATCATCCTTTATGGCACGGGCGAGCAGGAGGTGCGCTTCGCCTATGCCGACGGATTGCGCGCTTATGAGGTGAAGAAGCCTTTCGAGGGGGTGATCCGCAATCTGGAGCGGCGCTATCTCGAAACCGAGAGCGAATGGGCGCGCGAGGAAATCTCGCGTTACATGTCGGCCAGCCCCTGCGCCGCCTGCAAGGGCTCGCGGCTGAAACCGGAGGCCTTGGCGGTCAAGATCGACCATAGCCACATCGGCGAAATTTCGGAACTGTCGGTGTGCGACGCGCAAGCGTGGTTTGCGGCGTTGCCCGAAAAACTCGACGCCAAACGCAACGAGATCGCCGGCCGGATTTTGCGCGAGATCGGCGACCGGCTGAAATTCCTGGTCGATGTCGGGCTGGATTATCTCACGCTTTCCCGCGGCTCGGGCACGCTTTCGGGCGGCGAGAGCCAGCGCATCCGCCTCGCCTCGCAGATCGGCTCGGGCCTGACCGGCGTGCTTTACGTTCTCGACGAGCCGTCGATCGGCCTGCACCAGCGCGACAATTTTCGCCTGCTCGAGACGCTGCGGCGGCTGCGCGACCTCGGCAATTCGGTGATCGTCGTCGAACATGACGAGGACGCCATCCTGACCGCCGACTATGTCGTCGATGTCGGGCCGGGCGCGGGCGTGCACGGCGGCGAGATCGTGGCGCAGGGGACGCCCGCCGACATCATGGCCGACGCGAATTCGCTGACCGGCGCCTATCTCACCGGCAAGCTGGCGGTGGCCGCGCCGAAAAAGCGCAGAAAGCCCGATCCGTCACGCAAGTTGAAGCTGACCGGCGCTCGTGGAAACAATCTGCGCAATGTCACGGCGGAATTGCCGCTTGGCCTGTTCACCTGCATCACTGGCGTCTCCGGCGGCGGCAAGTCGACGCTGGTCGTCGACACCCTCTACAAGGCGGTGGCGCGGCGGCTCAACGGCGCCTTCGAGCATCCCGCGCCTTTCGATTCGCTCGAGGGCCTCGAGCATATCGACAAGGTCATCGACATCGACCAGTCGCCGATCGGCCGCACGCCGCGCTCCAATCCCGCCACTTACGTCGGCGCCTTCACGCCGATCCGCGATTGGTTCGCCGGACTGCCGGAAGCCAAGGCGCGCGGCTACGGGCCGGGCCGCTTCTCGTTCAACGTCAAGGGCGGCCGCTGCGAGGCCTGCCAGGGCGACGGCGTGATCAAGATCGAAATGCACTTCCTGCCCGACGTCTATGTCACCTGCGACGTCTGCAAGGGCCGGAGATACGACCGCGAAACGCTCGAAGTGCGCTACCGCGACAAGTCGATCGCCGACGTGCTCGACATGACGGTCGAGGAAGCGGCCGAATTGTTCAAGGCCGTGCCGTCGATCCGCGACAAGATGCAGACTCTTGCGCGCGTGGGGCTGGGTTACGTGAAGGTCGGCCAGCAGGCCACAACTCTCTCCGGCGGCGAGGCGCAACGGGTCAAATTGTCGAAGGAGCTTTCGCGACGCTCGACCGGCCGCACACTCTATATTCTCGACGAGCCGACCACCGGCCTGCATTTCCACGACGTGAAAAAGCTCCTGGAGGTGCTGCACGAACTGGTCGACCAAGGCAACAGCGTGGTGGTGATCGAACACAATCTGGAAGTGGTGAAAACCGCCGACTGGGTGATCGACATGGGGCCGGAAGGGGGCGACGGCGGCGGGACCATTGTCGCCCAGGGGCCGCCGGAAGCGATCGTGCGCGAATCAGCCTCCTATACCGGCCGTTTCCTGAAGGAAGTTTTGCAGCGGCGTCCTGGCGGCAAACAGGCGGCGGAATGAGCGCCATCTCGGAAGCATGGCATTAAGCCATTGTCTTGCCGTGTTTTTCTGAAAAGCTCCTACTCGCAAGCGGTAAGGTGAATTGTGCGCGGCGAGATATGCAAAAAGCGCATTGCTGCAATGCAAAAGTAGCGGGTTCTAAATTGGTTCATATCTGATCACAATCGCGTGAACTTTGGAGGAAAGTCGTAAGCCTTTTTTCCGAGCACAGGTTAAGTGGACAGGCGCGGTTTCCCCCTGTTCGCCGACGCGCCCGCCGGTCCCTCCCCCCGGCGGGCGCTTTTTTTCGCACTTGCTTCAGAAGCTTGCTGTGCGCCGCCCCATTCACTCCACCGCGATCAGCACCGCTGCGACCGGGCGCCTTTCACCCAGCAGAATATTGTAGGTCTGGCAGGCCGCGCCTGTGCTCATCGGATCGCAGCTTATGCCCAGCGAACGCAATCGCTGGCGCAGGGCTTGCGGGACCGGCAGAAGCGAAGGCCCGCAGCCGAACAGCAGCAATTCGACGCTGCCGGGCGGCAAGGCGAACAGCGGCGCAAGCGACGCTTCGTCGACTTCGGCGAAACTGACCGGCGCATAGGCGCGCACGCCGTCCGGCAAGGCGAGCAGCGAGCCGCGATGCGACATGCCGCCGAACTGGAATCCTCCCGCGCCGATCCCGTCTATCGTGAAAAGTCCCGGCGCGAAGCCGTCATATTTGCGCTCGGCCGCCAAATCAGGCGCTCGACAGCGGCTTGGCCCCGGTCTTGCCGCCAAGTCCAGTGACTTCCTCGGACGCGGCGCGCGATTCGTTGCGCAGGCCGAGGTAGATCAGGGTCGGCGAGCAGATGAAGATCGAGGAATAGGTGGCGACGAAAATGCCCCACATCATCGCCAGCGAGAAGGACCGGATCACCTGGCCGCCGAAAATCACCAGCGAGAGAAGCGCCAGGAAAACCGTGGTCGCGGTCATCAAGGTGCGCGGCAGCACGGCGTTGATCGACGTATCGATCAACTGGTCGGTCGGCATTTTCTTGTACTTGCGCATCATTTCGCGGATGCGGTCGAGCACCACCACGGTTTCATTGAGCGAATAGCCGACGATGGTCAGGATCGCCGCGATCGACGTGGTGTTGAACTCCAGCTGCGTGATCGAGAAGAATCCGACTGTCAGCAGTAGATCGTGCATGGTGGCGATGATCGCGCCTACAGCGAACTGCCATTCGAAGCGGAACCACAGATAGGTCAGCACCGCCAGGATCGACAGGACCACGCCCAGGGTGCCGGATTGCACGAGTTCGGCGGACACGCGCGGTCCGACCACCTCGACGCTGCGGAAATCATACTCGGCGCCGAGCGCCTTCTTGACCTTGTCCACAGCCGCTTCCTGCGCCGCGGCGCCGCCGACCTGCTTGCCGAAGCGGATCGACGCGTCGGTGGGATTGCCGAACCCCTGCACTTCCACGTCGCCGAGGCCGAGATGGCCGGACAGGTCGCGAATATAGGACAGGTCCGCGGCGGCGCCCTTGGCGCGCACCTCCATCATCGTGCCGCCGGAAAAGTCGATGCCGAAATTCATGCCGATGGTGAGGAACATCACCACCGAAACGATCGAAAGCACGGCCGAAAACGGATAGGAGACGCGCCGGAAGCGCATGAATGGAAATTTGGTGTTTTCGGGCGCCAGGCGCAAAAGCTTCATAGCGAGAGATCCTGAACTCTGTTCGGGGCGGTTTTCGTTCATTCAAACGCATACGATCCAAAAAAGGCCCGCGCCTTTTCGGGAGCAGGCTTCAGATCGGCAGTTTGGTCGGCCGGGCGTAGCGATACCACAGCGCGATCATCATCCGCGTCATGGTCACGGCGGTGACGATGGTCGTCATGATGCCGATCGCCAACGAGACGGCGAAGCCGCGCACCGGACCGGCGCCGAGGAAATAAAGGATCGCCGCCACCACGAACATGGTGACGTTGGAGTCCACGATGGTGGCGAAAGCGCGATTGAATCCGGCGTCGAGCGCCGAGATGATCGAGCGTCCGGCATGCGATTCCTCGCGGATGCGCTCGTAGATCAGCACGTTGGAATCCACCGCCATGCCGATGGTCAGCACGATGCCGGCGATGCCCGGCAAGGTCAGCGTTGCGCGCAGGAGCACCAGGGCGGCGAAGATGAAGGTGATATGGATCATCAGGGCGATATTGGCGAAGACGCCGAATGTGCCGTAGGTGATTAGCATGTAGGCAAGAACCAGCCCCGCCGCCCAGTAGGCGGCGAGCTTGCCGGCGTTGATCGAATCCTGGCCGAGGCCGGGACCGACGGTGCGCTCCTCGACGATGTCCAGCTTGGCCGGCAGCGCGCCGGCGCGCAGCAGGATGGCGAGGTTATTGGCCTGCTCGACCGTGAAATGGCCGGAAATCTGGCCCGAGCCCCCGGTGATCGGCCCGAGGATGCGCGGCGCCGAAATCACCTTGTTGTCGAGCACGATGGCGAAGGGCCGCCCGACATTGGCCCAAGTCACCTGGCCGAATTTCTGGCCGCCGCGAATGTTGAAGCGGAAATTGACCACCGGCTCCCCGGTGCGCGAGTTAAAGCCCGGCTGCGCGTCGGTCAGGTCCTCGCCCTGCACCATCACCTGCTTTTCGACCGGCAACTTACCCGGCTGGTCGGTCTGGTCGAGCATGTCGACATCGGCGGGATTTTCGCCCGGTTCGCCGACGAGGCGGAACTCCAGCTTCGCCGTGGTGCCGACGATCTCTTTCAGCCGGTTGGTGTCCTTCAGGCCCGGCACTTCGACCATCACGCGGTCGTTGCCTTCGCGCTGAATGTTCGGCTCGGTGGTGCCGAGGCCATTGACGCGGCGATTGAGCACTTCGATGGTCTGGTCGACCGACCGCCGGATCTTGTTGTCGATGGCGGCGTCGGTGAGATTGAGCTTCAGCAGTCCGTCGCCGGCGTCGACAATGTCGAGACCGGAGCCGCCGACGCCCGCGGAAATCTGCACCAGGCCGGAAAGCTTCGGCATGATGCGGGCGCGCTCCGCGGCGTCGGGGATGCGCACCTGCACGCCGCGCGCATTGACGCCGACGCCGCCGGCAATGCCGATCTTCTCCTCGCGGAGCAGGCGGCGCAAGTCGTCGCGCAGGTTCTGGACCATGGACCGGACCACGTCGGCCCGATCGACTTCATAGAGAAGATGCGCGCCGCCCTGCAAATCGAGGCCAAGAACGATGGACTCGGGCTGCAGCCAGGACGGCATGTGGTCGGCGAGCGCGGCGCGGTCCTTCGGCCCGATCATGCTGGGCACGCAGATCAGGAAGGCCATCAGGGACGCAGCCAGGGTGAGGACGATTTTCCAGGGGGCAAAGCGCATCATTTTCAGCGGCTAGTCCAATTTTCTTGCGCCCTCAGGCGGAATCCTTCACCGGCTCGCCCTTGGCGCGCACTTCGGCGATGGCGGAGCGGGACTGGCGAACGCGCACGTTGGGGGCGATCTCCATCTCGATTTCCGAAATCATCCACCGCCTTGGTGACCTTGCC
>CAWKJW010000009.1:0-8072 GCA_963849665.1 uncultured Alphaproteobacteria bacterium | reverse complement strand
CGCTCGGCGCCGACTGGGACGTCGAAATCCTCGAGATGCATCACCGCATGAAGGTCGATGCGCCCTCCGGCACGGCGCTACTGCTCGGCGAGGCTGCGGCAAAAGGTCGCGACATCGCCCTGGCCGAACACAGCGTGCGCGCCCGCGACGGTTTTACCGGCGCACGCAAGCCCGGCGACATCGGCTTCGCGACCTTGCGCGGGGGCACCGTCGTGGGCGATCACAGCGTGATTTTCGCCGGACCGGGCGAACGCATCGAACTGACGCACAAGGCCGAGGATCGCGGCATTTTCGCCCGCGGCGCAGTCCAGGCGGCGCTATGGGGGCGCGGCCGCAAGCCCGGCCTCTATTCGATGGCCGACGTGCTCGGATTTTGAATGGTCTTCCTACTCGCGCGCTCCGCGAGTCAGGAGCGAATGCGACGCCGAACTCGTGTGAGGGATCATGACCGCGAAATCGCGGTCGAAACGAAAAATGGAGAAAAAAGTGTCGGAACGTCTTCTTGTGCTCGTGCGCCACGGCCAGAGCGACTGGAACCTGAAAAACCTGTTCACCGGCTGGAAGGACCCCGACCTGACCGAGCAGGGAATCCGCGAGGCGAAAGCCGCCGGGCAGCGGCTGAAGGCGCTCGGCCTCACCTTCGACCGGGGCTTCACCTCGGCGCTGATCCGCGCGCAGAACACGATGGGCCTGATGCTGGCCGAACTTGGGCAGACTTCGCTGTCCGTCGTCGAAGGATCAGGCGCTGAACGAACGCGACTACGGCGACCTTTGCGGGCTGAACAAGGACGACGCCCGCAAGAAATGGGGCGAGGAGCAGGTCCATCTGTGGCGGCGCTCCTATGACGTTCCGCCGCCCGGCGGCGAAAGCCTGAAGGATACGGTGGCGCGCGTGCTGCCCTATTACAACCAGGAGATCCTGCCGGCCGTGCTGCGCGGCGAGCGGACGCTGGTCGCCGCGCACGGCAATTCGCTGCGCGCTTTGGTGATGGTGCTTGACCGCCTGACGCCGCAGACCATCCCGAGCATGGAGCTGGCGACCGGCGTGCCGCTGGTCTATCGCCTCAAGGCGGATTCGACGGTCGAGTCGAAGCAGGTGCTGGCGGGCTGACAGGCGTCGCACAACCCCCTCACCCTGAGGAGCCTGCGACAGCAGGCGTCTCGAAGGGCGAGGGGATCGCCGGCCACGAAAGATTCCTCCGGGATATGGCGTTCCCCGTCATGATAGACGCAACCGCGCCTCTCCGGTTAAGGCGCCCGCTACATTTTGAGGGGGACGCGCGCTCGATGCGACAGCAAGAATCGGCTCTGAGGGGACGTTCCTGATAGGGTTGGCGGACGTCTCTTTACGAGCCAAAGCTGCCAAACGACTACTGAATGTCAATCAAGCGCTCTCGCCATTCGGCGGCCTCCGACATCGCAAATGAGCCGAAGCCCCAATCCTGGGCTCGTTACCAGGGCGTCCTATCAAGGCGTTGCGCCGAGCGCCTTGAGTTCCGCCATGGCGGCGCCCCATTCGATGAAACCTTTGTCGCAGTCGCTCGCAGCGAGCAGGAAAAGACGTGTTGCGTCGTCCTTCGCGTTCTGCCGTAGCGCCTTTTCGGCGCTGTAAAAATTTGCTTCACAAACTTCGCCGTTTTTCTTTTTCGCGTCCGCGCCATCTGCGGCGGCCCGCAAGTCGGCGGGAGAAATTTCGCCGAGGAACATGCGGATCGCCGGCGCGGGCCATGCCGTCATGTCAATTTTCGAGGCGGCCTCCGGCAGATGGGTTGGGACATTATTACGATACGCGATGATATCGGCCCACAGAGCATAATAGGCATTCTTTGGATCGAGCGTGCTCGCCCGATCGATGTCGGCCAAGGCGTCAGCGGCCTTACCGCCATAAAGGCGCGAAAAGCTTCGGGACCGGAAAGCAGGGGCGATTTTAGGATCAAGGCGGATCGCCTGATCGAAGTCCGCAATCGCGCGCTCGTTGTCGCCTTTTCGCTGATACGCGCGACCTCGGGTTTCGTAGGCTCCGGCAAAATTGGCGTCGAGCCTGATCGCCGTATCGTATTCAGCGATCGCGTGGTCGATATCGTCACGCCGTAGGTAGACCCGGCCTCGGTTGAGATGGGCTTCGACATGTTTGGGGTCGAGCCGGATGGCCTCGTCGAAATCGGCGGTGGCAAGGTCTAAATCGGACTTGCGGAAATAAGCGGCGCCTCTGTTATCATATGCCTCGGCATAATTGGGATCGAGTCGGACTGCTGCGTCGTAGTCGGCGATGGCGCGGTCCAGATCGGAGTTGCGGAAATAAGCGGCGCCTCTGTTGTTATATGCCGAGGCGTTTTTGGGATCGAGGCGGATTGCCGCGTCGTAGTCGGCGATGGCGCGGTCCAGATCGCCCTTGCCCAAGTACAAATTGCCTCGATTGAAATGCGCCCGGGCCGATCGCGGATCGATGCGAACCGCCGAGTCAAAATCGGAAAGGGCCATGCTGGCGTCGCCCTTGGCCCGGCGCGCAATGCCTCGAAAAACATAAACCGGCGCACGGTTTGGGTCGAGTAGGATCGCCTCGTCGTAATCGGCGATGGCGTGGTCGAGGTTTCCCTTGCTCTGGTACGAGCGGCCCCGGAAATAATGGTTGAACGCAAATTTGGGATTTAGGCGGATCGCTTCGTCGAAATCAGCGATGGCGCGATCGAACTCCTTTTTGAAATAAAGGGCGAAGCCCCGCCCACCATAGGCTCTTGGGTTCTGCGGCGCCAGGCGGATCGCCTGGTCAAAATCGGCGATGGCCTGGTCGAGGTCGCGCTTGCTCATATAGGCTTCGGCTCGATCGAAGTATGCCGCGGCGGAATTCGGATCCTGGCGGATCGCCTCATTGGAGGCGGCAATGGTGGCGTCAGGGTCGCGCCGAGTCCCTCCCAGATCGCCGTGGAGATAGAGCAAGGCGGCTATCACGCCTCCCGCCACCAAAAGCAGCGCAAGAGCGCCAGTCTGCCGTGTCGAAATGCGCACGTTTGCCTCTTTCCAATCAACCAATGGTCAATGCTTCACCTTGGCAAAGGTACGTTACGGGATTGTAAAGTGTGACGACCTGCTTCTCATAATCGATGATCGATTGTTTGCGAACTTCCGGTTCTCTTGCGCGATCCTGCCCTTGCTGGCGCCGCTAGCGATAGCCCGCTCCCCGCCGATTGCGGCTGGTCTGGCGCTCTCGATCTGGCTCTCCGCTAAGTCGATATGCGGTGGGTTGTCTGCGATAGCCGGATAGGCGTGGATGCAAATTCGTCATCGCGAGCGACAGCTTCAGGGTGCGATTTGGCGCGTGTTCATCGCGCCCGTCGCAAGGTCAGGTTGATGCGGCCGGGCGGCGCAAGCAGCGTCGAGGTTCCCGCCAGCACCTTGTCGACGCCATGAAACATTTTTCGCGCCGGCCCGCCGAAAACCAGGATGTCGCCGGAATCGAGCCGGATCGCCTCGGTCGGCCCGCGCCGGCTGTCGCCGCCATAGCGGAAGCGGCAGCTGTCACCCAATGACACCGAGACGATCGGCGCGGAAAAATCGATTTCGTCGCGGTCCTGATGCGCGCCCATCTTCGCCTGCGCGTCGTAATAATTGATCAGGCAGGCGTCTGGCAGGGCGTCAGAATCGGAAAATTCGCGCCACAGCCGCAAGACGCTGTCTGGCATCGGCGGCCAAGGCCGGCCCGTTTCGGGATGGGTTTCCTGATAGCGATAGCCGGAAATATCCGACACCCAGCCGAGCGCGCCGCAATTGCTCATGCGCACCGACAGGGCATTGCCGCTGCGCGGCATGGTCGGGCGAAACAGCGGCGCCTGGCGCAAAATTTCGCGCAGGTCGCCAACCAGCGCCTCCTGCTCCGCCCGGTCGAGCGCCGTCTTGTAAAGACGCAGACCGGGCTTGAGCGTCAGCATCTCGAACTCAGCTGGATTTGGCCCCGCCCTTGGCGACGCCCACCTTGGCCGGGCGCAAGACGCGCTCGCCGATGGCGAATCCGTCCTCCACCACCTGCGCGACGGCGCCCGGCGGCAGGCTTTCGTCATGCGCCTCGAACAGGGCCTCGTGGAAATTCGGATCGAACTTCTGGCCCTTCGGCTCCAGCTTGCGCACGCCATGGCGCGACAGGCGGGAGAGGAAATCGCGCTCGGTCAGCTCGATCCCCTCGACAAAGCTTTTCAGCACGGCGTCGGCGTTTTCGCGAGCCTCCTGCGGCACATTGTCGAGCGCGCGCTTGAGATTGTCGGCGAAAGTCAGCATGTCCCGGGCGAAGGAGGTCACGCCGTAGGTCTTGGCGTCGGCCACTTCCTTTTCGGTGCGGCGGCGCAGGTTTTCCATTTCCGCGAGCGTGCGCAGCACCTTGTCCTTGAGGCTGGCGTTTTCCGCGATCAATGCCTGCACCGCTTGCGCGTCGCGCTCGGCCTCGCTTTGAACCGGGGCCGGGTCGGCCGCAGCCGCTTCGGCCGCGGAATTTGCGTCCATTTGCGAAGGCATGTCGTCCTGCGGGTCTTTACCGTCGTTCATCGTCCAACCATTTCCTGTTGCGTCGGCCAGCATATCGGCCCGGGCGCGGCAAAAATCAAGCTTTTCGCTTGACGGCGAAAACATCGAGGAGATGCCGGCGCACCGCCGCCTGCCGCGCCGGATTGATCACCTTGGCCCCCGTCAGGTCGGTGACGTAGAAGGCGTCGACCGCCTTTTCGCCGAAAGTGACGATATGGGCCGAGGCGATGTTGAGATTGAGCCGCGACAGGGCGAAGGTCAGGTCGAACAGCAGGCCGGGCCGGTCGAGGCCGGAAACCTCGATGACGCTGTACATATGCGACAGGCTGTTGTCGATGACGACGTCGGGCGGCACGTTGAACGTGTCGGCGCGCGACGCGCCGGCGCCGGCCTTGGCCGAGACCAGGTCGCTGAGGCGGATTTCGCCGCGCAGCGCCTGTTCGATCGCGCGGGCTATGCGCTCGCCCCGCCTTTTTTCATCCTCGTCGCGTTCGAAGGCGCGGGAGATGCAGATGGTGTCCAGCGCCAGCCCGTCGGTGGTGGTGAAGATCTGGGCGTCGACGATATTGGCGCCCGAGGCCGCGCAGGCGCCGGCGATGATCGTGAGGAGACGCGGATGGTCGGGCGCGACGACGGTGAGTTCGGTGACGCCGCGAAAGGCTTCCGTCACGACCTCCGTGGCCAGGGAGTGCATCTCGACGGCGCTGGCGTGCAGAAGCTGCGCATGCTGGACCTTGTGCGCAAGATCGACCTTGAGCCAGTAGGCCGGATAATGTCGGGCGGCATAGTCGGCGAATTCATGATCCGACCAGGCCGGCAGTTTTACGCGCAACTCCTGCTGCGCCTGCGCCACCCGGCGCTTGCGGTCGACCGAGGAATGGCCGCCGGCGAGCACCACCTCGGTCTCCCAGTAAAGCGTGCGGATCAATTCGCCCTTCCAGCCGTTCCACACGCCCGGTCCGACCGCGCGAATGTCGCAGACGGTCAGCACGGTCAGCATTTTCAGCCGCTCGATGGTCTGCACAATCTTGGCGAAGCCCTCGATGGTGCGCGAATCCGCCAGGTCGCGGCTCTGGGCGATATTCGACATGATCAGGTGATGCTCGACGAGCCAGGCCGCCGTTTCCGTCTCCGCCTCGTCAAGGCCGAGGCGTTGGCAGAGCTTTCGCGCCACCGACGCGCCGGCGATCGAATGATCCTCCTTGCGGCCCTTGGCGATGTCATGCAGCAGCAGCGCCACGTAAAGCGCGCGGCGATGCGAGATGCTCGGCATGATTTCGCTGACCAGCGGCAATTCGGAATCGCGGTGATGCAATTCCAGCGCGGCCAGTTCGCCCAGGGCGCGCAGCAGATGCTCGTCCACGGTGTAATGATGGTACATGTTGAACTGCATCATCGCGACGATGCGGCCAAAATCCGGCAGGAAACGGCCGAGCACGCCGGCTTCGTTCATCAGCCGCAGCGCCCGCTCGCTTGATTGCGGCGTGGTGAGAATCTCGAGAAACAGCCGGTTGGCTTCGGGATTGGCGCGCAATTTCGCGTCGATGCGCGGCAGCGACTGGGTGACGAGCCGCAGCGCATCCGGGTGGATGGGCAGCTCATTGCGCGCGGCGACCGAAACAGCCGGATCAGATTGATCGGCTCCCTGTCGAAAACATCCTTGCCGGCCACGGTGACGCGATCGGTCTCCAGCGAGAAGGGGCCAAGGTCTTTCGGCTTGCCGCGTCGCCGAAAGCGGCCGACGAAACGGTCGAAAACGGCGCGCGGCTTGGCCTGGCGCTCCTCGAGCCCGGCGCAGACGATGTTGGTGAGATCGCCGACATGCTTGGCGATCACGAAATAATGCTTCATGAACCTTTCGACCGCCGACAGGCCGTCACGCTCCGAATAGCCCAATTTCTTGGCGATCACGCGCTGCAGGTCGAAACTCAGCCGCTCCTCGGGGCGGCCGGTGGCGAAATGCATGGTGCAGCGCACTTTCCACAAGAAAGTCTCGCAACGGCGAAACAGCCGCAGCTCCTGTTCGCTGAACAGGCCGACGCCGACGAGCGCCTCGGCATCCTGGACGCGATAGGCGTATTTGGCGATCCAGAACAAGGTGTTGAGGTCG
Source organism: uncultured Alphaproteobacteria bacterium (assembly GCA_963849665.1). GTDB lineage: Bacteria > Pseudomonadota > Alphaproteobacteria > Rhizobiales > Beijerinckiaceae > Rhodoblastus. The sequence continues at coordinate 1,450 of CAWKJW010000009.1, read as the reverse complement.
CGCAGCCCGCCCTTGCCCTCCTTGACGTTGGGTTCGACGAGATAGCGCGACGCGCCCGCGCGCTGGATGCGCGAATTGCGCTCGGCCAGTTTGGCGGCGACGAATTCGCGGCGCCGAATTGCGAACGATCTCGGTGTCGAAACGCTTCAGCAACGTCTCGAGCAGGGAGCGGTCGCCGAGGATGAAGCGGCATTCGAGCAAGGTCGTCCGGATGGTCATGTCGGCCTTGGCCTGTTTCAGGCATTGATCGACCGTCCGCGTGGCGTGGCCGACCTTCTGCTTCAGGTCCCACAGCAGATAGAGCACGGACTCGATCAAAGCCTCGTCGCCGGCGCGGTCCTGGCCGCGCAGCAGGAACAGGAGATCGATGTCCGAGCCGGGCGCCAGCGCGCCGCGCCCGTAGCCGCCGACCGCGACGACGCAGAGATGGCCGGCAGGCGGCTTCGGGACGGATATATTTGACGACGCAGCAATGGATGGCGCGCAAAAGCTCGTCCTCGACATAGGCGAGATGGCGCGCCGCAGGCGAGGCCCGAGCCTTTTTCCTCCAGGGCGCGCCGCGCGACGGCCGTCCCGCGCTCCAGCGCGCGGGCGAGAATCTCGACCGCCGCCTTGCGGAATTCCGCGTTCCGCCGCCATGTTCGGCGGCCGTGGCGGCCAGCTCCGCCTCGACGGCGGCGCGGTCGATCAAGGTCTTCATCGGCAGCTCCAGCCGGGGGCCGGTCCATTTCGGCGCCGGCGCGGAGCCGGCGTCCCGGGGCGCGAGATTGGCCTGCAGGCTCATCCCCTTGCCTCCCGGGCCGCATGTCTTCCGCTCGATCGCGTCCCAGATGGCGGCGGCGGCGTCAGGGCCGCCGGTGCGCTGGACGGCGCGGATGCCGGTCGGCGAGGTGACGTTGATTTCGGTGAGATAGCCGTCGATCACGTCGATGCCGACGAACATCAGGCCGCGCTTCCTGAGCTCCGGTCCGATCGTGGCGCAGATTTCCTTTTCGCGCGGCGAGAGCTCGGTCGCTTCGGCCGCGCCGCCGCGCACCATGTTGGAGCGGATGTCATTGGCCTGGGGAACGCGATTGACCGCGCCGCAGGGCTCGCCATCGACGAGCAGGATCCTCTTGTCGCCCCGGCTGACGGCGGGAAGGAATTTCTGCACCACCCATTGCTCACGGAAACTGGTGGCGAAGAGATCGAAGAGCGAGCCGTAATTGGCGTCCTCCCGCATCAGCCGGAACACGGCGGCGCCGCCAAAGCCGTGCAGCGGCTTCATCACCACTTCGCCATGCTCGGCGCGAAAGGCGTCGATCGCCGCCTTGTCGCGGGTGATGAGGGTCGGCGGCATCAAGTGCGGAAAATCCATCACGAACAGCTTTTCGGGCGCGTTGCGCACGCTGGCCGGATCGTTGACGACGAGGGTCGCGCCGCCGATCTTCTCGAGCAGATGGGTCGAAGT
>CAWKJW010000008.1:0-82304 GCA_963849665.1 uncultured Alphaproteobacteria bacterium | reverse complement strand
GACAAGGGCGAAACCGAGAAAAGCGACGAGCCAGGCAAAGGCCGCGACATGCAGCAGGATAAAACTCCATTGCGGCGCCGGCGGCCAGAATTCGCGCGACAGCCGCCAGCAGGACCGCCGCGTAAATCACCGGCATGCCCTTGCCCGCATGCAGCGCCTGCCCGGTATGGCCGAGGCTGGCGCGGGTCATCACGGCCAGCGTCATCACCCCCACCGCGCCGACCGCCCATGCGTGCAGGCCGGCGCTGAAGGGAATTGCGTCCATAAAGGCCGCCAGCCCGCTCAGGACAAAGCCGAGCGGCACGAAAAGATAAGCGAGATGCAGAATCAGCACCAAGACCTCGCCGCCTGTGCGCTCGCCCGCCCAGCGCGCCAGCCGGACCAATTGAGAAGGCCGGCGGCGATCATCAGCGCGCCGACGATCTTTTCATCCGGCCATAGCGTCCAGCCAGCCAGCGCGGCGGCGGACGCGGCGACGCAAATTCCGTCGAAACGGCCGAATTTCTCCGGCAGGCGGCCGGGGCCGCGGCGCTGAAGCCAGGTGTGCGTGAAGCTGGGGATGACGCGGCCGCCGACCAGCATGACCAGGGCAATGGTTGCGGCGATCCCAAACCGCCGGCCATAAGTCGCCGAGCCCGTCAGATGCGCCTCGACGTGGAAGACCACATTGGCCGCGAACAGGAGCGCGACAAATACCAGGATCTTGAGGTTGCGCCAGTTCTTGCCGGCGACGATCTCGCGCGCCACCGCCGCGGAGACCAGGGCGAGAAAGGCGCAATCGACGATGGCGGCCACGGCCCAGCCGAGCGAGGCCGAAAACAGGATGGCGGCGCGCCCCGCCGTCCAGACCGCCAGCAGCAGCAGCAAGGGCCGGCCCCGGAGCGGCAGCCGGCCGGTCCAATTGGGCACGGCGGTCAGCAGGAAGCCGGTGACAATGGCCGCGACATAGCCGAACAAAGCTTCATGCGCATGCCAGTCGAGCGGCTGAAAGGCGTTCCGAAGGGTCAATTCGCCGAAATATTGCGGCAGCCAGAGCATGACCGCGACGACCGCCCAAATCGCGCCGGCGAGAAAGAAAGGCCGAAAGCCAAGGCTCAGAAAGGCTGGGCCGGAATAAAGCCGGCGGCTGTTCGCATCGGTCATAATAGCTCCTTGGGGGAGAACGGAATTCTTGCTAAACCAGTCGGAGCGCCGCGACCTTGCGCGAGAGCAAACAACCGGAGGCTCAGTTTTCCATGGCGCAGCTCGACCGCTCGCTGATCGCGGGTTCGCCGACATTCGCCGGCCTGACGCCCGAGGCGCTGGACGAAGTCCTGGCGCAGGCCGCGCCGCTGCGCGTGCCGAAAGGGGAAGCCGCCTTCCGCCAGGGCGAGGCGGCCGATCGCTTCTTCCTGCTGCTGCACGGCCGCCTGCGCGTGACGCGGCTCAACCCGCAGGGCCAGCAGATGGTGGTGCGATTCATCGCGCCGGGCGACATGTTCGGCGTCGCCATGGCGATCGGCGCCGACAAATATCCCGGCACGGCGACCGCGGCGGTGGATTCGCTGGCGCTCGCCTGGCCCAATTCCGTCTGGGCCAGCCTGATCGCTCGCCACCCTCATCTCGCGGTCAACACGATGCAGTCGCTTGGCTCGCGCTTGCAGGATTCGCAAAAGCGGATCCTCGATCTGTCGACACAGCATGTCGAACAGCGCATCGCCGGCGCGGTGCTGCAACTCGCGCAGCAGGCCGGACGGAAAACCGAAGACGGCCTGCTGATCGATTTCCCGCTGTCGCGCCAGGATCTCGCCGAAATGACCGGCGCGACATTGCATACCGTCAGCCGCACGCTCTCCGCCTGGGAGGAGCGCGGCCTGGTCGAATGCGGCCGGCAGCGCGTCGTCGTGCGCGACATCGCCGGCGTTCAGGCCCTCGCCCGGAAGCAGGACTGAAAGCGCGGATTCAACGGGCGGCTTGCCGCTCCTGGGCGAGAATGGCGTCGATGAACGGCCTGTCCGGACGACCATCGCCGGGGTTGGTCGCGACGATGCGTCCCTGCCGGTCGAGCAGGGCCACCACGACATTGTGCTGGAATCCGCCTCCGGGCGCGGCCCGCCACGCTACGCCCAGCACGCCGCCGAGCATGCCGACATCGCCTTTTTCGGCGCGCGTCAGCTCGAAGCCCGGCGCCTTCACGTCGTGGTCGTCGGCGGTCCTGGCCAGCGCCGCGACATTGTCGTGCGCAGTGTCGAAACTCACCAGCACGACCGGGATCGGCGCGCCGCCGGCCTCCGCCACAGTCTTTTCCATCGCCTTGATCAATTCGATTTCGAGAGGGCACATCATATGGCAGGAGGCATAGAACATGCCGATCAGCCGTGGCTCGCCGGCGAGGCTCGCGAGGCTGAAGGAATGACCGACTTGGTCGACGAGCGCGATCGGCGGGATACGATAGAGGGAATTGGACGGCAGATTTTCCGCCGCCCGCGCGACTGCCGGGGCCAGCAGCGTCGACAAGGCCAAAGCCAGGACAGGAATGAATTTCATTTTTCTCCTCCTATGGCCCGCACGCAGCGGAATCCGACCTGCGGCGAGGAATCGCGTGGTTTCAGGCTTGACAAGGCGGCGACGCGCATCAGCGCCGCAAATTGCGTGCGGTCATAGAAAGCCAGGGCGGAGCCGCCGCACAGAGCCAGGGTCGCGCCGGAGCCGGCGACGCGAGGATCGGCGTTGCCGAACAGCGCCGCGTAGTCGTCCGTCCATTCCCACATCAGCCGATTGACGTCGCGCACTCCATAGATATTGGGCGGACGCGCGCCGACGGCGCCCGGCGCGTGGCCGCTGGCGCCCGTAATCGCCGCGAGAATGTCGGCGTTGCGCGCCGGATCGGCGCGCGCGTCGCGACGGAGCGCGTCCGCGGCGGCGGCGTATTCCCATTGCAGCCAGCTTGGCAGCTCCGCCTTTTCGCTTGCGCAATAGGCGCGCGCTGCGAACCAGCTCACATCGGTGACCGGCGCGTCAGGGTTCAATTCCGGGCCCGGAACGGCGGCGTCGCGCCAGCGGTCGAGATAACGCGGCCCCGCCAGCAAGGAGGCGATGCGGTCGCGGCGCCATTCGGGCTGCGAATGCAGGAAAGCGGCGAATTCCGCGTTGGTCACCGGCTCTGTCCGCATCGAGAACGGCGCGATCGACGCATGTGTCGGGCCGCCGTCCGGGCCAGCCAGAATGCTGATGAAGGCGCCGCCCGGCAGCCGGACATAGGCTGGAGCGCCAGCGCCAGGCGCCAGAGACGATAATAGAGCGACAATCGACAGGAAAAAAATCCGCATTGCGCCAATCTCAGGACGAGGGCGCATTCGCTGAGCTTCCGTTCAGCGAACGCGCTCCGGGTTTTTTGTTTTTACGCGTTTTCTTCCCGCTTCGCTCGAAAACGCTTTGGACCGGGACCGCGAAAATGCGGTCCCGCCATATCGGTTATTTCTGCGGCGTCGCGGCGCGCGCGGCCTTGACTTGATCAGCCGTCACCTCGCCGCCCTTGTTGTTGAAATTGTTGAGGACGTAGGTTAGCACGCTGGCGATCTCGTTGTCGCTCAACTGGCCGCCAAAGGCCGGCATTTGTGATTCATAGCCGGTATTGTTGACCGTGATCTTGCCGCTGAGGCCGTGCAGGACGACGCCGATCGCGCGTTTTGGCGCGGCGTTGAGATAGTCGGACATGGCCAAAGGCGGGAAGGCGCCCGGCAGGCCCATGGCGTTGCTCTGGTGGCAGTTCGAGCAGATATCGCCGAACACGCGCTTGCCCTCGGCGAAGGGATCGTTTGCGGCGCCCTGAGCCGCGACGACCGCTCCCGCGGCGGCCGGCATGGCGGCGCTCGACACTTTTTCATAGAGATCCGGCCGTGCGGCGCCCTTGACCACCAATTGCGCGAGCGCGCCCTTCATGAACGCGCGGGTGATCGAATGATCGACCAGCAGATAGGTGCCGGGAACGAGCGTTTTCATATCCACCATCGTGGCGCCGCCCGCCGGGACGACCGTGGTCTGCACATTGTGATTGACCAGCGTCCCGCCTTCCACACGCGCATCGTCGAAGATCTGGCCGATGACGTGGAAACTCGACACGAGGTTGGGACCGCCGTCGCCGACGAACAGCCGCACATTGTCGCCGACATTCGACTTGAGCGCGCCCGCCCCGACCAGCGAACCCTCGCGGCCGTTGAAAAGAACATAGGTCGGCTGTTCGGCCAGCATTTTCTGCATGTCGAAGGCTTGCAGGCCGGGCTCGTGGTAACCGCCCTTGGTGTAGAAGTCGCCCTGCATCACGTAATATTCCTGGTCTGCTTTCGGCAGGCCCTGGGGCGGCTCGACCAGCACCATTCCATACATGCCGTTGGCGATATGCATGGGAACCGGCGCGGTGGCGCAGTGATAAACGAAAATGCCCGCGCGCATGGCCTTGAAGGTGAAGACCGTTTCGTGCCCCGGCGGCGTCGCGGTCGCCGCGGCGCCGCCGCCCGGCCCCATGACCGCATGCATGTCGATATTGTGCGCCATGTGCGACGACGGATCGTTCTTGAAGTGAAGCTCGACCGTATCGCCCTGCCGCACCCGGATCATCGGCCCGGGCACAGTGCCGTTGAACGTCCAGAAGGTGTAACGCACGCCGTCGGCCAGTTCCTTGACGACTTCCTTCGTCTCCAGCGTGACGACGACGCGGGCTGGGTGGTCGCGGTGGATGGCGGGCGGAACCTCGGGCGGCGCAACCATCGTCTCGACAATCGGCTGGCCCTGCGGCGGCCCCTGATCGCCCGCGTCGGCGGCCAAAGCCCCATGCGCCGAGGCCGCGAGCAGGCCGCCGCAAATGCCCGCCAGAATTCTGTTCGTCGATTTCATTTTGCCCTCCAATGTTGAAACTTCGACCGATGGCCGAACTTGCGTCCGCCGTCGCTCAGCAGAAATCTTCTCCTGCTCCGCCCGATGCGGAGATATCGAAACCCGCGCCCATATCCCATTCGACGGCCAGTTCGCCGGCGTATTCGCGCCAGGCCGCCAGATTGCGCCTGGGCACGCCGATGACGACCGGAATCTCCAGCGCCAGCGCGTCCGAGATGATGCAGCGAAAACCGCCGCCTTCAGCCTCCGACTTGCCGAATTTGTTCAGCAGGATGAGGTCCACTTGCGCCAGGCTCGACAGGACAAGCGCGCAGGTGCGGGCGAGGCCGTCGAGATCGAGACGACATCCGCGCGCGAGAGCGCCGCGCTCCTCCGAAATCCTGATCGTCCGGCCGGTCGCAAGCTCCAGGAGGTTCATGTCGCAGCGACGGCCGCGCGCTGCGGGCGCCGCGGGTTTCTCGATGACCCCGCCGAGGCGCAGCCGCGCCGAACGCGCGCGCTCGGCGACAGCTCGGAAAAAATCGCCGATGGCGAAACCCTCGTCATAGATCAACGCAGTCAATGGATGGGTCATCGCGCCGGTCTCGAAGCCCGTCGCAAAGCAGCCGCCGATTTGTTCCATCGCGTTCATTCGACCGGCTCTCTTGCGTCGTCGCGGTCCATGGCCCAGTCGATGATCCGCCGCAGGCAGACCGCGCCGGGGTCGGCGGCGCGGTTGAGCGCCGACAGGAGGGACAGCCAGTCCTCGTCGCCGGCGCCGGAGGCGAAGCGGGCCACTGCCGCGCCCGCATATTCGCCCAGGGCCTCGCCTTGCATGTCGGCGGCTTCTTTCGCGCGACGCTGCCATGGCGCGTCGCCGAGATCGGGCAGCAGCCGCGCGACGAGGCTTTCATCGCCGAACTGCGCCAGGATTTGGCCGAGGCTCATGACCGGCCTCGCCTGTTGGCGTCATCGTCCGGCGCGAAGACGATTCCCTCGATCTGCGCCTTTTGCCCGAGCTGGGCGATATAGCCCGCGATGACGTGCCGGCGCCGGGTTTCCGCGAGATGTCCGGCGATGCGCTCCTTGACCATGTCGAAGGGCAGGGTCGCCCCGTCGATTTTCCGGTCGAGCCGCAAGACATGCAGGCCATGGCTGGTCTGGGCCGGCTCCGGCGAAATCTCGCCCGGCGCCAGGACGCCGAGCGCCTCCTCGAATTCGGGCGCGCATTGTCCCCGCGAAAACTGGCCGAGGGCGCCGCCGTTTTCGCGCGACGAACAGGCCGAATAAACTCGCGCCGCCGCGGCAAACCCCGAAGGATCTTGTTGGAGGAGCGCGATCAGCTCGCTCGCCGCCTTGCGCGCCGACGCCACCGAAGCTTCATCATCCGGAACGGCGGCGATCAGGATGTGCGCGGCCTCAAAAAGATCGCGCGAGCGGAACCGCGCGATATTGTTTTCGTAATAGCGCAGGCAGCTTTGCTCGTCTGGCCTGTCGCGCGGAATCTGGCTTTCTATGAGCGCGCCGATCAGCGCCTCCTCATCGGTTTCGCGGCGCCCGTCGGCGTCGTCCGCCGGCTCGGCCGCCAGCGCAAGCCTCCGCGCCTCCTGCAACAGCAGTTCCCGGACGACCAGCGCGCGCGCCGCCGCTGCGAAAGCCTGGGCCGGATTTTCCGCGCGATGGTTCTGCGCCTCTCGCGCGATCAACGCATGCGGAATCGCAACGCCATTGACGCTGATGGCCCTGCGTCGCAGCGCGAGGTCGGGCTGGTGGACGGCGCAGGCGCTCATGCTTGCGTCTCCGTCTGCGAGAGCGCCTTGCGGCTGCGCACGATCTGATAGCCCGTGCGGCCGAAATACCAGACCGGCGCCGACCAGATGTGGACCAGTCGCGTGAACGGAAACAGCAGGAAGATCGTCATGCCGAGCACGAGATGCAGCTTGAAGATCGGATTGACGTCGGCGACATTCATCCACGCGTCGGTCTGAAGCGTCAGGACGCCCTGCGCCCAGTTCATGAACTTCACCATTTCATGCCCGTCGAGATGATGGAGCGAAACGAAGATGGTGCACAGGCCGAGCAGCAATTGCGCGAAGAGAACGAGCAAGATCGCAGTGTCGCCGAACGACGACGTTTTCCGCACGCGCGGGTCGGTGAGGCGGCGATGTGTCAGCAGGCTGATCCCGGCAAGGCACATCAGGCCTGCGCCGCCGCCGATGACGATCGCCATCCCCTGCTTGAAGGAATGCGCAATGCCCAGGGCGTCGAATATGGCGATCGGCGTCAGCAGGCCGGCGCAATGGCCAAGAAAAATGACGAGCACGCCGACATGAAAAAGGTTGGAGCCCCATATCAACTGCTTGCGGCGCAGGAGCTGCGACGAGCCGCTGCGCCACGTGTATTGCTCGCGGTCGAACCGCAGCCAGCTGCCGAGCAGGAAAACCGTCAGGCAAAGGTATGGATACCAGCCGAACAGCAGATGATTGACATAATCAGCCATGGCGACCGGCCCTCACAGGTTCGATGACGGGGAATGCGTGAATTCTGTTCGCCGCGCCCGGGCGGCTTCCGCCACTCCAGGCGCCGGACGCCGCGCCTGCCGCAATTTTGCGGCGAGGCCATCCTTGCCGCATTCGGCGTCGTCGGGCGCGCCGAAGCCGACCGCCGCTTCTTCATAGGCCGCGTCGAGCGCCTCGAGATCGTCGGGCGCCGGGTCGGGTTCTTCGCGCAAGGCGGCGAGGAGCGCCGCGTCGGGCTGAGCGCGCGCCAGGGCCACAAGAGCGCGAAACAGAGCTTCGTAGCGCAACTCGCGCTTGCGCAGCCGCTCGGCCAAGGCGGTGAAGACATGAACCGGCTCGGCCAGCAGGGGCAGCGCCGCCTCAGGCTCCAGCGTCGACAGGAACTCCAGGAACAGCGGCGTGTAATCCGGCAGTTCATTGGCCGCGCCGGTCAGGCCCTTCGCTTCATAAAGCGCGAGCAGATCGACCATGGCCTGGCCGCGGTCGCGGCTCTCGCCATGCACGTGCTCGAACAGATGCAGCGACAACGAGCGCGTGCGATCGAACAGCAGCACGTAACGCTCCTGGAGATCGTAAAGGTCGCAGCCGCGCAAATCCTCGACGAGGCGCAGCAAGGCGTCGCGTTCCGCCGCAGGGAGCAGCCGGTCGCTTTCGATGACCGCGCCAATCTCGTCGATCGCCTCGACGAAATCGACGGTCGGATAGGAAAGAAGCGCCGAAAACGCCTTGAAGATTTTCATCACTCGACCTCCATCGGCGTCTTCGCCGCCGGCTTTTTCGCAGAACCGAACAGGCTTGGCGTCTCGCCGTCCGAGCAGCCGTTGCCAAAGGAAAAGCCGCAGGAACCGCGCAAGTCGTAAGCGTCCTCGGCCCATTCGCGGCGCGCGGTCGGAATGACGAAGCGGTCCTCGTAATTGGCGATGGCCATGATCTGGTACATTTCCTGGATCTGCGCCGCGGTCATGCCGACGCGCGCGGCGATCTTCTCGTCGATCACGCCATCGATCGTCTTCGCGCGCATAAAGGCGCGCATCGCCAGCATGCGTTCGAGGCCCAGCGCCACCGGCGCCTCGTCGCCGGCGGTCAGCAGATTGGCGAGATATTTGAGCGGAATGCGCAGCGACTTCACGTCTGGCATGCCGCCGTCCATACCCATCTTTCCCGCTTCGGCGGCGGACTGGATCGGCGACAGCGGCGGAACGTACCAGACCATCGGCAGGGTGCGGTATTCCGGATGCAGCGGGAAGGCGACCTTCCATTCCATCGCCATCTTCCAGACCGGCGACTTTTTCGCGGCCTCAAGGAAGAACTCCGGCACGCCGTCTGCTCGCGCCTGCGCGATCACCTCGGGATCGTTGGGATCGAGGAAAATGTCGGTCTGCGCGCGATAGAGGTTCTTCTCGTTCGGCTCGCTCGCCGCCGCCTCTATGCGGTCCGCGTCATAGAGCATCACGCCGAGATAGCGGATGCGGCCGACGCAGGTTTCCGAGCAAACGGTCGGCTGTCCCGCTTCAAGCCGCGGATAGCACAGGATGCATTTTTCCGATTTGCCCGACGACCAGTTGTAATAGATTTTCTTGTAAGGGCAGCCCGACACGCACATGCGCCATCCACGGCACTTGTCCTGGTCGATCAGGACGACGCCGTCCTCCTCGCGCTTGTATATCGCGCCGGACGGACAGGAGGCGACGCAGGCCGGGTTGAGGCAATGTTCGCACAGGCGCGGCAGATACATCATGAAGGTGTTTTCGAACTGGCCGTACATTTCCTTCTGCACGCCCTCGAAATTGGCGTCGGCGGAGCGTTTGGAGAATTCGCCGCCGAGTATTTCCTCCCAGTTCGGGCCGCCCTCGATCTTCTCCATCCGCTCGCCGGTGATCAGCGAGCGCGGCCGCGCGGTCGGAAAGGCCTCCAACTGCGGCGCCTTCTGCAAATGCTCGTAGTCGAAGGTGAAAGGCTCGTAATAATCGTCGATTTCGGGCAGGTCCGGATTGGCGAAAATCTTCGCCAGCACTCGCCATTTGGCGCCGATGCGCGGCTCGATGGAGCCGTCGCCATTGCGCTTCCAGCCGCCCTTCCAGCGCTTCTGGTTTTCCCAATCCTTGGGATAGCCAATGCCCGGCTTGAACTCGACATTGTTGAACCAGGCGTATTCGACGCCTTCACGGCTGGTCCAGACGTTCTTGCAGGTGATCGAACAGGTGTGGCAGCCGATGCATTTGTCGAGGTTCAGCACCATCGCGATCTGTGCGCGGATTTTCATGGTCAAGCTCTCCCTATTCCGCTGCAGTGGTCAGCGGGCCGCGCGTCTTGCTCTTGGTTTCGTCGTAGGGCCCTTCGAGCCAATCGACTTTCGACAGCTTGCGGATGATGACGAATTCGTCGCGGTTGGTGCCGATGGTGCCGTAATAGTTGAAGCCGTAGGCCTGCTGCGCGTAGCCGCCGATCATGTGGGTCGGGTTCAGCATGACGCGGGTGACGGAATTATGGATGCCGCCGCGTCGTCCGGTGGTCTCGGAGCCCGGCACGTTCACGATCTTTTCCTGCGCGTGGTACATCATGCACATGCCCTGTTTGACACGCTGCGACACCACAGCCCTGGCGACGAGCGCGCCGTTGGAGTTGTAGGCCTCGATCCAGTCGTTATCGACCAGGCCCGCCTGCCTCGCGTCGACTTCGCTGATCCAGACGATCGGTCCGCCACGCGAAAGCGTGAGCATCAGCAGATTGTCGGTATAGGTCGAATGGATGCCCCACTTCTGGTGCGGCGTGATGAAGTTCAGCACCACCTGCTTTTCGCCATTGGGGTATTTGTCGATCACGGGTTTTATGGCGCGCGTGTCGATCGGCGGGCGATAGACGGCAAGGCCCGCGCCGAAGGCGCGCATCCACAGATGATCCTGATAGAGCTGCTGCCGCCCGGTGAGCGTGCGCCAGGGGATCAGCTCATGCACATTGGTGTAGCCGGCGTTGTAGCAGACATGCTCGCTTTCCAGCCCCGACCAGGTTGGCGCCGAAATGATTTTCCTTGGCTGCGCGACAATGTCGCGGAAGCGGATTTTCTCGTCTTCCTTCGGCAGGGCAAGATGCGCATGTTCGAGTCCCGTCGACTTAGACAGGGACTCCCAGGCCCGCACCGCGACTTCGCCATTGGTCTCCGGCGCCAGCATCAGAATGGTTTCCGCCGCGTCGATGGCGCTGTCGATTTTCGCCAGCCCCTTGGTCGGGCCCTCCTCCTTCACGACGCCATTGAGATGTTTGAGATGCTCGACTTCGCCTGAGGTCTCCCAGGAAATGCCTTTGACGTTATTGCCGATCTTTTCCATCAGCGGGCCAAGCGAGGTGAAGCGCTTGTAGATGTTGGGATAGTCGCGCTCGACCACCGTCACGGCGGGCATGGTCTTGCCGGGAATGGCGGCGCATTCGCCCTTCTTCCAATCCTTCACGTCGAGCGCCTGCGCGATCTCACCGGGCGAGTCATGCATGATCGGCGTCAGCACGACGTCCTTTTCGACGCCGAGAACTTCCGGCGCGACAGCTGAGAAAGCCTTGGCGATTCCCTTGTAGATTTCCCAGTCCGAACGCGATTCCCAGGCCGGATCCACCGCCGCGCCGAGCGGATGGATGAAGGGGTGCATGTCGGAAGTGTTGAGGTCGTCCTTCTCGTACCAAGTGGCTGTGGGAAGCACGATGTCGGAATAGACGCAGGTCGTCGACATGCGGAAATCGAGCGTCACCAGCAGGTCGAGCTTTCCCTCCGGCCCCTGCTCATTCCAGGCCACTTCCATGGGCTTGGCGCGGCCCTCCTCGCCGAGATTCTTGCCGAGCACGCCATGCGACGTGCCGAGCAGGTGCTTCAAGAAGTATTCATGTCCCTTGCCCGAGGAGCCGAGCAGGTTGGAGCGCCAGACGAACAGGTTGCGCGGCCAGTTCTTGGGATCGTCAGGATCCTCGCAGGACATCTTCAGGGCACCGGATTGCAGGCCCTGCGCGACATAATCCTTGACCTCGAGCCCCTGTTCGGCCGCCTTGGCCGCAAGCGTCAGCGGGTTCTGCTCGAGTTGCGGCGCAGACGGCAGCCAGCCCATGCGTTCGGCGCGCACATTATAGTCGATCAGGGCGCCGTCCCACGGGCCAGTTGGCGCCGTCGGCGAGAGAATGTCCTTGGGGTCGAGCGTCTCGTAACGCCATTGATCGGTATGGGCGTAGAAGAACGACGTGCCGTTCTGCTGGCGCGGCGGCCGTCCCCAGTCGAGCCCGAAGGCGAGCGGCGCCCAGCCGGCCTGCGGCCGCAGTTTTTCCTGGCCGACATAATGCGCCCAGCCGCCTCCCGACTGTCCGACGCAGCCGCACATGACCAGCATGTTGATGACGGCGCGGTAGTTCATGTCGCAGTGGAACCAATGGTTCATGCCCGCGCCGATGATGACCATCGAGCGGCCCTTGGTCTTTTCCGCGTTGAGCGCGAATTCGTGCGCGACCTGGACGATTTTTCCGCGATCGACGCCGGTGATCTTTTCTGCCCATGCTGGCGTATAGGGCGTGTCGTCATCGAAATCCGTCGCGACATTGCCGCCGCCGAAGCCGCGGTCCACGCCGTAATTGGCGAGGAACAGGTCATAGACCGAGGCCACCAGCACATCGCCTTCGACCGTCTTCAGCTTCGTCGCAGGAATCCGCCGCTCCAGAATGCTCGCATGATCCGAACTGGCGAAATGTTCATGCGCGATATTGCCGAAATAGGGGAAGGCGACCTCGACCAGCTCATGCTCACGGTCCTTCAGCGACAGCATGAGATCGACCGGCTTGCCGTCCGAACTTTTCGCTTCGAGATTCCACTTGCCCTTCTCGCCCCAGCGGAAGCCGACCGACCCATTCGGCGCGATCAATTCGCCGCTCCTGTTGTCGAAAGCCAGCGTCTTCCATTCGGCGTTGTTCGTCTCGTTGAGCGCGCCGTCGAGATCGGAGGCGCGCAAAAAACGGTCGGGGATGAGGCGCCCGTCTTTTTCCACCAGGCGCACCAGCATCGGCATGTCGGTGTAACGCTTGACGTAATCGACGAAATAGTCGACCTGCCGCGCCACATGGAACTGGCTCAGGATGACGTGGCCGAACGCCATGGCCAGAGCGGAATCGGTCCCCTGCTTGACGGACAGCCAGATGTCGCCGAATTTCGCGGCTTCCGAATAATCCGGCGTGATCACCGCGCTCTTGGCGCCGCGATAGCGCGCTTCGGTATAGAAATGCGCATCCGGCGTGCGCGTCTGCGGCACGTTGGAGCCCCAAAGCAGCAAGAAGCCGGAATTGTACCAGTCGGCCGATTCCGCCACGTCTGTCTGCTCGCCCCAGGTCTGCGGCGACGACGGCGGCAGATCGCAATACCAGTCGTAGAAGGACAGGCAGGCGCCGCCGATCAGCGACAGATAGCGCGCCCCCGCCGCGTAGGAGACCATGGACATGGCGGGGATCGGGGAAAAGCCGATGACGCGGTCAGGTCCGTGCTTCTTCACCGTATAGGCGTTGGCGGCGGCGATGATCTCGTTCACTTCGTCCCACGTCGCGCGGACAAAGCCGCCGTGGCCGCGTATGGAAGTATAGGACTCGCGCTTGACCGGGTCTTCGACCACCGACGCCCAGGCCGCGACCGGCGGCAAGCTCTTCCGGGCTTGGCGATACAGTTTCACCAGCCTTGAGCGCACCAGCGGATATTTCACGCGGTTGGCGGAATAAAGATACCAGGAGTAGCTCGCGCCGCGCGGACAGCCGCGCGGCTCATGGTTGGGCAGGTCGGGGCGCGTGCGCGGGTAATCGGTCTGCTGCGTCTCCCAGGTGACGATGCCGCCCTTGACGTAGATTTTCCACGAGCAGGAGCCGGTGCAGTTCACGCCATGCGTCGAGCGCACGATCTTGTCGTGCTGCCAGCGTTTTCTGTAGCCGTCTTCCCAGCGCCGATCCTCGTTGGTGGTGACGCCGTGCCCATCGGAGAAAGGCTGCTTCGCCCGTTTGAAAAAAGTCAGCCGGTCGAGGAAATGGCTCATGCGCGGAAACTCCGATGATCTTTACGCGAGAGAGGGAGCGACGGCGGCGCGTTCGACGTCGTGCAGCAGGCCGCCCTTGCGGGTGTAGACGGCCCAGGTGATCGCGGCGCAGACCGCGTAGAATATCAGGAAGCCCCACAATGCCGCGGAGACGCCGCCCGTGAGCGCGATCGACGAGCCGTAGGATTTGGGGATGAAGAAGGCGCCGTAAGCCGCGATGGCCGAGGTGAAGCCGGTGATCGCCGCCGATTCCTTTTCAGCCTGGCGCAGGCGCGCCGCGGCGTCGAGCTGCGGCTCAAGCCGCGCGATCTCCTTGCGCATGATGATCGGGATCATCTGGAAGGTCGAGGCGTTGCCGATCCCGGTCATGGCGAACAGGAACAGGAAGCAGGCGAAGAAGCCCCAGAAGGCGCCTGGCTGGTCTTTCATCGCGATGAAATACAGCACGCCGAGCACGCCGAGAATCATCCCGGCGAATACGCCGAGCGTTACGCGTCCGCCGCCCCAGCGGTCGGCGATCCAGCCCGTTCCCGAGCGCGCCAGGGCGCCGATAAGCGGGCCGAGGAAGGCGAACTGAAGCACATTGGCGTGCGGGAACAGGATCTTGCCGAGCAGCGGGAAGCCCGCCGCATAGCCGATGAAGGAGCCGAACGTGCCGGTGTAAAGCACGCACATGATCCAGTTGTGCCGGCGCGAGAAGATCACCGATTGCTCGGCGAAGGAGGCCTTGGCCGAGGCGATGTCGTTCATGCCGAACCAGGCGCCGAAAGCCGACAGGATGATGAAGGGAACCCAGATGAAGCCGGCGTTCTGAAGCCAGATCTGGGTCGCCTTGTCGACGGCGCCGGCCGTTTCCGGCGCGCCGCCGAGCCCGCCGAACACGCCGGAAGCGATGACCAGAGGCACGACGAATTGCGTGACGCTGACGCCGAGATTGCCGAGCCCCGCGTTCAGCGCCAGGGCGTTGCCCTTTTCCGCCTTCGGATAGAAGAAGGAGATGTTGGCCATGGAGGAGGCGAAGTTGCCGCCGCCGAAGCCGCACAAGAGAGCCAGGATCAGCAGCACGATATAGGGCGTATCGGGATTCTGCACCGCATAGCCGATGCCGACGGCGGGAATGATCAGCGACCAGGTCGTGAGCGTCGTCCACAGGCGGCCGCCGAAGATCGGGACCATGAAGGAATAGAAGATGCGCAGCGTCGCGCCGGAGAGTCCGGGCAGCGCCGCCAGCCAGAACAATTGGTCGGTCGTATACTTGAACCCGACCAGCGGCAGTTTGGCGACCACGACCGACCAGACCTGCCAGACGGCGAAGGACAGGAGCAGAGCCGGGATCGACAGCCACAGGTTGCGGCGCGCCACGCCGCGGCCCGTGCCGGCCCAGAAAGCCTTGTCTTCCGGACGCCAGTCCTGGATCACCGCGCCGGACAGCGCGCCGACATGCTCCGGCGTGTGGATCTCCTGCAATTCGGGGAACTGCGGCAGGGTTTGCAGCGTGGCCCCCGCGGCGCCGCGCTCCATGTGCCGGACCGAGAAATGCATCCAGGCGAGCGAGACCGCGACGACCAGGAACAGCAGCATGAAGCAGCTCGTCCACAGACCGGTGAGATCGAACAGCGCGCCGAAGGCGATCGGCAGCACGAAACCGCCGAGGCCGCCGATCAGACCCACCAGTCCGCCGACCGCGCCGACGTTCTTCGGGTAGTAGACGGGGATATGCTTGTAGACGGCGGCCTTGCCGAGCGCCATGAAGAAGCCGAGCACGAAAATCGTGACGATGAAGCCGAAATAGCCCATTTCGACATGGAACGCCGCCGCGCCATGCGCCGTGCGCACGACATAATCGGTCGGCGGATAGGACAGGACGAAGGCGCAGACGAGCGCGACCAGCAGGGTCCAGTACATCACCGTCCGCGCGCCGTAGCGGTCGGACAGATGGCCGCCATAGGCGCGGAACAGGCTGGCGGGCAGCGAGAACATCGCCGCCGTCATGCCGGCCGTTTCAAGATCGACGTGATAGACCTTCATCAGATATTGCGGCAGCCACAGCGAAAGCGCGACGAAGCCGCCGAAGACGAAGAAGTAGTAGAGCGAGAAGCGCCAGACCTGGACGTTCTTCAGCGGCGCCATTTCCAGCCAGGCGCTCGGAGCCTTGGCGCCGGAGCGGCGGCGTTCCGACACCACCGGATCGTCCGAGGTCAGAAACCAGAAGATCACGGCCATGATCGCCAGGCCCGCCGCCCAAACGTCCGCGACGCCCTTCCAGCCCAGCGCGACCATGACGAAAGGCGCGCAGAATTTGGTGACGGCGGCGCCGACATTGCCGGCGCCGAAAATGCCGAGCGCCATGCCCTGCCTGCCCGCCTCGTGCCAGCGCGAGACATAGGCGACGCCGACGGCGAAGGAGCCGCCCGCTATGCCCACGCCGAGGGCGGCCAGGAGAAACTGCGGATAAGTCTGCGCGAAGGTCAGAAGCCAGGTCGCGACCGCCGCCGCCAGCATGACCAGCGTGAACACACGCCGCCCGCCGTATTGGTCGGTCCAGACGCCAAGCGCCAGCCGCGACAGCGAGCCGGTCAGAATCGGCGTGCCGACGAGCAGGCCGAATTCCGTCTCGGACAGGCCGAGATTTTTTTTGATCTGAATGCCGACGATGGCGAAGATCATCCACACTGCAAAACAAGCGGTGAATGCGAGGGTCGAGAGCCAAAGCGCGCGCCCCTGCGCGCCGCGATCTTGCAATGTGTCGGTCATGTTCAAATCCGCCAACCTGCCCAGGAAAGAGAATCTCCTGCCAGGGGCAATTGGCGACGACTAAGGCATCGGCTCTTTGATATCGATCAAAAAATTGAGTTTATTATTTAAAAACAACATGTTATTAGACTTTAATCAATTCGAGAACGCAGATTTTATTTGACCATGAGCAACGATTGCCGCCAATCCGATTGATATTCATCAACCTACGGGCGCCGTCATTTCGGCGCCGTTGCAGGGGAGCCAAGCATGCGCGCGGAAGAACGCCAAGAAATCGTCCGCCATCCGCTTCTCGCGGTCTGTCATCCGGAAACCATCGATTTCCTGCTGCAAGGGGCCTTCGTGCAGCGCTTTCCCGCCCATACCCAGTTAACGCGGGAAGGCGAGAAAGCCGATTTTCTCTTTGCGGTCCTGTCGGGCGCGATCGAACTTTCCGCCGCCTATCTCGAACGCGAGACGACGATCTCGGTCATCGGACCGCCGCACACCTTCATTCTCGCCGCCGTCGCGCTGGATCGGCTATATCTTCAATCGGCGCAGACGCTGGAGCCTTCCCGCATCCTGATGCTGCCGTCCGAAATCGGTGCGCCGGGCCATGCGCCAGGACGCCGGCTTCGCGACGGCCATCGCGACCGAACTGGCCTGCGCCTATCGCAACGTCGCGCAGGAGCTGAAAAACCAGAAATTGCGCTCCAGCCTGGAGCGTCTCGCCAATTGGCTGGTCCAGCGCGACAAGGAGACGGGCAGCCTCCACCGTTTCGACATTCCCTTCGAAAAAAAGACTTTGGCCGCCCGCCTTGGCATGGCCCCGGAAGCCCTGTCGCGCGCATTCGCCACGCTGGCCAAATACGACGTACGCGTGGACGGCGCGTCAGTTGTCGTCACGGACTGGACCGCGCTGGAAAGACTGGCGCATCCCGACCCGCTGATCGACGACGAAACCGTCTGACGCCGAACGAGGCGTCTCACAAGGCGGCGCCGCCTCCGTCCGGCGGCGCCGTTGCAGCGAACTTAATGCCGTCCGTGGCCGCCGCCGCCACGATGGCCGCCGCCAAAGCCCCGACCACCGCCAAAGCCCCTGCCGCCGCCAAAACCCCTGCCGCCACGATGACCACCGCGCCATCCATGCCAGCCATAGCCGCCGCCCCAGCCTAAACCGTTCCGGAAAGCGTAGCCGCACCAGTACCAGCCCGGCCCGCGCCAGCCGTCATTGTACCAACAGTAATTTCGGCCACCGAAAAAGAATTGCGTCTTTTCGATAGGCGACATCCGGACTGCCGGGATTCCGCCGTGAGCAATGCCGTCCGCTACGGCGGCGTCAGCTGAATTTGCCAGGGGCAGCGCGAAACAGGCCGCCACAGCGAGGGAGCCAAAAAATTTGCGCAGCATATCGATGTCCTCCTCCTTCAGTCAGTCGCCTTTCAATGACGCCAATTGACCAAGCATCGCCTGAACGAGCCGTGAATAGGGCGTCGCCTTCGGCAAGAGGCGATGAGGCGAGCTTTCAAAGCCCGCTGTTTTCGGCCACGACCTTTGCCAGCGCCGACCAGTCGACGTTGTCGCCATGGCGCGCGATCACCGCCAGGAGCTGGGCGCGCAGGACGGCCAGGAAAGGCATCGGGACTTTTGACGCAAGCGCGGCGGCATCCGCGAGATTCATGTCCTTCAGGCCGAGCGGCGCGGCAAAGCCCGCGGGCTCGAAGCGTTCGTGCAGCAAAATGTCGCCATAGGTCTGATAGACCGGCGCGCCGAACAAAGTGTTGGTCAGCACGTCCAGCAGCACCGCCTTTTCGATACCGTTCTTGGCGGCGAGCGTCATCGCCTCGGCCAGCGACTCGATCGCCGCCATGATCATGAAATTCCCGCACAGCTTGATCACATTGGCCATTCTCGGGTGCGGGCCGACCTTGAACGTTCGCTGGCCGACGACCGCGAACAACGGATCGCAAGCAGCGAGCGCCTGCTCATTGCCGGCCGCCACGACGAACAGCTTGCCTGCCTCGGCGGCGCTGGGCCGGCCGAACACGGGAGCGGACACGTAGCCGGCGCCGGCGGCGGCGTGCGCCTCCGTCAGGCGTTCGGCGAGCGCCACGCCGATCGTGCTCATCGAGACATGGATCGGGGGATGCTGGGTTGGGCGGCTGGCCGAGGCCAGGATGCCGCCGTCGCCGAACACCACGCTTTCGACGGCGGCGTCATTGGCCAGCATGGTGAAGACGACTTTTCCGGTCGCCGCATCCGCCGGCTTATCCGCCTGCCGCGCGCCGGCTTCGACCAGCGGCCGCATCTTGTCGGCGCTGCGATTCCAGACCGTGACGTCATGCCCGGCCCCGATCAGGTTGCGGGCGATGGCGCCGCCCATCTGGCCCAGCCCGATAAATCCGATTTCCATGGTCTTGCGCTCCTGTGCCCGGTCAATCTGGGCCCGCGCGGCGCCAACGACAAGGTTTGTTGGCGCTGCCGCGATTCAGTTTGGAACCGGCGCGATCCGGCGGATTACGCTCTAAACAAATTCAGCGGGAGGAGTTTGAGATGAGTGCCAGACCGGATCCGACCTTTTACCCGTCGCCGAGGATCGCGATGGACGCGCCGCCGGAAAAGCTGGCCTACACGCTGATGCTGAGCCCGGACTTCCGCAAACCCGATGGCCTCGCGGTGGTCGACGTGGACCCGGCCTCTCCGAACTACGGCAAGATCGTCCACTCGCTCTTCATGCCGAACAAGGGCGACGAATTCCACCATTTCGGCTGGAACGCCTGTTCCTCGGCGCTGTCGCCATTGACCGGCCATGCCTTCCTCGAGCGGCGCTACCTGATCATCCCGGGTATTCGCTCCTCGCGGATCTACGTCGATCGACACCAAGGACGATCCGAAGAGGCGAAGATCCACAAGATCATCGAACCCGAGGAAGTCTTCGCCAAGACCGGCTATTCCCGGCCGCACACGATCCATTGCGGGCCGGAGGGCATCTACGTCTCGCACGCTCGGCGGCGGCGGCAAGGACGGCACCGACGGCCCTCCCGGCATCTTCATCATGGACTGCGAAACTTCGACGTCATCGGCCGCTAGGAGATCGACCGCGGCCCCAGGACAAGCACTACGACTTCTGGTGGAACCTGCCGCGCGACTACATGGTGTCGAGCGAATGGGCCCTGCCGCCGCAATTCGAGAACGGCATCGTGCCGGAGGATCTGCTCGTCGAACAAATATGGCCACCAGCATCCATTTCTGGGATCTGCGGGCGCGACGCAACGTGCAGACCATCGATCTCGGCGCGAACCACCAGATGGCGCTGGAGGTGCGGCCCGCGCATGATCCGGTGAAGGAATACGGTTTCTGCGGCGTCGTGGTCGACACCGACCAATCTCGAAGGCTCGATCTGGACCTGGTGGCGCGAAGGACGGCAAGTTCCACGCCAAGAAGACGGCGACGATCCCGCCCGAGCCGGCCGATCCAAGGACGCAGCTGCCGCCCCTGCTGCAAGGGTTCGGCGCCGTGCCGCCGCTGGTCACCGACATCGACCTGTCGCTCGACGACCGTTCCTCTATGTCGCCTGCTGGGGAACCGGCGAAATGCGCCAGTACGACGTCAGCGACCCGATGAAGCCCAAGCTCGCGGGCTCCGTCCACCTCGGCGGGATCGTCCGGCAGACCGCCCATCCGAACGGCAAGGCCTTCGGCGGCGGGCCGCAGATGGTCGAGATCAGCCGCGACGGCAAGCGTGTCTACTGGACCAACTCGCTCTACTCGACCTGGGACAACCAGTTCTATCCCGGCGGCGTTCCGGCGGCGATGGTGAAAGCCGACGTCGGCCCGAACGGCGGCCTGACGCTCGACAGGAGCTTCTGTGTCGAATTCCCCGAGGGTTACCGCTCGCACCAGATCCGGCTCGAAGGCGGCGACTGCTCGACGGACAGTTTCTGCTACCCCTCGGCCCGGTAAGCGAAATGCTCGATCTGAATTCGACGGCGGCCCTGTGGGGGGCCGTCGCCCTCTCGGGCCTCTACCACGGGGCCAACCCCGGCATGGGATGGCCGCTCGCCGTTTCCGCCGCAATGATCGAGCGCCGCCGCGCGGCTTTGCCCAAGGCCGTGGCGGCGCTCGGGGCGGGGCACTTCCTGGCGATGCTGGTCATCCTGGCCCCCTTCTCGATGATGACGGCGCTGGTCGCCTGGCAGCAGCAGATCCGGCTCGCCGCGGGGGCGCTGGTGATCGGGCTCGGCCTGTTCCTGCTCATCGTCCGGCGTCATCCCCGCCTCCTGGCGCGCGTGCCGCCGCACAGGCTGGCGCTCTGGTCCTTCCTGATCGCCACCGCCCATGGCGCCGCGCTGATGCTGGTTCCGATCTACCTCGGGCTCTGCGACGGCGGCCATGTCTCCGCCGGGCGTCTGGCTGCTTCAACGCTCATGGGCGCCAACGCGCAGCAGGCCCTCCTCGTCGCCGGACTGCACACAATGGCGATGGTCGCCGCCGGCGGGACTGCCGCCGCCGCCGTCTATTACTGGATGGGGCTCGAGGCGCTGACGAAGAGCTGGTTCAACCTCGACGTCCTGTGGGCCGCGAGCCTCGTCGTCGTCGGCAGCCTCGCGATCGCGCTGGCGGCATAGACGGGTTTCAAGCGACGTCGCCGCCGGCCGCCGTCCGTTTCGCCGGCGCGGAATTCGCGCATCATCATCATGGCGGCGAGTCCGACGGCCTCCGCGAACAGCATGTACCAGGCGGGCGCCAGCGCATTGCCCGTCGACATGGATGAGCCAGGTGACGACCATTTGCGCCGTGCCGCCGAAAGCCGGCGATGGCGACGGCGTAGATCGTCGCGCACGCGCCGCCGCGGATGGTTTTCGGCAGGCTCTCGGTGAAAGCCACATAAAAGGCGCTGTAGGGAATGGTGCCGACCAGCGACAGAAGCCGAGGCCGCCCAGCAGCGCCCAGGCGCTGCGCGCCGCCACGATCCACAGGAAAACCGGATAGGTCAGCAAGCAGCGCGGCAAGCTGCGGCCAGACCATCACCGGCCAGCGGCCCGAGCGGTCCGCCAGCCAGCCTCCGCAAAGCGCGCCGACGATGCCCAGGCCGTTGCTGACCACCGTGGTGGCGAAGGCGAGATCGGTCGCCACATGCAGCGTATTCTCGGCATAGGTCGTCATGTATTGGGTGACGTAGGTGATGATGGTCCCGCTCGCCAGAATGAGCAGGCCGAGAACGATGATGCGCGCATTGGCGCGAACGACGCCGGCGGCTTGCCGCCGGTCGGCGCCGGGACCGCGTCGGTCTCCTGCAGATGGAGGTTTCGGGCAGGCCGCGTGCGCAGCCACAGGCCGAACGGCAGGCAGATCGCGCCGAGCAGAAAGGCGATGCGCCAGCCATAGGAATTCGAGCGCCGCGCTGGTCATCAACTGGACAGCACCATGCCGACCAGCGCGCCGGCGGTCGCGGCGATCTGCTGGCTCGCCGGCTGCCAGGACACCGCAAGCCCGCGCCGGTCCGGCGCGCGCCGCCTCCATCAGATAGGCCGTGGTCGGCCCGACCTCGCCGCCGAGCGAAAACCCCTGCACCATGCGCGCGACGATGGCGATGATCGGCGCGGCGATGCCGATGGCCGCGTAGGACGGCGTCAGCGCCAGCACGATGATGGCAGACCCCATCATGGCGAAGCTCAGGATCATCGCGGGCCGCCGGCCCGCCCGGTCGGAATAGGCCCCGATGACGAATGCCGCCGATCGGCCGGGTAAAGAAGCCGGCCCCGAAGGTCGCCAGCGACAGCATCAGGCTGGCATACTGGCTGTGCGAGGGGAAAAACGTGTGGCCGATCTGGATGGCGAAAAAGCTGTAGGTGATGAAATCGTAGAACTCGAGCATGTTGCCGATGGTCACGCCGAGGACGGCGCGCCCCGTGAGCGGCGGCGCGTGTCCAGTTCCGCCGCGGCGGCCTTCGAAGGCTTGTCTCGAGATTTTTCCTTCCCTCGCAGCAAATCGTCATATCGTCGATGCGGTCGCAAAAGAGGGCGACTCATCGCAAATTGCGGCTCCGGCGGCCAGCGAACAAACGCCCAATCCGCACGTTCGATAAAATGGCGAGGCTCGACGCCTCTAGATAAAGGACCAATGCGGATGGCTCATCAGGCCTGGAGCAATGTCGACGCCTATATCGTCGAGCGGCTCGTCCCTTCCGACGCGGCGCTCGACGCGGCGCTCGAAGCCAACAAGGCGGCCGGATTGCCGCCGATCGACGTGTCGCCGGCGCAAGGCAAGTTCCTGCGTCTCGTCGCCCGTATGGTCGGCGCCCGCCGTGTGCTCGAAATCGGCGCGCTCGGCGGCTATTCGACGATCTGGCTCGCCCGCGCCCTGCCCGCCGACGGCCTGGTCGTGACGCTCGAGGCCGCGCCCGAACATGCCCAAGTGGCGCGTCGCAATATCGAACGCGCCGGCCTCGCCGGGAAGGTCGACCTGCGCGTCGGCCCCGCCCTGGAGACTCTGCCGAAGCTCGAAAGCGAAAAGCAGGCCCCCTTCGACCTGATCTTCATCGACGCCGACAAGCGCAGCAACCCCGAATACCTTGCATGGGCGCTGCGGCTGGCGCGCTCCGGCGCGGCGATCGTCGTCGACAATGTCGTGCGCGATGGAGCGATCGTCGATCCGGCGCGCGGCGATCCCGACATCGTCGGCATCCGGCGCTTTTACGACATGCTGGCGAAAGAGCCCCGTCTCGACGCCACCGCGCTCCAGACCGTCGGCGTCAAGGGCTGGGACGGCTTCGCCATCGCCATCGTGGACTGAGCCGCGAATCGAGGGATCACTTTTTCGTGAGCCGACAACGGCTCCGCAAGATGCGCGCGGCGGACGACGCCTGAAGCACAGCGCCAAAACCCCGTTCAGTCGAACGCAACCCGCTCCTGAACTACAGCTTGCGTAAATCAGCTCGCGACGGGTAGGATGAGCAACGGATTGTTGCCTTTGACGTCGCAAAATCGCCACAAACTCCCGTCACCAGGTTTGCTGTGGAGAAACGACTTTCAAAGCCGTCGATCATCAAAAGTCTAAAACCATTCCTGCTGTTTAAACAAGCTCATGTTTTCTTACACCTTTGGAAGCAAAATGTCGCAACGCGAGCACCTTGCGCCTCTCATCGCTCGGATTGCGCATTCAATTACCGGTCGCCGACCGCATGACTGAACCGTTTTCCAGCAAAAATTCGGTTTGGCCGATCTACATCATCTCATTGCCGCGCGAGACCGAGCGCCGGGCCGTCTGCAAGGCGGCCATGGAGGCGTGGGGACTGGCGTTCACCTTTTTCGACGCCGTCGACGGCGGGAGCCTTGCGGAAGCCGACATCGCCGACGCCTACGATTCCGAAAAGAACAAGAAGCTTTTCAAGCGCCCTCTGTCGACGCCGGAAATCGGCTGCTATCTGAGCCATCACGCGCTATGGAGGCGCATCGGCGAGGGCCAAAGCCCCGGCGCTGTCGTCCTGGAGGACGATTTCGACGCCGACGACGCGCTGCCGAGGCTTCTGCGTGAAATCAGCCAGCTCGATCTCGGCAATCGCCTGGTCAAGCTCCATTCGGAAAAGTGCGTGTCGGGCAAGCCGCTCGTCGACCTCGCGGACGGCTATCAATTGATCGACCCGCACAATGTTCCCGGCCACACCCTCGGCTATGTCGTCTCGCGCGAGGCGGCGGCCAATCTCGCCGCAAAGGCCCTGCCTTTCGGCAGGCCGGTCGACATGGACCTCAAGCATTGGTGGGAGTTCGACATTTCGATCCTGATGGTCCAGCCGCCGGTGCTGCACATTCAGGAGGCGCACGCCGGGAGCGCGATCGAATCGGCGCGGCAGGCCGCCAAGCCGAGCGGCGAAATGGGCTCGGTCGTGCGCCTCGTCCGCAACCTTCGCTACCAGCTCCCCTATCGCGTCGGCCTTTTCAAGGCGCGCCTCAAATCGAGATCGAGCGGGTGCGACATCGCCCGCAAGCCTCGTTGAAACGCCGCATTCACGCCTGCGAAACGAACTTTCTTTCGACCAGGTGGCTGACGATCCGGTCGGCCATTTCCTCGGCTGAACCGTCGCCCTGGCGGAAGACGATCTCCGCATTGTCGGGACGCTCGTAAGGCTGGTCGATGCCGGTGAAATTCTTGATCTCGCCGGCCAGGGCGCGGCGGTACAAGCCTTTGCGATCGCGCTGGATGCAGACGTCGAGCGGCGTGTCGAGGAAGATTTCGACGAATTCGCCGTCCTCGACCATGTCGCGCGCCAGCCGCCGCTCCGCCTCGAACGGCGAGATGAACGAACACAGCACGATCAGCCCCGCGTCGACCATGAGCTTCGCCACCTCGCCGACGCGACGGATGTTTTCGACGCGGTCGGCGTCGGTGAAGCCCAGGTCGCGGTTGAGTCCATGGCGAAGATTGTCGCCATCGAGCGTGATCGTATGCGCATGCAGCTTGTTCAGCTTGATCTCGACCAGATTTGCCACCGTGGACTTGCCCGAGCCGGACAGGCCGGTGAACCAGAGCACGACGGGCTTTTGGTGCTTGACCCTGGCGCGGACCTCCTTGGTCACGCTCATGTTCTGCGGGTGGACGTTGCTGGCGCGGCGCAGCGGGAAGTCGATCGCGCCGATCGCCAGAGTGGCGTTGGTGAAGCGATCGATCAGCAGGAAGGCGCCGGTCGAGCGATTGGCCTCGAAAGGATCGATCGAGAGAGGCCGGGAGGCCGCGAGGTTGCAAAAGCCGATCTCGTTCACGCCAAGGGTTTTCGCGGCGATCTTGGCCTGGGTGGCGACATCGAGCCTATGCTTCATCTCCGTCACGCTGGCGGGCACGGTGCGGCCGTTGCAGCTTGATCAGATAGGAGCGGCCCGGCAGCATCCTCTCCTCGCCGATCCAGAAGATATGCGCCGCGAATTGTTCGACGACCGTCGGCCGGTCGTTCGGCGCGCACAGCACGTCGCCGCGCGCCGCGTCGATCTCGTCGGTGAAGACCAGGGTCACGGAATCGAAGGCCCGGGCGCTGTCGAGATCGCCGTCCATCGTCACGATGCGGGCGATCCGCGTCGCTTTTCCGGTGTCGGCGACGATGACTTCATCGCCGACCTGGACCCGGCCGGAAACCAGGGTTCCCGAAAAGCCGCGAAAATCGAGGTCGGGCCGGTTCACCCACTGGATCGGAAAACGAAAGGCGGCGTCTGCGATATTGTCCTCGACGTCGACCGTTTCGAGATAGTCGAGCAGGCACGGGCCGCGATGCCAGCCCATGCGCGCCGAGGGCGCCGTCACGTTGTCGCCGTAGCGCGCCGACATCGGAATGGCGGCCAGGCTGCGAAAGCGCGTTTCCCCGGCCGCGCGGGCAAAATCCGCGACAATCGAAGCAAAGACGCCCTCGTCGTAATCGACCATGTCCATCTTGTTGACTGCGAGCACGACATGTTTGACGCCGAGCATCGAGACGATCGACATGTGCCGCATGGTCTGGTCGAGAATGCCCTTGCGCGCGTCGACCAGCAGGATCGCCAGATCGGCAATTGGCGGCGCCGGTCGCCATGTTGCGGGTATATTGCTCGTGGCCGGGCGTATCGGCGATGATGAAGGCGCGGCGCGGCGTCGAGACATAGCGATAGGCGACGTCGATGGTGATGCCCTGCTGCTGCTCGGCCTCGAGGCCGTCGACCAGCAGGGCGAAATCGAGGTCGTCGCCGATCGTGCCGTATTTTCCGAAGTCGCGTTCGAGCGCCGCCATCTGATCGTCGTGAGACCAGCCTCTGGTCATAGAGCATGCGGCCGATCAGCGTCGACTTGCCGTCATCGACCGAGCCGCAGGTCAGAAACCGCAGCGTCGGCAGCGCGCTCGGCGCGGCTTGCGGCGGCCTGCGCGCCGCGCGCGGGTTATCGAGCGCATCCGTCATCAGAAATATCCCTCGCGCTTCTTCTTTTCCATCGAGCCGGATTCATCGGCGTCGATCAGGCTTCCCTGGCGCTCGGACATGGTGCGACAGCCGCATCTCCTCGATCATCGTCCTCCAGCGTCTCGCGCCTCGGATTCGACGGCGCCGGTCAGCGGATAGCAGCCGAGCGTCCGGAACCGCGACCCGGCGCATTTCGGGAACTCTCGCCGGGCAGGAGCGGCAGGCGGTCGTCGTCGACCATGATCAGCGTTCCGTCGCGCTTCAACACCGGACGCTGCTTGGCGAAATAGAGCGGACGACCGGGATTCCCTCGGCGTGAATATATTGCCAGACGTCCATTTCGGTCCAGTTCGACAGCGGGAAGACGCGCATCGATTTGCCCGGCTTGATGCGGGTGTTGAACAGGCGCCACAGTTCCGGCCGCTGGTTGCGCGGGTCCCAGGCGTGGGCCGCCGAGCGGTGCGAAAAGATGCGCTCCTTGGCCCGGCTCTTTTCCTCGTCGCGCCGCGCGCCGCCCAAGGCCGCATCGAATTTGCCATTTGTCGAGCGCCTGCCGCAGCCCTTCGGTCTTCATCACCTGGGTATGGACCGAGGAGCCGACGCGATCGGCGAAACGCCCGGCCTGACGCCGTCCTCGTTGACATGAACGAGGAGGTCCATGCCGACGCGCCGCGCGGTCTCATCGCGAAAGGCGATCATTTCGCGGAATTTCCAGGTGGTGTCGACATGCAGCAGAGGAAATGGCGGCTTGGCAGGAAAGAACGCCTTCAGCGCGAGATGCAGCATCACGCTCGAATCCTTGCCGATCGAATAGAGCATGACGGGATTTTGAAATTCGGCGGCGGTCTCGCGCAGGATGAAGATCGATTCCGCTTCAAGCTGACGCAGATGTTCCGAAATCGCCATGACCTTCGCTTTCATTCCGGCGCCGGAGAGCCGACGTCATATTTCGTTCCCGGGGCCGACCCGGCCAGCGCTCGACTTGCCCTTGCGGCGCCATCCGTGGGAAGAAGGGTCCAGGTTCAAGTTCGTTTCAGGAATGTTACGGTTATGTCAAAAAACACCATGGCTGACAACCGCATGCGTTCGCTTGCAAAAGCCGTCAGTTGGCGCGCGACGGGAAGTATAGATACATTCATTCTCAGTTTTGTATTTACCGGAAGCGTCAAGGCCGCTGGGTCAATCGCCTCGACCGAGCTGGTCACGAAAATCTTCCTCTATTATTTCCACGAACGCGCCTGGAACCGCCTGCCCTTCTGGCGCTCCAGCCCGGCGACGCCCGAGCCCGCCGCCTGAGCGCGTTTCACTCCGGAAAGCCTGCCGCCGCCATCGCCAGATGAACCCTGGTCTGAAAAAGCAAATCGTCACCCTGCGCCAACAGGTCGATGTTTCGCGCCACGGCGTCGCACAGGGTTTCGACCCAGGGACGCTCCGCCTTGGCGAAATCGCTCAACACATAGGAATGGACGCGGGCCTTGTCGCCGGGATGGCCAATGCCGAGCCGCACTCTTTTGTAGTCATTGCCCATATGGGCGCTGATCGAGCGCAGGCCGTTGTGGCCGGCGTTGCCGCCGCCGATTTTCACCCGCAGCTTGCCCGGCGCGAGGTCGAGTTCGTCGTGCAGCGCGATGATGTCGGCGAGCGCGATCTTGTGGAAGCGCGCGGCCTCGGCGACGGCGCGGCCGCTTTCGTTCATGTAGGTGTCGGGCTTGAGCAGAATGACGCGCTCCGACCCGATGCGCGCCTCGCTCGTCTCGGCCTGGAATTTTTTGCGGAAGGGCGCGGCGCTGCAAGCGCGGGCGACGGCGTCGAGCGCCATGAAGCCGATATTGTGGCGGTTGCCCGCATATTCCTTGCCGGGATTGCCCAATCCGACCAGCAACAGCATGAGGACTTTTCTTTCGTTTCTTGTCGCGACGCGCGACAAGAAGTCCCTCGCGTCAGCCAAAGGGCGCCGGGAGACGCCCGTCTTTCGACGGGCTTTGGTCGCATTCGCTCCTAGCCCATTTCCAATGACTTCGCCATTGGAAACAGGATCCCCCGCCTCATCGCGCACGCACCCGGGGCTTGAAACAGAACCGCCCGCGCGAGGCGGGCGGCTCCATGAGCTTTTCGGGTCGGATTACTTCTTGCCGCCCTTGGGAGCGGGCGCCGCGGCAGCCGCCGCGGCAGCCGCTTCCGCCGCCGCCGCTTCCGCGCCGCCGGCTGGCGGCGAGATGGTGGCGATGGTGAAATTCGACTTGTCCACCGCGCTCACGCCTTCCGGCAGCTTGATCGCCGAAATGTGCAAGGAATCGTTGAAGTCGAGGCCGGTGAGGTCGGCGGGGATGAATTCCGGGATATTGTCTGCGGGCACCATCAGTTCGACCGTATGCAGCACGATATTGATCGAACCGCCGCGCTTGATGCCGGGCGCCGCTTCCTGGTTGAGGAAATGCACGGGCACGTTGACCTTCAGCCGCGAACCGGCCTTCAGGCGCAGGAAGTCGACATGCAGCGGCGTGTCGCGCACGACGTCGAGCTGGTAGTCGCGCGGAATGGCGCGCTCCTTCTTGCCGTCGATGTCGATCTCGAAAATCGTGGTGAGGAAGTGGCCCGCGTAAATGAGCTTGTGCATGTCGCGGTAATTGAGCGAAATCGGCATTGCGGCTTCGCCGCCGCCATAGATGACGCCTGGAATTCTGCCTTCACGACGAACGCTGCGGGCGGCCCCCTTGCCTGTCCCGCTGCGAACCGTGGCGGCGAGTGTCTTGATCTCGGCCATGGGTTCTGTCCTTTTGAAAATTCGCGCTCACGCCTCCAGGGGTGTCGGAAACGAACGCGAAGCGCGGCTTATAAGGGCGGAACGCGGATTAGGCAAGGTTTTCGGACCGATTTTGGCGGGCGAGCTTGAATTCCCGGTTGTGACCCCCAAGTGGAAATCAGCCGAAGTCTACAAAGGGCGCCCAAGAAAAACTCACGCCGCCCCGTTGCCCGCCTTGAGCCTGCGCGCGAGAATCGCGTCGAGCTTTTTCAACAGTTCCGGGTCCCAGGCGTCGCGCGCCGTCACCAGCGCGTAATCCAGCGCGCGGTCGGAGCCGATCGGACAGGGCAGGTGCTCCTTCGGAAAATCCTGCATCAGACGCGCCAGCAGCAGCGACGCCTTTTCCGCGTTCGAGCGCACGACGCTCAAAATGTCATGCACCTCGACCGCCGCGATGTCATCGCGCCAGCAATCGTAATCGGTGACCATGGCGAGCGTCGCATAGGACATTTCCGCCTCGCGCGCCAGTTTCGCCTCCGGCAGCGCCGTCATGCCGATCACATGGCAACCTGCCGCCTTGTAGCCCAGGGATTCCGCGCGCGAGGAGAATTGCGGCCCCTCCATGCAGACATAGGTTCCGCCCTTGACGATCCCGATGCCCTCGGCATGGGCGGCGGCGACGATCTGCTGCTGCAGGAGCGGCGCGACCGGATGCGCCATCGACACATGGGCGACGCAGCCATTGCCGAAAAACGACGATTGCCGCCCGAAGGTCCGATCGATGAACTGGTCCACGGCGACGAACAGGCCCGGTGGCAATTCCTCTCGGAATGAGCCGCAGGCCGAGACGGAAATGATGTCTGTGACGCCGACGCGCTTCAAAGCGTCGATATTGGCGCGGTAATTGATGCCGGAAGGCGAAAGGCGATGGCCGCGACCGTGCCGCGGCAGGAACACCGCCCGGGTTTCGCCGATCCGCCCGAAGCGCAGCAGGTCGGAAGGCTCGCCCCAGGGGGTCGCGACCGCCATTTCCGTGACGTCCTGAAGGCCGGGCAGGTCATAGACGCCGGAGCCGCCGATAATGCCGAGAAGCGCTTTGGTCATGCGAGAAACATCCTCCGGCGGCACGTTGGCCCAAGCTGCGCAATGGGGCAAGCCTTGCGCGCCATAAAAAAAAACCGGACGCCGAAGCGTCCGGTTGAACCGCCAGAAGCGGTTGCAGTTTTTTCCACGCGTCACGGAATGGGGAGGACACCCGCTCGCTTGTGGAGTGGCGCCTATATGACGTAGCGAAGGGCCTACGACAAATTACTAATACAACATGCAGATATGCATTTCTGCATAGCTCCTTCGGACGCGGCCGCCTTGCCGCGCGCCCTTGAAATCGCCAGACTCCGCGATCACGGAGAAGGCGGATGAGTCTGACGGCGTTCGAGGATTTTCAACCGGGCGAGACCCGCGCCTATGGCGCTTACCAGTTCAGCGCGCCCGACATGGCCGCCTTCGCCTCGACTTTCGACCCTCAGGCTTTCCATCTCGACGAAGCGGCCGGCAGGGACACGATTCTGGGCGGCCTGGCGGCGTCCGGCTGGCACACCTGCTCGGCCCTGATGCGCATGATGGTCGACGGCTGGCTGGCGGAAACGAGCTGCCTCGCCGGCGTCGGCGTCGAGGACAACCGCTGGCTCGCGCCGGTGCGTCCCGGCGATATTCTGTCCGCCCGCACGCAGACCCTTGCAAAGATCGACCTGCGTTCGCGGCCGGACGCCGGCATCGTCAAATTCGCCACTTCGCTATGCAATCAGGCAGGCGTCGAAGTCATGACCCAGAACGCGGCCATGCTGTTCGGCCGCCGCAGGCCGCTCGGGCCGGATTTCGCCGCCGCTCCGGCGAAGGAGCCGCGGCGGCCGGATCTATCTCCGGAGCGCATCGACGATTGCGCGGGCGTCCTGCCCGACCATTTTGCGCGCGCGCGGATCGGCGCCTATGCCGAACTCGGCGAAACACATTTCACGCCGGACGTCATCCGCGCCTATGCGGAAAAATTCGATCCGCTGCCGTTCCATCTCGACGAGGAGGCCGGAAGAAAACATGTCCTGGGCGCGATGTCGGCGGCGGGCTGGCACACCGCCTCGTGCTGGATGCGCCATTTCGTCGCCTTCCGCGCCAAAGCCGCCGGCGGCGCAATCCCCAGCCGCGCCTCGCCCGGCTTTTCCGATCTGGTCTGGCGCAAGCCAGTGCTCGTCGGCGACCGCATCAGTTTTTCCACCCAGGTCGTCGGCAAACGCCCGACCTCCAAGCCCGGCCTCGGGCTGATCCGCAGCCGCAATCGCGGCGTCAACCAGCGCGGCGAAACGGTGCTGGATTTCTACGCCTCAGGCTTTTCGCCTATGGATGGAGAATAGACCTATTTCGCGGGCCAGCGAAAATCGTCGGCGCGGTCAGGCTGCGGCGGGGCGGCTTGCGGCGGCGGCGCGGTCGCCGGCAGATTGGCGAGAGCGCCGCCCGGCGCGACCGCCGGCTCCGTCAGCGGCTCGACCTTGCCGGCCAACGGCTTGGGCGGCGGCGCAACCGGCGCGGGCTTGGCCGCCTCGGGACTTGCCGCTCCCGGATTTGCCGCTCCGGGACTTGCTGAAGGATTCGGCGGCGCCGCTTGCGCCGGGCCCGGCGCCGGCGAAAGCGAAGTGGACGGGGCGGCTTCAGCCGGCGCCGACGGCGGTTGCAGCTTCGCCTCCAGCACATGCCGGATTTCCGGCTCGACGAAATGCGCCGCCTTGCGCGCGCCCGCCTTGTTGAAATGCACGCCGTCGGCGGAGCGCAGCCGCACGATCGCGCCGTTCACGTCCGGACCAGACGCCCTGTAGGCGGAATTGAGGTCGGTGAAGGGCTCCCAGAGATCGACGAAATGCGCGCCGAGCGCGCCGGCGTACTGGCGGTCGATGTCGTTGAACACCAGAGCCGCGTTGGAAAGGCCGGGGCTGTGCATGATCGGCAGGCCCGCCCAGACGAGCGGGACGTTCTTGTCGTGGAAGGCGGCGGCGATTTCCTCGACCCGCTTGGCGTAGATTTCGTTGAAAGGCTTGGACAGGGGGTCGAGGCTGGCGTCGCCGAGGCGCAGTTTCTGGTTGTCGTTGATGCCGACCTCGATCACCGCCACGTCGATATGCTGCGGGCCGTCCAGCAATTCTTTCGCCGCCTTCCGCCAGTCGAAGAAATCATCGCGGACGAGGCCTGAGTCTTCATGCGCCTTGTTCAGGATGGCGACCCGCGGGTCGTCGGCGAAGGCCTCGGCCAAGCCTTGCGCGAGCGTTCCCGCCTCGCTGTCGCCGATGACCGCGACGAAGAAACTGGGCGCCGGCTTCGGCCCTGCCGCTGCGGGCGGCGTCTGATGGGCCGCGTCGGGCGTGACGGGCCGGCTTTCGGCGGCAGCCGGCCGGCTTGGCCGGACGCGGGCGGGTTTCGGCCGGCGCACGATGCGCCGGCGCGGCGCCTGCGGCGGCGGCGCGTGATGGGCGCCGAAAAGCGAGCCGAAGAAATCGGAAAAGGCGTCCTGCGCTTCGGCCTGCGGCGTCGCGGCCGCCAGCAGCGCCAGCGCCAGCAGCGCGCGAAAGAATTTCTGACGCGACGGATACGGAAGGGGGCGGAACATCGACATGAACGGAGTCTAGCCGAATTCGCCCGGACGCGCGAGCGTGGCTCAAGTCGGTTGCGCGCTCCTTTGATCCCTGAACCGGTCTAGAGTGCGGCCACGGGAGCGGCGACCGCCGTTTCCGCCCTGGCGCGGTCGGGCGCAAGAGTGACCGAAACGAACACGCCTGCGAGGATCATGATCACCGCGAGCCGCAGCAATTGCGAGAACTGGCAAGGCGCGGGACTTTTCGTCCGGCGTCGGCAGGCGACGGCGAATTGCCGTCCGTCGATCGGAGCCATGGTCATTGCTTGTCTCCAGCAAACACGAACTTCGCCCGCAAGCAGGCGTGGAGACAGGCTAGGACGGAAGCTTTAATCGAGCGTTAACCACGTCGCGGCGCGCATTACTTGGTGAAAGAGCTGGCGCTGAGGGCTGTCGCCTCGCCGCCGAAGCGGGTTTTCAGGCCGCGCGGCGGGACATTGGCGGCGAACAGGTCGAGCCGGGCCGCGGCGCGCAGCGGCGGCGCGAAACCGCCGGCGGCCGTCGGTCGGGCGCGGAATTCGCGCGCCGGCGCAACCATGGCCTCGAGCGCGGCGCGATCGACCCGCGCCGGCTCCATTTGCGCCGCGGCGGCCCTGGCGGCGCGCGTTTGCGCGGCCTTGCCGAGCGCTGCGGCGCGCAAGGGCTTGAAAGAGGGTCGCGGCGGCGGCAGCGGCGCTTGGAAAGACGCCGCCTTGGCCGGCGCAATTTCCGCCGAAACGTTTTGAGCCGGCGCAAGCTCGACCGGGGCGGCGTAAGCGAGCGGCGAGAGGCCCACGCCAGCGCGCGGCGCGGCCGCCGCGCCATGCGTGATGACGTCGGGCAATTGCGCCAACTCGGCCGGACGCGGCGGCGGCAGCGGCGCCTCGAGCCCGGCCAGCTGCTCGGGACGGCGCGGCGGCAGGGGCGCCTCGGCGAGGCTCTTGTCCGCCAGGCTTGCGTCGGGCGACTTGTCCGTCACGGCGGCCGGCTGCGCTTCGGCCGCCGGTGGCGATTGATCGGCGCCGCGCGGCTCGTCGAGCGGCGTGGGCTTGGGCGCCGCCCTGGCGACGGGAGCGGGCTCCGGCGCCGGAGCCGCCGCCTGCCTGCCACTCGCGGAGGCGTCCGAGGGGGCGAGATAGGTTTCGCCGCGCGGCAGGTCGGTTTCCGCGCGCGCCACCATGCGCCGCTGCGCCTTGGCCAGGTCGACGTCCGAAACGTCGCCCGCCTGCGCCGCGGCGACGCGGACCGGACGAATGGCGGGCACGGTCTCGCGGCCCTCCTCCTCCGCATCCTCGCCGCCGCCGAACAGCGAAGCGAAGAAGCCGCCGATGCCGCCGCCGCGACCGGCGTCGGCCACTGAAACCGTCTCGCCGCCGCGCGCCTCGATCTCGGCCTTGGCCTCCGCATAGCCGGGGAGCGTCTTGCCGTTCGAGGGGATATGCACCGTCTTGCCGTCGGGGAAAAGGCGCGCGAGCTGGTCATAGCTCATGCGCGGCCAGTGGCGGACGCCGCCGACGTCGATATGCACGAAGGGCGTGTTGGCGTTGGGATAATAGCCGACCCCGCCGCGCTGCATCCGCATCGCGATTTCGCGCAGCTTCTCCATCGACTGGCCGGGCATGGTGGTGTCCATCGCCCTGCCGAGCATGTGCTGCGAATGCTCGGCCACCGTGTGCGAACGGCGGCGCAGCATGGCGTTGGTCGCCGGGCAGCGATAGGCCGAGACGACGACGATCGGATCGTCCGCCCCTCTGTTGCGTCCAGCCGAGCGATAGGCCTCCCACAGCGCGTCGAACAGCCGCGGGTCCATCTTGGTCGGCTCGTCGTTGCGCCAGTCGCGCAGGAACCAGTTCAGCTTTTCCAGCACTTCCGAATCATAATGGCCATTGACGCGGAAGGTCGCGGCGATCAATTCGCGGCTGTGCGAATGGTAGAGATAGAGCGTGCGCGTATCGCCGTTGGCGTCCGCCAATTCGAGGGCATTGGGCGCGAAAAGCGCGAAAATGGCGAGGACGGCGGCGGCGATCCGGATGTTTTTCCAGCCCGGCGCCAGACGCGCCGCCGCCGAGGCTTTTTGGGCGACGAAGGCGATGGCGTGGCTGAGAAAATCGCTGGCGAAAATCAACATTAGCGCGCGGTTTCCGGGCTGGACGGCGCAACTGCATACCTCATCCGCGCCGGGAACGCCACAGCTCGCCCGGGAATCGTCTTTTTCGGGCGGTTTCCGCCCGCTTTCAGGCGGAAACGCGGCGCGGCGAGAACTCCGGCGCGGGCGCGGAAAACATTGTCGACGAAGATCCGGGCGCTTTCCGGCCAGGTGTAGCGCAGGGCATGGTCGCGGCAGTGCTGGCGCGAAAGCCTGAGCGCTCCGAGGCAGGCGGCGCGCAAATCCTCGTTCAGCACGCCGATGCGCGAATCGGTGACGATGTCGACCGGGCCGGGAACCGGAAAGGCGGCGACCGGCGCGCCGCAGGCCAGCGCCTCCAGCATCACATTGCCGAACGTGTCGGTGCGGCTGGGAAAGACGAAGACGTCCGCCGCCGAATAATAGGGCGCGAGTTCGCCGCGCGATTTCACGCCGACGAAACAGGCCTGGGGAAACCGCTCTTCCAGCTGCGCGCGCGACGGCCCGTCGCCAACGACGATTTTCGCGCCGGGCAAATCGAGCGCCAGAAAAGCCTCGATGTTCTTTTCCGGAGCGAGACGGCCGCAATAAAGGAAGAACGGGCGCGGCAGGTTTTTCAATTCGGCCGGGACCTGGTCGAGGGGACGAAACATCTGCTCGTCGACGCCGCGCGGCCAAAGCATCGGCCTTTGAAAGCCTCTTGCGTGGAGATCGTCGGCCAGCGTCTGGGTCGCGACCATCAGGCCGGCGCTGCCGGCGTGAAAGCGGCGCAGCGCGGCATAGGACCAGGCCGCCGGAATGGGCCAGCGCGCCTCGACATATTCTGGAAACCGCGTGTGGTAGCTCGTGGTGAACACTTCGCCGTTGCGCGGACACCAATAGCTCGCCGCGACGCCGAGCGGCCCCTCGGTGGCGATATGGACGTGGTCGGGCCTCTCCGCCCGTATCAGCTCGCCGACCGCCTTGGGACTGGTCAAGGCGAGGCGGATTTCCGGGTAGGACGGCGCGGCGATGGTATGAAAACGGTCGGGCCCGATGACGGTGAATTCGTGCCCGAGCCTTTCGCCTGCCGCCATCAGATTGGCGAGGGTGATGGCGACGCCATTGACTTGGGGACGCCATGCGTCCGTGACGATGCAGATTTTCATGCCGTCACAATTTCAGGCCGATATGACGGGAATAATAAAACCGCGGCGCTTTCTCGCCAGACTGTCAAGAATTCGCAAGAATCAGCTTTTGGATCGCATGGTCAAAAGTCGCAGCGCCAGCCAGGCCGGCACGACGATGGCCGCTCCCGCCGCGATATATTCGGCGATCTCGCGCACCGCGTCGAATCCCGCCGCCCAGAGCCGGTCGACCATGTTGCGCAGGCCGATCAGCACATCAATCGGCCTGATGTCGAGCCAGACGAGGAAAAAGCCGACGATCAGCGACAGGAACAGCAGGCGGACCAGGACGGAGGCCGGCGAGCCGCCGAGAAAACGCTCGAGATTTCCCGGCTCCCGCCGCGCGGCGGCGAGATCGGCCTCTCGCGGTTCGAATGGGTGACGCGCGGGGGTGTTATGTTCGGTCATCGGGGAAATCCTTGCCGTGGGATAAGGTCCTCCCGAAGTTCTCGGCCTCGGGGAGCGAATAGGAGCGAAGGCGACCAGAAGCCCGCTGGTCGATGGGCGTCCGACGACACCCTCTGGCTGATGCGAGGGGCTCTCCTACAAAGACGTCGGCGGCGGCTTTCCGCTCGAATCGCGGAACAACTGCATCATCCGGCGCATGAATTTCTCCGCCCGGTCGAGCGCGTGGTCGAACCGGCGATCGTCGGCGTCCTCCTGAGCAGAATTTTGCGCGGCTTTCGGCGCCTGCGCCTTGAGGTCGGCGTTTTCCTTGGCCAGGCGGCCGATCTCCGCCTCGAGCGCCGCGCGTTCGTCGGCGCTGGAGCGGCATTGCGCCTGGCCGCCTGCGACCGTGCACAGCGAAACCTGGCCGGTGCGCGTGTCGAGCCGCAGAAAGCCGTCGGCCACCGGCGTCATCGTGTAGCGGCCGTTGGCCGCCTCAGCCGGGGCGGCGGGATTTTGCGGCGCCGCCGCCGGAACCTGCGGTTTGGCCGGCTCGGCCTGCGCCGCGAAGCCGCAAGCGATCGCCAGCAGCAGCGGCGCCGCCCGACGCCCCAACGCTCGCTTGCAGATCGCCTGTTTCGTGGCCTGGGCCATGTTCATCCGCCTTCCCAGCCGGACATGCCCGGCGTTGCGGCCTAAACGTAGGCCGCTATTGCCTGCGCTCCAAAGACGCGGCCTAAACATAGGCCGCGCTTGCCTGCGCTCCAAAGACGCGGCCTAAACATAGGCCGCGCTTGCCTGCGCTCCAAAGACGCGGCCTAAACATAGGCCGCGCTTGCCTGCGCTCCAAAGACGCGGCCTAAACATAGGCCGCGCTTGGCCGGGCGCCAGAGGCGGCGGAGAATTTACGTCGTTTTCGCCGACCGCGCGCGGCCGGTTACTCCTGCAGACCGGCGGCGCCGCTCATCGCCTCGATCCGCGCCGCGGCGATCACCGCCTGGGTGCGGCTTTCCACGCCGAGCTTCTGCAGGATGGCCGAGACATGCGCCTTGACCGTGGCTTCCGAAACCGAAAGCTCATAGGCGATCTGCTTGTTGAGCAGGCCTTCCGACAGCATCATCAGCACCCGCACCTGCTGCGGCGTCAGCGAGGCGAGCCGCCGCACGCTTTCGACGGTGTCATTATCGACCGGGCCGTTCAGGTCGATGTCGGCGGGCACCCAGACGTCGCCGGCGAGCACGGCGCGAATGGCGCCCTGCATCGTCTCCATGTCGGTGCTCTTGGGAATGAAGCCGGAGGCGCCGAAATCGATGCACAGCCTTATGACGCTGCGCTCCTCGTTGCCGGAGACCACCACCACCGGCGCGCCCGGATGCTGCGCCCGCAAAACCATCAAGCCGGAAAACCCGCGCACGCCCGGCATGGCCAGATCGAGCAGGACCAGATCGACGTCGGCCTTGGACTCCAGCGCCCTGGTCACTTCCTCGAGACTGCCGCACTCCACGATTTCCGCTCCGGCCACGGCGTTGGCCACCGCCTGCCGCAAGGCTCCGCGCACCAGCGGATGATCGTCGGCGATTAAAATACGCGTTATCTGCTGCTCCACACTGCCTCCGGGCGTCCGACATGGCTCCGGGCCCCGCGGAAGCCCCCGCAATTCGGCCAGAAATCTTGTCAACTCTACTTCTTTCTGTTTTATACTCAAGTCGAATGCGCGCAAGCGTCGACTTTGGT
Source organism: uncultured Alphaproteobacteria bacterium (assembly GCA_963849665.1). Taxonomy (GTDB): domain Bacteria; phylum Pseudomonadota; class Alphaproteobacteria; order Rhizobiales; family Beijerinckiaceae; genus Rhodoblastus. The sequence continues at coordinate 44,439 of CAWKJW010000008.1, read as the reverse complement.
CATGGCAGGGTTGCAAAACCTTCATGACCGCTGCGCCCTGTGCGCGATAGCTGGGGCCAGGGCCTATTCCGCCGCTTCCGACAAGCCCTGTTGCGCGCGTTCGCGCCTGCGCAGCGCGGCTTCCGCCTCGCTCATATAGCCGCGGGTGATCGGCAGGGCGTCGAGCTTTTTCACCAATTGCAATTGCAGGACGCAGCAGCCCTGGAAACGAAAGGCGCATTCCGACGCCGCGAGATAAAACTCCCACATGCGGCAGAACCGCTCGCCATAGATTTTCCGCGCCTCTTCGCGCCGCGCCGCAAATCGCGCCCGCCAGCGCTCTATGGTCAGCGCGTAATGCTCGCGCAACACCTCGATGTCCGCGACGACGAGGCCCGACCGCGCCAGCGGCGGCGTGATTTCCGCCAGGGCGGGAATATGGCCGTCGGGAAAGATATATTTGGTCACCCAGCGATTGGTCGGCGCGGGCTCGCCCAGATGAGCGATGGTGTGGATCAGCGCCACGCCGCCGTCCGCCAAGAGGTCCGCGACTTGCGCGAAAAAGGCGTCGTAGTGCTTCGGGCCGACGTGCTCGAACATGCCGACAGAGACGATGCGGTCGAACCGGCCGCGGACCTGCCGGTAATCTTGCAGATCGAAGCGGACTTTCGCCGCCAGCCCCGCTTCTTCCGCCTTTTTCCGTGCGACCCCGAGCTGTTCGCTCGAGAGCGTGACGCCAAGGACCTCGGCGCCGCACAATTCCGCCAGATAAAGCGCGAGCCCGCCCCAGCCGCAGCCGATGTCGAGCGCCCTATGGCCGGGCTCGATCGCAAGCTTGGCGGCGATATGACGCTTTTTCGCCGTTTGCGCCGCTTCGAGATCCATGGTGGGCAATTCGAAATAAGCGCAGGAATATTGCTGGTCGCGGTCGAGGAATATCTTGTAGAGCCGCCCGTCGAGGTCGTAATGATGCGCGGCGTTGGCCTTCGCCCGCCTCATGCGGACGCCCGGCCCCAGGCGCGCCGCCGCCCGCCGCAACTCCTGCCAGAAGGCGATGCGCCGCATGTTTCCGACGACGCGGAGGTTCGAGGCGGCCAACGCCATGAGGTCATAAATCACGCCCCGCGTCATTTCGAGCCTTCCATCCGCGTAAAGCTCGCCAAGCGCCATTTCCGGATCGAGAGCAAGGGCGATTTCCGCGCCCGGATCGGCGAACCTGATCGCGCAGGCAGGCTTGCCGCCAGATCCGACCGCGTAAGGGCGCCCATGGCTGGGCTCGACCTCCAAGGTCCCGGCCTTGATCATTTTTTCCAGGAATCGCCGCAGTACAACGGACATCGCTCGGCACGCTCCCCAGGTGCGGAGAAATCGTCGAAAAGACGCCGGAGCCCGGTCGAGCGCAAAATCATCGCGGCTCGAACCTCATTCGCCGGCGCGGCCATCGGGCAGGTTGTCGCGCTGCGGGGCGAATGGAAGGCAAGGCGTTCGTGCGCGTGCAACGGTCCTGGCGGCAAAATGTTCCCTCTTTCGGGGAATTGCGGGCGCGGTGGAGGCCAGACGCCGCCGTTTTGCCAATGGATGAAAAATTCTTTATTATGAATATGTCGGCGGCTTCGCTCATGGGGAGCCGCCCGGAATCTCGCCATCTTTCGCGTGTAACCCCGCGAATGTGGCCTGGTTCGGCGCCGGCTCCGCGGAGCCAAGACCTTGCAATGAACGAAAAATGCGCGAAAAATGATCCAGCGCAAAGAAAGCCTTCGGCAAAGCGTGTTTTTTTGCCGACACGCAGGGGCGGCATTGCCGCGCTTGCCATAAAATGCGACAAGTTGCCACAAGCCCGGGCGCTGAAAAGTCTGTAACTTGGGCAATCAATCGGGGAAACGGTTGGGCCGGACGGGCGAAGCCTGGCGGCGCGTGGGGCCAGAGGACGAAAAAGATGCAATATCGGCAGATTTTCGAGAATGCCATCGGCAAGTTGAAATCCGAACAGCGCTATCGTGTTTTCGCCGATATCGAACGCCGCGCCGACCGCTTTCCGCACGCCATCTGGCGCAAGCCCGACGGCTCCGCGCATGACGTCACCATCTGGTGCTCCAACGATTATCTCGGCATGGGCGTCAACGCGGAAGTGATTGCCGCAATGAAGTCCGCCACTGCGAAACACGGCGCCGGCGCCGGCGGCACGCGCAACATTTCCGGCACCAGCCATCCGCTGGTGATGCTCGAAGCCGAACTCGCCGACCTGCACGGCAAGGAGGCGGCGCTGGTCTTCACCTCCGGCTGGATCTCCAATCTCGCCGCCATTTCGACCATCGCCGACTTGCTGCCGAACTGCCTGATCCTGTCGGACGCGCTCAACCACAATTCGATGATCGAGGGTGTCCGCCGCTCCTCGGCGGAACGGAAGATCTGGCGCCACAACGACGTCGCCCATCTTGAAGAACTGCTCGCGGAACAGCCGCTCGAGCGCGCCAAGCTGATCGTCTTCGAAAGCCTCTATTCGATGGACGGCGACATTTCGCCGATCAAGGAAATCTGCGACCTCGCCGAAAAATACAACGCCATGACCTATATCGATGAGGTCCATGCGGTCGCCATGTACGGCGCGCGCGGCGGCGGCGTCGCCGAGCGCGAAGGCCAGATGCACCGCATCGACGTCATCGAAGGCACGCTGGCCAAGGGGTTCGGCGTCATCGGCGGCTATATCGCGGCCTCGCCGGCGATCTGCGACGCGGTGCGCTCCTTCGCGCCGTCCTTCATCTTCTCGACCGCTCTGCCGCCGGCCGTCTGCGCCGCCGCCGCGCAATCTGTGCGCATCGCCAAGACGCGGCCGGAGCTGCGCATGGCGCATCAGCGCCAGTCCTGGCTGACCAAGCACGCCCTGATGCGCGCCGGCCTGCCGGTGCTGGAAAACCCCTCGCATATCGTGCCGCTGATGGTGCGCGACGCGCAATTGTGCAAGGCGGCGAGCGACCTGCTGCTCGAGCGCCACGGCATCTATATCCAGCCGATCAACTACCCGACCGTGCCGGTCGGAACCGAGCGCCTGCGCATCACTCCGACTCCGGCGCATGGCGAGGCCCATATCGCGCATCTGGTCGAGGCGCTGGTCGATGTCTGGACGACGCTGCGCATTCCCTTTGTCGAGACGCGCGATGTCGAATTGCCCTTCGCCAATGACGCGCAATGCACTTATCCGGCGATCACGATGAAGCGGGCGGCGGAATAAGCCCGGCCGCCGGAAGGAAATCAGAGCCTCCGTCCCCTGGGAACGGAGGCTTTTTTTTTGCGCCAGTCAGTTCCCGCCCAGTGCTTCGAGCACGGCGCGCGACGGATAGCCGTCGGCCCTCGCCATGCCGGCGTGGCGCTGGAAGGCGTGAATGGCGAGCCGCGTCACCGGCCCGAAACGCCCGTCGATCTTCCCGTCGTAAAAGCCGCCGCGAATCAGGCCGCGCTGAATTTTTTCACGCTCGGCCAAAGTCAGCGGCTGCGAATCCTTCGGCCATTTTTCACGCAAGACCGGACGTCCCGCGATTTTTTCCGCCAGGATCGCGGCGGCGAAAGCGTAGGAATCGGAAAAATTATAATCTTTCAGCACGAAGAAATTGTCGCTGAGCAAAAAGGCCGGCGAAGGACCGCCGCCCTGTGAGCCGGTCGGGAAAAACAGCATTGCCGCGCCGTCTTTCGGCAAAGCGCCGCCATCGAGGCCCGTGAACCCGGCGCGCGAAAATGCCGAAAAATCCTGCCGTAGCGTCGCATAGTCGAAATTTTCAGGCACGCGCGCCTCGACAAGGGGCGGCAGGCCGGACCGCCAGCCCGACAGTTTCAGGAAATTGGCGATCGAGGCGAGCAAATCCGGGACGCTGGTCCAGATGTCGGCGGCGCCGTCGCCGGCAAAGCTTTGCCCATATTTGAGATAGGCCGAGGGCATGAATTGCGGGTCGCCCATCGCTCCGGCCCAGGAGCCGCGCAATTTCTGCCGTGGAACGCCCTTTTGCAACAGCACGAGGCCGGCGACGAATTCCTGGGCATAGACCGGATTGTCGCGATTGCGGTAGGCGAGCGTCGCCAGCGAGCGGAAAATGTCGCGGTCGCCGCGCGCGCCTCCGAAGTCGCTCTCCATGCCCCAGAGCGCAAGAATCATTTCGGAGGGAACGCCATATTTGCGCGCGATCTGTCGCAACGGCGAGGCGTATTTTTCGCGCATCGCCCGCCCGCGCGACGCCCGCGCCGGTGACGCCGCCTCGTCGACGTAGGAGCGCAGCGGCCGCACGAATTCGCCCTGGCTGGCGCGCTTGCCGGTCAGGGTGGGATCGATCGTCAGATTCTGGGCGACGGATTCGAAAATTTCGCCCGACACGCCGGCCTGACGCGCCGGCTCGCGCAAGGTCTCGAGAAAATCTTTGAACCCTCCGGCCTCGTCCGCCCGGGCGGACGTTGCGAACAGCAGGGCGGCGACCAGAAATCGGCGACGGTCCATCAATTAATTCCTTCCGCGCGCTTTGGCGGTTTCGGCAAGGGCGATGCCGCCAAGCCCCAGCAACAGGGCCGCCGCATGATAAAGGTGAAACGGCTCGCCGAGCAGGCTTATTGCGAAAAAAGCGCCGAACAACGGCGTCAGATTGGTGAAAATGCCGGCCCGGCCGGGGCCGATCAACTCGACCGCCCGCATGAAGAACAATTGGCTCAACAGCGACGGGCCTATGGCGACGAACAGCGCCAGCTCGATCCCCTGGCGGTCGGGACAAAACTCCGTCCGGAAAGCAATTCCGCCGCGAAGAAAGGCAGCGATTCGCAGAAGGCGGCGATGGCCATGCCGGCGAAAAAGACCTGCGGCGGCAGATGCGGGCGACCGCGCAGGGCGATCGTGTAGCCGGCATAGAGCGCGCAAGCGGAGAGCAGCATCATATCGCCGACATTGAAGGACAGGGCGCCGAGATTGGACAGGTCGCCATGCGTCGCGATCAGGCCGACGCCGAGGAAGGACACGCCCATGCCGACGACCTGCATCGCCGTGACCCGCAGCCCCTGGAACAGGGCCGCGCCGGCCAGGACCATGGGCGGGATCGAGCCTTGCAGCAAGGTGATGTTGACCGCGCTGGTAAAATGGCCGGCGAGATAGAACAGGACATTGAAGCCTGTATAGCCGCATAGCGCCATCAGAGCGAGGAAACGCCATTTTGCGCGCAAGGCCCTCGCGTGGACGCCAAGCTGGCGGCGCAGGAGCGGCAGCAGCAGGGCGCAGACGATCGTCCAGCGCAGCATCACCATGGTCATGGGCGAAATTTCGCCGACCGCGGCGCGGCTGACGACGCCATTGGCGCCCCACAACGCCGCCGTGAGGACGAGCAGCAGCACCGCCCGCTCATTGAGCGAGCGCCCGATGCGGCTCAGGAATTCTGTCAAGCGGACGCCTTTTCGCGTTGAACTGATTTTTCGTCGGGACCATGGCCGCGATTTTGCCGCGCGTCCAGGGAAAGCGCCTTGCAAATCGGCAACGCGCGCTTTCGCCGGACGACCGGGCTGCGGCGGCTCGAGTTCGCGGCGGCGTCCCTGAAACCATTCGGACGCTTCAGCTGTTAAGGAAACGCCTGCGCCCATGTCTTGGGCGGGCCCATGACTTTTCAAAGAGAAGGCCGCGGACGATCCTGCGCGCCGGCGCCGCATCGACCTGCGTAAGCTTTCTTGTTGCCGGGAGGACGCCTGCGTGACCAGTCATTTCCTCAAAAACAGCGGCCTCGCGGCGCCCCGTGGGCGACTAGCCGTCCTCATGCTCGCAGCCTTGTCCGTATCGGTGCTGACCGTCGCGGCGCACGCCGAAAACAAGAAGCCGGCGAGCAGCAAGGACGGAGCCTATTTCGCCGCCAACGGCGACCCCACCTACAATATCGGTCCCGACGGCAAGGTCGACTGGTACACTTTCTCCGGCTATCTCCGCTATTCCGCGGAATGCCTCCGCTGCCACGGCCCGGACGGGATGGGCTCGTCCTATGCCCCGGCGCTCGCGAACGTGCTCAAGACCATGAGCTACGAACAGTTCGTGGCGACGGTCGCGCAGGGCAAGCAGAACGTCGGCGGTGGCCAGGAGCTGGTGATGCCGTCGTTCGGGCTGGACAAGAACGCCATGTGCTACATCAACGACATCTACGTCTATCTGAAGGCGCGGGCCGATGGGGCGTTGGGGCGCAATCGCCCGGCCTCGCATGAGCCCGAGCCCAAGGCCGCCAAAGACGCGGAAGACAATTGCATGGGCCCGGAATAAGCTGTGCATCGGCTGGCGCGGGCTTCGGACGACGCGGCGCGCCTCGCCCCCGACAAGAGGGCGCCAGTTGAGGAATCCACGGCCATGCCAACGATCGAGCAGCAAGTCGCCGAACATTATGCGCACGGGACCCTGGAAGACGCCATTCTCGCGGGCCTCGCAAGGCTTGAAAACCAATCCGGCGTCGCTCCGATGGATCAACTCGCCAGCGTCGACGAGTTCCACATGGGAGGCCGCGTCGCGACCAGGGCGGTGGCGGAGAAACTGGCGCTGAGCCCGGGACAGAAAGTGCTCGACGTCGGCTGCGGCCTGGGCGGAACGGCGCGATATCTGGCCGGCGCCCATCAATGCCAAGTCGCGGGCGTGGACATCACGCCCGAATACGTCGAAGTCGGCGAAAGGCTGAACCGCGACCTCGGTCTCGACGACCGCGTCAGCCTCAAGGTCGCGAGCGCGCTCGCCATGCCCTTTGACGACGCAAGCTTCGACCGCGTCGCCATGCTGCATGTAGGCATGAACATAGAAGACAAGAACGCCCTTTTCGCCGAAATCGCCCGCGTGACGAGGCCGGGCGGCTTCCTTGTCGTCTATGACGTCATGCGGCGCGGCGCCCAGGAGCTGGCCTACCCGGTCGCCTGGGCGCGGGAGGCGGCGACGTCATTCCTCGCCGCCCCGGAGGACTATCGGCAAGCCCTGCGGGCGAGCCGGTTCGAAGTGCTGGAGGAGACGGACAAAAGCGAACTGGCGCTGGAGTTCTTCACCAACCTCAAGGCGCGTCTGGCGACGAGCGGGCCGCCGCCGCTCGGGCTGCATATCGTGATGGGCAAGGAAGCGCCGCAAAAGGTGGCGAACATGTTCGCCGCCCTCCGGGCGGGCGCGATCGCGCCGGTTCTCGTTCTCGCCCGACGCGCGTGACTCTCGGAACGGGGGCACAGTCGCCCCCAACGAAACGAACTCACGCGCTGCCTAACGGCTTCGGTTCAAGTTCAATCACCCGACCTTCAGTATTTGGCGACGACCTGCGCTTCCGGCGCGCCGAATTTATATGAGAGGCCGAGTTTGACGATCGAATCGTACTGTAGGAAGGCGTGCGCGTAATAATTGTTACCACAAATGGAGCAGATAGGTGTAGCGCTCCAGTACTGGCGCGGGAAATCGTAATAGCGGTATTCGACGCGGGCAGTCCACTTGTCGGTCAGCACGTATTCGATGCCGGCGCCGATATCGAACCCGACAACAGCCCGTGCGAACGTGACAGCAGGGTATTGACCGTTGACAATGTTCGCCGTCTGGATGTTTTCGTGCTGACTGTTGCCGAACGCGAAGCCGCCAATTGCGTAGATGAGCGCGCGATCGCCGATGGCGTAGCCAAGGCGTTCGTCAACGGAGCCAAACCAAGCCTGACGCGTCTTGTATGTCTCGACAGACGAAGGATAGGCCGTCCCCTGAGCGCTGGAGCCGTTGAACTCAACCTGAACGCCCAGAACGAATTTATTGATCTGGTAATTGTAACCGATATGCCCGCCGCCGAAAACGCCATTGTCGCGGCCATTTCGGGCGTAGCCGTTCTGCTGCACAAAATAATTGTTGTTGCCGAAAACGCCGCCAAGCTGGGCGCCGATGTAGAACCCGGTCCACGAGAAGGCCGAAGCCGGCGCGATGAAACTCGGGGAAGCTTTGGTGGCGGGCAAATCCGCGGCGAAGGCCGAACCGAAAAAAGCGAACAAGGCGACCGCGGAGAAAAGAATTTTACGCATAAATTCATCCAAAAAATTTGACGCTACCGGAGCAGGTCAGCAAAGCAAGATACCGTAGGGGATGCACTCGAGCAATGAGCGGACAAATTGCAACCCGATTCTCGCCGGATGTGGCGCATTTTCGCAACAGCCAAGCTTGATCGCCCTTCCAAGACGCCAGCCATACCCCGTCGAAACGACGGACGTCATTCGACGGGATATGGGCAAGCTCCTCTGGGAGTGAGACGTCGGCAAAGGCGCCGCCTCACGCTTCCGTCATCACCCTGGCGACGCATTCGCTGACGAAATCGATGTTCTTCTCGTTCAGCGCCGCGACGCAGATGCGGCCGGAATCCAGCGCATAAACCGCATATTTCTCCCGCAGGGCGATCGCCTGCGGCGCGGTCAGGCGCGAATAGGAGAACATGCCGTTCTGGCGCGTGATGTAAGAGAAATCGCGGCCCGGCAGGCGCTCGGACAGCTTTGCCGCCAAAAGCGCGCGCATGCTCTTGATCCGCACCCGCATGCCGCCGAGCTCATCCTCCCATTGCTTCCTCAATGCGGGATCGGCCAGCACCAGCGCCGCCGCCGCCGCGCCATGGCTCGGCGGCGAGGAATAGGTGATGCGCGCGATGCGCTTGATCTGGCTGAGCACGCGGGCGCGCTCGGCCGCGCTCGCCGTGAGCACGCTCAGCGCGCCGACGCGCTCGCCGTAAAGCGAAAGGGACTTTGAAAACGAGAACGACACGAACAGCGGCCCGCCGTCGGCAGCGAACAGCCGGACAGAGAAGGCGTCCGCCTGCAGTCCCTCGGCGAAACCCATATAGGCGGTGTCGAGGAAAGGCGTCAGGCCGCGCTCCCGCACGATGGACGCGATCTGCCGCCATTGCTCCTGCGACAGATCGAGGCCGGTCGGATTGTGGCAGCAGGCGTGCAGCAGCACGATGTCGCCAGCCGGAATCTTTTCCAGCGCGGCGATCAGACCGGCGAAATCCAGTTCGCCGTCGGCGCCGTAATAAGGATAAGTCTCGACCGTGAAGCCCGCGGCGGAAAAAAGCGCCCGGTGGTTCTCCCAGCTCGGGTCGCTGATCCACACTTTCGCCTGAGGCGAGACGACGCGCAAGAACTCCGCCCCGAGCTTCAGCGCGCCGGTGCCGCCCAGCGCCTGGACCGTGGCGATTTTCGCGAGATCCGCCGAATTGGCGAAGACCATCTGCGCCACCGCCGAATTATAGCCCGGCAAGCCGTCGATCGGGACATAGGTGTGAGGCGCGGCCTTGGCCACCAGCGCCTCCTCCGCCTGCTTCACGCAAGCCAGCAATGGAACCTTGCCGTTTTCGTCCTGATAGACGCCGACCCCGAGATTCACGCGGTTCGGAGTTTTGTCGGCGACAAAGGCCTCGGTCAGGCCCAGGATCGGGTCGCGGGGCAATTCCTGGACATTTGCGAAAAGGGACGTTTGCATGGATGCGCTCTGCTCTTGTAACATCGGCCGCTTGTTAGCGCATAATGCCTGTGAAAGGCCAGTCACAAATCTCCGTCAGGCGCGGGCGGGAACTGGATCCGGCGCGCCGGGTTACCAATTTGTAATCGGGCGTTAAGAGCTTCGCCCTCTTTCGGCCATGGTTTCTGGTCCCTATATGTTCTGTTTGACGGTCGGCGTATCGCGGCCGTTTCGGGCGCGCCGGGGTTTGGGCGTCCGGGTTTAGGAGGGTCTGATGGCTGCCGCTCTTCCCATTCTCGCAGGCGACAACGGCCTGTCGCGTTATCTCGATGAAATCCGGCGTTTTCCGATGCTGGAGCCGCAAGAGGAATATATGCTGGCCAAAAGCTGGCGCGAACATTCCGACAGCGCGGCCGCGCATCGCCTCGTCACCTCCCACCTCCGGCTCGTCGCGAAAATCGCCATGGGCTATCGCGGTTATGGCCTGCCCATCGGCGAAGTGGTTTCCGAGGGCAATATCGGCCTCATGCAGGCGGTCAAGCGCTTCGAACCGGATAAGGGCTTCCGCCTCGCCACTTATGCAATGTGGTGGATCCGCGCGTCGATTTAAGAATATATCCTGCGTTCGTGGAGCCTGGTCAAAATGGGCACCACCGCCAACCAGAAGAAGCTGTTCTTCAACCTGCGCCGGGCCAAGAGCCAGATTTCGGCGCTCGAGGACGGCGACCTCAAGCCCGATCATGTCGCCGCGATCGCGACAAAGCTCGGCGTCAGCCAGCAGGAAGTGATCGAGATGAACCGCCGCCTCGGCGGCGACGCCTCGCTCAATGCGCCGCTGCGCGAGGAAGGCGAAGGCGAATGGCAGGACTGGCTGGTGGATGATTCCTCAGACCAGGAAAGCCTGCTCGCGGCTTCGGAAGAATTGGACAACCGCCGCGCCGCGCTGGCGCAGGCGCTGGGCGTGCTCAACGAGCGCGAAAGGCGGATTTTCGAGGCCCGCCGCCTCTCCGACGATCCGATCACGCTGGAGGACCTGTCGACCGAATTCGGCATTTCCCGCGAAAGGGTGCGCCAGATCGAAGTGCGCGCGTTCGAGAAAGTGCAGCAGGCGGTGCGCGACCGGGTCGCCCTAGTCGAGAGCGCGCCGCACGCCCTGCCCCTGCCCGCTCCGGCGCAGGCTCGGATTTGAGCGGAGCTTCCGGATCGCGACAGGCAAACAAAAAGCCGCCCCCGACGGGCGGCTTTTTATTGTCGGCGCCCGGCGGGGAACCCGGCGTTATGGCCCCTTCCACTCCGCCAACGCGTCGGACATGATCTTTTCGCCCACCGCGCCCTTCTCGAAGGTCACTTTGGCGACGCGGCCGTCGGCGAGGCTCATCGGAATGTCGAACCAGTTGACCCCTTTCAACAATTCGAGGTTCTGCGCTTCCGACGCCGAGGCCAGGCCGACAAGGAAGTCATTCGGCGCCACATCGACCGGAAGGCCTTGGAGCGCGGAGCCCTTGGGCGCATCGTCGCGGCGCATTTCCGGCATGTTGATGGCCTTGATATTGCCGATCGGCGAATTCGCTGCCGGTTCGAAGCGGAAGGTCAGCGTGTGGCTGACGGAAAGCGCCGCCTCGTAATTTTTCTCCATCACCATCGACATTTTGAAATGAGCGTCGGGAATATCGATGTCGACCCGAATGGCGCTGGACAATTGCTGGTTGGGACCGCGATTGACCGAATCGCGGCGCCAGGCCGCCTTTCCGAGATAGGTTTTCACGCCGCCTGGCTCGGACGGCGCCTGCACCAGAACCGCGGCGCGATAGGAGTCCGTGGCGGCGGGCGACGCCGGGGGCGCGGCGTTGGACGCCGTCGGAGTCGCCTGTCCGCTCGCCGCCCCCCCAACGCGCTCGTCGATCTTGCCGGCCGACTGCTGGCCGGCGGCTTCGGGCGCCGGCTTCATGCGCGCCAGATCTTCCGGCCGGTCCCGCAATTTCCAGGCGGCGAACCCGACTGTCGCAAGTACGACCACCAGGGAGCCGAGGATGATGGCCAGCCGGCGCAGGCCGCCGCCCTCTTTTGGCGCGGGCTTGGGCGCGGCGGGACGCAGGGTCTCGCGCGGCGGGGCCTCCTCGAATTCATCGGCGGCGAGCCTGTCGTCGACCGCATCCGGCGGCGAAGCCGGCGCCTCGGCAGAACGCTCGGACTGCCGCTCCGGCCGCGTCGCAGGGGCCGACGCCGAGGCGTCCTCGGCTGCGGCGGGAACAAGTTCGAATTCGCGCTCCAGGCGCGCGATCGCGTCGTCGAGGGCCGTCGCTTCGCGCTGGATGGCGCTTTCGGGCGCCGGCGGCTGCATGGCCCGCAACTGGCCGAGCAGCGCCTTGCGCGCGCGTTCGTAGATCGCATGGCGCGAGTCCGGCGTCGACGATTTCATGCCGGATACGGCTTTGGCCAGCAGCGGGTAATAATCAGCCATTCTGCGCCTTTGTTCTTCGCATCGAGATGATCTCCGCCGACCGGCTCTGGCCAGAATCAGTCGCGGAAGGGATTATGCATCAAAATAGTGTCGTCGCGCTCGGGACTTGTCGAGAGCAAGGCCACCGGCGCCTCGATCAATTCCTCGACGCGCCGCACATATTTGATCGCCTGCGCCGGCAATTGCGCCCAGGAGCGCGCGCCGCCGGTCGGTTCGCGCCAGCCTTCGATCGTCTCGTAGATCGGCTCAACCCGCGCCTGCGCCGCCTGGCTGGCGGGCAGGTAATCGATCGTCTCGCCGTCGAGCCGGTAGCCGACGCAGACCTTGATTTGCTCGAAACCGTCGAGAATGTCGAGTTTCGTCAGCGCGATTCCGTCGATTCCGGAGGTTTTCACGGTCTGGCGCACCAGGATCGCGTCAAACCAGCCGCAGCGCCGCGCCCGGCCCGTCACCGTGCCGAACTCGCGACCGCGCTCGCCGATCGTCCGGCCGGTTTCGTCATGCAATTCGGTCGGGAAGGGTCCCTCGCCGACTCGCGTCGTATAGGCCTTGGCTATGCCCAGCACATAGCCGATCGCCTTGGGGCCGAGGCCTGCCCCCGTCGCGGCGTTGGACGCCACCGTATTGGACGAGGTGACATAGGGGTAAGTGCCGTGGTCGATGTCGAGCAGCGCGCCCTGCGCCCCCTCGAACAGAATACGCTTGCCGGCGCGGCGCAGATCCTCGAGCAGCGACCAGGTGCGGTCCATGTAAGGCAGAATTTGCGGCGCCACCTCCTCGAGTTCGGCGCGAATGGCCTTCGCGGAAATCTCTTCGAGGCCGAAGCCGCGGCGCAGCGCGTTGTGATGGGTCAGGAGCCGCTCGATCTTGCCGTCGAGCGTCGCGAGATCGGCGAGGTCCATGACCCGGATGGCGCGGCGGCCGACCTTGTCCTCGTAGGCGGGACCGATGCCGCGCTTGGTCGTGCCGATCTTCGCCCCCTCGGCGGCGGAATTTTCGCGCAGCGCGTCGAGTTCGCCATGCAGCGACAGGATCAGCGGCGCGTTTTCGGCGATGCGCAGGTTTTCGCGCGAAACCGCTATGCCCTTTTCGCGCAGGGCGGCGATTTCCTTGACCAGATGGCGCGGATCGACGACGACGCCATTGCCGATCACCGACAGTTTTCCCGGGCGCACGATGCCGGAGGGCAGCAGCGACAATTTATAGGTGACGCCGTCGATGACCAGCGTGTGCCCGGCGTTGTGGCCGCCCTGGTAACGCACCACCACGTCGGCCTCGACCGACAGCCAGTCGACGATCTTTCCCTTGCCCTCGTCGCCCCATTGGGCGCCGACCACCACCACATTCGCCATAGACCCGGTTCTTTCGCTATCCGTTCCCGGCGGCCGCATGAGACCGGCCGCGTCAATGCAACGCAAGACCCCAGTCAGGATTGCAGACCAAGGCCGCGGCGCGGTCGTGGTCAAAAATCCTGCGGAAAACAAAGAAGCTGAGCAGAGAGGCCTTGGCTCCCCAACCCCTCTCTGCTTGGCGCAAGGCCGGGGCGATTGCGGCAATGGCGTAGCGGATCGAGGCGCTTTAGTAAAGCATTTCCATGCTCCGGAGGCGCCCAAGCGGCTTGGTCTCCGGCTTGACCGGCGGCGGCGCGAGGACCGCCAAATCTTAAGCAAGTCCCAAAATCGAGGTTAAAGGTTAGGGTTAAGACCTATTTAAATCTTTGCTGGCAAGACTTGTCTTCGTGAACGCGATTTCGGGCCATGCGCGCCCATTCAACGAAGGGATTTTGTCATGGGCAGCTTGAAAGCCCTCACTCTTGCGGGCGTCGTCGCCGTCGCGGCCATCCAGACCGCCCAGGCCGCCGACCTCCTGCCGCCGCCTCCGCCGATCGAGGCGCCGCCGCTTCGCGGCCCGATCGAAGACAGCGGCTTTTATGTGCGCGTCGACGCCGGGCTGGCCAACACCAACGCCTCCGGCCTGCGCTCGACTTTCGACAGTCCCTGGACCGAGTCAAGCCTCAGCGCATCCTATGGTCCGGTCAGCGTTGGCGACTCCGGGATCGTCGGGCTTGGCGCCGGCTATCAGTTCAACTCCTGGTTCCGCGCCGACGTGACAGGCGAATACCGCAACGCCGTCAGCTATCACGCCAGTCAGACTTACCAGAACGCCGCTTATGCGAATTGCAACCCGGCGAACGGGACCATTTGCGGCGACGCCTATACCGGACAGGTCAAAACCGGGCTGTTCCTGGCCAACGGCTATCTCGACATGGGCTCCTGGTATGGTTTCACCCCCTATGTCGGCGGCGGCGTCGGCGTCGCCGCCTATCAGACATCGGGAATCACGGACAATTCCGTGTGGCCTCTCGGCGGATTCGGCTTCGCCGCCAATCACAGCGGGACGAACTTCGCCTGGGCCCTCATGGCCGGCGCGTCCTATCACATCACGCCCAATCTCCTGCTTGACGCCGGGTACCGCTACGTCAACATGGGAACCCTCTCGACGGGCGCCATCAGCTGCGGCGCGACGCCGTGCTTCCACGAAGTACAGCATTTCGACATGTACTCGAACGACGTCCGCGTCGGCCTGCGCTGGCTGCTGGCCGGCCCGGTCTATTCGGCGCCCCTGGTCAGCGCCAAATACTGAGCGGCTCGTCTCTCAAGCACCAAAAGGCGGAAGCGTCGCGCTTCCGCCTTCTTTTTTGCTTTTTTCTCGGCGCCCAGAATAGTTTTAAGGCATGAGCGTTCATCCAGACCATTCCCCAACGGCGCGACGTTTTTCACGCCAAAGTCGTTAAGGTTAAGTCGAGATTAACCCTCTTCCTTCATGCTGTCTTCAACTTGGCGCCTCGGCGCGCGCAGGCAGGCGGAGAGGATTGACATGCGGAAGACAGTTCATGCGGCGGCCGTCGCTTTCATGGCGTTGCAGATGGGCGGAACCCCGGCCGCCCACGCCGCCGACCTGGACCAGCCGCCGCTCTTCCAGCCGGAGAGCAGCCCGATGGTGGAATTCGGCTCGGGCTGGTACCTGCGCGGCGACGTCGGCTATTCGACGATGGGCGTTCCCGTCGGCGTCGCCCCGACCAATGTCGGCAGCGGTCTGGCCCCCCCGGCGGCACAGACGATCTTCGGCGGAACGACCTCGCACTATGGCTCTCTCGGCGCGACGATCGGCGCCGGCTACCAGTTCAATAATTGGCTCCGCTCCGACGCGACCTTCGACTGGCGCCAGGACCACACGGTCAGCATCAACACCTATGGTCTGAACTGCGCCCTCGACGAGACAATCGGCGGCGTCGCCACGCTCACGAATAATGGCGGCTGCTACAAGAACGACACCGTCACCACGCAGTCGTGGACAGGACTGCTCAACGTCTATGGCGACCTTGGCCACTGGTTTGGCCTGACGCCCTATGTCGGCGGCGGCGCCGGCGTCACGCATATCCGCGCCACGGCCCAGGAGAGCTGGTATTGGGACTACGGCGCCCCTTATGGCGGCGCGGGCTTCAACAGCTATCAGTCCAACGCCGCCAACGTGCTCATTCACTACGGCTATCCCGGCAACATCGGTCCGATCCAGACGCGCAACAATTTCTCGTGGGCTTTGATGGCCGGCGTCAGCTATGACCTCGCGCCAAGTGTCAAGCTCGATATTGGCTATCGCTACCTGAATATGGGCTATCTCAGCGCGACCAACGCCGCCGGGCAAACGGTGCATCGCACCGTCGATTTGCAAGAAGTGCGCGCCGGCCTGCGCTTCACGCCCGATCTCTGAGGCTTTCCAAGGCGCTATCGCAAAAACGACCGGCTCGCGTCCGCCCGACGCGGGCCGGTTTTCACTCGTCCTCTTCCGGGTCGCGCGCGTCGGCCAACCGGGCGCCGATCGACGCGGCGAGCCTGCCTTCCGGCGATTCGCCGCGTTCGGAGAAGGTCAACGGGGCGACGACCGCGTTCAGCGCCGCCTCGCGCCGGCGGTAATCGTCGATTTCCCCGGGGCGCGGAGCCGGCACGCGCGAATCCTCGCAGCCGAACGAATTGAACCAGGCCAGATCGGCGGTCGTAAGGCCCGCCATCTGCAAACGCTCCCGCATCGCCGCGTCCATCGCCGCCCCTCCGCTCTTTCGTTCAGCCCGCCTTGCCGGCCGCGGAGATCGCGGCGGGGGCGAGCGGAAAGGTGATTTCGACCAGCGTCCCCTCGCCTTTGCGGCTGCGGATCGCAAAGCCGGCGTGATTGGCCTCCACCAGGGCCTTGGTGAGCGGCAGGCCGAGGCCGGCGCCGCCGCCGCGTCCCGGATCGACCTGGCGAAACGGCTCCATCGCCTTCTGCAGGTCGGTTTCGCTCATGCCGATTCCCGTGTCCTTGACGCGCAGGATGGCGTGGCCGGAATCGCTCAGCGCGGTCGAGACGATCACTTGGCCGCCCGGCTCGTTGTAGCGCACGGCGTTGGCGAGCAGGTTCAGCACGATCTGGCGCAGCGAGCGCTCGTCGGCGAAAATGGCGGGCAGGCGCGCCGCCAGGGCGAGGCGGGTGATGACCTTTTCCCGATTGGCCTGCGGCTGAATCAGCGACACGCATTCCGCTACGACCCTGTTGGCGTCGACGGCGGCGAAAGCCAGCTCCCATTTGCCGGACTCGATCTTCGACAGGTCGAGCAGATCGTTGACCAGGCTCATGACATGCGAGCCGGAGGCGTGGATGTCCTTGAGATAGTCCTTGTAGCGCGCGTTGCCGATCGGGCCGAAACGTTCGTCCATGATGACTTCGGCAAAGCCGAGGATGGCGTTGAGCGGCGTGCGGATCTCATGGCTGACCATAGCCAGGAATTCCGTCTTGGCCTGGCTGTCCCGCTCGGCCTGGGCCCGCGCCTGTTCGGTCGCGCCCTCGGCCTGCCTCCACTGGCTGATGTCGCGCAGGACAAGGCAGAACTTGCCATTGTCGATCTTGCCGAGCCGCCCGAACGTCAGGCGCAGCGGGATCGCGCCGCCCTGGCGCGTGCGCGCGGTCGCCTCGCAGCCGTCCTTTTCCGCCTTCGTCTTCAGCCGAGCGAAAGCCTCCAGCGCCGCCGCATGCGAATTCGGGCGCGAAAAGATGCAGGAAATTCTCGCCCGCGATCTGGCCGCGGGCATAGCCAAACAGCGCCTCGGCCGATTTGTCGAGGCCGAGGATCGCGCCCTCAGCGTTGACGACGACGAAACCGTCCGCCGCCGTCTGGAGAACGGCGAGCGTTTCGCCCGCTTCGCTGTCGCGCTGCCGCAACTCCGCCTCGAGCGCGCCGATTCGCTGCTCGAGCGCCGACGCCGAGGGGCGGACCAGCGCGTAAAACTCCGCCGGCGCGCCCTCCCAGGCGGCGTTTGCGCCATGCGCATCGACGGCGAAAACGTCTCCGGAAGCCGCACGCAGCAACAGGGTCCGCCGCTCTGCCGGCGCGAATTCGAGAGTCCCGCCGGCGCAGGCGGCGCGCAATCCGCCGGCCCGCTCCAGCGCCGCCGCGTCAGTGAAGCCGAGCCACTCGAGCAGCGGCCGATTGGCGAAAAGGAGCTTGTCGCCGCGCGCCACGAGAAGGCCGATGGGCAAAGCGTCGAGCAGATTTCCCTCGCCGGCGGCCGTTTCCTTCGCCTCGGCGGCATGCGCCTCCACCGGCCGCACAGGGTCGGCGGGCGCGCGGCGGTCGGCAAGAAATTCAGGATTCGCCTCGCCGCGCGCGCCGAGCGTGCGGGCGATCTCGCGAAAGGCGCTGCGCTCGTGCGGCGCCAGGGTGACGAGGAACCGAATCCTCGTCGCCTTCGCGCGCCGAGGCCGGCTTTTTCGTTTCGTCCGGCTGCGACTTGCTTTCGGCCGGCTCGTGCGGCGGCGCCGGCCTCAATTGCGCCAGAGGGCGCAACGGCACGACGACGCCGGAATATTCCGGCGCGCCTTTGCTCGGCATGCTTTGGTCCGGCATGCTTTGGTCCGGCGCGGTTTGGGCCGGCGCCGCAAGAGCCTTCTCGGCAAAAGGCGCGACGACGGAAGGCGCCTCATGCAGGCCGTCGAGATGAATCACGCCGAATCCGCGCCAGCCTTCAAAAACCCGGTCGCGGCCGAAGGTCGGAAGTCCGCCGAGCGTGACGGGCGCCGAGGCGGCGGCGGCCTCGATCGGCCAGTCCAGCTCGACGCCGCTGAAGGTGGCGCGCCCGCGCAAGACCGCGGCCAGTCTCCGGCGCGGGTCGAGACCGAGCGCCTCGGCCGCCGCGATCAGGTCGCGGCCGACGAGATCGGCGCAGCCGACGCCGACGATTTCGGCCAGCGGCGGCGTGACCTCGGTGACGACATTGGCGGCGTCGGTCCGCCACAGGAAGCGCGCCGGCGCGAGTCCAGGGCGACGGCGCTCGAGATCGCCGCGCAAGGCATCGAAGCCTTTAGGCGCGACTGGCGGCCGAGCCGGCGACGCGGGCGGCTTCTCCCGTGGGGGCGCCGACGCTTGCGCCTGCGCCGAATCTTGCGCCTGCGCGCGCGGCTGCCCGACGCGCAGCCCGAGACCGGCGAGAACGAACAGGGGATCGTCCCCGGGCGTGCGGCGGCAGAGGAAGGTCACGGTTTCCGGCAGCAGGTCGAAGCGCAGGCTCAATCTTTCCAGCCGCGCGGCGGCGCCGGGGAGAATGACGCGGGCGAGATGGGCGAGGCGGCGCGCGCCCGGCTCATCAGAGGCGAACAGCCGTTCGGCAAGCGCCCCGCAATCGGCGACGGCGAACAGGGCCAGCGCCGCGGCGTTGGCGTGCACGACGCGAGCCGGCTCCCCCTCGGCGACGACGACCGGCGCGCCGGCGCGCGCCAGCGAGGCGAAGGCCGGCTCGGCCAAGGCCGCAGCCACGTCGGCGCGCGGCTGCCTGTTCGCGATCTCGTCAACCATTGGTCAATGCGCTCGTTTCCGGCGGGTCCGACTCCCGCGACAGATTAACGAAAGCTTAAACACGTCCCGCGTCCGGAATCCATATTTGATCCATGACATTCCACCCGACATTCATTAATGATGAATATTGCGTCAATTGGCTGCGCTAGATTTTGCTGCGGCGCACAATGCACATTGCAACGCAGCATTTTTGGCGCTATAAGCCCTCTCGCACTGTTTTCAAGAGGCTCGGGAGCGGGAGCGTTTCAAGCCCGGGCGCAACGACCGCGAAGGATGATCCATGACCAATCTCAATCTCGAAATTCCTGCTGAGATCCGCGACTTCGCGGAAAAGACCGTCGACCAGGCCCGCAAGGCCTTCGACAGCTTCGTCGCGGCCGCCCAGAAGGCCACCGCCCAGTCCGAGGCCGCCGCCGAGTCGCTGACCTCGAACGCCAAGGAAGTGAGCGCCAAGGCGATCGGTTTCGCGGAAGCCAACGTCAAGGCCGCCTTCGACCTCGCCGACAAGCTGGTGCAGGCCAAGGATCCCAAGGAAATCCTGTCCATCCAGTCCGAGTTCCTGAAGAACCAGGTCGCCAGCGTGCAGGAGCAGGCCAAGGCTCTCGGCGAAGCCGTCAAGAAGGCCGTCACCCCGACGGAAACGAAATAATGGCCGCCGGTCCGCGCAAAACCGTCAAGGCCGCCCCGGCCGCTGAAGCGCCCAAAAGCGCTCCGGCCGCCGCGCCGGCCAAGGCTGCGGCTCCCGCCCCCGCCCCCGCCCCCGCTCCGGCTCCGGCTCCGATCAAGGCCGCCGCTCCAGTCCCGGCCCCCGCGAAAGCTCCCGAGCCGGTCAAGGCCCCCGAGCCCGCCAAGGCCCCTGCGGCGGCCAAGAAGGCCGCCGCCGAGACCGCAGGCGCGATGGAAAACTCCTTCGCCGCCGCCAGCAAGAGCCTCCAGGCTTTTTCGGCCAAGGCGATGGAGGCCTACCAGGCCAACACCGCCGCGTCGGTCGAATATGTCCAGGCCCTGTCGGGCGTGCGCAGCGTCTCCGCCGCCATCGCCCTCCAGAGCGAACATATGCGCAAGCAATATGAAGCCCTGACGGCCCAGGCCAAGGAGCTCGCCGCTTTGGCGCAGCAGGTCGCCGCCGACGCCGCCGGCCCGCTCAAGGACCAGTTCGGCAAGACCTTCAAGAAGTAAGGTCTTTCGCCCGCTCCATCCACGCATGTGGATCGGAAAATGCGGGCCTCGAAATTTTGGACGCGCGATGCTCTTGCATTCGCGCGTTCTCGGCTTTAGGTTCCGCCCAATTCATCGGCCGCCATAGCTCAGTTGGTTAGAGCGCTAGATTGTGGATCTAGAGGTCCCCTGTTCAAGCCAGGGTGGCGGTACCATTTTTATCAGAAACTTGTTTTACCAGAGATTTGCCTGAACGGCTGCCTAGTCGCCGAAATTCACGCGCTTGTCGCCATCGACGGAAAAGCCCGCGCCGCCGCTCCAGACCCGGCACGCGCCCATTTCCCTTTTGCGCATGAAAATGTCCTCGTACTCGACCGTCACCGCATAGACGATGAGTCCCTTGCCGCCGGCCCCCGCATTCAGTTCGTCCAGGCTGAAGTTGAGGCCGCATTTGAACACTTGCGATTTCAGCGCCCGCGGCGACGACAATCCCCGGCGGAAGGTCGACGATCTTTCGCGGCGCGGCGTAAATGTCGTCCAGCTTGTCCACGTAGACATAGGCTTGGCTCAACCGGCGCATGGTCACGGGGCTGCGTCCGCAATTCCTGAAAACGACATTGGTCGAGAGATTCTGCAACGGCTGGGCGTAAGTCCTGGGATTCCTCAGGTTTCCGTCAAAGGGATCGCGCAGGTAGAGATAGCCGGCCTCCATCCGCTGCAACGCCTCCGCCGACATCCGCGCCGCATCGGCCACGGCGACATTCGCCGCGACGGTCCTTTTGAGCTGTGCGCCCTGCCGAAGAAAAACCAGGGTCTGGACCGCCGCGATCGCGGCCAGGGCCGCGGCCAGCGAATCAAGGACCGTCCAATCGTCGGCCAGCGCGATCCGCGCCGACCAACCGGCCTCTCCTGGCTCTGCTGGAGGCTTGGCGGGCTCCGCCGGAGGCTTGCCAAGTTCCGCCGCAGGTTTGCCCGGCTCCGCGGAAGGCTTGCCCGGCTCCGCGGAAAGCTTGGCCGGCTCGACGACCGCGGCCGGCGCGGGCGCGGGCGCGGGCCGCGAAGCGTCTTCGGCCTGCGCCGCCGGATCGATGCATGCGGAGGGCTGGCTCAGGCATGCCCAGCTTTCCGGGAAGGACGGACGTTCCGGGCCGCGCGCATGCCCGACCGTGCAAATCGCCAGGCCGAACATCGACAAGAGAATTGACAAACCGAAACGCATCCTGGCCTCGTCGCGAGAAATACAACCCTATTTCATTGCTGGAGCATTTAGGCATATTTCGGAGGGGTTTCTCGCGGATGGCGAAAAATCAGATTGCGGTCGCGGCGACCGGCGCGCTATGCCGGCGCTGCCTTCTCCGTCCGCCGGCTCGAACGATGTGTGAACTTCTCGGAATGAGCGCGAATGTCCCGACGGACATCCGCTTTTCTTTCTCCGGCCTGGTTCGGCGCGGCGGCGCCACCGGCCCGCATCGCGACGGCTGGGGCATCGCCTTTTACGAGGGAAAAGCGGCGCGCGCCTTTCACGACCCCGAACCCAGCGCCCATTCCGACATGGCGCGCTTCATCGGCTCGCACCCGATCAAGTCCCGCACGGTGATCGCCCATATTCGCCAGGCCAATCGCGGCCGCGTCGCCTTGGCCAACACCCACCCCTTTTCGCGCGAATTGTGGGGCCGCGTCTGGACCTTCGCCCACAACGGCCAGCTCAGGGGCGTGAAGGCGCTGCCGCTCGATTTTTACGCGCCGATCGGGACGACCGACAGCGAACACGCCTTCTGCTGGATGCTCGACCAGTTGCGCGCGCGCCATGAATGCCTGCCGCCGGTCGAAAAGCTCGACCGCGAGATCGCCCGCCTGAGCGCGCGGCTGGCGGGCCTCGGAGTGTTCAACATGCTGCTCGGCGACAGCCGCTCGCTTTATGCCTTTTGCGGCAAGAAACTGTCCTGCCTCACCCGCCGCGCGCCCTTCGGCGAGGCGAGCCTGATCGACGCCGACCGCAAGGTGAATTTCGCCGAGGAGACCGGCCCCGACGATTGCGTCACCGTGGTCGCCACAGGGCCGCTGACCAGCGACGAGACGTGGACCGCCATCAAGCCGGGAACCCTGCTCGCCCTGCGCGACGGGCGGGTCGCGGCCTCCATCCACACCGAGCTGCCCGGCGGCGAAAGCGTTCAAACCAGGAAGAAAGCGGTCCCATGCTGATCGACGGCAGGAAGAAGACGACCATCTGGGCCGACCCCGACGGCGAGGGCGTGCACATCCTCGACCAGACCCGCCTGCCGCATGTCGTGGCGCCTGTCCTTTTGCGGACGCTCGGCGACGCCGCGCGCGCGATCAGGGACATGCTGGTGCGCGGCGCGCCATTGATCGGCGTCACCGCCGCCTATGGCTTGGCGCTCGCCATGCAGAAGGACCAATCCGACGATTTCCTGCGCCATGCCGCGGAAATGTTGCGCGCGACGCGGCCGACCGCCGTCAACCTGCAATGGGCGCTGGCCCGCATGTCCGGCTTTCTCGCGCAGATGCCCGAAGAATTGCGGCGCGAGGCGGCGCTGGCCATGGCGAAGAAGATGGCGGCGGACGATATCGCCTGCAACGAGGCGATTGGCGAGCATGGACTTGCCCTTATACGCGAGGCGCGCGAAAAGCGCGGCGGCGCGCCCGTCCGCATTCTCACCCATTGCAACGCCGGCTGGCTCGCCACCGTCGACTGGGGCACGGCGACGGCGCCGATTTACAAGGCGCAGGCCGCCGGCCTCAATGTGCATGTCTTCGTCGACGAAACGCGGCCGCGCAACCAGGGCGCCTCGCTCACCGCTTTTGAGCTGGGGCAGCAGGGAATTGCGCACACGCTGATCGTCGACAACGCCGGCGGCCATCTCATGCAGCATGGCGAGATTGATCTCGTCATCGTCGGCGCCGACCGCATCGCCGCCAATGGCGACGCCTGCAACAAGATCGGCACCTATCTGAAGGCGCTGGCGGCCAGGGATTGCGGCGTTCCCTTCTATGTCGCCGCGCCCGTCTCGACCTTCGACGCCAGCCTCGCCGAGGGGCGGCTGATCCCTATCGAGGAGCGGTCGCAGGAGGAAGTGACGCATATTTCCGGCGCGACCGAGAACGGGGACGTTGTCTCGGTGCGGCTGGCTCCAAAGCACACGCCGGCGCGCAACCCCGGCTTCGACGTCACCCCGGCGCGGCTGTTGAGCGGAATCATCACCGAGAAAGGGGTCTTCGCCGCCGCCGCCCTGGCGGAGCTAATCCGGTAGATCGGCCGGGAGTCCAGGATCAGCTGGAAGTCCATGATCGCGGCGCATCGCTCAGGCCGTGCTTGAGCTGATGCTCGAGCAGGATCAGCGCGTCGGCGGTCATGTCGGCGTCGAGCAGAGCGCCGTGCTGGGCGTCGCGGCTGCTCGAATCGAGCGCCAGCCGGTCGGCCATCGACGTCAGCGATTTGCCCGCGCCGGGGTATAGCTGGGCGAAAAGCCTTTGCGTGCAGATATAGCGCCCCTCGTCATAGGCGCTTTCGCCCCAGCCGATGAGTTTTGCGCGCGCGAACTCATAATTCAGGAACTCCCGCTCGTTCTTGTAGGCATGGGCGACGATCGGCGACGCGCCGACGAAATCGCGCAGCTTCTCCACGATCATCGGAAAGCGCGGCGCGCCCTTGAGATCGCCGGGTCGGATCTGGTGGATTTTTATCGCCGCCGGATCGATCGGGCCGTCGGGATTGACCAGCGTGCGCCAGGTCTCGCCCTTTTTCCACCCCTCGCCGTCACGAAGAATCTCGACGAAGCCGACTTCGATGACGATGCCTGGCGCCTTCCAGGCGAAAGGCTGCTTGCGGATGAATTCGGCGTTCGGCGCGTGCTTGCCGGTCGTTTCGGCGTCGAAGGCGACGAGCCGGTCGAAAGGGTCCAGAAAATCCGGCTTGAACATCCGCGCCTCCCAAAACAACCCCATCCATACGCTTTTCGCGCGCGAAGGTCACGATGCTGCTCAATCGCCTCGCAAAAGTCACAGCATGACGCTATAAAGACTTTCGACTTCGCGGCCAGTCCGGCGCCTGACCTGTTTTTGAGGCGCGAAGGACGATCGAAGTGAACTCCCGGCGGATGCGAAGGACAAAATCCCTTTTCGCCGAACTCCCGGCTTCTTCATCACATCAGGACCATCGCGCGTTTTCGACGGAGCGCGCCATGCCCTACGGGACGCCAAATCGAAATGAGCAAAACCAGTCAAGACAACACAAGCGAAGCCAAGACAAGCGAAGCCAAATCAAGCGACGCTCTGGAGCCGGCCGGCTTCAAGGACGCCTTAATCGAGCGGCAGGATGCGGCCCTGCGTTTCATGAGCGCGCAGGCGACGAGCCCGAAATGGATGGTTCTTCCGGGCTCGCGGTCGGTCGTCTTCTCCGAATTGCGTGGCGGCATGTGCCGCTGGCCGATCGGCGAGCCCCAGCATCACGAAGCCTTCCGGTTCTGCGGCCGCAATTGCCTGTCGGGGGACAGCTATTGCGCCGCGCACAAGAAAATGGCCTTTGCGCCGGGCAAGGCTGCAAGGGCCGCCTCCGTCGCCGGAAATTCGCCGGCGCGGCCGCGCAGCAAGGCTCAGGGCCAAGTCTGAACTGCTTTTCACGCTGAATGGGGGAGGAAACCATGGCCAAAGGTCAAGTCAAGAGCAACAAGGAGGCGAAAAAGCCCAAGGCGGACAAGAACCAGCCGAAAAAGGGCTCGGAGACCGCCTACCAGAAGTCGCAAGGCAAGGGCGGCCACACGGCCGACCCGTTCGCAAAAAAAGCCTGACGCAAGGTCTCGCAGGTGAAAACCTGCGGGCTTGATCGGGCGCGGAGACGGCCCCGGCACACGGCGGCGACCGCCGCCGAACCCGCTTTCGCGGGCGGGAGGAGTATACGCAATTCGCGGCGAACATTGACGCCCCAGGCTTCGAGGCCTACAGGTCTGGCCTGAAACCTCCAACAGAACAGGATAAAGATGCCAGCATTCAAGGGCAGCAATTTTCACGACAGGCAGAAATCCGCGGCTGAGGCCAGGAAGGCCCTGCTGGAGAAATTCAAGTCGCGACCCGCCGCCGACGATCCCCTCGTCATCGAACGCGAGGCGCAGCGCCGTGAAATCGTCGCGGCGCGCGAAGCGCGGGAGGCCGAGCGCGAGGCGCGCCGGCAGGCGGAAGCCCAGGAGAAGGCGCGGCGCGAAGCCGAGGCGCAGGCCGCGCTGCAGGCCCGCCTGAAGCAAGAAGAAAAGACTCTGGCGAGGCCGCCGAAGCCGCCGAGACGAGGCGGCTTGAGCTCGAGGCGCAGGAAACGGCCGAGCTGAAAGTCCTGCTGGAAGCCGAGAAGAAGGCCGAGCGCGACGCGCGCTACGCCGCGCGCAAGGGCCGCAAGGCTCAGGCCAAATCCGAACAGCGGATCTATCGCTGACCCCGGCATTCCCAAGTTGACCTGCGGCCCTTATTGGCGCCTTTAAGAGGCGGCGGCGATCGTCCGCCGCCGCGTCATCCAGGGGAGTTGGCCGACATGCAGGAACTCACGCCGGAGGGGCGCCAAATCGTCGAGGATCTGGCGCGCGCCCATGCCGTCAGCGCCGACGCCGTCATGGTCCTGTTGCATTCTCTCGCGGCAGGCGGCGGCTTTCAGGCGCAATTCAATCATCCCGATCTCGGCGGCATGGGGCAATGGTCGCAGGGCGGCATGATCATGATCGGCGACATGCTCAACCAGGGCCTGAAATACAAGGTCGGCGCGCTGTGCGACG
Source organism: uncultured Alphaproteobacteria bacterium (assembly GCA_963849665.1). GTDB lineage: Bacteria > Pseudomonadota > Alphaproteobacteria > Rhizobiales > Beijerinckiaceae > Rhodoblastus. The sequence continues at coordinate 18,742 of CAWKJW010000008.1, read as the reverse complement.
AACTGGCCGGTCTCGTGCGCAGCCAGCCTTTGTTCCGGCCCGCCGCGAGCCAGACGCAGAGCCAGGGAAGCCAAAGTCAAGGGAGCCAGAGCCAAACGAGCCAGGGCCCTTCCGGAGCCGCCGGCGTCAGCCTGTTTGTCGCGGGATCGGATTCGAACGTCTGGTGGCCGGCGGAACTCGGCGCGCCCACCTCGACCGGCGCGCAAAACGATCTGCGCTACGCCTGTTTTCCAGGGACGCGCCGGCTGGCGATCAGGCAAGGCGGCCAGACCCGCGTCTACGACACCGGCGATCACCTGATCAACGGATTTTCGCAAGCGCAAAGCGGCGATCAATCGCTGACCTTCACCAGCCAGTTCGGCCTGGTCCGCGTCGCCGACTTGCCTGAGGTCGCGCCGGCCGGGGAGCGCGCGCCCGCGCCGTCCGCGCCGCATGTCGCCGCAACCGCGCCCGATGCGGCGCCGCCGCGGAAAAGCCCGGCGTCGAGCGACGATATTTTCGCCATGATCGAACGGCTCGCCGACCTTCGCCAGAAGAACATCCTGACCGAAGAGGAGTTCGCCGCCAAAAAGTCCGAGCTTCTGGGGCGCCTATAAAGGTTCCGGAAGAACAACGCAGGAGCAGAAAACCTCGCGATCCCCGACCTTGTCGCGCCAGGACCACGCCTCCCGCGCCGCGACCGCCCGCCCCCGGTCGAGAATGTCGAAGGCGTCGTCCAGCGAACGAACGCAAATCTCATCCGGCTCGCGCCGCAGGCCGAGGCCGATCGCCTTCAAATAGGCCTCCTTCGCCGTCCACAGGCGCAGGAACACATTGGGCCGCGCCTCTTCAGGCAGCGCCGCCAAAGCCGCCCTTTCCTCTTCGTGAAGGACGCTCCACGCGGGCTCCAGCGTCGAGGCGGTTTCCACATCGACCCCTATGCGTTCGCGCGACAGGCCGAAAAGCGCGATATTTTCGCGCGACGACGAGGAAATGCGCCAGGAAAAGGCCGCCCCATCGAGCAGCAGCAGCGGCGCGCCCTGATCGTCGTGCTCCAATGACAACCGGCGCGCGGAAACGTTGAGGCGCCCGGCGCAAAAGGACAGCAGCTCCGCCCGGCGCTTTTCGGCGCCCGCAACCTCGCCGAGCCAGAAGGCGGCGGCCATGTCTCAAACGCTCCCGAAGGGGCGCCAGCCGAACCGCCGCTTGATGCGGGCCAGCAGCGCGTCGCGCACGGCGCGGTAGGCTTCCAGTTTCTGGTCGCGGGCCCCATCGATGGCGGTCGCATCGAGGGTCGGCCAATATTCCACCTCGACCGTCCGGTCGCGAAAAAGCTCCAGCGCCTTGTGATGCGCTTCGGGCGACAGGGTGACGATGAGGTCGAAGTCCAGATTTTCCAGCTCGTCGAGACTTTTCGGCGTGTGGCGGAAAATGTCCATGCCGGCCTCGTCCATCACGGCGATGGCGAACCCGTCCGGCTCGCCGGCGCGCAGCCCGGCCGACGCGACCTCGATCCTCTGGCCGAACAGGAAGCGGGTCAACGCTTCGGCCATGGGCGAGCGCACGCTGTTTTGCGTGCAGGCGAAAAGCACCGCGCGGGGAAGCGTGGCGGCGGGCATCGGCGCTCAGCCCTTCCAGTGGAGGGCGGTGACGAGGGTGAAAATGCGGCGCGCCGTGTCGAAGTCGCATTCGATCTTGCCGTTCAGCCGCTCGGAGAGCAATTGCGCGCCCTCGTTGTGCAGCCCGCGCCGCCCCATGTCGAGCGCCTCGATCTGCGACGGGCTGGAGGTGCGGATCGCCGCGAAATAGCTCTCGCAGATCATGAAATAATCCTTGAGGATGCGGCGGAACGGCGTGAGCGAGAGGATATGGACGATGATCGGCTCTCCGGCCTCGTCGAGAATGTTCAGCGCCAGTTTCGATTCGTGCAGGGCGATATGCAGTTGGTAGGGCCCGCCTTCCCGTCCCGGCAAGGCGAAGCTGTTCTCCTCGATCAAGTCGTAGATGGCGATGGCGCGCTCGTGCTCCTGGTCGGGATTGCCGCGCCCGATCGAAGTTTCGTCGAGCGTGACGCTGGTCAGGCGATTGCGGCGCAGGCCCTCGAGATGCTGCATGGCCTCAAGCCTGCCCGAGCCGCAGGGCGACGGAAAGCGCATGCGCGTCGAGCCGCTCCGCCCGGCCGAGCGTCACCGCCGCCGGCCCGATGATGCGCAGGCTTTCCGGCGAACATTTCAGCAAAGACGTGCGCTTCATGAAATCCAGCACGTTGAGGCCGGAGGAGAAGCGCGCCGAACGCGCCGTCGGCAGCACGTGGTTCGACCCGCCGACATAATCGCCGATCGCTTCCGGCGTATGCGCGCCGATGAAAATGGCCCCGGCGTTTCGCACTTGTCCCGCCAGATTTTCCGCGTCTTCGGCCATGATTTCGAGATGTTCGGCGGCGATGCGGTCGGCCAGGGGGATGGAATCCGCGAGAGTGGCGACCACGATCACCGCGCCGAGATCGCTCCAGCTCGCAGCGGCGATTTCCCGCCGCGGCAGAGTTTTCAGACGCGCCAGCACCGCCGCCTCGACCGCGTCGGCGAGCGCCGCGTCATCGGTGATGAGGATGGATTGCGCCGCCTTGTCATGTTCGGCCTGGGCGAGCAGGTCGATGGCGATCCATTCGGGATTGGCGGTCTTGTCGGCAAGGATCAGCACTTCCGAGGGCCCGGCGATCATGTCGATGCCGACCTGCCCGAACACCCGCCGCTTCGCTGCAGCGACAAAGGCGTTGCCCGGCCCGACGATCTTGGCCACCGGCCGGATGCTCGCCGTCCCATACGCAAGCGCCGCCACGGCCTGCGCCCCGCCGATCCGGTAGATTTCATCGACGCCGGCGAGTTTTGCCGCCGCCAGCACCAGAGGCGACAATTTTCCGTCTGGCGCCGGCGCCACCATGACGAGCCGTTCGACGCCCGCGACTTTCGCCGGAACGGCGTTCATCAGCACGGAAGACGGATAGGAGGCGGTGCCGCCTGGGACATAGAGCCCGACCGATTCGACGGCGCTCCAGCGCCAGCCGAGATCCACCCCGGCCGCGTCGGTAAAGCGCAGGTTTTCTGGCTTCTGCCTCTCATGGAAGGCGACGATGCGGTCGCGCGCCAGCTCGAGCGCGTCGATCTGGTCCTGCGGGCAGGCGGCAACGGCCGCCTCGATCTCTTCCGCCTGGATGCGCAGCGTTTGCGGCGTCAGCTCGATCCGGTCGAAGCGGCGCGAAAAGTCGATCAGCGCTTCGTCGCCGCGCGAAATCACCTCAGCGATGATGTCGCGCACGATGATGTCGACGTCTTCCGCCGTCTCCCGCTTCATATGCAGGAGTTTTTCGAAATTCTCGCGAAAATCGGCGGCGGCGGCGTCGAGCCTGAAAGGCATCGAAATTCTCCGAAAGACGGTGGAACAAGCGGTCTGGAGGCGGCGGCGCTTTTTGTCAAGCGTCCGGCGAATTCGTCGATCTTGTGGCCGGGCGCATGGCGGGCGCGCCAGCGTGGTCCTAGGTCGGCCATGCGCGCCTCAACGCATTCGACGTCGAGCCGCAGGGCGCAGCCGCCGGAAAAGACCAGCTCCACCGTCCCGGACGGGGCGTCGCCCGGAATGAACGCGACGTCGAGCAGGTTCAAGATGTCGTCTGGCCGGTTTTGGCGGAACCCGTGCAGCGCGACCCTGCGCACGGTCTCGAAATGCAAGGCGGCCCGCGCCCTTTGCGGGGCGCCGCGCCGGCTGTGAGCCAGTCGAAGCGGTTCAGCGCCAGCACGAAGCGCTTCTCTTTCGCGAAATACAGCATGTCGCCGACGCGCAGGACGGAATCCTGCAGATGCGCCGAGAGGACGGCGAGGTCCTCGCCGTCGAGCGCGATCAGCCGCAATGTCTGCTCGGCCTCGGGCGGACCGTTCTTGGCCTGCGTCATGGGTCTTCCTCGTCACAGCCTTGTTACAGGCGAGGGCGAAGCGAGGCAAGATCGAGGGCCTCGACGGCGGGCGGCCCTCCCCTTCTCCACCGCCCGTCGGAAGTCGGGCGTCCTTTCGAACGCCCTATGGCGGGAGAAGGGGCGCAAATGACGACGGCGGCGGGTATGAGCCAGAACGCCGTTACTTCGCCGCCAACGCCCCCTCGCCCGCCGGATAGGTCTGCTCCCAGCCGCCGCCGAGCGCCTTGAACAATTGCACTTCGTCGAGCGCCACGTTGGTCGTGCTCTGCGCGAGTTGCTGCTCGGCGGTCAAGGCGGTCCGCTCCGCGTCGAGCACGTTCAGGAATTCCGTCACCCCGTCGTGATAACGGGCGCTGGCGATGTCGAGCGCCTGGCGCGCATGAGCGAATTGCGCCGCCAGCCTGGCGCGGCGTTGCTGCTCCAGCCGATGCGCGACCAGGGCGTTCACCACGTCATGCCAGGCGCGCAGGACCGTCCTGTGATAGGCGATCGCCGCCTCCTGCTGCTGCGCCTTGCGCAATTCCAGCACGTTCTGCAGCCGTCCGGCATTGAAGATCGGCAGGCTGACGCTTGGTCCGAACGTGTATTGCAGCGAGCTTCCGCGCCAAAGCGACTTGAGGTCGAGCGAGTCGAAGCCCGCGACCCCGTTCAATTGAACCGTCGGATAGAAGGAAGCCACGGCGACGCCGATATCCGCCGTCGCCGCATGCAATTGCGCCTCCGCCGCGCGGATGTCGGGGCGCCGGCGCGCCAGCTCCGACGGCACGCCGACCGGAACGGCGGGCGGCGACAGCGGCATTTTCCGCGACGCGCCGAGCCTCGTCCGCAAGGCGCCCGGCGGCTCGTCGAGGAGCAAGCCGAGCGCGTTGACGGTTTCCGATTCCTGCTGTTCGAGCGCCGGCAGCTGGGCGCGCAGCGCCTCGATCTCGGCGGAGGCGTTTTCGGTGTCGAGCGCGCTTTGCAAGCCCTTTTTTTCCCGCTCCTGCGCCAGGCGGAAAACGTTCTCGGCGATCTTCAGATTGTCGTTGGCGATGCCGATCTGGACCTGCACGCCACGCAGCGACACATAGTCGCGCGCCACTTCCGCCAGGGCCGAGACGAGCGCGTCGCGCCGCTGTTCCGCCGCCTGCGCGACCTGCGCGTCGGCGGATTCGACCTCGCGGCGGACATGCCCCCACAGGTCGAGCTCCCAGGAGGCGTCAAAGCCGGTGTTGGTGTCGGTGATCGGCGAGATCGCGAATTTCTGGCCGGGAGGGACCAGCGCGCCGATAAGGCTGACAATGCCGTTCTGGCTGTAAAGCTCGCGGGTGGCCTTGGCGTCGCCGTTGAGGGTCGGCAATTGCGCCGAGGCCGTGACGCCGCGTTGAAAGCGGCTTTCGGCCAGGCGAATGGTCGCCGTCCTGACGTCGAGATTGGCGCCGGCGACCTGGTTTTCCAGCTCGGTCAGCGTATGGTCCTTGAACAGGCCCCACCAATTGGGGTCGGGCGGCGCGGTCAGCGTTCCGCCTGCTTCCGGCGCCGCGAAAGGTTTTTCCGGCAGGCCGGTTTTCGGCGGCGCGAAATCGGGGCCGACGGAGCAGCCGGCGAGCAGCGTCGCGCCCGCGAGCGCGCCGGCGGCCGCCAGCCGCCGCAGGATTTTGCGCGCCGCCGTCAATGCGCGCCTCCCGGTCCGCCGGCGGCCTTGTTCGCCGTCATCAGGAAAGTCAGGGGGACCACCGCGAAGGCCACGAGCGCGCAATAACGGAACGTGTCGCTATAGGCCATGATCTGGGTCTGCGAGCGGATCATCATGAAGACCTGGCCCACCGCCATGTCATGAGCCGCGGCCGCCGTATGCCCCATGGCGCGCAAGGCGCGCTCGTAGGTCGCGACCAGGTTTTCATAGGGCTGGTGGAAGGGGGTGGCCCATTGCGTCATGAAACTTTGATGGATCTGGGACCGCTGCGTCACGGTGGCGGTCGCGCCCGCAATGCCGATTGAGCCAAACACGTTGCGGAACATCGAGAACAGCGCCACGCCGTCGCCGTTGCGGTCGCGCGGCAGCGTCGTATAGGCGACCGTGCTGATCGGCACGAAAAGGAAGGCCAGGGCTGAGGTCTGGAACAGGCGCATCGAGACCAGCGTGCCGAAATTGATGTCGGGCGTCAGATGGCTCGAATAGAGAAAGGAAAAGCCCATGATGGTGAAGCCGACGGCGATCAGATAGCGGGCGGCGACGACTTTCAGGAACCGTCCGACGATGGGAATGAGAAAGATCATCAGCAGGCCGCCGGGCGACAGGATGAGGCCCGCCCAGGTGGCGTCATACCCCAGGTTCTGCTGCGCCATCTGCGGAATCATCACCGCGCTGGCGTAGAGGATGCCGCCGGTGGCGCCGATCATCACGCAGCCCGAGGCGAAATTGCGGTCCCAGAACACGTCGAGATGGACGATCGGCTTGCGCGCGACCAGAAGCCACATGATCGCGCCGACAATGCCGAGGAAGGCCATGAGAGCCATCAGCTGTATGAAGCCCGAGTTGAACCAGTCGGCGTCCTGGCCCCGATCCATCATGATTTCCAGGCAGCCGAGGCCCATGGCGATCAACGACAGGCCGATGTAATCGACGCTCCGCCTCTTGCGGTTCTTCACCCAGGGCGGATCCTCGACCAGCGCCGATACGAGGAACACCGCGATAATGCCGATGGGAATGTTGAGGAAGAAGATCCAGCGCCAGGACGTCTGGTCGGTGATGTAGCCGCCGAGCGTCGGGCCGAGCACCGGCGCGACGATGGTGGCCATGGCGGCGACGCCGAAGGCCGCGCCGCGCCGCGCCGGCGGAAAGGTGTCGAGGATGATCGACTGCTGGTTGGGCTGCATTCCGCCGCCGAAAAACCCCTGCGCCAGCCGGAAGACGATGAGCTGGCCGAGGCTCGTCGCCGAGCCGCACAGGAAGGAGCAGACGGTGAACATGCCGATGCAGATGAGGAAGTAGCGCTTTCGGCCGAGCAGGTCGCCGAGCCAGCCGGAAATGGTCAGCACGATGCCATTGGCGACGAGATAGGAGGTCAAGGCCCAGGTCGCCTCGTCGGCGCTCGACGACAGGCTGCCGGCGATGTGAGGCAGCGCGACATTGACGATGGTCGTGTCGAGCACTTCCATGAAGGTCGCGATGGTCACGGCGACGGCGATCAGCCAGGGATTGGCCGCCGGCTTCCAGGGCGCGTGCGGCTCTTCCTCCACGGCCTCTGGCGTCAGCGGCTCGATCGTGGCGACCTCGGTCATTTCAGCGACACCGTCGGAGTGACGGATATGCCGAGCGGCAGCGGCAGCCTGGGATCGAGGCCGCTGTCGATGGCGATCTTCACCGGCACGCGCTGCACCACCTTGACGAAATTGCCGGTGGCGTTTTCCGGCGGGAAGGCGGTGAATTTCGAGCCGGAGCCCTGCTGGATGCTGTCGACATGGCCGCGCAGGTCGAGCGAGGGATAGGCGTCCACCTCGATCCTGACCTCCTGTCCGGGCCGCATGCGGTCGAGCTGGCTTTCCTTGAAATTGGCGATCACCCAGCGTTCTGGTGCGACCAAAGCGAGAATTTGCTGGCCCGGCTGGACGACATTGCCGACTTCGACGTTGCGCTTGGTGATCCAGCCGTCCTGCGGCGCGCGCACCACGGTCCAGGACAGGTTGAGATCGGCCTGGGCCAATCTCGCCCGCGCCTGCTCGACCTGGCCCTTCAATTGTCCGACCAGCTTTTCGGTCTCTCCGACGCGCTGGGGAACCGGGGAATTCTGCGTGACCTGCGCCTCCGCGAGCTTTTCCTGCGCCTGCGCCTGCTGCAGCGCCGCCTTGGCCGAATTGACGTCCTGCTGCGACGTTGCCTGGCGGCTCAGGGATTTCTGCCGGTCGTAATCGGACTGCGCCTTGGCGAGCGTCGCCCTGGCGCTGGCGAGCTGCGCCTGCGCCTGGGCGAGCTGCGCCGGGAAATTTTTCCGCGCGACTTCGAGGCCGTAACTCTGGCCCTCCAGCTGCGCTTGGGCGGTGGCGAGCGCGCCGTCGGCAAGGTCGCGGTCGTTCTGGTATTGCCGCGGATCGATATGGATCAGCGGCTGGCCCTGCTTGACGAATTGATTGTCGGTGACATCGAGAGAGATCACGGCGCCCGCCACCTGCGGCGCGACGATCACCGCGCGGCCGTCGGTGAAGGCGTCGTCGGTGCTTTCGAGATCGCGCCCGGAAAACCAGTAATAAACGCCCCCGACGGCCAGGGCGACAAGAATGGCGAACCCGACCGGCTTGATCCGGCTGGCGCGCTTTTTCCGCGCTTCTTCCTGCGGATCGGCCGGAACGGCGCCGTTCGCTGGCAGGACCCGCGCCGTCGATTGCGTTTCGCTCAACTTTTATCCTCGAAATTCGGCATGCTTTCTGGGCATAGCCGAGTCTCCCCAGCCTTGTCTCCCGCCTAATGCGCCGTTCGGCCGCTCGACCGGCAAATTCGCCTTGCTTTTTCACAAGAAAAAAGCCGAGCGCAAGCCCGGCCTCTTTTGGCGCGAGGACACGGCTGTTTCACGCCGTCTCGAGCTGATCCTGCGCAGCGACCAGCGGATCCTGAGTTTGCGTAGCGACGACCATGGCCGGCAGGCCGAGCGTGGCGCGCATCCTTTGCAGGATCAGTATTGTCTGCAGGTCCATCTCATCGACCGAACCGGCGATATATTCCACCGCTTCGATCGCCCGCTTTCGATCCTTCATGTCCGACAATAGTTCGGGCAATGTGGCGATGGCGCGATCGGCAGCGAATTCGACGACGATCGCCTGTTCGCGGATCAAGGCGGCGCGCTTTTCATAGCCGAGCGAGGCGAAAGGCTCGTCCTTGCTGAGCATATGCTCCGAGCGCTCGAGACGGTCGCGCCGCACCGTGCCGCGCGAATCCGCCAGCAGGATCAGCATGCGGATCACCGCGACTTCGAAGCCGCCGCGATCGACGCCGAGCAGGATGGCCTCGACTTCCGGCAGATGCGCCAGTTCTCTCGGGTCCATCTGCGTGCGTTCGAAGGCTCGGCTCGCGCCGATCCGGTTCATCAGCGGCGAGCCGTAAATGCCGAAAAAGCCCATTTCGTAGGCCGCGTCGCGCAAGTCGCGGAAGAAGTCGAAGCTCTGGACGACGCCCGCCGCCCAGAGCTTTTCCAGCGCCAGGAAGGGATTGGCCGCATCGGCCGGCTTGCGTTCGCCCTTTATGCGTTGCGCGGCCTCGCGAACCGTCGCCATGAACGGATTGACCTCGTCGGACATGAGCCGCCGCCGCACGCGGGCTGGATGGGCCTTTCGGAAAGCCTCCGCGGTCTCGGCGGTGATCGCCGATTGCACCAGCGGGCGCAGGGTCAGGTCATAGATTTCCGCGCCCAGGGCCGACAGCCGCGAAACGGCGCCGAAATGCCGCTCGTCGAGGCGCTGGTCGTCAAAAGCCTGCAGATCGGTCATCCTGCGTTCGTGGAAGCTGACGTGGAAATGCGCGTCGACGCCCTCGCCGACCTGTTCGTCGATGGTCATTTCATAGAGGCCGGGCGCGAGCGCCTCGATGGTCTTGAGCGTCGACGAGACCTCCGTGTGCTCTTTCTTGGCGATCGAGGAGGAGACGAAAATGCCGAGATGCCCGACCTTGTCATGGATCATGTAGACGATCCGCTGGCCACGAACGCGGATTTCATGCTCGTCGGAAAAGGTGTCGGCGATCCAGTTCAAGGCTTGTTGCGGCGGCGTGATATTGTCGCCCTTGCTGGCGAAAACGATGATCGGCGAACGGATCGCCTTGATGTCGAGGCGGCGCCCGCGCTCGATCTGCGCCTCGCCGCGCGACAGGAGGTTGCCGACGAAGATCTGCTCGACGATCCAGTGGATCTCGGCCTCGTTCATGTAGTGGTAGCCGCCCCACCAGCGCTCGAATTCGAGAAAGCTTTCGCGGGTTTTTTCGACATTGGCGAAGAGATCGTAATATTTGCCGAAATAATTGCGGCCGGGATTGAGCTGCTCGAAATTCGACACGAGATGCGCGCCGTCGAAAACGCCGCCGCCGAGATCGGACAGAAGCAACGCCGGCAACACGCCGCCGAGCAGGCCGCCATTGTAGCGCATCGGGTTTTCGCCCTTGCGGCCGGACCAGGCGGCGACCGGCGCGCCATTGATCACCAATGGTCCAGAAATATCGGGATTGGCGGCGGCGAGAACCAGCGTCGCCCAGCCGCCCTGGCAATTGCCGACGACGATCGGCTTGGGCGCCTGCGGATGGCGGCGCCGGATTTCGGCGACGAATTCCGCTTCGGCGCGCATGACGTCGGCGAGCGTCTGGCCGGGTTCGGGTTTCGGGCGGAAGCAGACGAAATAGACCGGATGACCGTTATGCAGCGCGACGCCGACCTGGCTGTCCGACTTGAAGCCGCCAATGCCCGCGCCGTGACCGGCTCGCGGGTCGATGATCATGTAGGGCCGCTTCCAGTCGAACACCTCGACGCCATCAGGCGGGACGATCTTCAACAGGAAATAGTTCACCGGGCGCGCGAGATCTCGGCCATCGAGCGCGACTTCGTGGTCATAGACCAGCACCGGCGGCGTGCCGGCTTCTTCATGCGCGATGTCGTTGTTGCCGCGCTCGCGCAGGACGTCAAGCGTCAGGACAGTGCGCTCGGCGGCGTCGCGGGCGTAGTCCTGCGCCGCGCGCGGCAACTCGCCGCTCCGGGCCGCCGCGTTGATCCGGCCAAGCAGCGGATTGAGCTCAGCCCAGGTCTTTTGCAGCCTTTCGCCATGGCCCGCGGCGATCTTCTGCATGTGCAGGCTGGCGATGAGGCCAAGGTTCCGCCATTGGGCAGCGAGCGCGGCGCCGTCTTCGCCGGCGCGGCGGAGGACGTTTTCGGGGCTAAAGGTCGAAGGCATGGAATTTATTCCCTAGGTCAGCGCCGGCACGAGCGGCTGCTTCAGGCCGATAAGTTCGGCGGTGTGGGCGGCGATCATCCGCTCTTCGTCGGTCTTGAGCACAAGCGCGACAACTGGCGCGCCCTTGCCGGAAATGATCCTGTCGCCCCTGGCGTTGGCTTCCTCGTCGATTTCGATGCCGATCCATTCCATATTTTCGAGGATCGACTGACGGATGCGCGCGGCGTTTTCGCCAATGCCGCCGGTGAGCACGATACAGTCCAGGCCGCCCAGCATCGCGCAGAGGCCGCCGATCTCGCGCCGCACGCGACGGACGAAATATCCGATCGCGTCCTTGGCGGATTGTTCGTTCGAAGCCTCGAGTTCGCGCATATCGTTGGAAATGCCCGACATGCCCTTGAGGCCGGAATTCTTGTAAAGCAGATCGGTGATCTCGGCCGCGCTCATCTTCTTCTCGGCCATGAGGTAGAGCACGACGCCGGGGTCGAGCTGGCCGCAGCGCGTGCCCATGGGCACGCCGTCGAGCGCAGTGAAGCCCATCGTCGAGGCGACCGATTTTCCTGCATGCATGGCGCAGAGCGAAGCGCCGTTTCCGAGATGGGCGACAATCACTTTTCCGCGCGCCAGAACCGGCTCCTCGTATCGGAGGATACGATGGATGAATTCGTAGGACAGCCCGTGGAAGCCATAGCGGCGCACGCCCTCGTCGTAATATTGGCGCGGCAAGGCGAACGTGTCGGCGAGGTAGGGGTGCCTGCGGTGGAAAGCAGTGTCAAAGCAGGCCACTTGCGCCGCCTCCGGAAAGGCCTCGATTGCTGCTGCGATGCCGGCGAGATTATAAGGCTGGTGCAGCGGCGCCAGAGGCTCGAAGGAGTGAAGAATCGCCAAGTTCTCGGCGTCAATCAGCAGAGGTTCGGCGTAAACCGGACCGCCGTGGACGACCCGGTGGCCGACGCCCACGACGTTCGCGCCGCTTTCTTCCTTTTCCATCCAGTCGAGCACCGCCGTCAGCGCCATTTTATGGTCGATGAAGGCTTGGCTCTGGTCGAGCGCGAACTGCGTCTTTTCGCCGCCTGTCTTTCTCGCGGCAAAGGTCGCCTTGGCTCCGATGCCGTCGACCAGGCCAAGAGCGAGCGGGATCAACTGTCCTTTCGCGATTTCAAAAACCGAGAATTTTATCGAGGAGGAGCCGGCGTTGACGGTGAGGATGATGTCGGTCATTTTTGTCACTCGGCCGCCAGCGCCTCATCCGGCGCGCCGGTAAAGGCGCGGCCGTTCTTGCGCCAATAATCGTAAAGCTGGGCCAGGGCGCAGGAGACGAGGCGGGCGCGGTCATTGTCGGCGCGGCTGGTCAGCATGACCGGCGCCTGGGCGCCCAGCACCAGGCCGGCGGCTTCCGCCATGGCGACGAAGGTCAATTCCTTGGCCAGCATGTTGCCGGCTTCGATATTGGGGGCTATCAGCACATTGGCGTGGCCCGCGACCAGCGAGGCGATGCCCTTGGTGCGCGCCGCCTGCATGTCGATGGCGTTGTCCATCGCCAGCGGACCATCGACGACGCCGCCCTTGATCTGGCCGCGCTCCGCCATTTTCGACAGCGCGGCGGCGTCGAGCGTCGAGGGAATATTGGGGTTGACCGTTTCGACCGCCGATAGCACGCCGACGCGCGGCAGGTCGAGGCCGCAGGCCAGCGCCAGATCGATGGCGTTCTGCACAATGTCCTTTTTCGTCATCAAATCGGGCGCAATATTGATCGCCGCGTCGGAAATGAACAGCAATTCGTCGAGCGTCGGCACATTGAAGGCGAAGACATGGCTGATGCGGCGCCCCGTGCGCAGGCCGCCGTCCTTTTTCACCACGGCGGCGAGGAGATCGTCGGAATGGAGATCGCCCTTCATCACCGCGCCGGCCTCGCCCGACCGCACCATGGCGACGGCGCGCTCGGCGGCGACGCGATGGTCGCATTCGGCAACGACCTTCCACTGCGAAATATCCTCGCCCAGCTCGGCGGCGGCGGCGCGGATTCGGGCGGGGTCGCCGATCAAAGTCGGCTCGATCAGGCCTTTATTCGCCGAAAGCAGCGCCCCGCCAAGCGAATTATGGTCCTCCGGGCAGACGACCGCCGTCTTCAGGCGCGGCAGGCGCGAGGCCAGGGCGATGAGATGGGCGAAATGATCCTTCTGCTCCATGATCAGCGCCGGCAATTCGCGCGTGGGCGTCTCGACGTTGCGCGGCGGCGCGTCGATCACCGCCGTTCCCTTGCAGACCAGATCGCCTTCCAGAATCCATAATGACCGTGTCGAAGACCGCCTCCGGCTCCGCGCGCTTTTCACGACAGGTCACGGTGACGCGCAGCCGGTCTCCGACATGGACGCGCCGCGCGAATTCGAAGGTCTGCGAGCGGTAAAGCGTGCCCGGTCCGGGCAAAATATTGCCAAGCACCGCGGAAATCAGCGAACCGATCCACATGGACGGGGCGATCGGCGCATCCGCCGGGGCTGCGTCCGTCGACGGAGCATCTTCCTCGGCCGGCAGCATCAGCGGATTGATGTTGCCGGAGACATGGGCGAACAGGAACAGGTCGCGCTCGGCGCAGATGCGCTCGATCGAGGCTGTATCGCCGACCTGCAATTGCGACCAGGTCGTATTGGAATGCATTTTCGCTACGGTCATTTCTTTCTTCGCCTCGAATCTCGCGGGAAGGCGCGATCGGCGCCTGGGCTGTCCGGCGCCCGATAATCGCAGAATGTGCTTTTTTATGGGTAAAGGCGCATCCTCGGCCTCCCGTCGTCCAGCAGACCGGGAAGGATCTCGGCCCGGAGCGCCGAATTTTGCGACGCAATAAATGCGTTGTCCGTGACAGTCGCATGACCGAGCTTGCCCGAGACTGGCGCGTTTTCGAGGACAGGTTCGCGCAAGCCAGGCCGCCTACCGCTGAGACTTAATCTAGGTCGCTGACAATGCACGTGAAAATCACCCCGACGCGCACGGAATCGTTCTTCGACGGCAATCGCTATATCGTGTCGAAGACTGACCTCAAGGGCCGCATAACGTACGTCAACCGGGTTTTCCTCGACATCAGCCAGTTCACCGAGGATGAACTGCTCGGCGCGCCGCACAGCATCATCCGCCATCCCGACATGCCGCGCGCCGTCTTCAAGCTGTTGTGGGACCGGCTGGCCGAAGGCCATGAAGTCTTCGCCTATGTCAAGAACATGACGAAGAGAGGCGACTTTTACTGGGTTTTCGCCCATGTGACGCCGTCATACGACAACGCGGGAAAAATGATCGGATTTCACTCAAATCGCCGCGTCCCAAATCGCCGCGTCCTCAATGAAATCCATCACCCCTCTCTATGCGGCGCTGAAGCAGACCGAGGATTCCCACGACAATGCGAAGCAGGGCCTGATCGCTTCCTACAGGCAACTCGGCGAAATCATCGCAAGCAAGGCGAGCTCCTATGACGACCAACCGGAGCTTGCCGGCATCGCGCAGTTGCATGATCGCCGTCGAAGTAAACAGCTTGCTGTGCGAAGCCATGCGAAACTTCGTCGCCGGGGTCATCGCCTGGCGGCCGTCGACGTTGGCGAATCCGAAGCCCTTGGCCCAAACCAGTTCCTGATCGAATACCACGCCGACCGCGATTCCGGGCAAGTGCCGCGACGACATCTGCCCGCGAATCCAGCTCTCGATAAGCCGTTCCATGGCCCAGAACATCCGGGTGATCCGCAACGCCGCCGGATAACGCCAGCGGTAGAAAAATCAGACTCAAGGCGCGCATGGCATCAGTATATTCCTTCGCTGATGGCGGCGCATTCGGAGCCGAGCCTACAACTGTTCGCGCGCGGCCCGCGTCGCCAGTTCGTCGCAGCGATTGTTGTCTTCGTGGTCGGCGTGGCCCTTGGTCCACGTCCAGCGGATTTTGTGATGCTGCACCAGGTCGTCGAGTTCGGTCCACAGGTCCTGATTCAAGACCGGCTTCTTCGCGGCGGTCTTCCACCCGTTGCGCTTCCAGCCATGGATCCAGGTCGTGATGCCGTTCTTTACATATTCGGAATCGGTGACCACCTCCACTTCGCAGGGCTTCTTTGAGGGCGCGAAGGCCTTCGATCGCCGCGGTCAGTTCCATCCGGTTATTGGTCGTCTGCGGGGCCGAACCGGACATCTCCCGTTTTGGTCCCCGTAACGCAGGATCGCACGCCCACCCTCCCGGCCCCGGATTGCCCAGGCACGCGCCGTCCGTGATCAAGCGTACCTGTTTCATGTTTCTTCTATCATAAGGATGATGCCGTCGCAAGACCTTCCCCGGGCGGGCAGCGCGCTGGGGCCCGGGAAAAGCCGCTGGTCATGATCCCCGTGGAGCCGAGGATGCGGCGCGCCACAAGCGCCGCGTGAAGGTTTTCGCATGCGTGGCCGCGGCGCTGCTCGCTGGCGGCACTTCTGGGATGTATTTTTACCGCGTAACGTCGACCCGTGAACGCGCAGCAGGCTTACGACGATGGCAGCGTTTGTGACAGCGGCCGCTACGAACCAGGCGATCCTGCATTTCGACCGCGCCATTGCGCTCAAATCCGACTTCGCCGACGCCTATCGCATGCGCGGCAGAGCCTACGTGTCGATCGGAAACCCGACAGCGCGATTCCGCGATTTCACCAAGGTCATCGACGCTGCAGCCCGACCGAGCCGCCGTGTTCGTCGAGCGCGGATTCGCGTATCTGGACAAGAAAGACTGGAACCTGCGCGATCGCCGACGCGGCCGCGCGCGCTCGCGCTGAACGCAAGTTGGCCCGCGCCTACAACCTGCGGGCGACGGCGGTTCGTGCGGCGGGCGACCCCGCCAAGGCGATTGAGGATTTCACTCGCGCCGTGGAACTCGATCCCAATCTGGACAATTATTTCCAGCGCGCGGCGACCTATCAGCTCTTGAACGACCACGAACACGCGGTGGAGGATTTCGGCCAGGCTCTGGCGGCCGCGCCCGATCAGCCGCACATTTATTTCGCGCGAGCGCAATCGCGTGCGGCGCTGGGAACAATCGGGAGCGCAGGAAGATATCCGCGCCGGGCGCGAAATCGACGGCTGGTAGACCGCTCGTCTTTAACCAAAGGCAGGCCACATGTTCCCGCCGGGCGGGATCGGGATGACTGACGTGAGAGGCGACAAGGCGGGACCTAGCTCTCCCAGCGCGGGCGCGCCGCCAGTTCGCGTTCGAAGAACGCGTCCACCAGTTCGCCAGAATCTGCTGCGGCGTCGTGGGCGTGATAAATCTCCGCGCGCAGCTTGCGACCCGTTGCGCACCCCGTGCGTGAAATACGTGGCGAACTGCTTCATCTTCCCGACGGCGTCCTGCGCCGCGTGCTCCATCAGCATGCGTGTAATACCGCCGCATCAGCTCGTAGCGCGCGTGCTCCGGCGGAGTCTCATACGCGCCGGTCGCGCAGATACTGCTCGATCTGCCGGAAAATCCACGGATTCGACGACGCCGCGCGCCCGATCATCACCGCGTCGCAGTTGGTCTCCCGCACCATCCGCACCGCGTCCTCGGGCGTGACGATGTCGCCGTTGCCGATCACCGGAATCTTCACCGCCGCCTTCACTTCCGCGATGCGGCGTCCAGTCGGCGTGCCCGCTGTAGCCCTGCTCGCGCGTGCGCGGATGCAGCGCGATCGCCTGCAAGCCGCAATCCTCGGCCAGCCGCGCCATCTTCACCGCCACCAGTTCGCGATCGTTCCAGCCGGCGCGAAACTTCATGGTCAGCGGAATGGTGATCGCCGCCCGCACGCCGCGCAGAATCTTCTCCACCAGCGGCAGTCCCGCAGCAATCCCGACCCTCCGTTGCACGTCACCACCTTCTTCACCGGGCAGCCGAAGTTGATATCCACGATGTCGAAGCCCTGGTCCTGGCAGAACCGCGCCGCTTCCGCCATCACCTCGGGATCGGCGCCGAACAACTGCGCGGAGATGGGATGCTCATCCGGGCTCGAAATACAGATAGCGGAACGTCCGCGTCGGCTTGCGCCGCGCGCGCGTTCGCGTCGCCACCACGCCATGCGAGCTGGTGAACTCCGTCATGATCAGTCCGCAGCCGCCCTGCGACCGGATCAAGCGCCGAAAAACGGTATCGGTGACGCCCGCCATCGGCGCCAGCACCGTGGCCGGGCGATCGTGATCGGGGTCCAACCTTGGACTCGCTCGGGAACATCTTCATTTATTACCAGCGCCGCCACGTTTCTCGAAACTTCGTGCCCCGACCTTTAGGAGCAAGACAAAGGCCGCGGCCGGCCGTCGCTGAGGAGCGTTATCCGAGTGGACTAAAGAGCGCGTCGCGGCCCGCGCCCGTTTTGAGGACCGTTACTAAGGCGCGGCGGGATCGGTGCTTCGGAGCCCGAGAGGGAATCGCCGCGCTGACGCCACGTCAGGCCTCCGAGCTTCTCCCAATCCGCACGCCTCGCCGAACCTTGCGATCGCCGTCGCGTCGCGGATCGATGTTCCGCGTCAATCCCCGTCAACACCGCACTCCCGCGCCCCACCTCGATAAACCGCGTCACGCCCAAGCCCGCCAGCACTCGCATCGACTCGCTCCAGCGCACCGGATTGGGCACCTGCTGGTACAGCCCCTCGCCGAGCCTCCGCCCCACCCGAACCTCCCGAGCCTGCCAGTTGTTCACCAGCGGACGTCCAGATCGCGAAACTCCGTCGCATCCAGATCGGCCTTCATTCGTTCCTGCGCCGGCCTCATCAGCGGGCAATGGAATGGAGCGCTCACCTGCAGCGGGATCGCTCGCTTCGGCTCCCGCCGCCTTAGCCAGTTCCATCGCCCGATCCACCGCCCCCGCGTTGCCCGCGATCACGATCTGATCCGGCGAGTTCGAGATTCGCCGCCGTCACCACTTCGCCTTGCGCCGCCTTCGCCAGCACTCCTTCCAGTTTTCCTTCCGGCAGCTTCAGCAGCGCCGCCATCGCCCCCACTCCCGCCGGCACCGCCTCCTGCATGTACCGGCCGCGCTTGCGCACCAGCCGCACCGCGTCGGCGAAACTCCAGCGATCCCGGCCGCCACCAGCGCCGAATACTCGCCCAGGCTGTGCCCCGCCACGTAATCCGCCGTCACGCCCTTCTCTCCAGCACCGCCTACGCCGCCGTCGACACCGTCAGCAGCGCCGGCTGCGTATTCTCGGTCAGCTTGAGCTGCTCCTCGGGCCCCTCGAAACACAAGCGGAAAGCGAGAAACCCAGCGCCGCGTCGGCCTCCTCGAACACCCCCGCGGCCTCGGGATACGTCTCGGCCAGGGATTTGCCCATTCCGGCGAACTGCGAGCCCTGCCCGGGAAATAAATGCGGTCTTTGGCATCGGAAGCTATTGCAGAATAGCAGAAGCCAGCTAACCGAAGCGAAGCCCGGCCAGCGACCGGTCGTCCTTCGTTTCGAACTCGTCCCAGCGAGTCTTCCTTTAGACCCAGCCGTTGAGCGACGTGAGCAGCCGCGCCAGTGAAGGAACGTCTTCCTGCACGCCCAGCCAGTGCTCGGTCAGGAACAGGAGCGATGCCAGCTTTCCGTGCTTTTCTCCGGTTGATGATGCAGTTCCACCGCCTCGACAAAATGATTACGGAAAATTCCAGAGACGCAGCGCCCTCGCCCCCGCCTGCGCGTGGCTGAATCCGCTGCGGATACGTTCCACCCGAAAAGGCTCGCACCCCACCTGGATCATGTGCTCGAACCGTTTTTGGAACTTGTCCGGCAGCCGCGCCATCGCCAGCCTGCCGATATCATGCACCAGGCCGGCCAGAAACACCTCTTCGGGTCGATCGAGTCCGTGAGCCCGGCCAGCGCCTCCGCCGTTTGCGCGGCCTCCAGCGAGTGATGCCAGATTTCGCGAAATCGCGCCGACGAGAA
>CAWKJW010000007.1:0-17159 GCA_963849665.1 uncultured Alphaproteobacteria bacterium | reverse complement strand
CGGGCAGGTTGTTCAGGCGCTTGTCGTTCATGACTCTTCCATTCCTGCGAGGCTTTGGACGCGAGGGCCTTTCTGGGCCTTCATGACGACTTCGCAATCCCCGTGGCCCGGCGTGGCCGCCTTCGCGGCGCGCGTACGATGGCTGCGGGCAATCTGCGCCTTTAGCATCCTCTCCTGCGGCGCGCCTGCGACAGGAGCGCGCGTCGCAGGATGAGCGGCAAGCGGCGACGCTTGCGGCAAATTTTCAGGTTTCCCTGGGTCGGAGGATGCGGAATCACCGATGCTTTTTCGCCCCGCCACTCGCGGGTTACCGACGTGCCACGCGGATTGGCGTCGCTGTTTCGCGAGGAATCCGGCGACGCGCTGCTGGCGATGATGCTGGCGAGCGGCGGCGACGAACACATCGCCCAGGGCGCCGACGGACGCAATCCTTATGGCGCGCCGATCCGCCCGACCGAGAATGAAATCTGGTTCGCCTCATCGACCGCCTCGGCCATATCCGCGCGCGGCTGGGCGGCGGCGGCGGCGGCCCTGCCTATGGCTTTTTCCGCAGCGAAGGCGGAAGACTGGCATGCCGGATTGCGGCGGCAAATCCTGGCCCCACTCGCTCCCGCGGGCTCGGACCTCGTCTTCTGCGCCTCCGGCACGCAGGCCGAATACGCGGCCCTGGGGCAGTTCGCGGCCTTGACGGCGCACGGCCAAAAAATCTGCTCAATCTCCTGACAGGCCCGGACGAGACCGGGCGCGGCGCGCCGCATGCGGCCGGCGGCAGGCACTTCCTGAATTCGGCGCCTTTCGGCGCGGCCCGGCAAGGCAGGTTGCTCGAAGGTCTTCGCGAAGGGTCGGTCACGCTCGCGGCCCTGCCAATTCGCGACCCGTCCGGCGCGCCGCTGGCGTCGGAGACATTGACGCGATCGGCGAGTTTCTGGCGCGCCACGCCGTCGCCCGCGGCGCGCGTGCGCTGCTGCATGTGCTCGACTGCTCGAAAACCGGCCTCGCCGGCTTTTCGCGCGAAATGGCGAAGAAACTCAAGTCGGAATTCCCTGACCATGTTTCGATCGTCGTCAACGCCTGCCAATTGCGCTGCGCCCCCGAAACCATCCGCGACGATCTCGACGCCGGTTTCATGGTGATGATGTCCGGCTCGAAATTCGCAGGCGGCCCGGCCTTTTCCGGCGCCCTGCTGCTGCCGCCCGAGATGATGCGGGCGCTTTCGCGCCAGGCGGAGATTCTCTGGCCGGAAGGCCTCGCCCCGCACGTCGCCTGCCTCGATTGGCCGCCCGTCCTGCGCGAAAAGATCGCCGGCCCCTTCGGCGCGCGCGCCAACCAGGGCCTAGGCCTGCGCTGGGAGGCCGCTCTCGCCGAATATGAGCCCTATCTCGCGCAGGAGCGGCAAGTCGTGGCGCGCGCCGTCGCCCTGTTCAGGGCGGACGCGCTGAAGAATCTCGAGCGCCACCCGACGCTGGCGCTCGACGCGGCAGGCGGCGAACCGACGATCATGTCGATTTTCAGCCGCGATCCTGCCGGCGCTCCCCTGCCCGCCGACCCGATCAGGAACGCCTTGCGCGCACGCGGCATGCACGTCGGCCAGAAAGTCGCTCTCGGCGGCCGCGAGGCGCTGCGCCTCTGCCTCGCCGCGCCGCAGATCAATGATTTTGCCTTGCGTCTGAAAGACAGCGGCGACGAGGCCGCGGCGTTCACCCCGCTGGCGCGCGACATGGAGCGGCTGTTTGATCAATGGGACGCGCTGCTGGCCAAAGCCTGAATTCCCTGCGCCGGCTCCTTCATTTGGACATATTTATCGTCACTTTCGGACCGGCGGCCACCGCGCCCGCCATTTATCCAAGCAACGGAATTTCGATTTGCCGCCAGCCCTGCCGCAAAACGACGCGCCCTTTGCCGTTTTTCTCGACATCGACGGCACGTTGATCGACATAGCGCCGACGCCGCAAAGCGTCGTCGTGCCGGCAATCCTCGTTCCCCTGCTCGGAAGGCTGTCGGAAGCCCTCGACGGCGCCCTGGCGATCATCACCGGGCGGCAGGTGGCGGACGTGGATCGTTTCCTCACGCCCCTGAGGCTTCCCATCGCCGGCGTCCATGGAGCCGAAATGCGCGCCGATCTCGACGGCGAGATCAGCCCCCGAACGGAAGGTCTCGACCCGTCGTTGATCGCGGCCGTTCAAAAACTCGGCGAAATCGATCCAGGAATCATCATCGAGCCGAAAGGCGTCTCGATCGCCGTGCATTACCGGCTCGCGGGAGCGCATGGCGCGGTTTTGGAGAAGGAACTGCGCGACCTCGTCGGCGCCGGTCCCAATAGCGCGGAAATCTGCGTCGGGCGCAAGGTCGTCGAGATCTTGCCGAAATACGTCTCGAAGGGCGGCGCGCTGAAAAGCTTCATGAGCCAGGCCGGGTTCGACGGACGGCGGCCGATCATGATCGGCGACGACGTGACGGACCGCTCGGCCTTCGAGGCCGCGGAGTTGTTCGGCGGTCATGGCCTGCGGGTCGCCGGAGAATATTTTCAGCGAGAGGACGCCGACTTCGACTCGCCGGGGCACGTTCTCGAATGGCTCGCCCAGTTCGTCGACGATCTCGGACGATGACGCGGCAGGCCAAACGAAGGAAGTGGAATTGATGACGGAAATCATGGCGGAGAGGAACGGCGCCGCGCCCAAGACCGGCGCGGGCGACGCTGTCCCGAAGCCGGCCTTCGCCGCGCGCCTGCTGTCGCCGACCGCGAGCTATCTGGCGATCGGAATCGTCGCGACCGTCATCCTCGTCACCGCCATGTCCGTCCTTGCGTCGATTCTGATCGATGGCTGGGCGAGCCGCGACATGGCCTGGCGCGCGCGCATCGTTTACCGTTCGATCCACGATCAGGTCGCTGGCGGAATCGTCGAAAAGTCCGGAAGCAAGGTGGTTTCGCTGTTCAACCGGGTTGCGGAAGACGAGCGCATCCTCGCCCTCGGTTTCTGTTCGGCGAACGGGAAGCTGGCGTTCTCCACCCGCGCCATGCCGGCGAACTTGCGATGCGAAAATTTGCCGCTCTCCGATCGGGATACGTTCCTGACTCTCGCCGACGACCGCCGGCCCGTTCGAGTCAGTATTTTTCCGATGACGGCAGGCGAAGTTTCCGGTCATCTGCTCATCCTTCACGATCTAAGGTATATCAAAAGGCGCACGCATGAGGTGCGCCTCTACGCCACATTGGCGCTGATCGGCGTTGCGGCGGGATTCGCGCTGCTGACCTCGGTCGTGGTCCTCGCGCTGACGCGCGGTTGGGCCCGCTCGCTACGCGGCATGATCGCGGACGCCCGCCGCGGAGGCCCGTCGCCTTCCGCCGAGCAAAACGCTTTTCCCATCGGCAAGGAAATCAGCGCCTTGCTCACGGAGTTTCGCGTCGAACGCAAATTCACCAACGGCGTTCATGTCGAATGGTCGCCCAAAACGCTGCATCAATTGCTCAACGACGAAATGCCCGGCGCCGAGGTTCTGATCGTCTCCAATCGCGAGCCCTATATCCACAACCGCATCGACGGCGAAGTGCAGCTCCAGATCCCGGCCAGCGGCCTGGTGTCGGCGCTGGAGCCCGTCATGCGCGCCTGCGGCGGCGCCTGGATCGCCCATGGCAGCGGCTCGGCCGACCACGAAACCGTCGACGCCCGCGACCGTCTCCGCGTTCCTCCCGCCGACCCGGCCTATACGCTGCGGCGCGTCTGGCTCTCAGACGAGGAACAGGACGGCTATTATTACGGCTTCGCCAACGAGGGCCTCTGGCCGCTCTGCCACATCGCCTTCGTGCGTCCGACCTTTCGCAAGCAGGACTGGAGCCATTACAAGGCCGTCAACGAGCGTTTCGCCGCCACCGTGGCCGAGGAGGCCACCTGCGACGATCCGATCGTGCTGGTGCAGGACTATCATTTCGCCCTCCTGCCGCGAATGATCCGCAAGCGGCTGCCGAAGGCGACGATCATCACCTTCTGGCACATACCCTGGCCGAACGCCGAAACCTTCAGCATCTGCCCGTGGCGCGAGGAGATCATGGACGGCCTGCTCGGCAGCAGCATCCTCGGCTTTCATACGCAGTTCCACTGCAACAATTTTCTCGAGGCGGCCGACCGGTTCATGGAAAGCCGCATCGACCGCGAAAGCTCCTCGGTCACGCTCGGCGGCCATGAAACGTTGATCCGCCCCTATCCGATTTCGATCGAATGGCCGCCGGCGGCGCTCGCTGGGCAGGCGCCGATCGCCGAATGCCGCAGCGCGGTGCGGCGGCGGTTCGGCCTGGCAGACGACGTGCGGATCGCGGTCGGCGTCGAGCGTTTCGACTACACCAAGGGCATTCTCGACCGAATGAAGGCGGTCGACGACCTCCTTGACCGGCAGCCGGAATGGCGCGGCAAATTCGTGCTGCTGCAAGTGGCCGCGCCGACGCGCGGAAAACTCGACGCCTACGGCGCGCTTCAGACGGAGGCGATACGGCTGGCCGAGGAAATCAACGCCCGCTACGCCGTCGGCGGATGCAAGCCGATTCAGTTGGTGATCCGCCATCACGAGCCGCATGAGGTGTTCGAATTGTTCCGGGCGGCCGATGTCTGCGTCGTTTCGAGCCTGCACGACGGGATGAATCTCGTCGCCAAGGAATTCGTGGCGGCGCGGGACGATGACGCCGGCGTCCTGATCCTGTCGAGTTTCGCCGGGGCGGCGCGCGAATTGTCGGAGGCGCTGATCGTCAATCCCTACGACACGCACGGCATGTCCGAAGGCTTCGACGCCGCCCTGCGCATGCCTTTGGCGGAACAGGGAAAGCGCATAAAGTTGATGCGCGACCTGATCCGCCAGCGCAACGTCTATCGCTGGGCGGCGCAGATGCTGCTCGACGCCGCCTGGCTGCGCCGTCGGGAAGGAATTTTCGCGGCGGCGAAAAAGTAGCGACGCCGAACAAAGGTCGGCGTCCAGGCGGCCTCAGCCGTTCGGCAGGTTCCGCGCCAAGGCCTCCAGCACCGCCATGCGCACGGCGACGCCCATCTCGACCTGCTCGCGGATCAGGCTCTGCGCGCCGTCGGCGACGCTGGAATTGATCTCTACGCCGCGATTCATCGGGCCGGGATGCATCACCAGGGCATCGGGGCGCGCAAAGCCGAGCTTTTCTTCGTCGAGGCCGAAAAAGCGGAAATATTCGCGCGTCGAGGGAATGAACGCGCCCTGCATCCGCTCGCGCTGCAGGCGCAGCATCATCACGATGTCGGCGTCTCTCAAGCCTTCGCGCATATTGTTGAAGACCTCGACGCCGATTTGCCCGATTCCCGGCGGCATCAGGGTGGAAGGGCCGACCACGCGCACCCGCGCGCCGAGGCAGGAGAGCAGGATGATGTTCGAGCGGGCGACGCGCGAATGCAGCACGTCGCCGCAGATGGCCACGGTCAGGCCCTCGATGCGGTTTTTGGCGCGGCGGATGGTCAGCGCGTCGAGCAGGGCCTGGGTCGGGTGCTCATGCGCGCCGTCGCCGGCGTTGACCACGGCGCAATCGACTTTTCGCGCCAGGAGATGAGCGGCGCCCGCCTGATGGTGGCGCACGACGATGATGTCGGGCCGCATGGCGTTGAGCGTGATCGCCGTGTCGATCAGCGTCTCGCCCTTTTTCACCGAAGAATTGGCCACCGACATGTTCATGACGTCGGCGCCGAGCCGCTTGCCGGCCAGTTCAAACGAACTCTGCGTGCGGGTCGAGGCCTCGAAAAACAGGTTGATCTGGGTGCGGCCGGATAGCCGGGTCTTTTTCTTCTCGACTTGCCGCGACACTTCGATCGCCTCTTCCGCGAGATCCAGCAGGTGCAGGATGTCGAAGCGCGACAATCCCTCTATGCCCAGAAGGTGACGATGCGGAAAAGAGGGGACGGAAGGCGACATTTTTTAGGCTCTAGCCCAGCGCGCCGCCAACCGCAAGCGCCCGCCGGATTCGGGCTGCGTCGAAGGATCATTTGACAGGAAGTCGCCGCTCCCCCATTTTCCGCCCCGTTCCGGGCGGAGCCAATATCGGCCCGGTCTTTGCTTTCAAGCCGGAAAAGCCGGCTTTCCGGGGTCATCGCATGGACGTCGTCATCGTCGAATTGCCAGCCAAGGCCAAGACGATCAACAAATATCTCGGCAAAAACTTCGAGGTCATCGCCTCGTTCGGCCACGTGCGCGACCTGCCGGCCAAGGACGGCTCGGTCGATCCCGCCGATGATTTCAAGATGCTGTGGGAAGTGGACGGCAAGGCGGGCAAGCGCCTGTCGGACATAGCGGCCTTGGTCAAGGGCGCCGACCGGATCGTCCTCGCAACCGATCCGGATCGCGAGGGAGAGGCGATTTCCTGGCATGTGCTGGAAGTTTTGCGCGCCAAGAAGGTGCTGAAGGACAAGCCGGTCGACCGCGTCGTGTTCAACGCCATCACCAAGGACGCGATCCTCGAGGCGATGAAGCACCCGCGCCGGATCGACGAATCTCTGGTCGAGGCCTATCTCGCCCGCCGCGCGCTGGATTACCTCGTCGGATTCAATCTTTCCCCGGTGCTGTGGCGCAAGCTGCCCGGCGCGAGGTCGGCAGGCCGTGTGCAATCGGTCGCCCTTCGCCTCGTCTGCGACCGCGAACTGGAAATCGAGAAATTCAGGGCTCGCGAATATTGGTCGCTGGTGGCGCATCTGCGCAACCAGGGCGACCAGCCCTTTATCGCCCGCCTCGTCGGCGCCGACGGCAGGAAGATCACCCGGCTCGACATCGGCGAGGGGGCGGAGGCGGAGGACTTCAAGCAGGCGCTGGAAAAGGCCGCCTTTACCGTGAAATCGGTCGAGGCCAAGCCGGCCAAGCGCCACCCCTACGCGCCCTTCACCACCTCGACCTTGCAGCAAGAGGCTTCGCGCAAGCTGGGAATGGCGCCGGAAATCGCCATGCGCGTCGCGCAAAAGCTCTATGAGGGCGTCGATATCGGCGGCGAGACGGTCGGCCTGATCACCTATATGCGTACCGACGGCGTCGATGTCGCGCCGGAAGCGGTGGCCGCCGCCCGATCGGTGATCGGCAAGGAATTCGGCGCCAATTACGTCCCGGGCGTTCCGCGAAAATACATCACCAAGGCCAAGAACGCGCAGGAGGCGCATGAGGCCATCCGCCCGACCGACATGTCGCGCCTGCCGAAGAATGTCGCCCGCTTTCTGCAGCCGGACCAGGCCAAGCTCTACGAGCTGATCTGGACGCGCATGGTCGCCAGCCAGATGGAATTGGCGCTTCTCGAGCGCACCACGGCCGAGATCGAGGCCAAGGCAGGCGGGCGTACGCTCGATTTGCGCGCGACAGGCCAGGTCGTCCGTTTCGACGGGTTCCTGAAACTTTATCAGGAAGGCAAGGACGACGAGGAGGACGAGGAGTCCGGCCGCCTGCCGCCGCTTTCGCAGGGCGAGGCGCTGAAGAAGGACAAGATCGACGCGACCCAGCACTTCACCGAGCCGCCGCCGCGCTACACGGAAGCGACGCTGGTCAAGCGCATGGAGGAGCTCGGCATCGGCCGTCCCTCGACCTATGCCTCGACGCTCGCCGTGCTGCGCGAGCGCGACTACGTCAAGATCGAGAAGAAGCGCCTCGTTCCCGAGGACAAGGGGCGGCTGGTCACGGCGTTTCTGGAAAGCTTCTTCGGCCGCTACGTGCAATATGACTTCACCGCTGGGCTCGAAGAGCAGCTCGACCGGGTCTCCAATGCCGAAATCGACTGGAAGCAGGTTCTGCGCGATTTCTGGACCGAATTTTCGGCCGCCATCGACGGCACGAAGGAACTGCGCACGACGCAGGTTCTCGACAGCCTCAACGACCTGCTCGGCCCGCATATCTTCCCGGCCAAGGAGGACGGCTCCAGTCCGCGCGCCTGCCCGTCCTGCGGCGCCGGGCAATTGTCGCTGAAGCTCGGCAAGTTCGGCGCCTTCATCGGCTGCTCCAACTACCCGGAATGCAAATACACCCGCACCCTGTCCGACCGTGGCGAGAACGCCGCCAAGGGCGTCGAGGGCGAGCGGCCCGGCGTGAAAGTCCTGGGCGAAGACCCGAAGACGGGGCAGGAAATCACGCTGCGCGACGGCCGCTTCGGCGCCTATGTGCAAGAGGGCGAAGGCGACAAGCCGAAACGATCGTCACTTGCCGCCAACATGAAGCCCGAGGACGTGACGCTGGAGACCGCGCTGGCCCTCCTGTCGCTGCCGCGCGAGGTGGCCAGGCATCCGGAAAGCGGCGAGCCGATCGTCGCCGGCATCGGCCGCTATGGCTCCTATGTGCAGCACAAGAAGACCTACGCCAACCTGGCCAAGGACGAGAACGTGCTCGACATCGGCGGCAATCGCGCCATCGACCTGATCCTGACCAAGGAGGCCGGCGGCGGCCGCGCCGGGACCGGCGGCGAAATCCGCGCCGTCGGCGAACATCCCGACGGCGGCGCCATCGCGCTGAAGGCCGGGCGTTTCGGCCCCTATCTCGCCTGGGGCAAGGTCAATGCGACGCTGCCCAAGGGAACCGACATGACCGGCCTGACGCTGGAGCAGGCGGTGGCGATCGTCAACGCCAAGGCGGCGGGCGCGCCGAGCGACGGGCGTCTGCTGGGCGAACATCCCGACGGCGGCCCCATTGCTGTGCGCGCGGGGCGTTTCGGCCCCTATGTGTCGTGGAGCAAGGTCAACGCCACCTTGCCGAAATCGATGACGCTGGAGACGATTTCGCTGGAGGAGGCGATCCGGCTGATCGAGGACAAGATCGCCATGGGCGGCGGCAAGCCGCCGAAAAAGGCGCCGGCCAAGAAAACGGCGGGCAAGAAGGCGACCGCGAAAAAGCCGGCGACAAAAGCCAAGGCGAAGATCGAAGAGTTCGGACGAACCGCCGTTCGAAGGCGGAAAGCCGGCGAAAAAGGCTGCAGCCAAGAAGACTGCAATCAAGACACAGGCCGGCAAGAAATAGCCACCGCGAGCGCGCGCCAGGCAAAGTCCTGCAGAAGACGGATTGCAATGATCGCCATTTGCTGAGAGGCTTTTGCTGCTCGGCAGATTGCGAATTATCGTCGTCATTGTTGCTGCGCTTTAGGAAAGACGGCCTCTATGATCGTCGGCGTGCTTAACCAGAAGGGCGGTGTCGGCAAGACGACGATCGCCGTCAATCTCGCTTCCTGCTTCAGCCGCTCCGGGTGGCGCGTTCTTCTTGTCGACGCCGATCCGCAGGGTAGCTCGCTGGCCTGGTCCGGAGTGCGGGAGGTGGAGCCCGGCTTTGTCGTGGTCGGAATGGCCAAGCCGACCCTGCACCGCGAAATCCCCGCCCTGGCGAAGAATTACGACGTCGTGGTCATCGACGGAGCGCCGCGCGTCAATGAACTCGCCCGCGCCGCCATCATGGCGAGCGACCTGGTCCTGATCCCCGTCCAGCCATCGCCTTATGACGTCTGGGCCGCATCGGAAACCGTCCAGCTCATCCGCGAGGCTCGCGTTTACAAGGAAAGCCTGCGCGGCGCGTTCGTAGTCAACAGGAAGATCGCCAATACCGCCATCGGCCGCGATTTCTCCGCGGCCTTCGATCAGTTTCCCGACACTCCGGTCCTCGAGACGGCCTTGATCCAGCGGGTCGTCTATGCGGAAAGCGCCGCGCGCGGCCTGTCTGTCATCGAAGCGGCGCCGCGCAGCGAGGCGGCGCGGGAGCTCGAACGGTTGGCTGCGCTAATTTTTCCTAATCCCGAAAGGCAGGCGGCATGAGCCGGAAAACAATCCCCTTCCCTGTTCAGCAAAAGGCCGCGCCGGTCGCGCCGTCGTTTTTGCCCCCGACTGCGGCGTCGCCGGGAGAGATGAATGTCGATCGATGGGTGGCCGAGCCCGGGAGGCCGGGCGAAAAAGCGCCCTCCCCGCCCTTGGCGCGGAAAGACGCGGAACGCGCGGACGCGCTGACGATCACCATCTCCGATGCGCCTGACCTGTTCGAACTTTGGCGTATCGGCGTGTTTCTGCCCTACGCGCTCGCATGGCGCTGGGCGCTCGGCGCGGCGAAGCGAGCGCGGGGATTTGCCAGCTGAGCCGTCTGGCCGGGACGTCGCGCCGGTCTAGAAAATCTATCGGCGATAGCGGGCCAGACCGCCGCGCTCGCGTCAACTGAACCGTCGCCGCATGCGCTCTCACGACAAGTGTGAGGTCGCGCCGGGAACCCGCGTGATGCAATCTCGTTGAGCTTCTACGAACGAATTGCCGTAGGAGAAATTCGTGGGCGCGCGCCTCATCCATCTTATCAATCCAAAAACCGATTCTCTGACGACCCGGCCGATCTATCTCAATCGCGCCCTTTACTCGCCGCTGGCGGGCCTGCTCGCAGTCGCCGCCTGCATCCCCCGCGACCAGTATGAAGTCGTCCTGACCGACGAGAACATCGAGACCATCGACTTCGACATGAAGGCGGATCTCGTCGGAATTTCCGCCATGACCAGCTATGTCAATCGCGGCTACGAAATCGCCGACACGTTTCGCGCCAGGGGAACTCCCGTCGTCATGGGCGGCGTGCATCCCAGCTTCATGGCGCGGGAAGCCCTGACCCATTGCGATGCGGTCGTCGTCGGCGAGGCCGAGCTTGTGATGGACAAGCTGCTGGACGATTTGCGGCGCGGCGCAGTGCGCGGCATTTACAAGTCGGCGACCCTGCATTCGATGGTCGGCATGGCCATGCCTCGTTACGATCTGCTCAAGAAGCATCGCTATGTGAACAAGACGTTCGTGCAGACCTCGCGCGGCTGCCACACCGGCTGCACCTTCTGCGCCGAGCCGCTAATGAACGGCCTGAAATTCCGCTACCGCCCGGTTGGCGAGGTGATCGAGGAGATGGAGAATTGCGGATCGCGCACGATCTCGATCAATGACGCGGATTTTTTCGGCACGCCCGAGCGGCCCAAGGAAGTGATGCGCGCCATGAAGGGGCGCGGATTCCATTGGCAGGCGGGCGTCACCTCGAAGCTGGCGGAAGACGACCGCATGCTGGAGCTCGCGGCCGAAAGCGGCTGCACCATGCTCAGCATCGGCTTTGAATTGATCAACCGGACTACGCTGCAAAGCGTCCACAATATGGTCAACCATCCCGACCATTTCGCCGCTCTGGTCGAGAAGATCCATTCCTACGGCATTTCGGTGTTCGGCCTGTTCATGTTCGGTTTCGACGGCGACGACACCAGCGTTTTTCACAATACGGTGAAATTCAATATCGACACCGAATATGACGCCTGCGCCTATTCGGCGCTGACGCCCTATCCGGGCACGCTGACATGGTACGAGCTGAAGAAGGCAAAACGCATCGTTTCTTACGACTGGACGATGTATGACCAGGGCCATGTCGTCTTCCGGCCAGCGAAGATGCAGCCGGACGACTTGCGCGTCGGCCTCGATGGCGCCTACAAGAACTTTTACACGGCCCGTTCGATGGCCAGCCGCTTCCCGCTCGCCGGCAAGCGAAGCCGCCTTCAGTGGATGATTTACAATCTCTTCATGCGCAAGGCGTCGCTATCGGAAAATATCGAATTGATCGCCCCCGCGACGCCGGAGCCCGAACTCGCGCCGAACCCGCCGATCCTGCCGATCAAGCGCGAATGGCGGCAAGCGGTGCTCGAGGCGATCGAGCCGGAAAACGCGGGCGGCCAGTCCACCGCCGCCGAATAATCGCCGCGCTACCGCCGCGCCGCCGCCGCGACCCGTTCGCGACGGCGCAGCCAGGCGGCGTCGAGCAGCATCTGCGCCGCCCAACGGTAAACGTTGCGCTCGCCGATCTGGCCGCACATGATGCGCATCCGCTCGGCCTGCTCCTCCTTGCTCATGCGCAGCGCGCGATCGAAAGCCCGGGCCATGCCGCGCGTGTCATAGGGATTGACGATGATCGCCTCCGTCAGTTCGCGCGAGGCGCCGGCGAAGCTCGAAAGGATCAGGACCCCCAGTCCGTCATCGCGCGCGGCGACGAATTCCTTGGCCACCAGGTTCATCCCGTCGTGCAGGCTGGAGACGATGCAAACGTCGGCGGCGCGGAAAAGCTCATAGACCTGCTGCGGCTCATGATGGCGGATCACCAGGCGGATCGGCGGGCAGGCGCCGTCGTCATACCTGGCGTTGATCTCGGCCGCGAGCTTTTCCGCGTCGGCCTGCAGCGCGGCGTAGGAATTGAGCTTCTGCGCGTCGGCGCCGCGGCCTGGATGAGCACGACCTTGCCGCGCCATTCCGGCTTTTCGGCCAGAAGATCGTCGATCGCCCGCATCCGGTCGAGAATGCCCTTGGTATAGTCGAAGCGCTCGACGCCGACGACGATGCGCACGTCTTCGTCGAGGTCGTATTGCCGGCGCACCGACGCGCGACATTCCTCGACCGAAGCCTGCGTCGCCAGTGCGCGTGGCGGCCATTCGATCGAAATGGGATATGGCCTGATCAGGGTTTCATGACCGCGCAGGGAGACGGAGGATTTTTCCCGGTCGATCCGGCTTTCGATGTAGCGGTCGGTGGTTTCGAGAAAATTGTTGCAATGCGACTGGGTGTGAAAGCCGAGGATCGACGAGCCGAGCAGCCCATCGAGGATTTCATTGCGCCAGGGGCAGATGCCGAAGGTTTCCGCATTCGGCCAGGGAATATGCCAGAAAGTGATGATAGTCGCCTTGGGCAGGCGGCGGCGGACCATGCGCGGCAAAAGCGCGAAATGATAATCCTGCACCAGGACGACGGGATTGTCGCATTTCGCCTCCTCGACGACGATTTCGGCGAAGCGCGCATTGACCGCGCGATAGGAGTTCCAGTCCTGCTCGCGAAAGACCGGACGCACGAAGGCGATATGGCACAGCGGCCAAAGCCCCTCGTTGGAGAGGCCGTAATAATAGCCGTCCTGCTCCTCGTCGCTCAGCCAGACGCGGCGCAGCGTGTAGGTCGGAGCGTCGGGCGGCACCATCAGCCGGTCGTGCTCGTCGCAGGTTTCGCGATCCGCCGAGCCGCCGCCATGCGCGATCCACACGCCGCCGCAGGCGCGCATCACCGGTTCGAGCGCCGAGACCAGGCCGCTGGCGGGAATTTGCAGGCGGATTTCGCCATCGACATGATTGTGGATATAGGGCTCGCGGTTCGAGACGATCAGAACCTGCGCGCCAGGCAGTTCCTCCTGTAGCAGCAAGTGAAGGTTTTCGGGCGACCATTTGATGTGAATGCCGTCGGTGAACTTCCGCTCGGTGCGCAACTCGGCCAGCAGCGCATTGATTTCCTCGTTGACAGGCAGGTCGAGCCGCTCGAGATCAGGCGGCGTCGCGGCGCGACGCCCGTCGGCGATGGCGCTGCGAAGCGAATTGAGCCAGCTGCGCCGCAGCACCTGGACGATCACGAAGGTCATCAGCCCGAAGCCGACGGCGACGCCGAGAAGGTCGAGAAAGGCGTAAAGCCGCAATTCATCGACGCGGCGGCCGATATAATCCGGGTTGGGCGCGACGATCAGGCTGCCGGCTTTTCCCTCGGCGCCGAGGGGAAAGACGCTGAGCGTCAGCCTGACGCCCGCAAACCTGCGCTCGATGCTGCCGCCCTTGTGCAGCGGCAGCCCGGCGCAAGTGAAGCCCTTGGGCATGTCGGCGGTGGCGTATCGCAATGCGCCGTCGGCAGCGCAGAAGGCAAGCGCGAGAATGCGATTATCGCCGGCGACGCGGTCCAGGATTGGGCGAAGATCGGCCTCGTTTTTAGTCAGGACGGCGGCGGCGAGCTGGTCGCTGATCGAGCGGAAGGCGACGTCCGTCTGCATTTCGATGTCGCGCCGCGCCCAATCTTCGATGACCGCCGAGGCCAGCATGGACACGGCGAGCGCGACCACCATCGCCGCGGCGAAGCCCATGACGATATAAAGGAGGCCCGGGGCGCGCGGAATCGGCCCATGGCCGTCCTTCATCTCGCGCCGCTGTTCGCGAAAGGCTGGAATCCATTTTTCTTTCGCGCGCTGCTCCGGCGCCGCCTTGCCATCGGGGGGGCCGGGCGAGGTCATCGCGCGTCGTCCCAACTCTTCGACAGCCGCATGGCGGCGAGAATGATGCCGACCAGCGAATAGGTCTGCGGGAAATTGCCCCATAATTCGCCGCTGGCGGGGTCGATATCCTCCGACAGCAGGCCGACATGGTTGCGGCGCGCGAGAATCTTCTCGAACAGGTCGCGCGCCTCTTCGCGCCGGCCAATCGCCGCCAGCGCCTCGACATACCAGAAGCTGCATAAAGTGAAGGCGGTGGTCGGCGCGCCGAAATCGTCCGGCGCGGCATAGCGGAAGAGGTAGCCGTTGCGGCCGAGCAAATGGCCGATCGCCTCCACCGTGGCGACGAATTTGGGATCGACGGGCGCGACCAGCCCCAGTTCGGCCAGAAGCAGCGAGCTCGCGTCGATATGATCCGAATCGAGATGGCCCGCATAGCAGTTCATCTTGGCGCTCCAGGCGCGCTCCAGGATCTCCTGGCGCAGCCCGTCCGCCGATTTGCGCCATTGATGGGCGCGTTCCGCCAGGCCGAGCCGCCCCGCGATACGCGCCAGCCGGTCGCAGGCGACCCAGCACATGGCGGCGGAATAAGTGTGGATCGCCGGCTTGTCGCGATATTCCCAGATGCCGGCGTCCGGCGTCAGCGCCACCGCCAGCGCGCGCATGCCCAGCGGCTCCAGCAGGGAAAACAGCGCCTCGTCGCCTTTTTTCGGCAGGCGCTCGTCAAAGAACATCTGCGCGGCGGACAGGATGACGCTGCCATAGACGTCGTGCTGGATCTGGTTGACCGCATCATTGCCGATCCGCACTGGCCCGTTGCCGCGATAACCGGCGAGTTGCGGCGCGACGCGCTCCTCAAGCGTCATCTCCGGCAGCACGGCGTAGACGGGCTTCAGGTCCGGCCCGCGCTCCATGGCGATGATATTGGTGACATAGTCGATGAAGCGCACCATGGTCACGGTCGCGCCGATGCGATTCAGCGCCTGCACCGTGTAAAACGCGTCGCGGATCCAGCAATAGCGGTAATCCCAATTGCGTTGCGTTCCCGACGCCTCAGGCAGGGAGGTCGTGAGCGCCGCGACGATCGCGCCGGTCTGCTCGAAGCTGCAAAGCTGAAGGGTGATCGCGGCCCGGATCACGTCCTGCTGCCATTCGAAGGGCACATAGAGGTTACGCACCCATTCGAGCCAGGCGTCGCGGGTCTGGTCATGGAATTCGCGGGCCAGCCGCCCGATCGAACTCGGCAGCGGCTCGTCGGCATGCAGGATGAAGGTCGTCGGCTCCGAGAGGATGAAGGCTCCGTCGGTGGCGATATAGGAAACCGGCGCGTCGCTGGTCAGGCGGACCGATCCGAATTCGCTGGCGTAGCGCACATGGTTGCTGCCCGTCACCCGCGTCGGGCGCAACCGGCCATAGGCTGCGCGGGGACGCATGTTGACGCGGATGCGGCACAGGCCGCGCAGCGGCTCGACCCGCCGCACGATCATCGGCGGATTGAAATGACGACCGAATTGCGGAAAACGCGGCGCGAAATCGACGATCGAGAAGGCCGCTGTCCCGTCGGCGGAGGTGACGACGGTGCGGACGATCGCGGTATTGCGGACATAGCTCTGCTCGAAGGTCGAGTCGTTCTCGTCGAAACGGATGGAGAAATAGCCATCCTTTGGCTTTTCGCCGTCGACGAGGGCGCAGAACAGCGGGTCGCCATCGACGCGCGGCCAGCACATCCAGACGATGGCCCCGGACCGATCGAGCAAAGCCGAAATGTTGCCATTGCCGATGACGGCAAGGTCGATTGTCGGATTGAGTCTCATCGCGCGCCGCCAGTGCGGACCGCCGCGATGCGGTCCGACAGTTCGAGCAACCATTGCCGGACCTCGGCGGTTCCGCCGAAATCAGCCGAAGCCGCGTCAAAAAACTCGCCCGCGACCCGCAAGCCCCGCCCGCCGAGGGATTCAGCAGCCTGGAAGGCCGAAAGATCGGTGTGATCGTCGCCGATGACAACGGGGAAGCGGGCGGAAAAGGGCGCATGGTGCATGAAACTCTCCACGGCGGCGCCTTTCGACACGTGTTTCTGGATCACTTCCGCGACCATCTTCCCTGGGCGCAGATCGAGCGAATCGTCCGATCGCGGCATCAGGGCGCGCAGCCGCCGCTCCACTTCCCCCGCCTGGTGTTCTGCCAGGCGGTAATGAACGGCTATGGCGGCGCTCTTCGGCTCGACGACGATGCCGGGGTGAAGATTCGACAGGTCGCGCACGGAATCGATGAAAGGCGCGTCGAGCGCCGGTGCGATCAGCTTGACCTCGCCGTCGGCCGTCGCGCGGATTTCAGCTCCATGCACGCCGGCGGCGCAAAAACGCGCCGGCGCCAGCACCCGGTCGATGTCGGCGATCGGACGGCCGCTGACGATGGCGAGGGCGCCATCGAGGGCCTGCGCCAGCCGCTGCAGCAGGGCGGCGAGGTCCGGCGGCGCAGCTATGCCGGCAGGCGTCGCCGCGATTTCGACCAGCGTGCCGTCGAGATCGAGAAAAAGCGCCAGATTGAGCACATCGCCGGATGTATCCTTGCTCCAGGGTTCAGGCGTCAAGGCGCGCTCCCTTTGGTGCAAAACTCTTCAAACGTATCTTTGGCCGAAAACCGAACCCACTTTCGGGAATATGCTTTAGACTGCCAAACTGCGCCAAAACCACGGCCAAAAGCAACCGTTCCGGGCCTCACGCCCAAAAAAACGCCGCGGCGCCAGGGCCGCGGCGTGAAAATCGATGTCGGATGAAACGGTTCAGTAGATCGGGAAGCGATTGGTCAGTTGCTCAACTTTTCCGCGCACCGAAGCCTCGACCGCCGCATTGCCCTGTTCGCCGTTCTTCGCCAGGCCGTCGAGCGTCTCGACGATCAATTCGCCGACCTGCCTGAACTCGGCCGAGCCGAAGCCGCGCGAGGTGGCCGCGGGCGCGCCGAGCCTTATGCCCGAAGTCACCCAGGGCTTTTCCGGATCGAAAGGCACGCCGTTCTTGTTGCAGGTTATTTCAGCTCGCCCAAGCGCCGCTTCAGCCGCCTTGCCGGTGAGTTTTTTCGGCCCGCAGGTCGACCAGCATGAGATGATTGTCAGTGCCGCCGGTGACAAGATCGAGGCCGCCGGCGAGCAGGGTTTC
>CAWKJW010000006.1:0-5791 GCA_963849665.1 uncultured Alphaproteobacteria bacterium | reverse complement strand
GTTCTTGCCGTCTTCAGGCTTCGTATATGTCATCAGACCGACCGGCATCAGGAAGCGCACGATCTTGGTTTCGTCGCCCTTCACGTCATAGACGGCAAGGGCGAGAACCGGCGGCTGATCCTTCTGGGCGCCGAAATCGCGCGTCGTATAGCAGATGTCCTTGTTGGCCGCCTGGTCATGGCCGCAAACCTTGGTCCAGTTCGCCTGCGACGGCGTCAGGTCGACTTTCATCGGACCCTGGGGCGCAGCGCCGGGCTGCTGCGCGAAAACCGGCGAGGAGCCGAGAGCCAAAGCGCCCGCCACCAATGCGGCGCCGATGCGGGACGAAGACAGCGACATTCGAAATCCTTTCATTTGGCGGCGATGCGCCGAACCGACGACAGACGAGAAATGGGAACGCGCCCCATCCGCCGCGCGCGAAGAGACGCGCTCTTCGCCTCAAATTGAGGCGATAAATTGACGCCGACTTCATATCCGCTTCGTGGAAGATTTTCCAGCGCGGAAATCCTCCGCGCCCGAAAATCTTGCGACGGCGGCCTGACCTCAGCGCCTGTTTGCTCTACCATGCCGCCATGCGCCTGCCCTTTTTGTCCCTGCCCGCCTTTTCGCCGCCGTCGGGGGCGTCGCTGCGCTCGTCGTGAGCCTCGGCGCAAGCGCCGGCAAGGCGGAGCTGGCGAATCGGGGTGGTCGTCAGCGACGCCATCGCCATGCACGGCGCCGCCCGCCCTTGGAACCGGCTTCGACCACCTGCCCTACGCCGATCCCCTGGCGCCGAAGGGCGGCGTGCTGCATCTCGGCGGGCTCGGCGCCTTCGACAACCTCAATCCCTATGGCGTCAATGCCGGCACGACCGCCGCGGGCCTCGCCGGACCGGTCTACGAAAGCCTGATGGCGCGCTCCTATGACGAGCCTTTCACCCTTTATGGCCTGATCGCCCAGACCATCGAAACAGACAGCGCGCGGGATTACGTCACCTTCCGCCTCAACCCCGCGGCGCATTTTTCCGACGGCCGCTCCATCACCGCCGAGGATGTGATCTTCACGTTCAACCTGCTGAAGACCAAGGGCCGCCCGCAGCAGCGCGCGGCTTACGCGCTGGTGCGCAAGATCGACGCGCCCGACGCGCGCACCGTGCATTACGACCTCGCCGGCGCCGACGATCGCGAGTTGCCGCTGATTCTGGCGCTGATGCCTGTGCTGCCGGCCCACGCCATGGACGAGAAGCGGTTTGCGCAGGACGGCCTGGCAATTCCGCTGGCTCGGGTCCCTATCGCGTCGCCGAGGTCAAGCCGGGCGAAAGGATCGTGCTGCGGCGCGACGGCGATTACTGGGGAAAAGGCCTGCCCGTGATGCGCGGCCTCTATAATTTCGACGAAGTGGACATCGATTACAGCCGCGACGACAACAGCCTGTTCGAGGCCTTCAAGGCCGGCTTGATAGACTATCGTGAGGAAACCGATCCGCACCGCTGGACCGGAGGTTATGATTTCCCGGCCCGGCGCGACGGCCGCGCCGCCGTCGAAACGCTGCCGCTCGGCGGCCCAAGGCATGCAGGGCTTCGCCTTCAACACGAGGCGGGCGATTTTTCCGACGCGCGCCTGCGCGAGGCTCTGGCGATGATGTTCGATTTCGAGTGGATCAACGCCGATCTCTATTCGAATCTCTACACGCGGACGAAGAGCTTTTTCGACGAATCAGAGCTTTCCAGCTCGGGCCGCCCTGCGAGCGCGGCGGAGCGCGCGCTGCTCGCGCCCTTCCCCGGGGCTGTCCGCGCCGACGTCATGGCGGGCAAGTGGATGCCGCCGCGCTCCGACGGCAGCGGCCGCGACCGCGAACTGGCGCGCAGGGCGCTGGACCTGGCGGCCCAGGCCGGGTGGCGGCTGCGGAATGGCGTCCTCACGCGGCAAGGCCGGCCGCTTTTTTGGAGATCCTCGTCGCCGACCGCGAGCAGGAGCGGCTGGCGCTCTATTATTCCAGCCAGTTGCGCCGCATCGGCGTCGAGGCGAACGTGCGGCTGGTCGACGACGTGCAATTCCAGCGCCGGCGGCAGCGTTTCGATTTCGACATGATGATCGGCCTGTGGCAGGCCTCGGCCTCGCCCGGCAACGAGGAAAGGATGCGCTGGGGCGGAGACAGCGCCGACCAGGAGGCGTCATACAATCTCGCCGGCGCGAAAAGCCCGGCGATCGACGCGATGATCGCCGCGCTGCAGGCCGCGCAAAGCCAGCAGGATTTCGTCGCCGCCGTCCGCGCGCTGGATCGGGTGCTTATCTCTGGATTTTATATTGTTCCGCTTTTTCATTCCCGTGACCAATGGGTCGCAGAGTGGCGGCGGATCGCGCATCCGGAAGCCCTGCCGCATTTTGCGCAGCCGCTGTTTGGCGATGTTCTGGAAACCTTCTGGCGGTCGTCCGAATAGGCTCGGCTTCGGCCGCGCGCAAGGCCTCGGCGAAAGACGTCGGCGGATCGCCGGCGAGCCATTCGATCCCTGCGCCGCTTGCGGCCCGCCGCGACGCCGTCGCATCCGCCTCGGCCCCCGGCCGTGGCGGCGCGCCGGCGCCTTCCCGCGAAGACCTGTATGTCCGCGCCATGCGCCAGGCATGGACGGCCACTTTCAGCGACAGGAAAACCAGCGCGCTGGTCCAGGCCAAGAAGGCGCAGGCGACGCCCAGCGCGAAGGCCGGCGCCGGATTGAGGACGCGCACCACGGCGGCCTCCCACTTCGGCTTTTCCTCCGTCGCGTCAGTCATCTGCGCATCGATCAACTCACGGAACACCAGCGCGAACAGGCCCAGGCCCGCCAAGACTTCGCCTCCGAATCGAGGCTGCCGCCCGAACGGGTATGGATCGCCAGCCATACGTCGCCGATGAAAAGGCCAAACAGCGAAACTAGGATATTTTGCGCCAGCGCCACAGGTTTGCCGGCAATATGGCGATCCAGTCCGACAAGCGCGCCAAATAATATGGCGGCAATGATTTTGAACGCCACGACTGACTCTCCATTCGGAACGCGAATGCGACACCAGCACTTTGAGCGGCAAGACCTAACGTTGCGTAAATTCTTAAATGACCTTGATCAAATTGAATTACGACGGTGGAGGGATGATCGCCCTTG
The DNA here is from genome assembly GCA_963849665.1 of uncultured Alphaproteobacteria bacterium. Taxonomy (GTDB): domain Bacteria; phylum Pseudomonadota; class Alphaproteobacteria; order Rhizobiales; family Beijerinckiaceae; genus Rhodoblastus. The sequence continues at coordinate 2,676 of CAWKJW010000006.1, read as the reverse complement.
TCATTTTCCGCATAGCCTCTAACTGTCGCCGGGTGCGGATCGGCCCAGGAGGCGCATTGTGGACATCATCAAGGCCGCCCTCGACTTGCGCCGCGCCGAGACGCGCCGCGCCTGGCCCCCGCCCCTGCTCGCCCTGGCGTTGCAGGGCGGTGGCTCCTTCGGCGCCTTCACCTGGGGCGCGCTCGACCGGCTTCTCGAAGAGGAAGCTATTGTTTTCGATGCTTTTTCCGGGGCGAGCGCCGGAGCGGTCAATGCGGTTCTGCTGGCCAGCGGCCTCGCGCATGGCGGTCGCGAAGGCGCGCGCAAGAATCTCGAGGATTTCTGGGCCCATGTCAGCCAGAAGACCCTGTTCCTGCCGAAGGCCGTGTCCTTGCAGCTTGGTTTCCTGGCGCGGGCGCTTTCGCCCTATCAATTCAATCCCTTCGACCTAAATCCGCTGCGCCAGGCGCTGGAGAGCCATGTCGATTTCGAACTGCTGCGCAAATCCTCCGGCCCGCGCCTGTTGATCGCCGCGACGCGGGTCGCCGACGCCAATCTACGCATTTTCCGCAACGAGGAGCTTTCGGTCGAAACCGTTCTGGCCTCGGCGTGCCTGCCCTTGCTGCACCACACGATCGAGATCGGCGGCGGCAAGCCTACTGGGACGGCGGCTATGTCGCCATCCGCCGCTGACGCCGCTGGTGACCGAGAGCGACGCCCGGACGTGCTGGTCATCCAGATCACGCCGACGCGCTCGCAGGCCACGCCGCGCAGCCGCCGCGATATCGAGCGCCGCATCGACCAGATCAATTTCTCATCGACGCTGGAGCGCGAAATCGAGGCGATCCGCCTGCTTGCCCCGCTCTGCGCGGCAGGCGACGCCTCCGGCAAATGGGCCAGGCTTCGCCTCGACCGCATCGCGGCCGAAAACGAGGTGGAGCTGCTCGCTGAAGCGAGCCCCGCCAATCTCGAATGGTCCTTCGTCTCGACCCTGCGCGACGCCGGCCGCGCCGCCGCGAGCGCCTGGATCGAGCAGGCCGACGATCCGATGCCCAAACTTTTGGAGGACTGAAGCGTTACAACTGGCGTCCTCTCCGTGGAGAAATCGCCATGGCCGCTCAAGTCCTTCATTTCGTGACCTTGCTTGGCAGCCTCCGCCGGGCCTCGGTCAATGGCGGCGTCGCCCGCGCCCTGCCCTCGCTGGCGCCGAAGACGTGAAAATTACGCCGCTCGGCTCCGTTGGGGACTTTCCCCTCTATAATGCGGACGTGCAGGCGCAGGGCTTTCCCGCGGCGGTCGAGGCGATGGGGGTGGCGATCAGGGCGGCCGACGGCGTCGTCCTCGTCACGCCGGAATACAATTATTCCACGCCGGGGGTTCTCAAGAACGCCATCGACTGGCTGTCCCGCCTGCCGGCGCAGCCTTTCGCCAGCAAGCCCCTGCTGATCCAGTCGGCTTCGCCCGGCGCGCTCGGCGGCGCCCGCGCGCAATACCACCTGCGCCAGACTTTCGTCTTTCTCGATGGCCGCGTGATGAATGCGCCGGAAGTAATGATTGCCGGCGCCTATGGCAAAAGCGATTCCGCCACCGGCGACCTGACGGACGGGCCGACGAAGGAATTTTTGCGCAAGCAGTTGGCCGCTTTCGCGGATTTCGTTCGCGCCTTTCCTCGATAAGTCGTTTGGGCGCAGCCGGACGCGACATTAATAGTGAATCGAGGCGCCCCCACCGCCAACAACCCTGAATATTGACGCTTGGGCACAATACCCGCAAAACGGGAAACGGCTTCATCATGGCCGGGAAGCCATGCACGGACCATCGAAATGAACGCCTCTTCCTGTCGCGTCTTGATCATCGATCACGACAGCGGCGATCGGGAAACGTGCCGGCGCCTGCTGCGCGAAGCCGGTCCCGAAATCTATCTCCTGTCGGAAGCCGGCGACGGCGCGGAGGCGCTCGAGTCCTGTCGCGCCGCCCCGCCCGACTGCGTGCTGCTGGCGCACAGGCCGCCCCATCTCGACGCCGGTGATTTTCTCGTCCGTCTGCGCGCGGAAATCCCCGGCTGCGATGCGCCCGTCCTCATCCTGGCGGGAGCTTGCCACGTCATCGCGCGCGACGGGGCGCGCAGCCTCGGCGTCCACGACATCCTGGACCTAGGCAACCTCGCCGCCGAGCGGCTGGCCTGGAGAATCGACAATGCGGTCGAAACGTCTGGCCTGCGCCGCCAGCTCGAACGGCAGAACGCGGAGCTGGAGCGGCGCGCGAAGGCTCTGCACGGCGCCGAAGAGCGTTTCGCGTTTCATGCGCGCTCTCGCGGGCGGCGCCTGGATCAAGGACCTCCACGGCGCCTATGTCTATGCGAATGCCGCTTTCCTCGGCGCTTTCGGCCTGACGGCGGACAAGGTCTTCGGACGCAAGGCCGAAGAAATCATGCCGCCCGAAATGGCCGAGGAGCGAAGCCGCAACGATCAACGCGCGCTGGAGAGCGCGGACGGCATCGTCACGCTCGAGCCGCTGAAGCTCAAGGGATACAAGCCACGCTTCCTTTTGGTCAGCAAATTTCCGCTTCGAGACGCGGCGGGCGAGCCGGAATACCTCGGCGCCATGGCGATCGACTTGACGCAGGGAGTAGGCAGCTTCATCGAAAACGCGCCGCTGGGCATAGCCATGTTCGACCGGGACATGAATTACGTCGCC
>CAWKJW010000005.1:0-83079 GCA_963849665.1 uncultured Alphaproteobacteria bacterium | reverse complement strand
CTGACATCTATGGTGTTTCCTTGATGCTCAAAGAAGGGCCGCCTGGAGCTGGAGCGACGGTCCAGATGTACGCTTATTGGATGTGCAAGCTTATGGACATCCATAAGCCCGTCGTAGACAAGTTTGGGCGTTATCCTTACAGAAACGCCTCTTTCGGGGAGACAAAACACGCCAGAGGGAAGAATGGGCTAAGAAGCGGGCTGGAAATCCCATGGCGACCGAGGAACTCAAGACTCGTCTGAAACAGGACATAGATGCCGGAATTTGGACGCCTCTGGGCGCTGGTCGAGTTTCCTGAGGTATCAGGGATGTAATGAACAAGATGAGCCCTCGGAACCGGAAGAGGAGGAAGGTACAGGACATGTTATGGAGGAAGTCTAGCTTCTATGCCTAAAACCCTTTAGCAGTGCCTTTAATAAAGAGTAAAACGAATACTTTAAAGTTTAAGTTAGAGAACTTTTTGTAAAAAAAAAACAAATGTTAAATTAAGTATAATTACCTAAAAAGATAGAAGGCAAACTTCGTGATGATATAGTCCCTCAGTGACCTTAAGGATAAGTTGCTCCGGAGTGCTGAGGCGAGTCGACTGAACTAAAGGTGACTAGCAATAACGTATTTTTATTATGCATGCCTGCTCTCAGTTCGTGCTTTCCCCTCACCTTTAGTTCAGTCGACTCGCCTCAGCACTCCGGAGCAACTTATCCTAAGCATGATTAACTATATCATCACGTAGTTTGCCTTCTATCTCTTTAGGTAATTTTGCTTAATTTAACATTTGTTTTTTTTTTACAAAAAGTTCTCTAACTTAAACTTTAAAGTATTCGTTTTTCTTTATTAAAGGCACTGCTAAAGGGTTTTAGGCATAGAAGCTAGACTTCCTCCAATACACGCTCCGGACCTTCCTCCTCTTCCGGTTCCGAGGGCTCATCTTGTTCATTACATCCCTGATACCTCAGGCAACTCGACCAGCGCCCAGAGGCGTCCAAATTCCGGCATCTATGTCCTGTTTCAGACGAGTCTCGAGTTCCTCGGTCGCCATGGGATTTCCAGCCCGCTTCTTAGCCCATTCTTCCTCCTCTGGCGTGTTTTGTCTCCCGAAGTAGGCGTTTCTGTAAGGATAACGCCCAAACTTGTCTACGACGGGCTTATGGATGTCCATAAGCTTGCACATCCAATAAGCGTACATCTGGACCGTCGCTCCAGCTCCAGGCGGCCCTTCTTTGAGCATCAAGGAAACACCATAGATGTCAGACAAAATGGACTCTCGCTCTGCACGATAGGGGTCAGTGGTCCCTGTCTCTTTTTCGACGATGGCGCGAGTCTCTTCCGTAAATATCAGCGCGCGTTCTTGGTCTGCGGTCTCGTCTGAGTGGACGAACGGACAGATATACCAAGTTCGGGCAAGGACCCAGAAGTCGAGCGTCGCAAATGTCTTCCAGCGACTCCACGACCACGGCTTCTGCTCCTCGGGCAGCGCGTCCAAGGCATGCGCATATTTCAGACTGATGATATCGAAATACGCGCTTCTCCAGCGGCCGTCAATGCCTCTGAATAAAGACCTGGTCATCTGGTCGAGAAGTAGCTGCAGTCCTAGCGCCTGGCGGGGGAAATCGTCATCGGCGATGGCCGGCAGGAACTGCAAGAGGTCGGGTATAGATGCCAGCCCCAGCTTGCTGAGAGCTTCTAGAACTGGCCAGACGCGCTCGATCAATTCTTTAGGGATCGGTGCTTTGCCTTTAAACTGCTTCTGCCCGACGTCTTCAAAGCCAAGCGGCTCTGTCATAGAGAAAGGGAGCTTGGCATTGACCAGCGTCTCAAACAGTTCAGGGGTAAGAAGAGTGCTCAGTTGATCGACCATTTCGACGCGTCTTCCGATAATGTAGGAAGGGGGAGGTTTAAAGGACTAGAGAAGACGCTGACTTGAGTGAAGGGAAGATGAGTGCCGTAGACGGCATATCTACCATGGTAGATTGCACGTGACGTAGTAGAGAGCAGGGAACCGATAGGGTTGCTGACATCCAGCATGCGAGATTGAGGCACTGTAGATCAGAGGACTGTAACTCAATTTAAATGCCGAAACCGCCTATGCAGCTTGTGCCGCCTCCAACGTGATCGGCAACGTGGACGATGAGGCCCATGACTGGTAGTGTGAGCCCAAATAGTCTCCCGCCAAGCTATACTTCGGACTCAGACCCTTATAACTGCTGCGTGTCCTGCGTTAACGGCCCCGATTGTTCAGTAACCCTGTTCTTTGCGGATGCCTACCCGGGAAAGCAGTGCAAACTATGGATTACGGGTTCAGGATTATGTGATGGCGGCTTTAGCCAGTAGCTGTTTAGTGTCCTATATAGAACTCAATTCCCTCCTGATCAGGTGTTCATTGTCTCCAATGGGAGTTGTGGAGAGTACGACGGCAGCGGACCACAGTGAGCATTTGATTACGGCTGCTTCATTTGAAGGTTGGAGGAAGACGGGCATGGATTTCAATGATGAAATAGGCAAGTTCTGCGGGGTTTTGGGGGCTGGAAGAAGCGCTCTTTATGCTTTAAACAATTTGCCAAAAATGGAAATTGATTCAAAGAAAATGCTTGTATTGTAGCTTCTCTCAAGCCAAAATGGTAGAGACGTAGACGAGTCTAGCTCAAGCGAACCCCTTATCCAGAATATGATACGGATGGCCAGCAGCTCATCAACTGTATAAGTGGTAAGGGCCTCCTTTCATAGTCTAAGTTGTTATTAGGCATTCATATCAGATTTTCTCTGCATGACGAGTAATAGCTAGGACAATCTGCCTATATTTTGTCTTGTTTCTATGTAAACGCTTTGCATATAACGAATGGAGCGCACTCTTATCGATTCCAATTTAGCAGTGCTAGCAAAGTGTTCTTGGTACTAGAACGAGAGATCAGATCTTCAAAGCCTATACTCCTCAACAATCTTATCCGCAATCGTGGCACCTATGAGATAGGCCACTGCTGCTGTATGTCCACTTTTGAACTGGTTAGCAGTATCCCAAGATCTTGCCAGGGGATTCACTTACTTGATAGTGACAGGGCTTATACTCATATCCGCAACTCGCAACCCCTTGATTCCAAACACTCGTCCGGAACCATCAACGCAAGCACCACCCTTCTCATCCTCCTTCTTCCCCATTTTCACACTGCCGTTAGCATGCCAAACAAGCAATGCCTGCTCTCTGACAAACTTCTCCACTGCCTCTTTGTCCAAACTCTCAGGCCCATTCAGCCACCCCTCAAAGCCCTCCTTATAAATATCAGTCCCCTTGAAAATCTCAACAGCATCGATGATTCCGTCAACAAGAACTCTTCTATCAAACGGATGAGAGAGCGTCCTCGGATTAATGATGGCTGCGTCTTCGGGGTCAGCCGAAGCAAGGGTAACAGTTCCAGAGCCTTGAGGGTTCATCCCGAACACCACGAAATTGAGGTCTGTTTCCTAGCAATACGTTCCTTTTTTTTGTTGGGGCTCACCGCTTCAGTTGCGTATTGCTCTTTGTGATAGACGACAGGCAGCGCCGGCGCCCCGGACACGGGCCTGGCCAGCCCCGTAGGCGCGGCAAGCGCGATGCCGCCGGCGAAATTGCCGAAGGCCATGGAAGCGGCCAGCAGGCTCGCGAGAATTCTGGACATGTTCGACGCCCTCCCGTTCCGATTGCTCCGCAGGCGCGGCATGCCCGAAGGTTCATGATCCAGTTGGACAGAAACACGCGTTCGAACAGGTCATCAGAACGCGCCATCGACGCCTTGCGTTTGAAAAAGGCTCAAATTCCCTGATAGTCATGGTAACGCGATGGCGCCGCCTCAGTTCCTGTATTATCGCGTGAGCCAGGGATATTGCCTTCTGACCAGGGCGCGATGGGCGAGGCCCCAGGCGAGCCCCTGCGCGAAAAGCGTCCAGCCATAAGCGATGAGCGCCGGCAGCGGCGCCGCCAGCGGCTCCCCGAACAGCGACCAGTGCAGGAACCGCATGGCGAAAGCGAGCGGCAGGCCATAGAGCGGCAGTAGAACCAAGGGGCGCCAGCTCAGCGCGACGGCGCGGCCGGCAGCGACCGACGCGAGGCCGCCGAGGACCAGCGTGACGCCGATGAAGACGCGGGGATCGCCGATCACGAAATCGAAATTCAACTCGCGCCCCCCTCGAGGTAGGCGGCGCGGATTTTCGGGTCGCGCAGCAATTCGGCGCCCGGCCCCTGCATGGCGATGGCGCCGTTGACCATGACATAGCCGCGGTCCGCGAGCTTCAGCGCGTGATGCGCGTCCTGCTCGACCAGGAAGACCGACAGGCCCTCCTCCTTGTTGAGACGGCGCACCACATCGAAAATCTGGCGGCAGATCAACGGCGCCAGGCCGAGCGACGGCTCGTCGAGCAGGAGCAGCTTTGGCCGGCTCATCAGGGCGCGGGCGATGGCCAGCATCTGCTGCTCGCCGCCCGACAGAGTGCCTCCGCGCTGGCTCGCGCGCTCCTTCAGGCGCGGAAAGACGCCATAGACGCGTTCGAGATCCTCGTCGAACCGACTGAAGCCGGCGACAGCCGCGCCCATCTGCAGATTTTCGAACACCGTCATGCGGGCGAAAATCCGTCTCCCTTCCGGCGACTGGGCGATGGAAAGGCGGGCGATTTCATGCGTCGGCAGGTCGGTGATGTCGCGGCCGTCGAAGACGACGCGCCCGGAGCGCAGGCGCGGGACGCCGAAAATGCTCATCATCAGCGTCGACTTGCCGGCGCCGTTGGCGCCGATCAGCGCGACGATCTCGCCCGCGCCAACTTCGAGATCGACGCCTTTCAGCGCTTGCACCGCGCCGTAGAAGGCGGTCGCGCCCTGGATCGAGAGGAGCGGGCTCATGGCGCGCTCCCGCCCGTCAATCCGGCCCCGCTGTTTATCTCGGCCTCGACATGCGGCGCTTCCTCTTCCTCGACGCCGAGATAGGCGGCGATCACCGCCGGATTCTCGCGCACCTCCGCCGGGGAGCCGTCTGCGATCTTCTGTCCATAATCCAGCACCACGACATGGTCGGAGATGGCCATGACCACCGCCATGTCATGTTCAATCAGCAGGATCGACGTCTCGCCCTCGTCGCGGATGTCGCGAATCAGGCTGGCGAGGCCGTGCAATTCATTGGCGTTCAGCCCCGCCGCCGGCTCGTCGAGGCAAAGCAGGGCCGGGTCGGCGCACATGGCGCGGGCGATTTCGAGCCGCCGCTGGTCGCCATAGGGCAGGGCGCCGGCGGGGTCGTCGGCGCGGCGTGTGAGCCCGATCCGCTCCAGCCATGCTTTCGCGCGATCGACGGCCTGTCGTTCGGCGCGTCGATAGGAGGGCAGGCCGATGAGGCCGAAAAATCCGTAACCGGAGGCGGGCGTCAGGGCGAGATGCTGTGCCACGATCAGATTTTCCAGCACGCTCATGCCGGCGAACAGCCTGATGTTCTGGAACGTGCGGGCAACTGGGCCTTCTTGGCGATCTCGAAATTCGCCATGCGCTCCAGCAGGAAGAGCGCCGCGCCGCCGTCGCGGGCGTTTTTGCGCGCGGTGGCGGTGACCGCGTCGATCCGCGCTTCGTCCAGTCCACCGTTAGGCGAAAAAGCGATGCGCCCGACCGTCGGCTTGTAGAATCCGGTCAGGCAATTGAACAGGGTGGTCTTGCCGGCGCCGTTGGGGCCGATCAGCGCCGTGATGTCGCCGCGCCCGACGGAAAAGGACACGTCGTTGACCGCGGTGAGGCCGCCGAACCGCATGGTCAGCCGATCGACCCGCAGCAGCGGATCGTCGATCCAGCGCGGCGCGCTCATGATTTGGCCTCCGCCGCCCCGTGCAGCAGGATGGTCGGCTGGCGCGTCGACACCAGCCCGCGCGGGCGAAAATTCATCATCGCCACCATGGCGAGGCCGACCAGCAGCATGCGGTACTGGGTCGGATCGAATTCGGGGCCGAAGATCGCCTTGAGGAAGGTCAGCTCGCCAGCAGTTCGGACGATCCGATGATCAGCGCCGCCGCCATGGCGACGCCGAGTTGCGAGCCGCCGCCGCCGAGCACGACAATGGCCAGGATGGTGGCGCTTTCGGTGAAGGTGAAGCTCGATGGAGAGACAAACCCCTGCCGCAACGCGAAAAGGCAGCCGGCGACGCCGGCGAAGAAGGCGCCCAGCGCGAAGGCGGTGAGCTTGATGTTGGCTGTGTCGAGGCCGAGCGCGCGGCAGGCGATTTCATCTTCGCGCAGCGCCTCCCAGGCGCGTCCGAGCGGCAGGCGGCGCAACCGGATGCTGACGAAATTGGCGACGAGCGCCAGCGCCAGCACGATGTAATAGAGGAAGATCAGCTTGTGCACGCCGGCGAAATGCAGGCCGAACTGCGCCGCAAAGCCGCGCGGTCCGGGAATGAACGGCAGGCCGAAGAAGGTGAGGCTCGGGAATCCGTAAAGCCCGGCCTCGCCATGCGTGACGACATCCCAGTTGACCGCGACAATGCGCACCATTTCGCCGAACGCCAAAGTCACGATGGCGAGGTAATCGCCGCGCAGCCGCAGGATCGGAAAGCCGATGCAGAAGCCCCAGAAGGCCGCAAGCAGGCCGGAGACCGGCAGCAGCGCCAGAAGGACAGGCCGGTGAGCGGCGCGAGCAGGGCATAGGCGTAGGCGCCGACCGCGTAAAAGGCGACATAGCCGAGATCGAGCAGGCCGGCGAGGCCGACCGTGATGTTGAGGCCCCAGCCGAGCAGCACATAGAGCAGGATCTGCACGCCGAACGTGTCGACCCATTTCAGCGACCCCAACGGCCCGAGAAGGGCCAGCATCGAGCAGAGGATAGGCGACCAGCGCCAGGCGAGCCCGGCCGGCCCGAGCCAGGGCTTTCGCCCGCCCACATGCGCGCCCTTATGACTTTCGCCTTGCCGCGCCGGGACCCACAACGACAGCAGGAAGCGCAACGCGAAGCCGAGGGCGCAAAAGGCGAAATACAAGCGGCCAGCGGAAATCAGCGCCAGCATATTGTTGAAATCGGGAGCGGCGCGGAAAGCGACGATGGGAAAGCCGAGCCCTCCGACGATCAGCGCGGCGATTGCCCGCGTCCCTTAGGGCGCGGGAGAAGGGGGGAGGCCTGGTCGCTCAAGCTCAGACCTTTTCGACGTCGGGTCGTCCGAGCAGGCCGGAGGGCATGAAGATCAAGGTGACGGCGAGGATCGAGAAGGCGGCGACATCCTTGTAGTCGCTGGAGAAATATTGCCCCCACAGGGTCTCGATCAGCCCGATGGCCAGCCCGCCCAGCACGGCGCCGGGCAGAGAGCCGATGCCGCCGAGAACGGCGGCGGTAAAGGCCTTGACGCCCGGAACGAAGCCGTCCGAGGATTTGACCACGCCATATTGCAGCAGGAACAGGCAGCCGGCGACGGCCGCCAGCGCCGCGCCGATCACGAAGGTCAGGGCATGGTGCGGTTCACGTCAACGCCGAGCAGCGAGGCCATTTTGGCGTCCTGCTCGCAGGCGCGCTGCGCCCGGCCGAGCGGCGTCTTCTGCACCACGAACCAGAAGGCGGCAAGCAGAACCGCCGTCACCGCGACGATGAGGATCTGCTTGTAGGATAAGGTGACGTCATAGCTGCCGCCATGGGTGAGGGCGATGACCTTGTCGAGGAGGGGCGGGATGGACTTGTTGTTCGGCCCCTGCGTGACGGTGACGAAATTGGCGAGGAAGGTCGACATGCCGATGGCCGAAATCAGCGGAGCCAGCCGGAACGAGCCGCGCAACCGGCGGTAGGCGACGCGCTCGATGACGAAATTCCACAATCGCGGTCAGCGCCATGGTGGCGAACAGCACGGCGAAGAAGGCGAGGCTCGCGGGGACGCCGAGCATCTGCGTCAGCAGAAGCAGGAGCAAAAGCGCGATGAAAGCCGAAAGCATGAACACGTCGCCATGCGCGAAATTGACCATGCCGATGATGCCGAAGACCATCGTGTAGCCGATGGCGATCAGCCCGTAGATCGAGCCGAGCGTGACGCCATTGATCAATTGTTGCAGGAAGACTTCCATCCACGCTCCAGAATCAGCCGGCGCTCGCGCGCCCGCTGACGGAGGACGCTAGCAAGCACGCGGCGTCGCCGCAACATTTGCCGCGGGCCCGCGCCGGTGTAAGGCTCCGCCGGGGGCGTGACGAGCAAGCGGAACAATTCATGGCGGAAACCTTGTTGTCGGACGGACGCGCGGAAGAGGTCCCGATGCTCGAAGCCAAGGCCTATCGCGATGCGATGAGCGAAATCGCCTCGCCGGTGCATCTCATCGCCAGCGACGGCCCGGCCGGTCTGGCCGGCATGACGGTGACGGCGCTCGCCTCGGTCTCCGATCATCCGGCGACGCTTCTGGTCTGCGTCAATATCCACTCGCCCTCGTCGCTGCGGTTCATCGAAAACGGCGTGTTCAGCGTCAATTCGCTGCGCGGCGAGGATCAGGCGCTGGCGGATATTTTCGCCGGCCGCACCGACGAGCATTTCGAGCAGAAATTCAAGCATGGCGTCTGGCGGCGCGGCAAGACCGGCGCGCCCCTGCTCGAAAGCGCTCTGGCGACGTTCGATTGCCGCCTGATCGAAGTGAAGGATGTCGCCACCCACCACGTCTTTTTCGGCGCGGTCGAGGCGGTGACCCATCGCGTGGACGGCGTCAGCCTGCTCTACCATCGCCGCGCCTATGCGCGCAGCGACGATTGACGGGAGGCTCCCCGCCTCGCGGGACCTTCCGTCAGTCTTCGCGCCGGATCAGTCCGCCTTCTCGTCCTGCGCGAGCAGGAGCTTCCAGATCAAGCCGCCGAGCGCGCCGCCGATCAGCGGAGCGACCCAGAACAGCCAGAGCTGACTGACTGCCCCGGTCTGGGCGAAAAAGGCGACGGCGGTCGAGCGCGCCGGATTGACCGACGTGTTGGTCACCGGGATCGAAACCAGGTGAATGAGCGTCAACGCCAGGCCGATGGCGATTCCCGCGAAACCGGCGGGCGCGGTTTTCGACGTGGACCCGATGATGACCAGGAGGAATCCCGCTGTCAGGACGATTTCCACGACGAGGCACGACAGCAGGGCATAGTGGCCGGGCGAAAGGTCGCCATAGCCGTTCGAGGCGAAGCCGCCGGCCTTGAAATCCGGCGCGCCGGAGGCGATCACATAAAGTATTGCCGCCGCTGCGAGGCCGCCGAGGACCTGCACGAGCCAATAGGGGATCAGTTCCGACCAGGAAAACCGGTTGGCGACGGCGAGGCCGAGCGAAACGGCGGGATTGAAATGGCCGCCCGAAATCCAGCCGACAGCATAAACCATGGTCAACACTGTCAGTCCGAAGGCGAGGGCGACGCCGGCGAAGCCGATGCCGAGCTGCGGGAAGGCCGCGGCGAGGATGGCGCTGCCGCATCCCCCGAAGACCAGCCAGAAAGTGCCGAAAAACTCGGCCGCGAGTTTACGTGACATAATAGGCTCCTCAAACAATTGGCGAACAAGTTTAGCAGGTCCCGGCTCATCCCGTGAATCCCGCGCATGCTCAAAGTCTTAACCTTTCCACTCGTTCACTTTATCTGTTTAGTTTCGCGCAAGACGGCGCGGGTTAGCGTTGCGCAACGATGGAGTTGCGAAAAATGTCTCCTGCCAGCCCGGCCAAGTTTTCCATGTTCGGCCTGCACGCCCACAACGGGCGCCGCGAAGTGATCGACCAGTTGACGCGCGCCGGAAAGGACCTGACCGCTGCGGAAATCCGCCAGTTGCGCCGCGCCCTGTTCGAGGACGAAGGCGTCTCCCGCGACGAGGCCTGCGCCTTGTTCGATCTCGACCGCACCCAGGGCTCTCCCTGCCCGGAATGGACTGAATTCTTCGTCGAATGCCTGACCGACCATGTCGTCTGGCAGGCCCGTCCGACCGGCGTGCTGAACAGCGAGCAGGCGGAATGGCTGCTCGAAGAAGCCGACGAGGCCCCTTCGCTCACGAGCTTCGCGCTTCTCGCCAATGTTCTGGCCGAGTCCCATCGCGCGCCGCAATGGTTTCTCGACGCCGTGCGGACGCGGTCCCAGGCGCCAATGGTGCAGGCGGCTTTGGCGAGCGCCGCGGCGGACGCCCGTTGATGACGGGGGATTTCAAGGCCGGACGGTCCCGCGCAGCGCGCATAGCGCCCATCCCATTTCGGGAGGCCTGCGCCAGGACGCTGAAAGACAGGCGCCGGGCTTAAGCATTCGCGCTTCGTAAACCCTTTGACGGCTGGACGGAAGGGACGACTTCCCATACAAGGCGGACCGATCCGACCTTATGGGGCCAAGTCGTGGGGCCATGTCGTCAAGGCCGGAAGTGAAATCCGTTCCGGGGCCAGAATGTTCAAGAAAATTCTCATCGCCAATCGCGGCGAAATCGCCTGCCGCGTCATCAAGACGGCCCGCCGGATGGGCATAAAGACCGTCGCCGTCTATTCCGACGCCGACAAGGATGCGCTGCACGTCGAAATGGCCGACGAGGCCGTGCATATTGGCGCGCCAGCCGCTTCGGAATCCTACCTGATCATCGACAAGATCATCGACGCCTGCAAGAAGACCGGCGCCGAGGCCGTGCATCCGGGCTATGGCTTTCTCTCCGAGCGCGCCGCCTTCGCCGAGGCGCTCAAGGCCAACGACATCACCTTCATCGGCCCGAATGTCGGCGCCATCGAGGCGATGGGCGACAAGATCGAATCCAAGAAATTCGCCAATGCCGCCAAGGTCTCGACGGTTCCAGGCTTCCTCGGGGTGATCGAGACGCCGGAAGAGGCGGTGAGGATTGCAGACGGCATCGGCTATCCCGTGATCCTGAAGGCGTCGGCTGGCGGCGGCGGCAAGGGCATGCGCATAGCCCAGACGCGCGAGGAAGTCGCGGAAGGTTTCGCCCGCGCCAAATCCGAGGCGAAAAGCTCGTTCGGCGACGACCGCGTCTTCGTCGAAAAGTTCATCGTCAATCCGCGCCACATCGAAATCCAGGTGCTCGGCGACAAGCACGGCAATGTCATCTATCTCGGCGAGCGCGAATGTTCGATTCAGCGCCGCAACCAGAAGGTTATCGAGGAGGCCCCGTCGCCGCTGCTCGACGAGGAGACCCGCAAGAAGATGGGCGAGCAGGCCGTCGCTCTCGCCAAGGCGGTCAATTACGATTCCGCCGGCACGGTGGAATTCGTCGCCGGCCAGGACAAGAGCTTCTATTTCCTTGAAATGAACACCCGCCTGCAGGTCGAGCATCCCGTGACCGAACTGATCACCGGCATCGACCTGGTCGAGCAGATGATCCGCGTCGCGGCCGGCGAGCCCCTCTCGATCAAGCAGAGCGACGTGCAGCTCAAGGGCTGGGCGGTCGAAAGCCGCATCTATGCCGAGGACCCGACCCGCAACTTCCTGCCTTCGACCGGCCGGCTGGTGAAATACCGGCCGCCGGCGGAAGGCCGCTGGGACGGGATCACCGTGCGCAACGACACCGGCGTCTTCGAGGGCGGCGAAATCTCGATCTATTACGATCCGATGATCGCCAAGCTCGTGACCCATGCCGGCGACCGCCTCACGGCGATCGAGGCGCAGGCGAGGGCGCTCGACGGTTTCGTCATCGACGGCATCCGCCACAACATCCCCTTCCTGTCGTCGCTGATGCAGCATGCGCGATGGCGGTCGGGCAATATCTCGACCGCCTTCATCGCCGAGGAATATCCCGACGGCTTTTCGCCGCTGACGGCGGAAGGCGAGATCGCCCATCGCATGGCGGCGGTGGCGGCTTTCGTCGACAATCTCGGCAACGAGCGCAAGCGCCAGATTTCCGGCCAGATGCAGGTGCAGAGGCCGGTAAAATTCGAGAACACCCGCTCGGTGCTGCTCGACAAGGTCCGCTATGACATCGAGATCGATTCCGGCGACGGCGCGCTGCTGGTGCGTTTCGAATCCGGCGCACAAAGGGCGTCGAAAGACGCCCGTCTCTCGACGAGCTGTGCCCATCGCCTCGAATCCGACTGGGTTCCCGGCCAGCCGGTGTGGAACGGCCTGATCGACGGCGAAGCGACCGCGGTGCAGGTGCGGGCCATTCTCAACGGCTATGAAATCGCCCATGCCGGCGTCACCGTCGAGGCGCGCGTCTTCACCCGCCGCGAGGCCGAGCTTTTCGCGCTGATGCCCGAGAAGAAGATCGCCGACACTTCGAAATCGCTGCTGTGCCCGATGCCGGGCCTCGTCAAGGCGCTCTATGTGCAGGAGGGCCAGGAATTGAAGGCCGGCGATCCGCTGGCCATGGTCGAGGCGATGAAGATGGAGAACGTCTTGCGCGCCGAGCGCGACGTGACCGTCAAGGCGATCAAATGCAAGGAAGGCGATTCGCTCGCCGTGGACGCCGTGATCATGGAATTCGCCTGAGGTTTCTCTTCACGTCCGGAAATTTTGCGCCAAACTCTGCGGAGTCTGGCGTTTTTTTTTGGTTTGACGCAAGTTGAGGCTTCTGCGTCACCTCGTTTTCATTTCTGCCAGTGATTTTGGCGCAGGCTGGATTTCTTGCTTCTTTTCAGGCGCCCCGCATGACATGGAATTATTTTTTCAAGGACCGCTCCGGCGCCCAGAACGGCCCGGTGTCGCTCGACGAACTGGCGGCATTGACGCTGCAGGGCCGCCTCGCGCCCGATTGCCTGGTTTGGGCGGAGGGCGGCGAACCGGCGGCCGCCGCGGCCTTCCCCGTCCTGGCGCAGGCCTTCCGGCAGAAGCCCGGTTTCGCGCCGGCGTCCGGAACGGGGCCGCTGCAAGCGGACTTGCCTGCGTGGGGGCTTTTCTGGCGTGGTGTCGTTTATGTCGTGGGGGTCGCCATGGTCGTTCCCGCACCCTGGGCCGGCAGGTGGTTCTACAACTGGTTCGCAGGACGCATCGCTCTGCCAAATGGGCGCCGGCTCTTTCTCGAAAGCTCGATCGGCGCCTGCTGGCTCATTTTCGCCGGCATCGGCCTGGCGGCGATCGTTCCGGATTTTTTCCGCCATACGGACGCCTATCCCTATGCAAGACTGGCCTCGGGCCTCTCCAGCGAAGCCCTGGCTTTCCTGCTGGTCGGCTGGTTCAGCCGCTCGCTGCGCAGCGAGGACGGCGCGCTCGACATTGGCTTCGGCGGCGGCTTCTGGGCCTATCTCGGCTGGGACCTGCTCATGGTCCTGTCGCTTGTCACCGTCGTCGGCTGGGCCTGGGTCGCCAGAAGCAAGATGCGCTGGATCTGCCGCCACGCCGGCGGGTCGCACCAATTCGAATTCGTCGCCTCGGGCTGGCAGATTCTCTGGCGCACCTTCGCCATGCTGCTCGGCAGCGCGCTCGTCGTCACCATACCCTGGCTGATGCGCTGGTATTTGAGCTGGTGCATTGCGCAGATCGTCGCCGCGCCGGGCGCGGCCAGCGTCGCCCTCGCTTCCGGGCAGGCCGCATGATCGGGGGGCCTTGAAGTCCGGTCGTCCGGATTTCAAGGCCCGCTTTGTTCGGGTTACTCGCGAGTTCAGCTTTCGGAATCGCACATCGACTTGCCGACGGCGCAGCCCTTGATCGACAGTCCGCCCCCGGCGACGACCACCGTGCCGTTGAAGGTCATCATGCCGGGCATGGAGGGATGCTTCATGTTCGAGCCCTTCCACGTGTCGCCGCCGGCGCGCGACATGCCATGGCACATTTCAAAGCCCGGCTGGCTGCCGGCGACGATTTTGCAATAGAGCTTGCCGCCAACGACTGAAACGCGGACCTTGTCGCCGTTGGAGCGCTTGTAATTGCCAGCCGCCTCGGTGGCGCTGGCGCTTTGCGCGGCACAGGCCATTCCGGCGCCGCAGGCGAGCGCGATCAGCGCGATTTTTGCGATTTTCATGATTGTCCTCCCACATCGGCCTCTTATAAGGATTGGGTCGAAGCCCTGTCGGCCGAACACAAATTCTCACATTCGTATGACTAAATATCAATAGCCAAAAGTTCAGGTCGCCGGAATGCCGCTCACTTTCGCTTACGGATCGAACATGGACGCGACGGCCATGGGCGCGCGTTGCCCCCGCGCGAAACTGCTTGGCCGCGCCCGCCTGCCGCGCCATCGCTTCGAATTGATGGCCAACGGCTTCGCCACGCTGGTCCGCGACGCGGGCGCCATGGCGCAAGGCGCCTTGTGGGACGTGAGCTTTGGCGACCTGACGGCGCTCGACCGTTACGAGGACGTGGGCAAGGGCGCCTATGTCAAGATCAGCCAGCCGGTGCTGCGCGAAAGCGGCTCTCCCGTGCGCGCGCTGGTCTATATCGGCAAGCCCGGCGCGAGTTCTGGCCGCGCGCCCGGCGATTACATGGAGAATATCGTCGCGGCGGCGCGCGATCTCGGCCTGCCGGCCGACTATGTCGATTACCTCCGCCGGGTCGCGGGCGAAAATCCCGAACCGGCGTCGCGCTTCCGCGCGATCAAGAATCCAAACTTTCTGTGAGCATTGCAATGTCCGACGCGCCGCAAGTCTTCCGCGATATCGCCTCCATGCGCCGCGCCGTCGCGCAATGGCGCGCGGCGGACGAAAAGATCGCCCTCGTGCCGACCATGGGCGCCTTGCACGCCGGCCATGTCTCGCTGGTCGAGGCGGCGCGCAGGCATGCGCAACGCGTCATCGTGTCGATTTTCGTCAATCCCGCGCAATTCGCGCCGGGCGAGGATTTCGACGCCTATCCCCGCACATTGGACGCCGATCTGGCGCGGCTGGCGGAGGCCGGCGCCGACGGCTGCTTCGCGCCGCCGGCGAGCGCCATGTACCCGGCGGGATTTTCGACCCGGGTCATCCCCGGCGGGCCGGCGCTGGCGGGGCTTGAGGACAGCTTCCGCCCCGACCATTTCGCCGGCGTCGCCCTGGTGGTGGCGAAACTGCTCAACCAGGCCCAGGCCGATAGCGCCTTTTTCGGCGAGAAGGACTTCCAGCAGCTCGCCGTGATCCGCCGGATGGCCGCCGATCTCGACATTCGCACGCGGATTTTCGGCGTGCCGACGCTGCGCGAGGCGGACGGCCTCGCCATGTCATCGCGCAATGTCTATCTGAGCGCCGAGGAGCGGAGCAGGGCGGTCGTCCTGTCGCAGGTCCTGCGCGAGACGGCGGCGGCGATTGCTGGCGGCGCGGCGGTGGCGGCTGCGGTCGCGGCTGCGGCGGCGAAGATTTCCGGCTCGGGTTTCGCGCTGGATTATTTCGAAGCGCGCAACGCCGAAACGCTCACGCCCGTCGCATCGCTGTCCGACGGTCCGATCCGCCTGCTGGTCGCGGCAAGGCTCGGAAAAACCCGGCTGATCGACAATGTTCCCGTGTGACGTGGGGGTTCGCTCCGGCAAGACAAATATCTTTGCGAAATATTGACCTTGTTTTCGATCGCCTTTGCAGTCTTGACGTTTGGTCATTGCGTTTAAGACATCGGTGACGTTCGGCAAGCAGGCTGCCTTTGTTTGATCACGAAGGGGTTTCGTCATGCCGGACAATTTGCAATGGCTCTTGTTTTCGTTCCATGGCCGCGTCAATCGCGCGATTTTCGCCAAGATCGCCCTGGGGCAGTTAGCTGTCACCTTGTTGATTGAATGGGTGGTGTTCCACAATTTCGTCCTCGTCGCGTTCGACGCGGCGCACAAGCCGAAGGTTTCCGTCGATATTCCCCCGGCGGTCGGCTTCATCCTTCTGCTGCTCGGCCTCGCATCGACCTGGATCGGACTCGCCAACCATTGCAAGCGCCTCCATGATTTCGGCTGGAGCGGCTGGCGCATGGCATGGCCGATGGGCGCCGTCCTCGCCGGCGTGCTGCCGGCGGCGCTGCTTGCGGTGCTGGGGCTCCCCAAGGTCGGCATGGCCGTCATGGCCTTGTGCCAGCTGGCCGCTGCGCTCGGCGGATTGGCGCTCGTCGTCATGCTGTTCTTCCGGCGCGGCGACGACGGCGGCAACAAATACGATCGCGGCCCCGGCGGCGGGAACGCGGCAAAGTCCGACCGCTTCCCCGCGCATCGCAACGAAATCCTGCGCCCCGTCTACAAGGCGCCGCAGGCGCGGCCGGAATTGTTCGGCCGCAGAAAAATCGCCGGATGAGCCGCCGCGATCCGAGCGCCGTCAGTCCTGGCGGCGGTTCAGCGCCTTGACCGCCAGTTCGGTGCGGCTGCGCGCATTGAGCTTTTCGAGGATGCGGCTGACGTAATTCTTCACCGTGCCTTCGGCGAGCTTCAACTGGGCGGCAATTTCCTTGTTGCCCTTGCCGGCGACGATCAATTGCAGGATGTCGTTTTCCCGGTCGGTCAGCGTCTCGCCCGGAAGTTCGGCTTCGTCGGAAAGCGAACGGAGCGGCCGGCGGACTCTGCGGAATTCGTTGAGCAATTTGCGCGCGACATTGGGCGCGAGCCGCGAATGCCCGCGCGACACCAACCGGATCGTGTCGAAAATCTCGCTCTCCTCGGCGTCCTTCAGCAGATAGGCTTGGGCCCCCGCGCAAATGGCGTCGAAAATCAGGTCGTCGGTGTCATAGGTGGTCAGGATGATGACCTGAGTGTCGGGACAATCCTTTGCGATCTGGCGCGTCGCGGCGATGCCGTTGAGGCGCGGCATCTGGATGTCGAGCAGCGCCACATGCGGCTTCCAGCGGCGCGCCGCCTGCACGGCCTCCGCGCCGTCGGCGGCCTGGGCGACGATCTCGAAATCCGGCTCCAGCGCCAGCATCGCGGCGAAAGCGCGCCGGATCAGGGGCTGGTCCTCGGCGATCAGGATGCGGATGCGTTCTTCAACCTGCAACGAAATAACTCCCGCCGCCAAAAAAGGGGCGCTCCGCCGAAAGCGGACTTTTCCTTCGTCCGCGCGGAAAAACCATCAGAAAGACCGTGTCCGAAATAATGCCGATATCCCCTGCGACCAGTTCCGAAGAGAGATTCTTCAGCTAAGCATCGGGCGCGGGAGCGTCTTTCGACAAGGATGAAGCTTTTCCAAAGGGAATCTAGCTGTTTTTCGCGTTAATTGCAATTTGACTAAATTTCAATTCATTAGGCACTGCATGTCTTCTCGTCCGCATGTCGGAGCCGGCGAGGGCAGCGGCGTTGGCACTGGCGCAAAGCATGCTGCGGAGGCAGGAACGCTTTGGCGTTTATATTTGCCGCGACTTTGAAGCCGAGTAACTCCATGTGGCTTTTCAAGGGCGGTTAGATGCGGCGGGACGAGGCGCCAGCTCTATTCAGCAGAACTCGCGTCGAAATCAGCGCGCAAGCGAGGCGCGACGATCTGGATGCGGACGCCGCCGCCGCGCTCGGAGTCGAGCGTGAAGCGGGCGCCGATCATTTCGGCCTGCTCGCGCATGCCGATCAAGCCAAAATGGCCGAAGGCGACCTCGTCGAGATCGAATCCCCTTCCGTCGTCGGCGATGACCAGCGTATGCGTCCCGGCCTCGTCCGCCGTCAGGGAAATGCCGACGCGCGCGGCGCTGGAGTGCAATTCGGCGTTGCGCAGGGCCTCCTCGGCGATGCGGAAGAAAACCTCCGCCATTTCGCCTTCGGCGTCGCGGGCGCTCTGGTCGATGTCCACCACGGCGTGAACCCCGGTGCGTTCATTGAAGCGGCGGCCGAGATTTTCCAGCGCAGCGCCGAGCCCGTGCGGCTCGACATTCTGGCTGCGCAGGTCGGACAGCGCGGCGCGCGCGCGGGCGAGGCCGTCGCGCACCGCGGCGTCGGCGTGGTCCAGTTCGTCCAGCAGCGGCCTGTCGGCTCCCGGCCCCGCCACCCGGCGGATCAGCCGGAGCTGCGGCGCGAGCGCCACCAGCGAATGGACCAGCGTGTCATGGAGGTCATGAGCGATGCGCAGGCGTTCGCGCATCACCGCGTTGCGACGCGCCTCGTCCGCGCCGCGCGCCGCTTCCGCGCGCAATCGCCTAAGGTCGCTGATGTCGCGCCCGAGCGCCTGGTATTCGCCGGCGCCGGGCTTGTCGCCTATCCAGTGGACGCTCCACAGGATCCAGACGCTGGCGCCGCCCGGCAGGACCAGCGCCTGCTCGAACGAACTGTCGCCGTTGGCGACGAGCTGGACGCGCCACCCGTCCTCCGGCCTGGCGGCGCGCAGCACGACGTCGACGGCGCGGCCGAGAATCTGGCATTCTTCCTGCTGCAGCAGGCGGCAGGCGAGCGAGTTGACGAAAGTGACGCGCAGGTCGGCGCCAAAGCGAAAAACCAGGTCGCTGGCGGTCTCGACAATGTCGCGGTAAAGCGCGGTCTGTTCGCGGATCAGCCGCCCCGCCGCCTGGGCCTGATCCTCCAGCACCCGCGTTTCGCGACGCTCTCGCGCCAATTGCCGTTCGACGTCCTGCGCGCCGCAATCGGTGCTGGCCAGGACAAGGAATTCGTCGCGGTCGGGATCGTGCAGGACAGAGACGGAAAATGGCGTCGCGTCGAAGGGCGCGAGCCGCAGTCCGGGCAGGTCGATCCGCGCGATCCTTTGCCGTCGGAGATCGGCGAATTCTCCCTCCATGCCGAAGAACACCGGCGAAGAGAGGATTTTTTCGCCTGGCGGCGGCAGCCAGTCCATCAGGCCGCCGCTGCGCGCAAGCACCGAAAGACCGGCGTCCAGCCGGGCGAAGCCGAAAATATTCTGCGCGAGGGCAAGGGCGAGATCAGAATCCACCATCTGACAGCCCTTTACAGGGTCCTGGCCTTTTCCGGCCCGTACGTGCCCACCCCTGCCTCCTGTCCGGCGAAATCCGCCAAAAATCCCTTTCCGGAATAGAGACGGAAGTCGTTGTATTTGCAAGCGCTTACTTCACGCGGGTCAGGATTGCGCGTGGGGCCGGAGCCGGTTCGCTCCTGAAAATCGCCGCGAAATCAACAAGCTGGAGCTTTACTGTCAAAAATTGTGCTGCACGCGGATGCGGCCCGACCATTCGCTGGAGGAAGGCCAGGCGGGGGAAGCCGAGGGCTGCGCCGGACCGATCGGCGCGAGGCCGGAGACTTTACCCTGGGTGTAGGCGATTTCGCCGCCAACCATCAGGTTTTTCAGTGGTGTCCACGTCAGGTTGCCGCCGACCGTGGTCTCGCGATAACTGGTCGCGCCATTGACGCCGGGCGCGGCGGCGCGGGCGGCGTCGGAGTAATTCAGGCCGAAGAAGCTGGTGAAAAGCGTGGAAGAGACGGTCGGCGTCCAGAAATGCTTGAAAGCCGCTACCAGCGCATAGCCGGAGGATTGGTCGCAATGGCCGAAGGGCTGTGCGATGGTCACGCAATCATAATCATAGGTCGTCAGGCCGGGCGCCGCGGCGAGGCGCGGATTGGCGATTCCTGGATGAGCCGGATCGTTCACGCCGCCAAACAGCGGCTGGTCGTCGCCGGTGAGGTAGGCCGAGGCGCCCCGCGCATAGGTCGCCTGAAGGATCATGGCGTCGGCGTCCGACAGGTTGGGCAAATTGACTTTCAGGCCGCCTTGCGCCGCAAACCCCCATTGCGTCGAGGTCGCGGCGTCCGGCTGGCCGGGCGCGACGGAGGCCGGCGCTGCGTAGCGGGTGCGCATTTCATGCGCCGCGCCGCTGATCTGCGCCAGGCCGAACGGCGTATCGACGCGCAGCGAGGCGACCGGGTCGGGCGCGCGGCGCCGGCGTAATCGGCGGAGCCCAGCGGATTGACCGCCTGTCCCACGAGATTGCGCCGCTCGCGGTTGTTTTCCAGCGCCAGGGCCGCCATCACGCCGGGCGTCGGCTGGAACCGGAAGGCGAGCATTTCGGTGCGGGCGTTCGAGCCGCGCAGGGGCGTGAGATTCCAGGCGTCGGCGTAAAAATCGAAGATCGACTGCGCCCGGCCCGCCGTCCAGCCGGCAAATTGCAGCCAGGCCTGGTCGAGGCGGGTGAAATTGCGCCAGGCGTTGGGGTCGTAGCCGCCGAGATCGGCCTGCGGGCTGTAAACGCCAGCCGCATTGGGCGACAGCAGACCGGCGCCGAAGACCGACGTGGCGCTGACGAAGCCGCGGACCGGGCCGGCCTCGGTCGGCAACCAGGCGTCGAGGGTGACGCCGGCGCCGAAGCCGCCGCCGACCGTGGACGGCGCCGGCCCTCTTCGCACGGCGCCGACAGCCGTACCGGGGTTGGGTGTGAAGGCGTTGAGCGGAACATGGCGCAAGTCGAGTTCGCTGAGGACCATGCCGCCGATGCGCAGGCAGAGGTCGGAGCCGGGCACGGTGAAATAGCCGGCGCCATAGGCGTCGCAACTCCAGGCGTAGGTGATCGGGGTTGCGGAAGGCAAGGCAAAGCGTTCCGCGCTCCTGACGGAGGACGCGGCAAAGAGCGGCGAAACCAGCAGCGCGACGCCGAATATCCGGCCCAGGCTGAAACTCATCAATGTCCCTTCAGGCCTGCCCGCGAGCAATGACAGGCGCCGCGGAAGTTTGCGCAGGCCGGACGATGCGCCCGCACAAACCGCGCCATACCCGACAATATAGCACTTTGTGGCGTAATTTACGGCGCCGGCTCAGGCCATATCCGGTTCTTCGTCATGCTGTTGCGCTTCCGCAACAGCCACGGCGGTCATATTGGCGATGCCGCGCGCCGTGATCGACGGGGTGAGGATGTGCACCGGCCGCGCCGCGCCCAGCAGGATCGGGCCGATTGGCAGGGCGTCGGCCAGCATCTTGGTCATCTGATAGGCGATGTTGGCGGCGGGCAGGTCCGGCATGATCAGCACATTGGCCGCGCCCTTCAGCCGCGAACCGGGCAGGACGCGGTCGCGCACCTCCTGCGACAAGGCGGTGTCGGCCTGCATTTCGCCATCCACTTCGAGATCGGGCGCGCTTTCGCGGATCAGCTCCAGCGCCTGGCGCATCTTGCACCGCCGAAGGTGCATCGTCGGTGCCGAAATCGGAATGCGAAACCAGGGCGATTTTCGGCTCAGGCCGAACCGCCGCATGTGGACGGCGCAGAGCAAGGCGTTTTCGGCGATTTCGGCGGCCGTCGGATCGTGCCGCACATGGGTGTCGGCGATGCAGAAGGCGCCGTGGTTGGTGATCATCAGGCTCATCGACGAATAATCGCTGACGCCGGGCGCGACGCCGATAATATCCCTGACATAGCCGAGCCGCGACGAAAAGCGTCCGCCCAGGCCGCAAAGGAGCGCGTCGGCCTCGCCGCGCCTGCACCGCCAGCGCCGCGATCACCGTCGCGTTGGTGCGCACCAGCGTGCGCGCGGCGTCGGGCGTGATGCCCCGGCGTCCGGCGACCGAGAGCAGGTCGCGACATAATCGGCGATAGCGCGGATCGTTTTCCGGGTCGATCAGTGCGAAATCCTGGTCGATGGCGATCGACAGGCCGAAAGTCTTCGAGCCGTTCTCTCGACCACCGCGCGGCGTCCGATCAGCGTGGGCTGGGCGATGCCCTCCTCGACGACGGATTGCACGGCGCGGAGAACGCGCTCGTCCTCGCCGTCGGAATAGATGACGCGCTTCGGACAGGCTTTCGCCGCCTCATCAGCGGCTTCATGATGAAGCCGGAGCGGAACACCAAGCGCGCTCAAGCCGTTCCTGATAGGCGTCGAAATCCGCGATCGGCTTTTTCGCGACGCCGCTGTCCATCGCCGCCCTCGCCACGGCCGGCGCGATGCGCAGGATCAGGCGGGGATCGAAAGGCGAGGGAATGAGCTAGTTCTTGCCAATGAGCGGCGCCTCGCCGCCATAGGCGCGCGCGACAACGTCGGACGGCGGCTCATGCGCCAGCTGCGGCGATGGCGCGCACCGCGGCGAGTTTCATCGCCTCGTTGATCGTCGTGGCGGCGACGTCGAGCGCGCCGCGGAAAATGTAGGGAAAGCACAGGACGTTGTTGACCTGGTTGGGATAATCCGAGCGCCCGGTGCAGATCATCGCGTCGGGCCGCGCCGCGAGCGCCGCCTCCGGCGCGATTTCCGGGTCGGGATTGGCCAGCGCCATGATCAGCGGCGTCGCGGCCATCTTCTTCGACCATCTCGGGCTTCAGCACGCCGCCCGCCGAGAGGCCGAGGAACACGTCGGCGCCGTCGATCACTTCCGCCAGCGTCCGGGCCGTTGGTGTCCTGCGCATAACGTCTCCTTCAGCGGGTCCATCAACTCGTTGCGGCCCTTGTAGACCACGCCTTCGAGGTCGGTGACGAAGATGTTCTCGCGCCGGGCGCCGAGCGCGACCAGCAAATCGAGGCAGGCGAGCGCCGCCGCGCCGGCGCCCGAGGTCACGATCCGGACGTCTTCGATGCTTCTTGCCGGCCAGCGCCAAGCGCGTTGAGCACCGCGGCGGCGACGATGATCGCGGTGCCGTGCTGGTCGTCGTGAAACACCGGGATCGACATTCGCTCGCGCAGCATGCGCTCGACCTCGAAACATTCCGGCGCCTTGATGTCTTCGAGATTGATGCCGCCGAAGGTCGGCTCCAGCGCGGCGATGACCTCGACCAGCTTTTCGACGTCGTGTCTCGGCGATTTCGATGTCGAAGACGTCGATGCCGGCGAATTTCTTGAACAGGACGGCCTTGCCCTCCATCACCGGCTTGGCGGCCAGCGGGCCGATGTCGCCGAGCCCCAGCACGGCCGTGCCATTGGTGATGACCGCGACGAGATTCTGCCGGATGGTGAATTCGGCGGCGCGCGCCGGATCGGCGGCGATGGCGAGGCAAGGCGCGGCGACGCCAGGCGAATAGGCGAGCGCCAGGTCGCGCTGGTTGCCGAGCGGCTTTGTCGCGCGGATTTCGAGTTTTCCGGGACGCGGATGGGAATGGTAGATCAGCGCGCCCGATTGCAGGTCGGAAGAGAGGCGATCGGTCATGGCTCATCCTTTGCGGAGCGGAAGTTTCTTTGCACGTCGCCGGAGTTTCAGGGATTGGCGGGGGGCGTTGGCTTGGCGGGAGGCGTTGGCTTGGCGGAGTCCTCGACGTCGAGGCGGTTGAGGAACGCCATGGGATCGGCGACATGGACCATGTCGCCGACCTTCAGCGGCGCGTCCTTGCCTTTGACCCGCAAGGCGAGCGTCCCGGGATCGGCGATAAAACGGTCGACCGCCTGCGCAGCCACGCCGATTGCGGGGGCGCCGGAAAGCAGCAGCGGCGCCTGCGAGACGATGCCGCGCCATTCCGTCTTGACCGCGTCGGGCGTCCGGCCCTGGCTCAGCGAAACGAAGGCGACGATCTTGTCGAAAAGGCCGGAATTGGTGACGGCGATCTGCGCCCAGTCGACGGTGGCCGCCCGCATGGCCGCTTCACGCGCTGTCTTGTCGCCCGTGAAGGCGCTCTTCTCGACGCCCGAAAACTGGCCGCTGAGCGCGACCTTGCCGAGCTTCTGCAGATCAAGCGAATAGTCGGCGAGCTTGTAGGTCTTGCTTGCCGGATCATAGCCGCCGGCGAAATGCGCGTCTCCCGTAATCTCGCCATAGCCGAAGGCGGCGAGCGTCGTCCCGGCCTTCGACCGCGGCGGCATTTTCAGCGACAGGCCGGAAAAATCGGCTGACACATTGAGCGGCGCGCCGTCGGAATCGAGGCTCTGCTCGACATGGGCCGCGCCGGCGCGTAGCACGATGCGGTTGCCGCCTTCCTCGCCGGCCGCCGTCTGCTTGTCCACCGCGGAAATTTCGCCTCCCTCCCAGTTCATGTGGGTGAAGCGGAAGGCGGCGAGGCCGATGTCGCCGCCGCGCAGGGCCGCCGCCAGGCCGGGCAGGGAAACCGCGGTCAGGCGCAGGGCGCCGGAATGCGCCCTGGTGTCGCCGCTGTCGTCGGGCAGCACGCCGTCGGCAGACGCCAGCGCCAACCTGTCGGCGCCGCCCTTGGCGATATTGTCCGCGACAATGTCATGCAGGGTGAAGCGGTCGCCGTTCTCGGTGACGACGTCGGCCTCGGGGATCTTCAATTGTTTTGCGGTCATCCGCTCCAGCAGCGCGCCGGCCTCCTCGCGCGGCAGGGCGCCGGAAAACAGGCTCGCCGCCTCGGCCTGGCTCAGGTTGCAATCGGTCAGGACGAGGTTCCTGAAAGTGATTTTGCCCTTGGCGCCGGTGGCGAGCACCGCCGAATTGAGCGTGACGTCGGCCGCAATCGCCGGCGCCGTCGCAAACAGCAGCGCCGACAGGGCGAGGACGCGAAAAGGGAATCGCATGAAAAAACTCCGGGGAGCGGAAGGGTGCGCGAATTCGGCGGCTTTGCCAAGCGCCCGCGGGCTGCGGCGCCGTGGCCAGCCGGGAGCATGGACCGATTTTTGCGTCAAAATTCTGGCGAAGGGCTGGAATTGTCGTTCGATCCGGCTATTTTGCGCAAACAAAGACATGATCGTCAGGGAATAGCTCAAATGGTGGAAATCGTCTCGCGCGATGAATTGAAAAAAGGCCTGGCGGACGGCACGATCACATTGATCGACGTGCGCGAGCCGCACGAATTCGCGGCGGGCCGCATCCCAGGCTCGATCCCGCTGCCGCTGTCGCGTTTCGATCCGGCGCTCCTGCCGCGCGCGGAGGGAAAGCGGCTGGTGTTCACCTGCCGCTCCGGTCAGCGGACCCTGCGGGCGATCGAAATGGCGCGGCTTGGCGGCCGCGGCGACGCCTGCGCCCATTACCCAGGCTCCATGGCCGACTGGATCGCCAACGACGAGCCGGTCGAGAGGTAAGCGCCGCGAAGTCTATTTGTTAAGTCTCCGAAATCGCGATTTGTCGCGATTTCGGAATCCTTCGCCCAGGCTCGGCGGCGCGTTCACTCCTGTCGTCCAGGCGTTCTGGCGTATTGGCTTCAGACCTGCGCCGCCGCCTTTCGCGCCACCGCCATTTCCGGCTCCGCGGCCGGGGCGGGGAGCTGGACCACCGGCGCCGGAGCGGCGCGTTCGCTCTCCAGCAGGCTCCAGTGCAAAAGCTCCAGCCTGCCGTCATGGTGCTCGGCGATGGCGGTGCAGGATTCGACGAAATCGCCGGTGTTTACATAGGTGATTTCGTCGATGTCGCGAATTGTCGCGTGGTGGATATGGCCGCAGATGACGCCGTCGACGCCGCGCTTGCGCGCCTCGCCCGCCAGCATGATCTCGAAGTCGCCGATAAAATTGACGGCGTTCTTGACCTTCAGCTTGGCCCATTTCGAGAAGGACCAGTAGGGCAGGCCCAGTTTTCTGCGGAAGACGTTGAACCAGGTGTTGGTCCAGATGGCGAAATCATAGGCCCAGTCGCCGAGATGGGCGAGCCAGCGGGCATGCCGCACGACAATGTCGAACTGGTCGCCATGCACCACCAGGAATTTCATGCCGTTCGCGGTTTCATGGACGACATGGTCGATCACCTCGATCCCGCCGAACTCCATGCCGACGAATTCGCGCGCGAATTCATCATGGTTGCCGGGAACGAACACGACGCGCGCGCCCTTGCGCACCTTGCGCAGCAGCTTCTGCACCACGTCATTATGCGCCTGCGGCCAGTACCAGCCGGATTTCAGCCGCCAGCCGTCGACAATGTCGCCGACCAGGAAAAGCTCCTCGGATTCGTTGTACTTGAGAAAATCGAGCAGAAGCTCGGCCTGGCTGCCGCGCGTTCCCAGATGAATGTCCGAGAGAAAGAGCGTGCGATAATGCCGGGTTTCCTGCGGATCGGAGTTCGCGTCTTGCGCTTCGGTCATGTCTTGCGCTTCGGTCATGGTCGGCCTTGCTGAAACGGCAAGCGAAAAAGCCGGGCCTTTTCGCTGAAACGCCGGGAAGTCCTGTGAATCTCGAGCCCGTCGGATCGCTTCAGGCGCAAGAAAGTCCTTGTATTCTGCTGACATCTAATTGTTGCGGGACGATGACGACTGGGGCATGAGGTGCGTCATGCTTGTCGGCGTTCTTCTCAAAACCCTTTCCACGCTCGGTTTTACCGCCATGTCGCTCGGCGTCCGCGCCGCCGCGCCGTCCTGCCCGATCGCCGAAATCGTGTTCTTCCGCTCCGCCTTCGCGCTGTTCGTGGTGCTGGCCTGGCTGCGAATTCAGCGGAGACTATCGCGGCTGCCTCGCCACGCGGCGGCCTCTTGGCCATCTTGGCCGGGGACTGACCGGCTCCGCCGGCATGTTCTCCAATTTTCTCAGCCTTTCGCTGCTGCCGCTGGCCGACGCCACCGCCTATTTCTACGCCTCGC
This sequence comes from uncultured Alphaproteobacteria bacterium, assembly GCA_963849665.1. GTDB lineage: Bacteria > Pseudomonadota > Alphaproteobacteria > Rhizobiales > Beijerinckiaceae > Rhodoblastus. Next base: position 57,007 of record CAWKJW010000005.1, on the reverse strand, counting down.
CGATCTTCGTCACGCTGATCGCGGCGCTGGGTCTGCGCGAAAAGGTCCACGCCGCCCGCTGGATCGCGGTGGCGATCGGCTTTGCCGGCGTCCTCGCCATGCTGTCCGACCATTTCGGTCTCGCCGGCGCGAAATACGTCTCTTCAGCGCAGGGGTTAGGGGCGCTGGTCGCGCTGGCCGGCGCGGCTTTCGCCGCCATGTCGATTATCCAGACGCGGCGGCTGACGCAATCGGAGCATACCGGCGCCATCGTCTTCTATTTCACCTGCATCACCACTTTTTTCGGCGCCTGCGTGCTGGCCCTGGCGTCGGTCTGGCCGGCCGGGGCGGCGGGGGCGCAATTTTTCGCCTCCCAGGCCTATGTCGCGCCGGACGCCCGCGAATGGATCGCCTTGCTGGTCATTGGGGGCTCCGGCGGCGCTGCGCAGAATTCTCTCCACCCAGTCCTATCGCTTCGCCGACGCGTCGCTGCTCGCCTCCTTCGACTATCTCGCCATGCTGTGGGCGCTTCTGGCGAGCGTCGCCTTTTACGGCCAATGGCCCTCGACCGCCGTGCTCATCGGGGCCGCGACCATCGCCGCCTCTGGCGTGCTGGCCATTCTCGGAGAAAAGCGGGCGCGCCATCGCCAAAACGGCCTTTGTCGATAAAGGCTCCTCGCATAAGCTTGGCGTCGCATTCGCTCCTGACCCAACCGAAGAAGTCACGACTTCTGCGGCTGGGGTAGAAAGTTTCGTTCGATATTCCAAACAAAATTGGATATTATTGCAAACGGTCGCGGCTCGTTTTTCAGAGTGCAAAAGATGGGAATCGAAGGGCGGGACAAGCTGAAGGCGCTGGACGCCGGCGCTGTCGCCCTGTCGGGGCAGATGGGCAAGACGGTGCAGCGGCTGCGCAAGGCCTACAATCTGTCGCTGTCGGAACTGTCGGAACAATCCGGCGTCGCCAAGTCGATCATAAGCCAGATCGAGCGCAACGAGACCAATCCGACGCTCGCCACCATCTGGCGTCTGTCGCAGGCGCTCGACGTGTCGATCGAGAAGGTTCTGCGCGACCGCGACAATTCGCCGTTCATCGAGAAGATTTCCAAGGGCGACACGCCGATGCTCGTCTCCGACGACGGCAAGTGCCGGCTCGCCATCATTGGCTGGATCAAGACGGTCGAATGGCTGCAATGGTACGATTTCATCGCCGAACCCGGCGGCGTGCTGGAATCCGACGCCCATCAGCGCGGCGCGGTGGAGTGCCTGACCGTGATCGAGGGCGAATTGCAGGTCGAAGTCGGCGGCGAGACGGAGATTTTGCGCACCGGCGAGACGCTGCGCTATCGCGCCGACCGCCCGCACCTGATCCGCAACGCCGGCGAAGTTTCCGCCCGCGCCGAGATGATTTGCATCCTGAAGGCCGCCGCAATGGAGTGATTCCCTCTCCATTTCAGGACGTGGAGAAGGGGTGCTACCCCCACAGCTTTCTTTCCGGCGGATAGACCGTCGAGCCGTCGTAGCGCAGCCCCTCCGGCCGGTCCTGGGCCAGCAGCAGCGGGCCGTCGAGATCGACGAAGCGCGCCCGCCCCGTCAGCAGCAGCGCCGGGGCCATGGCCAGCGACGAGGCCACCATGCAGCCGACGAACAGGCCAAAGCCCAGTCTTTCCGCTTCATCCGCCAGCGCCAGCGCCTCGGTCAGGCCACCGGTCTTGTCGAGCTTGACGTTGATCAGGTCGTATTTTTCGCGCAAGGCCGCGAGCCCTTTGCGGTCGTGCGCGCTTTCGTCGGCGCAGACCGGAACCGGCCATTTGCGCGCCGCCAACGCCGAATCGTCCTGGGCGGGCAGGGGCTGTTCGACCAGAGCGACGCCATTTTCTGCGCAGGCGGAGAAATTTTCTTCGAGGTTTTCCGGCCGCCAGGCCTCATTGGCGTCGACGATCAGCTCCGCCTCCGGCGCGTTTTTCCGCACGGCGGCGAGACGGGCGGCGTCGCCCTCGCCGGCGAGCTTGATCTTCAGCACCGGCCGGTCCGCCGCCTCCGCCGCCGCCCGCGCCATCTCCTCGGGCGTCCCGACCGACAATGTGTAGGCCGTGACGCAGGGCGCGACGCGATGCAATCCGGCGAGCTGCCAGGCGGGCACGCCCGAATATTTGGCGTCGAGGTCCCATAGCGCGCAATCGAGCGCGTTGCGCGCCGCGCCGGCCGGCAGCAGGCCTTGCAGGGCGGCGCGGTCGGCGCCGGCCTCCAGAGCCTCGCGCGTCGATTCGATGGCCGCGACGACGCTCTCGACGCTTTCGCCGTAACGCGCATAGGGCGTGCATTCGCCTCGGCCGGCGATCCCTCCCTGGCGCAGGACGGCGACGACCACGACCGCCTCCGTCTTGGCGCCGCGAGAAATGACGAAAGGATTTTTCAACGCGAATCGCTCGACATGGACTTCGAGCTTGCGGCTCAACATTTCGGTCATGGCGTTCCTGAGAGGCGTAACGCCCAGGCTCGGAAGTCGTCACTTCCGAGCCTGGGTTAGGAGCGAATGCGACGCCGAGCTTACGCGGGGAGACTTAGCATAAGCCGAATTTGGCTTTTGCCTAAAAAGCCAGGCAAGGCTATTCAATCATTCCGGTCAGCAAAAGCAGAATCGCGCGCAATGTCCAAATCCGCCGCCGCAGCGCCGGACTTTTCGGTTGAAAGAGACGGAGGCTCCGTTCGCCTCGCCCTGCGCGGCGCGTGGACGATCGCCGCCTCGCGCGCTCTCGAGAAATCGGCGCACGCGATGGTCGGCGCGGCGGCGGAGGCTTCGCTTGTGTCGATCGATCTTTCCGGCGTCGAACGGGTCGATACGGCGGGCGTCTGGCTGATCGACAAGGCGCGGGCGCAGATGAACGCGGCGGGCGCCGCCACCCAGTATGAAAGCCTCAGTCACGACCAGCAGACCCTTTTTCGCGAGGCCGGCTACCAGCCGCCGGAAAAGCCTGCCGCGCGAGGGCCGGGCCCGATCCTGGGCCTGCTCGGGGATTTCGGCGAATGGATCGTCGAAATGGGCGCGGACATTCTTGCCGGCATAGCCTTTCTCGGCGAATTGACGCTCGCGATTCTCCGCGTCGCCTTCAATCCGGCGCTGACGCGGCCGACGTCGATGGTTTTCCATCTGCAGAATTTCGCCTTGCGCGCCGTGCCGATCATCATGACCCATCAATTTCCTGGTCGGCTGCATCGTCGAACAGCAGGGCATTTTCCAGCTCCGCACGTTTCGGCGCCGACGACCTATGCCGTCGATCTCATTTGCGTGCTGGTGCTGCGCGAACTCGGCGTTCTCCTGACCTCGATCATGATCGCCGGCCGCTCGGGCTCCGCTATCACCGCCGAACTCGGCTCGATGAAGATGCGCGAGGAGATTGACGCCCTGCGCGTGATGGGCATCTCCCTCCGATGGAGGTGCTGATCCTGCCGCGCCTGCTCGCCCTGGTCGTCGCCATGCCGCTGATGACCTTCATTGCCGATATGGCGGCGCTGAGCGGGGGGGCATGGTCACGGCATGGGTCTACGAGAGGCATCAGCCCGGAGGCTTTCGCGACCCGCCTGCAGGACGCGATCGGCATGAACACCTATCTTGGTCGGCCTGATCAAATCGCCATTCATGGCGCTGGTCATCGGCATGATCGCCGCAATCGAGGGCTTCAAGGTCGAGGGCTCGGCCAATCGCTTGGACGGCACGTCACGGCGTCGGTGGTGAACTCCATCTTCATGGTGATCTTCGTCGACGGACTTTTCGCGATATTTTTCGCCGGCATCCATTATTGAGGGCGACGATGCGGCCAGACGGAAAACAGCCGATCGTCAGCGTGCGCGATCTTCATGTCGGCTTCGGCGCGAAAATGGTGCTGAAAGGGCTCGATCTCGACGTCATGCCCGGCGAGGTCACCGGTTTTGTCGGCGGCTCCGGCCAGGGAAAATCCGTGCTGACGCGGACGATTCTCGGCCTCGTCCGCAAGAATCCGGCCGCATCGAAGTGTTCGGCGAGGACATCGACGCCATGTCGACGCGCGAGCATCGGGTCGTCGAGCGGCGCTGGGGCGTGATGTTCCAGGGCGGCGCGCTGTTTTCGAGCCTCAACGTCCGTCAGAACATCCAGGCGCCGATGCGCGAATACCTGTCGCTGTCACAGGCGACCATGGACGAGCTGGCCATGCAGAAGCTACGGCTGGTTGGCCTGCCGCCTGACGCTTCGGAGAAATTTCCCTCCGAGCTCTCCGGCGGCATGGTCAAGCGGGCGGCGCTGGCCCGCGCCCTGGCGCTCGATCCCGAGCTGCTGTTTCTCGACGAGCCGACCTCCGGCCTCGATCCGATCGGCGCGGCGGATTTCGACGATCTAATCGCCACCTTGAGCAAGACGCTCGGCCTGAGCGTGTTCATGGTCACCCATGATCTCGACTCTCTCTATTCGATATGCGACACAATCGCGGCTCTGGCGGACGGCAAGGTGATCGCCGTCGGGCCGCTTCGGCCATGCTGGCGTCCGACCATCCCTGGCTGCGCTCCTATTTCCACGGCAAGCGCGCAAGGGCGATCGTCGCGCCGGAGGTTGCGGACCCTTCCGGCCGTGCGCCGGATGCGGCGCGAATTCAGGAGCCGACCATATGGAGACGCGCGCAAACTATGCGTTGATCGGCCTGTTCAGCCTCGCCGTGATCTTCGGCGCGTTCTTTTTCGCCTACTGGTTCTCCGGCGCCAGCCACCAGGAAGTGCGAAAGCACTTCACCGTTCATTTCACCGGCGCGGTCACGGGCCTTACGACGGGCGGCTCGGTCTATTTCAACGGCCTGAAGGTCGGCGAGGTCACGGATCTCGGTCTGATGCGCGAGGATCCGAACCGCGTTTACGCGAAGATCTCGGTCAACGCGCTGACGCCAGTGAAGACGGACACGCTGGCGCGGCTGGATACCGGCACGCTGACCCAGGTCGCGTGGGTGTCGCTGCTCGGCGGCACTGCGTCTGCGCCGACGCTCCCCGAAGGCGGCGTGATCAACGCCGTTCCCTCGCAATTCCAGGATCTGCTGCTGACCGCGCAAAAGCTGAGCGGCAAGGCCGACCTGTTTCTCGACCATGTCAACAAGCTGATCGAGGACAATTCGCCGGCCCTGACCGCCTCGATGACCAACCTGCAGACCCTGACCGGCGCGCTGGCCGACAGTTCGGGCTCGTTCCGGGCGGCGCTCGCCAGTGTCGATCCGGCGAAAATCCGCTCCATCGTGGACAATGCCGACCAGTCCATGGCCAAGGTCAACGCCTTGCTCGGCCAGGGCCAGGGCAAGACGATGATCGCCGATATTTCCGAAGCCGCCCGCTCGATCAAGAAACTCGCCGAAAACCTGACGCGCTTCTCCAACACCGGATTGCGCCAGTATCAGGGCCTGGCGGTGGATGGGCGACGGACGCTCCAGGACACGGATCGCGCGGTGCGGCAATTGGAGAAGGACCCGCAAAGCGTGATCTTCGGCGCCAAGCCGTCTTTGCCGGAATATAGTGGCCATTAGGCCTCGTCCCGCTGAAATTTGTCGCTCGGTCGCGCTTTGCCTTTGTGCGCGTTGCTGATTTTGCTAAGCATTGAAATGGAACGCGGCGGAATTGGGCGACAGGCGGCGGGAATTCGGAATGTGGATGGTTTCGCGCCGCAAGGCGCCGGTTGAAATTCTGTTGGCTTGCTGCGGGTTCGCGACATTGGCTTTGGCCGGCTGCGCGGGCGCGCCGCCGCAGCTTTTCGATCTGCACGCCGCCGCCGCCCACGCCAGCGCCCCGCGCGCGGCGGGCATCTACGTCGATCTCCCAACCGCCGCGCCGCCGCTCGACAGCTGACCTGCTGGTCGTCCGCGAGGGAGGCGACCGGCTGACGCGCCTGCCCGGAGCGCGCAATGGGCCGACCGCTTGACCCTGCTCGTTCAGAACCGCACCATGCAGACGTTCGAAAACGCCGGCCTGCTGCAAAATTGCACGCGTCCGCCGAGGCTGCGGATGTCAGGCTGGTTCTGGCGATCCGGCGTTTCGACATCGATGAGCCATCTTCGGCAGGCGCGCGTCGAAATTGCGGCGCAACTTGTCGCCGGCAACGGACGCATTATCGCGGCGCGGATTTTTTCGGCTTCCGAGCCGGTCGCCGCGATTGCCGGCGCCGAGCCGCCGCAGGCGCTCGACCGGGCGCTCGGCCGCCTCCTGCCTCAGCTTGTCGGCTGGGCCGCCGCCGCAAGCTGATCCTTAGAATCCATCGTCGTAATAGTGCCTTCTGGCGCAGGAACGGTAGGGGTATCCGTAGTCGTCGGGCCCATAGCCGCCGTAGTAGGCCGGTTGATAGCCGTAGTAATCGTCGTCATAGGGATATCCGGCGTAGCCGACATAATCATAGCCGTAGGGGCAACCCCAGCCGAGGCCCGTGGCCAGCCCCAGACCAGCAAGCCCCCATCCCCAGCCGCCATAGCCGCCGCGATAGCCGCGCCCATAGTGGCCGCCAAAGCGACGGCCGCCAAAATCGCCACCGCCGAAGCCGTGATGGCCAAAATGACCGACGGCGAAGTGGCCGCCGCCGCCATGGCCAAAGGCTTGCGCAGGTGAAATCGCCACAAAGGCTGACGCGGCGATGAGAGCCGATGTCACCGCCGTGACTTTCAGCAGGCTAAGCGCGTTCCTCATGAAAAGGCCCTCCATGCCAAAACGCCAGAGGCGAAATAGCCTCGGCAAGCCGTCGAAACGTAGTTTAAAATTGAAAGTTCCGTGCGATGTGAGAATATTAAATGTGTAAATGACCATGGCTACGATATCGTATAACGTAAAGTCTTAGGTTGTTTATAATTAAGCATGTCAATAAGTGCAAAGCTCGACAATGGCGCCAACGACTCGATTTGCGGCGCCGCGTCGCGCAGAATAAAAACGCCCGGCAAAATCCGGGCGTTCTGTCTTGTCTGGCAGTTCTGAAAGTGGGCCTGTTCCAGCTCCACAGCTTTGCAGGCCACATGTGGCGGTCAGAATCCCTGATCGCTATAATACCTTCTCGGATAGGCGGCGGGGTCATAACCGTAGGCGACATGAGGGCGGTAATAGGGTCCGTAGTCCTCGTCATACGGATATCCGTAGCCGTAGCCGTAATAGGGATAATCCCAACCCAGGCCGATGCCGACGCCAAGTCCAGCGAGCCCCAGTCCCAAGTCTCCATAGCCGCCGTAATAGCCGCCGCCATAACCGCCATGGTCGTAACCGCCTCCAAAGCGGCCCCCGCCGAAATGGCCGCCGCCAATTCCGCCATGGTGGAATCCGCCGCCGGCAAAGAGGCTATGGCCAGGCACGCCGCTGCCGAAGTGGCCGCCGCCACCACCAAAATGGCCACCACCACCGAAATGGCCACCGCCCCCGCCGCCGTGGGCGAAAGCCAATGCAGGCTGGACCGCCAGGGGAAGGGAGCCAGCAGCCAGAGTTGTCGCCAAAGCCGCGGCTTTGAAAAGGCCGAACTTGTTTTTCATGAAAAGGTCTCCGATTTCGCCAGACGGAGTAGGCCCGCCCTGTCAAGGAAACGTGGCCAAAAACGAGAATGTTCCGTAGTTACGAAAAATATAGAATTGACAGGGTGCCACGTTTAAGCTCAATCTTGCGGCCAAGATGTGCTCATCTGTTACTATCAGACAAACGTAAACGTTGCGCTTTGCTTTTATGTAGCCACGGTCAACGCGCGCAATGAAAAACGCCCGGAAAAATCCGGGCGTCTTTCGGGCGATCATCTGCGAACACTCACCCCAGCCGGCCGGACGCGTGGGCGAGGAGGGTGTAGACCTTGCCCGTCTCGGAAAGGAGATAGGAGCGGGTCATCTGGCCGTCGCGGTCCTCGCGGTCGATATCTGTCAGCAGGCGCTCGAATTCCTGCAAATAGCGATCGACGGTGTCGCGGAACTCGGCTTCCGCAGCGTAGCGACGGCGCACTTCCTCGAAAGTCTTCATGCCTTTGGCCGTATAGAGCCGGCGGCTGAAGGCGTCGCGGTCGCCGCGCCGGTAACGGTCCCAGGCGTCGAGCATGGCGCTTTCATCGACCACGCGGGCGATGTCAGCCGACAGATTGTCGAGCGGGTCGGCGGCGGCGCGGCGCGCCGGTTGCTCGTCGACCGAGGCGCGGGCGAGGAGATCGCTCATCCAGCCTGCGTCGCGTTCGTTCGTCACGACGGCGGCGGGGGGCGTGTAGGAGACGGCCGGAGCCGTGTAGGCGGACGGCGCCGGGACGCGCGACGCTCCGTTGCGGGCGTCGAAGCGGTTTTCACGCGGCGCCTCGACGCGGCGCGGCGCCGGTTCGGCCCGCGCGGCGGCGGGCGGTTCGGACACATCGTACATGCGGCCCGAACGGGCGACAATGTCGGTCAGTTCGTTGAGCGCCTTGATTTGCTCGGCGACGACGCGACGCATGGCGGCGGTCTGTTCGCTCGTCTCGCGCGGAAGGTCCAGCGCGCCGCGCCGCAACTCCTGCCGCGTGGTTTCCAGCTCGCGCTGGATCTCGCCGGTCATGGCGCGCAGTTCCTGCGAGACGGCCTTGTAGCGTTCGGTCGCCTGCTGGAACAGAAGGTTCATCTCGCCGAGATTCTGCTCGTAGGCCGCGGTGAGGGCGGCCGTCGAGCGCTCGCGCTCGCGCGCCGCGTTCTGGCGCAGATCTTCGTATTGCCCGGTGAGCGCCCCCGCCGTGGCGGCTGTCGCTTCGGCGAGGAAAGTCCCGACCTCGCGGGCCTTGCCCTCCGCCTGCGCCAGGGCGCCGGCGATCGTGGCGGAGAAGCCGTCGATGCTGCTCTCGATTTCGCCCTGCTGCTTCTGCGTCGTCTCCGCGAGGAAGGTTCCGACCTCCCGCGCCTTGCTCTCCGCCTGCGCCAGGGTGTGGCCGATCATGGCGGAGAAACCGCCGACGCTGCTCTCGAATTCGTCCTGCTGCTTCTGCGTCGTCTCGGCGAGGAAAGTCCCCACCTCCTGCGCCTTGCTGTGGGCCTGGTCGAGGGTGCGGCCGATTCTGGCGGCGAAGCTTTCAAGCCGCCGCTCAAATTCGCCCTGCCGGTTCTGCGCCTCTTCGTAAAGGGTCTGCATTGTCTGGAGGCGCGCCTCGAGGGCTTGGTCGATGGCCGTCTGGGCCTCGGTCATTTCCTTCACGCTGGCTTCCAGAACCTCGTTCTGGCCGCCGATGGCGAGCGCCGTCGCCTCGGCGTGGCGCACGCTTTCCTGTCCGGCCGCGTCGAGGCGGTCCAATTCGCCGCGCAGGGCTTCGATCGCTCCGGTGAAAGCGCCGATCTTCGGCCCGAGCGAGGCGTCGAGACGGCCGAAATCGTGCTCCGCGGCCTCCATCAGCCCATGCAGCGAGCGATGGGTCTGCGACAGGCCGTCGAGCAGGCCGCCGACGTCCTGCTTCAGCCGCTGGTTGACATCGGCCAGCGACGCCACCGAGTTCCGGGCGCTTTCGTCGAGCGCCTGGCTCAGCGAGGCGCTGGAGTTGGCGATCGCGACGTCGAGCGCCTGGGTGACGCGCTCCAGGTTCTCGCGCATGTCGCGATGCGACTGTTCGAGCTTCGCGCCAATCTCCGCCTGGCGCTGGCTGAGATGTTCGATGACTTCGCTGGAGCGGCCCGACAGGGCTCCGACCGCGTTCTCGCTGAACGCCACGATCTGGGAGAGAACTTCGCCGCCGCGAGCGTTCAGCAGGTCGATCAGCTTCAAGCCGCGAGAGTCGAACCATTCGTGCAGTTCGGACGTACGTGCGGCCAGTTCGTCGGTGAGGGCGCGGCCGCGGCCTCCGACTGTCTCCTCGATCTGGCCCATGCGCCGGTCCATTTCCTGGCCGACATGGCCGAGGGGGCCGATGATCTTTTCCTCGAACAGTTCGATATGGCCGCCGAGGGCCGCCGCGATTTCACCGGCGCGGCTGTCGAGCGTGACGGCGATCTGGTTGGCGCGGCCTCCAAGGGTGGTCGCTATTTCATTGGCGCGGCCGTCGAGGGTTGCGGCGATCTCGTTGGCGCGGCCTCCGAGGGTGGTCGCGATCCTGTCGGCGCGGCCGTCTAGGGTCGCGGCTATTTCATTGGCGCGGCCGTCGAGGGTTGCTGCGATTTCATTGACGCGGCCGCCAATCGTGGCGCCGATCTCGTCGGCCTTGGCGGAAAGCTGTTCCGTAAGGGCGTTCGAGCTTCGGATGATGATCGCGTCGATCTCACGCGCCTTCGCGTCGAGGGCGCGGCCGACTTCGCGGCCGCCCTCGCTGAGCACCTTGGCGATGTCGATCGCGCGGCCGGCCAGCGCGTCGTTGAGCTGGCGCGAGCGGGTGGTGAGGCCGGATTCGGCCTGGGAGACCAGACCATCGAAGGTCCGCACGATTTCCTGCGTCTTGTCGAAGCTTTGCGCATGGAAGCGGTCGAGATGCTCTCCGAGCAGGCTCGCCGTCGCCTGGGCGCGTTCGCCGAGCGTCGAATCGAGCGTTGCGCCGTGGACGTCGATCGTCGTTTCGATCGCTGCGAGCCGTTCGGAAATCGCCTCGGCGAGCGCGTCGGCCCGCGCGCCGATCCGGTCGGCTACGCCGCCGCCCAATTCCTCGACGACCCTTTCGAAGCCGCGCAGGTTGTCGGTGAGGGCCTCGCGCAGCGCCTCGGTCTGCGTCCTGATATGTTCGGCCGAGCTTTCGCTGCCGCCGCGCATGAGTTGTTCGAGAGCCGCCAGCTGGGCGACGAAATCGGCGTTGAAGCGCTGGCTATGTTGCGCCAGGCTTTCCCGGGCGTGGGCGACGCCGCCGTCCATATGGCCTTCAAAGGCGTGGAGACTCGCCGCGATCTGCTGCGCAAGCCGTTCGGCGTGCTGGCCGATGCTGTTGGACGTATCGTCGCCGCCGCGCAAGAGCGTGTTTTCGAAGGCGTTGAGGCGTTCGGCCAGGGTCTCGTTGATGCGGTCGCCATGCATGCCGATGGCGGCGACGGCTTCGGCCGCGACCTGGGCGAAGCGACGTTGCGTCTCGCCGACGCGCAGGGTGATGGTTTCCGTGGTCTGGCCGGTGGCGGCGGCGAAATTGCGGTCGATGGTCGCGGTCTGCGCCAGCAGCCCGTTGAGAACAGCCTCCGCCGCGGTTTCGAACTGCGACTGGGTGGTGGCGATATTGCGGGCCAGGACGTCGCTGACGGCGTGGCTGATGGCCTCCATCGCCCCGCGCAAATTCTGCGTCCGGCTTTCCGCCTGGCTGAGCGTCTGGTCGGTCAGCCGGGCCAGCTCGCCCTGCAGGCTCTCGGAATGGCTGGAAAGGGCGGCGATCTGTTCGCTCGATTTGGCGTCGAAAGCATTGAGCGTCGTCGCGACATGCCGGTCGAGCGTCTCGCCGACCACGCGGCTGGTCTGCTCCAGCGCTTCGCGCAAATGCTGCGCCCGGCTGTCCGCTCCAGCCGCCGTTTCCTCAGTCAGCCTGGCGTACTGGTCGTGGAAGGATTCCGCGTGATCGTTGAGCGCGGCGATCTGCTCGTGCGACTTCGTCTCGAAGGCGTTGAGCGTCGCCTCGACATTCTGTTGCAGTGTCTCGCCCACCGCGCGGCTCGTCTGCTCCAGCGTTTCGCGCAAAAGCCGCGCGCGGCTTTCGGCGTCGCCGACCGTTTCCTCGGTCAGGCGGGCGAAATGGCCGTGGAAGGCTTCCGCATGGCCATTGAGCGCGGCGATCTGCTCATGCAGCTTCGCGTCGAAGGCGACAAGGGTCGCGTCGGTCGTGCCTGCGAACTGGGCGTGGGTCGCCTCGGCCGTCGAAGCAAACAGCGCCTGGGCCGCCGTGACGTGCTGGTCGAGCTGCTCGCCGACGATGCGGCTGGTCTCTTCGAGCGACTTGCGCAGGCTTTGCGCCCTGGCGTCCGCATGTTCGGTCGTCTCTGCCGACAGGCGCGTGAAATGTTCGTTGAAGGCGTCGGTGTGGCCGCCCAGGGCTGCGAGCTGGTCCTGGGTCGCTGCCGCGACCATGTGTTCGAGCCGCTCACCCTGCGTGGTCACTGCGTCGATCGTCTGCTGCGCCGTCTGGGTGAACTGCTCCTGGAAAGCGCTGGTGTGGCCGATGAGCGCCGCCAGGGTCTCCTGCGTCGAGGAGCCCACGGTCCTTTCCAGATGCTCGACATTCTGCCGGAACGCCTGCTCGATGGATTTGGCCTGGGCGTCCAGGGTTTCGAGGGTCGCGCCGGAGATCGCGTCGAGTTGCTGCTGCAGGCTGTGGGTCTTTTCGCCGATCGCCGCCAGCGTCGTCTCGGTGGCGTGGCCCACCGTGTCGCGCAGAAACTCGGTATGGCCGGAGACGCCTTCGATGGCCTCGGCGGCGGTGCGGGCGAATTGCTCGTTGAAGGCCTGGGTGTGGCCGGCGAAGGCGGCGAGCGTCTCTTCGGCGGCGAGATGGAAGCTTTCACGCAGGCTGTCGGCGTGGCCCGTCACGCTTTCGACCGTCTGCATGCTGACGCTGGCGTAGGTTTGGCCGACAAACTCGGCGTTCAGGCTGAAATCGGCGACGGCGCGATGGGTCGTCTCGGCGACATGGGTTTGCAGGGCTTCCGCCTGCGCGCTCATGTCCTGCATGGCGGCCTGGGTGGCGGCGGCGAAGTCTTCGGCCGTGCGGGCGCGATGCGCCGTCAGCGCTTCGGCGAAGGCGTCGCCGGTGGCGCTCAGGACGTTTTGCGCCTGATGGGTTTCCTCGTGCAGCCGAAGCGTCAGGTCCTCGCCGAGCGCGGCCAGCGATTGCTGCAGCGCCGGACCATGCACGGCTACGATTTCATGCAGGCGGCTGGTCTGGTCTTCCAGCTGCTTGCTCAAATCCTCGCCGCGGCGGCCGAGGGTGTCGCCAACCTGCTCGCCGACCTCGCGCAGGCGCTGCGCGAGAGACTCCGAGCGGGCGTTCACCTGGTCGAGGAACATGCCCGCGAAGCTGCGCAATTCGCCGTCGACCTGCGCGGCGCGCTCTTCGATGGTGCGCGACGCGTCCATTCCCGAGCGATTGAATTGTTCGAGCAGGCTTTCGGCGCGATTTTCGATCTGCTTCATCAGATCGTCGCCCGATTTGGCGAAATTCGCGTGGATTCCTGCGCTCTTGTCTTCGAGCGCGCCGGAGATGCGCGCGCCGGTCTGGTCGAGCAGGTCCGTCAATTGGCGGGTCGCGGCTTCGAGTTCGACGGCGACGGAATTCTGCGCGTCGTTCAGCGCCGCCGAAACGCGGTCGGCGTTGACCACGATGGATTCGCGTTCGCTCGCCAGTTCATTGAGCAACAGGCGGATGCGCCGCTCATTGTCGCCGTAGGTGCGCTCCAGCGACGACACTTCGCCGCGCACCATGGTTTCGAGTTCGCTGGCGCGGGCCAGAGCGCGCTCGATGCCGTCGCCCATCGAGGCGACCTCGCGGCGGATGGCCTGGCTCAGGGTGATCACCTGTTCGGTGGCGATGGTTTCCGGCTCGGCGAGCCGGATCGCCACTTCGGCCATGGAGCGGGCGGTCAGCCGCATTTCCTGCGCGCGCCGCGCCACCGAACCCATGGAGATGAAGAATATGATCGGGCCGATCAGCGCGAAGACCGAAATCGCGGCCGTCGGACTGAACAGCGAGCCGGAAAAGGCGGCCCCGTGGCTGAACAGATAATAACCGATCCACAGGCCGGCCCAGGCGGCCGAGGCGACGATCGACACCGTCATGGCGCCGGAATTGGGACGCGTCTGCAGGCTTTGCAGGATCTGGCCGACCGACGGGCGGTCGTCGTTGGCCGGGCGGCCGCCCGGCGCGAAACGGCTGCGGCCGGGCTCGCCTTCGCGCGCCTGCGTCGCCAGCTCATCCATGCCGATCTCGGGCAGGCGCGGCGCGGCCGATTCTGGCGCTTCCGGGCGGGCGTTCGGGAGACGGAATTCCAGCTTCTTTGTATCTTCGGCTATTTCAGAGGCTTCCTGAGTCGGCGTGTCGGGCTCGACATGCAGCTTGAGCGCATCCTCGATGGCCGACAAAGCGGCGGCCGCGGGATCCTGAGCCTTGCTCGGTGTGGACATGTCCTTGAGCCCTTGTAACGAACACATGGTCCGGCGCGGCAGAACGCGCCGCGCAGGGGTCGCTCCGCCGCACGCGTTAAGCGGCAGTTAACCAAGTCTTACTTTACGCTCCCGTCGCCGCGAAGAAAACCTTTGCCCGCCCGCCTTTTGCCAACGTCGTTAACGGCGTTTTCGCCATATTCGTCAAATCATGTCGAAAAGGGCGGGAAATAAGGGTTTCATCCATTTCTGGCGCCCAATGTGGCTGAACCAAAAGGTTGTGGACGGGGCTCCGCCTCAGCCCCCGATAGAGCGGCCGGAAAGCGACAGACGGTCACGCACGAGAATCAAGGTCGCGTCGACAGGAGAATAACATGGCCGCCGCCGCGCTTCGCATGGATGGTTTCGAATCAGGCTTCGCCGCTGGCGGGCGCGTCGCATCAGCTTGTCCGATCGATCTGGTGCATCTGGCCCGCCAGACGATGGGCGACCGTGCGCTCGAAGTCGAACTGCTCGCTCTTTTCGACCGTCAGGCCGGGCAAATCGCGCAAAGGCTCGGCGAGCTGGATTTGGCGGGAGTGGAAAGCTGGCGAGCCGATCTCGCGCACAAGCTGAAAGGCTCGGCGCGCGCCGTCGGCGCCCACGCCGTCGCCGCGGCGGCGGAAAACTACGAGCATTGCGCCCGCGCCGGCGTCTTGCGCCAAAGGGACGCCGACCAGCTTGTCGAATCCGTGGCCGAGGCTCGCGCCACGCTGCGCGACCTGGCGGGCTAGGCGGCCGGCTAAGCCAGAAAATCCAGCGCCGCCGCCAGAAACGCCTTTTCGGCTTCGACGCAGGACAGATGCGCCGCCGGCAGGCGGGCCAGCCGCGCGTCCTTGAGGCTCGCCGCCAGGGCAATGCCGCGTTCGGGCGGCGTCGAGGCGTCGGAAACGCCGACGATGACTAGAACGGGCAAGGGCGGGGCCGCGCGAATCGCGTCGCGCAGGTCCGCGTCGCGCAGCGCGGCGCAACTCGCGGCATAGCCTCGCGGGTCGGCGGCCAGCAGCATCTGTTCGATTTTTCGCGCGACATCCGGACGGGCAACCGCAAATTCCGGCGTCAGCCAGCGTTGCAATATGACAGGCGCCAGCGTCCTCATGCCGCTTTCTCGCGCCGCCCTGATCCGCGCGTTCCAGCCGCCGGCGTCGGGAAAATGCGAGGCGGTATTGGCCAGCACGACTTTGTCCAGACGCTGCGGCGCGTGAATCATCAGCCACTGGCCAAGGGCGCCGCCCATCGACAGGCCGAGGAAATGCGCGCGCGCGACGTCGAGTTCGTCGAGCAGGGCGAGCGCGTCGCCGCCGAGATCGGCCAGATCGTAAGGACCGGGGGGCGTGAAAGATTCGCCATGCCCACGCGCGTCAAAACGGATGAGACGGAATTTTTCGGCCAGCACCGGCGCGATCGCGTCCCAGACATGCAGGTCGGCGCCGAGCGGATGGGCGAGGACCAGCGCCGGGGCGCTTCTGTCGCCGGCGACCGACATGTTCAGCGCGATCTTGTCCGTCTTTGCTCTGGTCATGGCGATTAAACCGTCAAAAGAGCTTCATGGCGCGCAGCGAGGCGTGCCCATTGCGGCCGATGATGAGATGGTCGTGCACCGCCACGCCGAGCGGCTTGGCGAGCGCCGCGATGGTCTGCGTCATCGTGATGTCGGCGGTCGAGGGAGTCGGATCGCCGGAGGGGTGGTTATGGACGAGAATGATCGCGCTGGCGTTCAGCTCCAGCGCGCGGCGGATGATTTCGCGGGGATAGACCGGCGTGTGGTCCACCGTGCCGCGCCCCTGCACCTCGTCGGCGAGCAGGCCGTTCTTCTTGTCGAGGAAGATCACGCGAAATTCCTCGGTCCCGTTGAAGGCCATGGCGCTGCGGCAATAATCGAGGACTTGCGGAAACGTGCCGAGCGCCGGGCGCTGGCGCATCTTTTCCCTGGCCAGCAGCACGGCCGCCGCCTGGACGATCTTCAACTCGGTCACCGCGGCGTCGCCGATGAACTGCACCTCCTTGAGCCTTGCGACGGGAGCGGCGATCACTTCGGCGAAGGAGCCGAAACGCTTGATCAGCGTTTTGGCGAGCGGCTTGACGTCGCGGCGCGGAATCGCCCGGAACAGGATCAATTCCAGCATTTCATAGTCGGTGAGGGCCTCGGCGCCGCCTTGCAGGAATCTCTCGCGCAGCCGCTCTCGATGGCCGGCGTTGAGAGAGCCTGTCGGCGGCGTTTCGTTCATCCCGCGTCTGCGGGCGCGTAGGGCGGGCAATTGAGGCCGCGCGGCGACAGGGTGAAGACCTCCGCTCCCGTCGCCGTCACGCCGAGCGCGTGCTCGAACTGCGCCGACAGCGACCGGTCGCGGGTCACGGCGGTCCAGCCGTCGGAAAGGATCTTCACCTGCGGCTTGCCGAGATTGATCATCGGCTCGATGGTGAAGAACATGCCTTCCTTGAGCGTCACGCCCTGGCCCTTGTGGCCGTAATGCAGGATGTTGGGCTCGTCGTGGAAAAGCCGCCCGAGGCCGTGGCCGCAGAATTCCCGCACCACGGTGCAGCGCTCGGCTTCGGCATAGGTCTGGATGGCGAAGCCGATGTCGCCCGTGGTCGCGCCGGGTTTGACCGCCGCAATGCCGCGCAGGAGCGCCTCGTAGGTGACCTCGCACAGCCGTTGCGCCCGGCGCGGAACCTCGCCGATGAAATACATGCGGCTGGAATTGCCGTGCCAGCCGTCGAGGATATAGGTGACGTCGATGTTGACGATGTCGCCGTCGCGCAGGGGCTTGCTGTCGGGGATGCCGTGGCAGACAACGTGGTTGATCGAGGTGCAGATCGACTTGCGATAGCCGCGATAATCGAGCGGCGCCGGATAGGCGCCGTGGTCCATGCCGAATTCATAGGCCAGCTTGTCGAGGGCGTCGGTCGTCACTCCGGGCTGCGCCGCCTCGACCATCAGGTCGAGCGCCTCGGCGGCGAGGCGTCCGGCCTTGCGCATGCCCGCGAAAGCCTCGGGACCGTGCAATCTGATGTGGCCGGTCTTGCGGCCCGGCGTGGCTTCCGCTTCAATGAAGGTCATCGTCTCCAGCTTTGATCTTGCGCGCCTTTGCGGCGCAGGGGGAGGGTCGGGGATGGGGAAATCTTCCCGGCCGGAATCTCTCGCAATGCTCCGACATGAGATTTATCCCAAACCGGGCGCCACGCAAGGGGCACCCGCTCAATCGGGCTCCTGTCGGCGCCGGAAAAACCCTCCGGAAAACCTTGGCCATTTGCGAGGCGGCTGTTAAACCTTGCTCATGCGCGCGACATCGGACAATGATTTTTCTCCCTTCGGCGAGCATCGGCCGCATGGCGCGCTGCGGCGGCTGCTGAATTTCACCCAGAACGCCGGCATGCACTGGCTCGGCCAGCGCGCGGCCCTGCTGGTGCGCGGCGTCGGCCTGCGCCGCCTGCGCGCCCGCCCGGTCGATGTGACGGTCGAGACGCTGCACGCCCGGATGCGGCTCTATCCCTATAACAACGCCTGCGAAAAGCGGCTTTTGTTCACGCCGCAGTTCACCGACCGCGAGGAGCGGCGCATTCTCGCCTCGCGCATCACGCCGGACATGACTTTCCTCGACATCGGCGCGGGGGTGGGGGCGTCGAGCCTTTTCGTCGCCCTGCGCGCCGGCTCGCGCGCCAAGATCCTCGCCGTCGAGCCGCAACCGCTGCTGTTCGAGCGCCTTGTCTATAACCTGCGCCAGAATCCCGCCGCCACGGTCAAGGCGCTCGATTGCGCCGTCGCCGATGTCGACAGCGAGGTGACCCTGTTCACCAACCCTTTCGATCTCGCGGAAACCTCGATGCGCATCGTCAATGTCGAGGGTGGCGGCGGCAAGGTCCGCGTTTCCGCCCATTCGCTGGCGACTTTGGCGCATGAGGAGGGATTTGGCCGCATCGACGCCATGAAGCTCGACGTCGAGGGCGCCGAGGACCTTGTTCTGGAGCCTTATCTTGCCGCCGAGCCGCGGGAGATGTGGCCCCGCCTGCTGATCCTGGCCTATTCGCCGGGAAAATGGGACGTCGATCTTTGCGCACTGCTGGAGGAGCGCGGCTATCGGCGCATCCTGCGCACCCGCGTCTATGTCATCTACGAGCGCGACAATGAAGAAGGCGGCGAGAGATAAATGCAGGAAATGAATGAAGCTCGCGTCACCGCCGCCGTCCTGGTCATCGGCGATGAAATCCTGTCCGGCCGCACCAGGGACACGAACAGCTTCTATATCGTCCAGTACCTCGCCCAGATCGGGATAGAGACGCGCGAAATCCGCGTCGTGGCCGACGAGGAGGCGGAAATTGTCGCGGCGGTCAACGCGCTGCGCGGAAAACACGATTATCTTTTCACTACCGGCGGCATCGGCCCGACCCACGACGACATTACCGCCGACAGCGTCGCCAGGGCTTTCGGCGCGCCGATCGCGGAAGACCCCCGCGCGCTTGCGCTGCTGCTCGAGCGGATCAAGCCGGAGGATCTCAACCCGGCGCGCCGCCGCATGGCCCGCATTCCGGAAGGAGCGGAGCTCGTCGCCAATCCGATCTCCAAGGCGCCCGGCTTCTGGATCGGCAATGTGATCGTCATGGCCGGCGTGCCGGCGATCATGCAGGCCATGCTCGACGAGGTTGCGCCGAAACTGGTCAAGGGCGTGCGCATCCTGTCGGAAATCCTCGACACGCATGGGCTGCCCGAGGGCGCCTACGCCGCGGGACTGGCCGGTCTGGCGAAAGACCTCCCCGAGGTGTCGATCGGCTCCTATCCGAAGCTGATCGACGGACGCTTCCATAACCAGGTGGTGCTGCGCGCCCGCGACCCGGACATGCTGGCTCGGGCGGCCGAAAAGACGCGCGAAATGCTGGCGGAAGTCGCGGCGCGCCACAGGCTTTGAGGGCGCTCGGGCCGCGCTTTGGCCAAAGCAATCCCGTTTTGCCGCCAATGACGCCCTGGATTGCTTCGCTCCGCGCGCAATGACGGGTTTTTCGTCATTGATTTCAAAGCAGGATCTGATTCAGGAATGCCTGCGCGCGCTCGTGCCGGGGCTTTGAGAAGAAGGCCTCGGGCGCGTTCATTTCGACGATCTGGCCCTGGTCCATGAAGATCACGCGGTCGGCGACCTGGCGGGCGAAACCCATTTCATGCGTCACCACCATCATGGTCATGCCGTCGCGCGCCAGCGCGACCATCGTGTCCAGCACTTCCTTGACCATTTCCGGGTCGAGCGCCGAGGTCGGCTCGTCGAACAGCATGATCTTCGGCCTCATGCATAGCGCGCGGGCGATGGCGACGCGCTGCTGCTGGCCGCCCGACAACTGGCCCGGATGCTTTCCCGCCTGATCGGCTATGCGCACTTTCTCCAGGAAATGCATGGCCGTGGCCTCGGCTTCGGCTTTCGGGGTCTTTCGCGCCCAGATCGGCGCCAGCGCGCAATTCTCCAGGACGGTCAGGTGAGGGAAGAGGTTGAAATGCTGGAACACCATGCCGACTTCGCGCCGCACTTCGTCGATGCTTTTCAGGTCGTCGGTCAGCTCCAGGCCGTCGACGATCAGCTTTCCGGTCTGATGCGCCTCCAGGCGGTTGATGCAGCGGACGAGTGTCGATTTTCCCGAGCCCGACGGCCCGCAGAGCACGATTTTTTCCCCATGCGCCACCTCGAGATCGATGTCGCGCAGCACATGGAATTCGCCGTACCATTTGTTGACGCCGATCATGCGAATCGCCGGGAGGGTCTGGTCAGCGGGCGAGGGGGCTTTCATGCGTGCGGGGCTCCGGGCGGCTTCGACCAAACGTATAGCAAATGGCGTCGCGGCCAAATGGCGCGGCGACAGGGACTGGAAATGAGCGAAACCATCGAAATTGTCGACGGCGGCGCGAGCGCGCGAATTGCCCTGCACGGCGCGGAGCTCAAAAGCTGGAGCGTCGGAGGCAGCGAACTGATCTGGCAGGGCGATGAAAACATCTGGGCCGATTCGGCGCCGATCCTGTTTCCTGTCGTCGGCTGGACGCGCGACGGCATTGTCGTGGACGGACGACGCTACCCCCTCGGCCTGCATGGCTTTGCCCGCGAACAGGAATTTGTCGTCGCGCGGAACGAGCCGAACCGCGTGGTCTTCCGCCTCGACGCCAATCGGACGACGCGGGCGCTTTATCCGTTCGAATTCAGACTCGACATAGAATACTCTATAAAAAATAAAACGTTGAGCGTCATTATTCATGTCACAAATGAAGACGTCAAAATCCTGCCTTATGCTTGCGGCCTGCATCCCGGTTTCGGCTGGCCATTGCCGGGCGCTTCCGGCGCGCATTTCCTGCGCTTCGACCAGGACGAGCGCGCCGAAGTTCCTATTATCGCGCGGGGCGGCCTTTTTTCGATGAAAATGCGGACGATTCCGCTGGAGGGACGCGAACTGGCCCTGACGCCGGAGCTTTTCGAGGAGGCGCTGTGCTTTCTCGATGCGCGCAGCGCGGGGCTGGAGTTTTTCGCCCGCGACGCCCAAGGCGCCGAAAAACCGTGCCTGCGGATGGATCTGGAGAATTTCCCCCATATCGCCTTGTGGTCGCGGGCGGGCGCGCCCTTCCTGTGCCTCGAGGCCTGGACCGGCCATGGCGACCCCGAAGGTTTTGACGGCGACATTTTTGCAAAGCCGTCCTTGCGCCTGCTGAATCCCGGCCAAAGCGCGCGCAGCGCGGCGACATTCACTTGGCGCGCTTGACGCGGCGCTGCTACAAGCCGCCATGCTCCAATCCACCGCCAAATCCAGCGCCGACGTCACGCGGAAAAATCTCGTCCTTTTCCTTCTGACGCGAGGGCTCGGAGCTTTCGCCGCGCAAATGCTCGATGTCGCGATAGGCTGGCACGTCTATGCCGCGACCGGCAGCGCTATGAACCTCGGCCTGATTGGCCTTGCGCAATTCCTGCCGCTGCTCGTCCTGCTGCGCTGGAGCGGCCACGCCTCCGATGTCTTCGACCGAAGAAAGGTCTCGGCCCTGGCGGGGCTGGGGCAAGCGGGAGCGTCGCTGGCGATCTTCGCCGTCGCGTTCCTTTCCGCGCCGATCTGGCTGATTTTTCCCGCTCTCTTCTGCGTCGGCTCAGCGCGCGCCTTTTCCGGGCCGGCCAATTCCTCCCTGCTGCCGGAAATCGTGGATCAGTCCGCCTTTTCGCGGGCAGTGGCGATGTCCACCACGGTTTTCCAGGCGGCGACCATCGCCGGGCCGGCGCTCGGCGGGCTTCTTTACGCCTTCATCGGCGCAAAGGTCTTCGCCGTCTGCGCGGTCCTGGGCGGCGCCGCCGCGCCTTTGGTGCTGGCGATCCGCCGGTCGGAGCCGGGATCGCATGCCGCGCCTGCGGAAAAAAGCGCCTCCGCCGGGCTGCGCTATATCTGGTCGAACAAGGTGGTGCTCGGCGCCATTTCGCTCGATCTTTTCGCCGTGCTGCTCGGCGGCGTCACGGCGCTGCTGCCGATCTACGCGCACGACATCCTGCGCGTCGGCGCGATGGGGCTCGGCATCCTGCGCGCCGGGCCGGCGGCGGGGGCGCTTCTGGTCGGAATGCTCCTCGCGGCCTTTCCGCTCAGGCGCCGGGTCGGCGTCAAAATGTTCGTCTGCGTGGCAGGCTACGGCGTCGCCACCATCGTCTTCGCCCTGTCCACCTCCTATGCTTTGTCGATGGCGGCGCTGGCGGCGCTCGGCGCTTTCGACGTGGTGAGCATGGTGGTGCGCCAGACCCTGGTGCAGCTTGCGACGCCCAACGAGATGCGCGGACGCGTCTCCGCCGTCAGTTTCCTGTTCATCGGCGCCTCGAACCAGTTGGGCGAGTTCGAATCCGGTTTCGCCGCCGCCTTTCTGGGCGCGGTCGGCGCCGCCGTGCTCGGCGGCTGCGGCACATTGGCGATCGTGGCGATCTGGGCCGTGCTGTTCCCGCATCTGCGAAGGGCCGATGCGATCGGGGCTTAACAACGCGGCGAACCTCTGCCACAAGCGGGCGGGATTTTCTGGGGAATGGTCATGACTTCGACGATGATGAAACCATCCGGACGCAAGGCGCTGCTGATCGACGGCAAGGCGGCCTCAGCCGCGGTGCTGGAGCGAGTCGCGCTTGAAGCCGCCGCGCTCGGCGTCAAGCCCGGCCTGGCGGTGGTGCTGGTCGGCGAGGACCCGGCGAGCCAGGTCTATGTCAAGTCGAAGGGCAGGGCGGCGCATTCTTGCGGCTTCCATTCCATCCAGCATGACCTTCCCGCGACGACTTCCGAGGCCGAACTGATCGGCCTGGTGCGCCGCCTCAACTCCGATCCCGCCATCCACGGCATTCTCGTGCAATTGCCGCTGCCCGCGGGGATCGATTCGGCCAAGGTGCTGCTGACCGTCGCCCCGGAAAAGGATGTCGACGGATTCCATCCGGTCAATGTCGGCCTGCTGGCGACGGGCGCCGTCGATCGGGCGCTGGTTCCCTGCACGCCGGCCGGCGCCATGCTGCTGATCGAGGAGGCGGCGAAGGTGCTGGGACGCGATCTTTCCGGCGCCGAGGCGGTGATCGTCGGGCGCTCCAACATCGTCGGCAAGCCGATGGCGCAATTGCTGCTGGCCAAGAACGCCACCGTCACCGTCGCCCATTCGCGCACGAAGAACCTGCCGGACGTGGCGCGGCGGGCAGACATTCTGGTGGCGGCGGTCGGCCGGCCGGAAATGATTCGGGGCGGCTGGATCAAGCCGGGCGCGCTGGTCATCGACGTCGGCATCAACCGCGTCCCCGCCGAAGGCTTGAACGCCGCCGGCCAGCCGAAGACGCGGCTCGTCGGCGACGTCGCATTTGAAGAGGCGCTCGACGTCGCCGGGGCGATCACGCCGGTTCCCGGCGGCGTCGGGCCGATGACCATCGCGCTCCTGATGTCCAACACCCTGCGCGCCGCGAAACTGGCGCAGGGGCTGTAGGAAGAGCCGTTGGTCAGGAGTTTTGGCGCCCGCCTGCTAACGACGAGAATCGGCTCGAAGGGGAGCTTCCCGATTTAAACGGCTACGTTTCTTTGTAACCCCGTTGCGGAAATTCGCGCCTGGGATATTCGTCGGCTGTCGGTTCCGTAACGAGCTCGTCGTCCTGACAGGGTTTCAACATATTTCGTATTTCCGTCACGCGGTGGTCGCTGGTCGCGATTTCGATTGTCACGCGGTACGCGGCTTGAGCAGCAAAATCCGGCCGTCAGCCGTCATCGTTGTCTCGCATTTCTTTCTTGCGCGTCGGGCTCGGAGATGGCGTCGCTCGAGGCGCGCGCGACGATTGCCAGCGGCGCGCCATCGCGGACGGATCGTAATCGGGGCCAGTTTGCCGTGGCCGAGGAAAGTTGTTCGCGCTCCTGCCCGCGCGCGCCGGCGTCGAAGCTCTGACAGGTCTTGGATAGACAGCTCGTATCGGTCCCAACAAACAAGTCGCACAGTGGCATGGGCGCTCCGATCGCATAGCCTTGCGCATAATCGACGCCGATCGACCGCAACTCGGTCAAGAGTTCGGCGCTTTCGACGAATTCGGCAATGGTTTTTTTGCCGGTGGTCTTCGCCATTCGGGCGATCATCTCGACCATCGCGCGGTCGATCGGATCGATCAGCATGTCTTTGACAAAACTTCCGTCGATCTTCAGAAAATCGACCGGCAGGCGCTTGAGGTAGCCAAACGAACTCATGCCGGCGCCAAAGTCGTCGAGCGCGAAACGGCAGCCCAGTCGCTTGAATGTCTGAATGAATTGAGTCGCGGCGTCGAGATTGTTTATCGCGGCCGTTTCCGTGATTTCGAAGCAGATCATTGACGGTCGAATGGCATGCGTCCGAAAACTGCCGAGGACGAAGCCGACGAAATTCGGATCGCCGATGCTCAATCCGGACAAGTTGATGGCGCAGGTCGCGACCTGGGTCGCGTCCGGACTTGCGGCCAGAGCGGCCAGGATTTCAAATGCGGCGCTGACCACCCAGCGGTCGAGAAGAGGCATGAGGCCGAAACGTTCGGCGGCGGGAATGAAGCTCCCCGGAGGCACGAGAGTTCCCTGTTCGTCGCGGAGCCGAACGAGCATTTCGAAATGTTCTCCGGCGGGATCGGAATCCAGTGGTGCGATGCGTTGACCATAGAGGCAGAAGCGATTTTCCTCGAGGGCGTCGCGGATCCTTTGAATCCAGGCCATTTCTCCCAGGCGCTTCAACATTTCGGCATCCTGGAATTGGTGAATCTGGATGCGGTTGCGCCCCTTTTCCTTGGCTAGATAACAGGCGACGTCGGCGGCGCGGAGAATGTCCTCGACGCTCGTGTCCAAGGCCGTCATCGTGACGAGCCCTATGCTGACGCTGGTCTTGTAGGGCCGTCCGCTCCAGACGAAGGTGGATTGCTCTATCGCGTCCCTGAGTTGTTCCGCGATTGCAGTGGCGCGCGCGGCGTCGCAATTCTCGAGCAAGACGGCGAATTCGTCGCCTCCCAGACGCGCGGCCAGATCGCCGGGCCGCAGAACGCTTTTCAGGAGCGCCGCGACTTCCCGCAGCAGATGGTCGCCAGCCGCATGACCGCCCGTGTCGTTGATCAGCTTGAACTGATCGAGGTCGAGCAGCATCAGAGTGTTCTCGCTCCGACTGCTTTTCAGCGCATCGAGGCTGTCGTGGAGCCACTTTCCGAACGCGCGTCGGTTGCTGAGGCCGGTCAGGTCATCGTGGCTTGCCTGCCAAGACAGGCGGGTGATCAATTCCTGTTCGCTGGTCTTGTCCCGCAGCACGAGAACGGCGCCGGCGGGCTCGCCAGTCGTTTGCACCGGCGTGGCGAAAAGTGAAATAGGCGTCGTCTCGGTGGCGGTAAGCAGCAGAAACTCACTGCCGTCGGTGGATATTTTTTCGTTGGCCGCCAGGGCCTGACCGATCAGTTCTAGC
This sequence comes from uncultured Alphaproteobacteria bacterium, assembly GCA_963849665.1. Classification (GTDB taxonomy): domain Bacteria; phylum Pseudomonadota; class Alphaproteobacteria; order Rhizobiales; family Beijerinckiaceae; genus Rhodoblastus. The sequence goes on along the minus strand of CAWKJW010000005.1, from coordinate 32,070 downwards.
CGTTCGCGCCCGGTCGCCACGCAGAGAATTGACATGAAGGACGTCAATTTGCGGCCTAGCGCCTGATCCTGCGTCACGCCCGCGAGACGTTCCGCCGCCGAGTTGAAATAAACGACCCGTCCCGCGGCGTCGATCCGGACCACCGCGTCGCCGATCGACCGAAGCGTGACTTGCGCCTGTTCCTTCTCGTCACGCAAGGCTTTCTCAAAACCTCGTCGTTGGCGCACCAGTTTGCGCGTACGCAAGAGGATCAGCAGGGTCAGCGCGATGGCGGCCGCCACGTTCACCAGTGTCAGGCGCGTCGTCATCAAACGCGAACCTGCTCCGAGTTCGTCCGAGAACCGGAGCGCCAGGGCCGAGAGGCGCCGGTCGAGCTGATTGACCCGCGCCTGCGCCGCGGCGAGTTGATCCGGCGAGACGTTGCGCCCGACTTGCTGGTGAATGCTGTCGCCGAGCGCGGAGAGCTCCATCAGAGGCGCGTCGGATTCTCTCCAGGTCGCAACGGCCGCGGCCATGAAAGGCAGCCGGCGAAAATAGACGAACAGCCGAATCACGCCGGGTATGTCGTCTGGGTGAATGCCGGCGATCGCGAAACCATGTGCGGCTTCCTCGTAATCGGGTGGCGTTTTCTCGAGAGCGCGCCGCGCCTCCATGTCTCCCAAAGGCGCGCTCAGAGCACGGCGAAACTCCGCGAGCGCCTTGCTGGTCCGGCCCTCCGTATAATCATGCAGCAGATAGATCGCGTTCTTCTCTTCCTTGGACCAAAGGCTCTCGCCGCCGACATAGGCGCGCAGCAGCGACACCGCGCGCAGGCTCACGCCGGCCAGCACAACCTGGCTCATGATGATGATGACCGACGGCATGACCAGCTTGAGCAAGCCGGGGCAGTCAATCCGCGCCGTCGATGCGCGGGGCGTCTTTTTTCCGGCTTTCGATGCGCTGCCCGCTTGCTCGAGGAAGGCTAGGATTTGCTCTCCAGCCGAGCTCCACCTGATCATCGCAAGTCCCCGCAATTGAAATCACCCGGCCTTCCGGCGTTGCGGTAAGCTTAACGGTCGCCGCCTTAACAACCCATGATTGCAATCTCGGGGCGACGGGCGAGTAGCGCGTGCCGGCTCTCGGAGTCCGAGATGGCCAGCGATGAACTTATTCCTGCGAAAGGGCCGCCGCGGGCGCGACTGCGGCGGCCCTTTCGCAGTGCAAGAGCTGTTTCGGGTCGATTCCGGAATTCAGACTGACCAACAGCGAATTGCCGCTCCTGGCGCCGACCCGACCGTGCCGAGGGCGTTTATGAAGATCGCCGATCCGCCGGTTCCCCGTCGATCGGCGTGTGCGGCGGAACGGATGGCAAACGCTCTTCCCCATCCTGCACGTTGACGATCGCAAACCGCGGCGGCAATCCATATATTGCCTGCATGAACAAAATCGGATTTCTTTATTTCGACGGGTCGCCGATGAAGCGATTTCAGCCCGTCCGGCTTGGAAGGAGCCTAAGTTGAGCGTCGCATTCACCAAGGAAGACAGTGCGGAGACAGCGTCGGAAACGTTGCTGCCCGACCGTCCGGTTTCACCTCATCCGAACCTTGTTACGGAAACGGGATTGAAGGCGCTTGAATTTCAACTCGAACAGGCTCGCGAGGCGTACGAGGCGGCGCAGAAGATCGAGGACGTGAATGAACGACGTCGGCAAGCAGCAATTCCCTTGCGCGATGTCCGGTACTTTGGGGCGAGAGTTCGAACCGCCCAGGTCATCACCGATCCCATGTCATCCGAAACAGTCGCCTTTGGGAGCACTGTGACGTTCAGACGCGCGGATGGGCGCATACAGAAATATCGCATCGTGGGCGAGGACGAAGCAAACCCCAGGTCCGGCTCGATTTCCTTCATATCCCCGGTGGCGAGGCTTCTGATGAGCAAAGCTGTCGGCGATGAAGCCGGCGCATCCGGTCAAAAGCTTGAGATCATCGCAATCTCATAGAACCTGTTTGATGAACTCACGAGGATGCGCGAAGCCCGCGCATTTGCGTTAGCTCGCGATCTTCGCGCCAGTCCTGTCGATCCAGATGGTTTCGCGCGCGTGGGCCAGCGACTGGCGAAGGGCGGCGAAATCGATAGGCTTGTGGAAGACGCCGTAAAGCCCGAGCCCGGTCTTTTCGGCGAAGATCCGCGTGGCGTCCAGCACATGGTCGGTAGAGCCGCTGATGATCAGCACCATGATGTGCTTGCCCATCTGGCCGATGATCTTCAGGAGATCGACGCCGTTGCGCTGGCCGAGTCCGAGGTCGAGCGTGGCGCAATCGATCGGCTCCGTGCGCAAAATCGCCTCCGCCTCTTCGATCGTCGCCGCCGTGCGGACATTATGCCCGGCCTGCTGGCCGATCTTGGCGATGACGCGCCGCTGGATCGGATCGTCGTCCACCACCAGCAGGTTCGTCACGATCGGCGCCATGCCGAGCAGCACGTCCGAATGGTCGACAGGCATTTTCTTGCGCATGGTCTTGATGAACTCCAAAATATCTCAGGCCGCCTGAAGCACTTCGTCGATAAAGGGCCTGGCGTCGTGGAAGGCGGTGTTGGCGGCGTGGTTCAGCGTCTCGACCCGGTCGAAATCCTGGTGGGCGATGACATGCTCCAGCTCCCTTGAAATCGCCGCAAGCCGCGCGAGGCCGAGCATGGCGGACGAGCTCTTGAGCGCATGGGCCGCCTCCTTCAGCGCCAGCATTTCCTGGCGGGCGCAGCAGGCGCGCATGTCGTTGAGCCGGTGGCGCGCGTCGCCCATGAAATCGTTGAGCAGCTGGCGGGCGTCGTCCTCGCCGATCTCCAGTCCGAGCACGGCGAAACATTCGAATTCGAAGGCGGGCTGGTCGTTGTAGAAGGCGTGATCCTTGGCGCCGCCGCGGGCGGAGGCTTCGGCCGGCTCGGCTTTCCCGCGCGCAAGGCCCATGGCCCGGGCGGCGATCTCGCGCAAAGGTCCGCCGCGATAGGGCTTGGCCAGGAAATCGTTCATGCCGGCCGCGCGGCACTGGTCCTGGTCGTCCTGGAAGGCGCTGGCGCTCAGGGCGACGATCGGCGCGCGGCCGAAAGGCGCGGGAAGGGCGCGGATGGCGCGCGTCGCCTCGAGCCCGTTCATGTTCGGCATATGGATGTCCATCAGGATCAGGTCGTAGGCAGTGGCTTTGGCGGCGGCGACGGCCTCGATTCCATCCTGCGCCGTGTCGATCCGGGCCCCGTGCGCGCCAGGATCGTGCGGGCGATGCGGCGGTTGGTCGGATTGTCCTCGACCAGCAGGATTTTCCGCCCGCGGAAATCGTCGCTGGTCGGCGCGACTTCAGGCTCGCCGCGTTCAGGCGGTTGCGACGCCTCGGCGGCGACGCGGCCGACCGGGACGGAGACGGTGAAGGCGCTGCCGACGCCCGGCGCGCTGGCGACTTGGATGTCGCCGCCCATCTGCTCGGCCATGCGGCGGGAGATGGCGAGGCCGAGGCCGGTTCCGCCATAGCGCCGCGAAATGGAGCTGTCGGCCTGCCAGAACTGGGTGAAAAGCTTGGACTTCGCCTCCTCGCTCATGCCGACGCCGGAATCCCGGACCGCCAGCACCAGCCGCATTTGCGGGGCGCCCTTGCCGAGGGCGAGGCTTTCCTCATGGCAGGAGGCCTCGACGCAGACGTGGCCGTGCGCCGTGAACTTGATCGCATTGGAGACCAGATTGAGCAGGATCTGGCGCAGCCGCGCCGCGTCGCCGGCGACGAAGGACGGCATGTCCGGGCTCAACCGGACATCGAGCTTCAGCCCCTTGTCCTCGGCCTGCACCGCAAACATTTCCACGACATGGCCGATGAGGGCGGCGATATCGAAGGGGCGGTTCTCGAATTCGAGCTTGCGCGCCTCGAGCTTGGAAAAGTCGAGAACGTCGTTGATCACCCGCAGCAGGTGCTCGCTCGATTTCGCGATGATCTCCAGCGGCTCGCGCTGCTCGTCGGGAAGAGACTTCTCCAGCAGATGGTCGGCCATGGCGATGACGCCGTTGAGCGGCGTGCGGATTTCATGGCTCATCGTCGCCAGGAAATCCGATTTGGCGCGGTTGGCCTCGCGGGCTTCGTCGCGCGCCTGCCGCATCTCCGCCGTGCGGGCGACGACTTGCTCCTCGACAGCAAAGCGGCGTTCGATCAGCCACACGATATTGGCGGTCAGGCACAGAGCCGCGGCGAGCATGGCCCAGGGCAGGAAGCCGCGCTCGTTGGCGACATAGGCCGGGGTGGCGGTCGCCACCACTTTCCAGGGGCGGCCGCCGACATTGAGGTTGCGCGAGGTGAAGATCGTCGAGGCGGCGCTGTGTCTTGGCGCCAGGCTTCCGGAATTCGAGGCTCTTGGGATAGAGCAGGGAGCCCTTGGCGTCGGCCGCGAGATCCCAGATCGAAAGGGTCATGTCACCGTCCTCGCGCGCGTCTCGCCCTCGCTCGCCGATCACGTCGCCGATGCGGAACACGCCCAGCACCACACCCCGCAGGGTGTCGCCGCCGAACCCGGCAGGGCTGAATACCGGATAGAAAACGAGAAAGCCGTATTGATCGCCGGTTTCCTGGACCAAGGTGATGCGGGCGGTCGCCTGCGGCATGCGCGTGTCGATCGCGGAATTGATCGCGGCGCGGCGCGCCTCGTTGGAATAGAGGTCGAAGCCGACGGCCTTTTCATTGCCGTGCAGGGGCGCGGCATAGAGCACCGGAAAATAGCGGTCGCGCGAACCCGCCGGCCGCATCCTGCCGTCCGGCGCGCGTTCGGTGACCAGGAAGCCCGGCAGGCTGCTCGCGCCAAGCGCCTCGACATGGGCGCGTTCGTCCGCCGTCACCAGAGGAACCCATTCAAACGCCTGCACGCCGGGGGTGGCGGACAGGAGCGGCGTGACGAAACTGGAGAATTTCTCCGGCGCGACATCGCCAATCGTCTCGAAGAACGACGCCAGCGAATGAAGGGAGCCGACGGTGGCCAGCAATCGCGCCTCCACAGCGGCGACCCGCTCGCCCGCGGTGCGTTCGAAGGACGCCTGGATGCGCGTTGTTTCCGCCTGCCGGCCGATATGGAAAGCCGCCACGGACAGGAACAGCCCCGCCAGGACCACGCCGAGCAGTACAGGCGCGCGGCGGCCTCCGTCGGTCCGTCGCGGGCTCCGGCCATGTATTTTCGCGGCTTTCCCGGTTTCGCGCCCGGCGTCTGGTTGCGTTTGCACGGCTTTCTCGCTTCGCTGCGCTGGATTTCGCTGCCTGGAAAGGTGCCGCCCGACGCGTTAACACACGCTTGAGTTGCATCGATCAAATTGTCACAACCGCTCTTCGCCGGCGCATTTTCGCGTTAGAGTTAACATTCCGGTCCGGTCACCGATTTACGGTCTTTGCCTTCCGGCTAGGATGAGTGCGCGCGCAAGATAGGCTAAGCTCCAGGGCAAACCCGCTTGCGACACAAGAAGCGCGGGCGCAGGAGGAAACGAAGATGGGCAATCCTTACGAGACCGGTCTCGACCGGAACCGCGCCAATTTCGCCGCCCTGACGCCCCTGAGCTTCATTGCCCGCGCCGCGGAGGTGTTTCCGCAGAAAACCTCGATCATCTACGGCGAAACGCGCTTCGCCTGGGCGCAGACCGGCGAACGCTGCCGCCGCCTGGCCTCGGCGCTGCGCCGGCGCGGCGTCGGCAAGGGCGACACGGTGGCGGCCATGCTGCCCAACATTCCCGCGATGTTCGAGGCGCATTTCGGCGTGCCTATGGCGGGCGCCGTGCTCAATACGCTCAACACCAGGCTCGACGCCGAAGCCATCGCCTTCATGCTCGATCATGGCGAGGCGAAAGTTCTCCTCACCGACCGCGAATTTTCCCGCGTCGTCGACAAGGCGCTGAAACTGATGCAGGGGCCAAGGCCGCTGGTCGTCGACGTCGACGATCCCTTGTTCCAAGGCGGCGCCAATCTGGGCGAGATCGACTACGAGAACCTGCTCGCCGAGGGCGATCCGGCTTTTTCGCCGGTTCCGCCGGAGGACGAATGGGACGCCATCGCCCTCAATTACACCTCCGGCACCACCGGCAACCCCAAGGGCGTCGTCTATCACCATCGCGGCGCCTATCTGAACGCCGTCTCAAACATCGTCACCTGGGGCATGGCGCCGCATTCGGTCTATCTGTGGACGCTGCCGATGTTCCATTGCAACGGCTGGTGCTTTCCCTGGACCATGGCGGCCAACGCCGGCGTCAACGTCTGCCTGCGGCGCATCGATCCCAAGGCGATCTTCGCCCTGATCGCCGAGCACAAGGTCAGCCATTTCTGCGGCGCGCCGATCGTGCATGGCATGCTGATCAACGCCGATCCCGCCGACCGGGTGAAGATCGACCATCCCGTCGCGGGGCTGATCGCCGGCGCGGCGCCGCCCGCCGCCATCATTGAGGGCATGGAGAAGCTCGGCGTTTCGATCACCCATGTCTATGGCCTGACCGAGACCTATGGCCCGGCCTCGGTCTGCGCCAAGCAGGCCGAATGGGATTCGCTGCCGCTCGAAAGGCGCGCCGAACTCAACGGCCGCCAGGGCGTGCGCGCCATGATGCAGGAGGCGATCGACGTCGTCGACCTCGTCGATTTCCAGCCCGTGGCGCACGACGGCGCGACCATGGGCGAAATCGTTTTTCGCGGCAATATCGTGATGAAGGGCTATCTCAAGAACGAGCGGGCGACGCAGGAAAGCTTCGCCGGCGGCTGGTTCCGCACCGGCGATCTCGCGGTGATCGAGCCGGACGGCTATATCAAGATCAAGGACCGCTCGAAGGACATCATTATTTCCGGCGGCGAGAATATTTCCTCGCTCGAGGTCGAGGACGTGCTTTATCGCCACAAGGACGTGCTCGCGGCCGCCGTCGTGGCGGCGCCGGACGAGAAATGGGGCGAGGTCCCCTGCGCCTTCGTCGAACTGCGCGAGGGGGCCGGTCCCAGCCAGGAGGACTTGCTCGAACATTGCCGCGCGCATATGGCGCGGTTCAAGGTTCCAAAGAAATTCATCTTCGGCGCGCTGCCGAAAACGTCCACGGGCAAGATACAGAAGTTCATCCTGCGCGAAAAAGCCAGGTCCGCCGATGCGATCGGCTGAGTTTTTCGTGCTTTTCATCCAAAATGACCGGAGTCCGTCATGACCGCCTATAACGCGCCGATCCGCGACATGCTCTTCACCATGCGCGCTGTCGGCGATCTCGACCACATCGCCTCGCTGCCCGGCGGCGAGGAGGTTTCAGACGATCTGGTCGAGGCCATTTTCGAGGAGGCGGGCAAATTCGCCGCCGACGTTCTGGCGCCGCTCAACCAGCCGGGCGACCGGCAGGGCTGCCTCTGCAAGGAGGGCGTGGTGACGACGCCGGACGGCGTGAAACAGGCTTTTCACGCCTTTTGCGAACAGGGCTGGCACGCCATGCCGGCGGCGCTCGAATACGGCGGCCAGGGCCTGCCGAGCCTCGTCTCGACGCCGGTGCTGGAAATGTGGACGGCGGCGAACCTCGCCTTCTCGCTGTGCCAGATGCTGTCGATCGGCGCCATCGCCGCCATCGACCACCACGGCTCGCCTGAGCAGAAGGCGCTCTATATCCCGAAAATGGTCGCCGGGACCTGGACCGGCACGATGAACCTGACCGAACCGCAGGCCGGCTCCGATCTCGCCGCCGTGCGCACGCGCGCCATTCCCGAAGGCGACGCCTTTCGCCTCACCGGCACGAAAATCTTCATCACCTGGGGCGAGAACGACGTTTCGGAAAACATCGTCCATCTCGTCCTCGCGCGCCTGCCCGACGCGCCTGCCGGGGTAAAAGGCATCTCACTGTTCATTGTGCCGAAATATCTCGTCAATCCCGATGGATCGCTCGGGGCGCGAAATGATCTCGTCTGCGCGTCGATCGAACACAAGCTCGGCATCCACGGCAGCCCGACGGCGGTCATGTCCTTCGGCGACAAGGGCGGGGCGACGGGCTACCTCGTCGGCGAGCCGCATCGCGGCCTCGAATACATGTTCACCATGATGAACCACGCCCGGCTCAATGTCGGGCTCGAAGGCGTCGCCATCGCTGAACGCGCCTATCAGCAGGCGCGCGACTATGCCGGACAGCGCGTCCAGGGCCGGCCGATCGGCGCGCCCGAGGGGGCGCCGATCGCCTACCATCCAGACGTGAAGCGCATGCTGCTCGACATGAAGGCGCGCATCGAGGCGATGCGGGCGCTCGCCTATTACGCCGCCGCGCAGATGGATGTCGCCCAGCGCTCGCCCGACGCCGGCGAGGCGAAGCGGGCGCAGGCGCGGGTCGATTTGCTCATACCCGTGGTCAAGGGTTTTTGCACCGAAAACGCCGTCTGGGTCGCCTCAACCGGCGTGCAAGTCCATGGCGGCATGGGATTCATCGAGGAGACCGGCGCGGCGCAGCATTTTCGCGACGCCCGCATCACGCCGATCTACGAGGGCACGACGGCGATCCAGGCCAATGACCTGATCGGCCGGAAGATCGTCCGCGACGGCGGCGCGGCGGCGCGCGACCTGATCGGCGAAATCGAGGCGACGCTGTCGCAGTGCGGCGCGACGCCGGAAACGGCAAGGCTGGCGCGGGCGATGCTTCAGCCTTTGGCGCGCCTTGGCGAGTGCGTCGACTGGATCGTGCAGACCCACCGCAACGCTTCGGCGCGGACGGCGGCTTCCGCCGTCTCCATGCTGCATCTGGCGGGTCTTGTCGCCGGCGGCTGGCTCCTGCTGAAACAGGCGGCGGCGGCGGCGCGCATGCTCGGCGCAGGCGAGGGCGACGCCGCTTTTTTCCGCGGAAAACTGGCCTATGCCAATTTTTATGCCTCGCAGGTCCTGCCGCAGGCAGAGGCGCTCCATTTCGCCATCACCGAGGGCGCCGGCGACGTCGAAAGCTTCGATCCGGCCCTGCTGGAGGGCTAAAAAAGGAATTATTGACCATCGCGATAGAATTTGATGACTTCTTTGCGTTGCAGCATTATGATTTGAAAGGACCTTCGGCAATGGATGGGCGGCGCGGGGATCAAACGATGAAAGTCACGATCAACATAGACTGCACGCCCGCCGAGGCTCGCGCCTTCATGGGACTTCCGGATTTTGAGCCGATGCAGAAACGCGCGATGGAAGAACTTGAAAAGCGGATGATGGAATCGCTCGACCGCTATTCACCGGAAGCATTGCTGAAAATGTGGCTGACTCCAGGTTCGATGAACACCGACTGGCTGCAGGATCTTATGCGCCAGGGCAAGAGGTAGCGCCTTCCGGAAGCAGGCCCCTTCAAAGCGCCGCGTTCAGCAGGTGTCCCGCCTTGAGATAGCGGGCGGGATCGACGGGGGCGCCGTCCACCCGCACTTCGTAATGCAGGTGCGGGCCGGTCGAGCGCCCGGTCGAGCCGATCCGGCCGATGGTCTCGCCCGCCTTGACCCATTGTCCCTGCGTGACGTCGATCTCCGACATATGGCCATATCGAGTTCGACAATCCGGCGCCGTGGTCGATCTCCACCATATTGCCGTAGCCGCCGGTCAAGGCGGCGATTGTGACGCGGCCGGCGGCGGTGGCGCGGATCGGCTCGCCATACGCGCCGCGCATGTCCATCCCGGTATGCAGCGCGGGGCGGCCGAAGAAGGGATCGACGCGATAGCCGAAGGGCGAAGTCATCTCGATCGGACCGGGCAGGGGCTGGCGCAGCGGCGCGAAGGGCAGGGCGTCGCGCAATCCGTTCATCATGGCGACGCTCTTGTTGAGGCCGGCGAAGGCGCGGTCGAAGGCGCCGGCGCCCGTAGCTGTGACCGGCTCGAACGGGCCGCCTATTGGAGCGGCGGATTCGCCGGAATCCGCGGGATGCACAGCTTCGGCGTGCCGAATCATGCGCTCAACCGGCAAGCCGGCGTCGGCGAAGGCTTCGCGGAGGCGCTCGGCTTTGGCTGCGGCGGGGGCGCGCAAGCCGTCGAGCGCGGCGATCTGGCGCCGTTCGAGGCGATCGAAATTCGCCGCCAGGTTTTTGAGGCGTTCGGCCGGCGAAGTGGGGTCGGACGGATCGGAATTGTCGGAAACGTCGTCGCGCTGGCCGTCGAGCGGCTGGGTGCGGCGCAGGTCGAAGCCTTCGGGGGTCGGCTTGTCGCCCGGCTTCGCGGCGACCGGCGGCTTCGCCGCAGCCGATCCGGCGCGCGTCGGAGCGGACCAGCCGGATGCAGTCGCGGCGGCGACAGGCGCGCTTGCGCCCGCCGCGTCCGACGGATCCACCTTGGCGGCGAGGGCGGCGACAAGGGCCGAGCGCGATTCGAGCCGCGCCTGCCGCACCGCCAGTTCGGCCACCTTGCCTTCAAAACTGTCCTGGTCGAGCATCTGGCGCGAGGCGATCGTGTCGATCTGCGAGCGCAAGGCGGCGATCCGGTCTTCATAGGCGAATTGCATCCGCGCCTGCCTTCGCATCAGCGAGGCCAGCATGTCGTCGCGAAACATGGAGTAGCCGCCGATGGCCAGGCCGCAGAGGACGAGGAGAGGCGCGAATGCGAACAGGGCATAGGCCAGCCCCGGCGCCAACGCCAATTCGCGGCTTGCGCCGCCATGGGCGAGTTTTATGACGATTTTCGACCGGCCGGCCGTCGCCGTGACATTCTGGGCGCGCATGTTTTTCCGTCCCAAACCGGTCCCGCTTTCCAGGAGCGTTGAATTAGGATGGAAATTTAAGCTGGCGTGGTTAACGATTCGCCAATGCCGCTGATTTTTACCCTAGGGCCTTCGCCGCCGCGAGCACTTCCTCGGCATGGCCAGGCACTTTCACCTTGCGCCAGACGCGGGCGATCCTCCCGTCGGCGCCAATGAGAAAGGTCGAGCGCTCGACTCCCATGTATTTGCGGCCATACATGCTTTTTTCGACCCATACGCCATAGCTTTCGAGCGTGTGTTTCGCCTCGTCGGCGAGGAGCGGGAAGGAAAGCTCGTATTTCTGCCGGAACTTGTCGTGTCTCTTGACTGGATCGGGCGAGGCGCCGACGACCACCGCCTCCGCCTTGGCGAAATCCGCCGAAAGCCGGTTGAAGTCGATCGCTTCGGCGGTGCAGCCGGAGGTGTCGTCCTTGGGATAGAAATAAAGGACGAGTTTTTTGCCTTTGAAATCAGCGAGCGACAACAATGCTCCACCGTCGCGCGGCAGCTTGAAATCGGGGGCCTTGTCGCCCGCCTGCAAAAGATCCGCCATCGGCCTTCCTTTCGTCTCAAATCCCGGGCAATCGGTCGCCGCCGGGTTCTCTCCGGCGGCGTTCCTGGATTGCTCCCTCGATTGCGTCATGCGATCGCGCGCCCCGCGATTGCGTCCAGCGATTTCTTGGGCCAGAACCCAGGGGCAGCTTACACTAAAACCCCGATTCGCCGGGCGGCGCAAAGCGCCATCCGCGTTTTCAGGCGAAGCGGAAAGCGGTTCGCGGGGAAAGCGCGTCACGAATGATAGCCGGAGCCTTTCGATCCCGTGCGGTCGCGGGGTTATAGGCGAAGAAAGCCGAAGCCCTTGGTCGAAACGCCGGAGACAGAGCCCCAGATCGCGCCGCCGCCGCTGAAACGCCGGCGTTGGCGGGCGCATCACGCGGCGGGCGCCGGCCTCTCGCTGGCGATGCTGGCGCTGATCTGCGGCTTCGGCGCCTTGATCATCGTCCTGGCCGTAGGGCGGCTCGATCTCGACGCCTTCAGGCCCGCGCTGGTCGGGGCGCTGCAGCAAAGGCTCGGCCCCGCCTACAAGCTCGACATCGGCCATCTGGCGATCGAACGCCAGGATCACGGCCTGGCCGTCGCGGTGAGCGATTTCAACGTCAGCCACGCCGATGGGCGCCGGCTGCTCACCGCGCCGAAGGCCGACCTGATCTTCGATCCGCTGTCGCTCCTGGCTGGCCAGATCAAGCCGTCGCGCGTGGAGCTCGAGGAGCTCGACGTCGAATTGCGCGTCCTGCCCGACGGCTCCCTCGACCTTCGCGCCGTCGGCGCCCGGCTGCCGGAGGCTTCCGCGCCGGCCCCATCGCCGGCGCCTGAAAGCGCCGACGCGCCGCAAATTTCGGTCGCCCCGCCGACGAGCCGCCCGTCGACGACGCGCGCGAAGGTCATTCGCCAGGCGGCCATGGCGATCAATTCGGTCTTCGACATCGCCGCCGGGGGGGATAGTCCGATCGCCGCGCTCGACCATTTTGGCGTGCGGCGCGGCCGGCTGATCATCGACGACCAGGCGGCGGGCCAGAAGCGCGGCTTCGACGATTTCGAATTTTCGCTCGATCGCGCCCGCGTCGCGAACAGAGGCGTCGTCAATGTCACGATGTCGGCGCGCGGCCCGAGCGGGCGCTGGCGCGTGCAGGGCGCGGCGCATGGCGCGCGCGGCGAGGCGCACGATCTGTCGATCGACGCTACCGGCTTTTCCATCGACGAAATCGCGCTCATGGCTGGCAAGACTTCGCTGCCGGTCGATTCCGACATTCCCGTTTCGGTCAAGGCCGCCGCATCCTTCGAGGGCGACGGCCATGTCATCGAAGGCAATGCGCGGCTCGATCTCGGCGCCGGCTTCTGGCGCTTCGACGATCCGGACTTCCCGCCGGTCTTCATCGACGAGGTTTTCGCGGCGGCGCATTGGGACGCGGCCAATCATCGCGCCCTGGTGGACGAGGCGCAGATCTTTTCCGGCGCCACCCGCTTCTTCGTCAATGGCGCAATCACGCCGCCGCCGCGTGACGACGCGCCGTGGGGAATTACGTTCAAGCAGACGGAGGCCGGCGTGATCGGGCCGGACCGGGCCGGCGAAAATCGGTTTCCGTCACCTCCTTCCATGGCGACATGGGTCTTGATCCGGCTAACAGGATCCTGACCATCAACCGGATCGAAATGGTCGGGCCGGAACTCGCCGCAGCCGCGCAGGGCACGGTCGACTGGGTCAACGGCCCGCATCTTCGCCTGGGCGTCGCGGCCGGCAAGACGACGGCCGCCGCCGTGCTGGCGCTCTGGCCCAACGCCGCCGCCGCGCCGGCGCGCGGCTGGCTGGGCGATCATCTTCTCGGCGGGACGCTGGAGAGCTTTCGCCTGGCGGTGGATCTCGACGAGGTCGACCTGCGCATGATGCGCGCCCAGCACGCGCCGATGGATGACCGGATCGCGGCGGACTACACCATCAAGGACGCGTCCCTCACCTTTCTCGACGGCGCGCCGCCGGTCATGGGGCTCGACGCGGTCGGCCATTCGAGCGGGCGCGAAACGCGGATCAGCGCCAGCGTCGGCGCGATGGAGGCGGCGCCGGGAAAGCGGATCGATCTCAGCGACGGCGTTCTTTCCATGCCCGACCTCGCGACCAAGCCGCTCGACTTCACCATTTCCGCGAGAGGCAAGGGCTCCCTCGACGCGCTCGGCGAGCTTCTGGCCAAGCCGGGCTTCGCCAAGGTTGCCAGCCTGCCGCTCGACCCGAAGACCACCAAAGGCCAGTTCGACGGAGCCTTCACCTTTCATACCAAGCTCGCCTCGGTCTACGATCCGAAAGCCGCCAGCCTCGACGTCGACGCCAAGGTCGAGAATTTTTCCGCCGAACATCTGGTCGGCAAAGGAAAGCTCGAACAGGCGACGCTCGACGTCCGCGTTGCGGCGGGCGTGAACTCATGTCGCGGGGACGGGAAAGATCTTTGGCGCGCCGGCGACGCTCGAGCTGACGCGCACCGGCGCCGAACCGGGGCAGGGCGTCGTCAGCCTCACCATGGACGAGGCGGCGCGCGCCAAGGCGGGCCTGCAGTTCGGCGCCTCGGTCGGCGGGCCGATGGGCGTGAAGATCACCGGCGAAGTCGGGGCGGCGCGTCCCAAGGCGCAGGTCGAGCTGGACCTGACCAAAACCAGCTTGAACTACCCCGCGCCAGGGCTCTACAAGCCGGCGGGACGCGCGGCCAAGGCGACATTCCTCTACCGCGAGGACGAGCGCGGCGCGGCCAGCCTCGACCAGATCGTCTTCGACGGCTCAGGGCCCGCCGCCAAGGGCGCCATGCAATTCGCTCCGGACGGCGCCCTTGCGTCCGCCAAGTTCCCGGTCGTCAAGTTTTCGCCTGGCGACAGCCTTGCGGTCGATGCGACGAAAAGCGGCGACAGACTGAAGATCGTCGCGCGCGGCGCGGCGATCGACGCGCGTCCCTTCCTGAAGAGCCTCGCCCAATCGAACGAGGCGGGCCACGGCGCGCCCGCTGATTTCGACCTCGATCTCGGCGCAACCCTGATGTCGGGCTCCAACCGGCAGATCATTTCCGACGCCCAGCTTCATCTCGTCAGAAAGGCCGGGCGGCTGCAGGCGCTCGACTTTTCCGGCAAGGAGGGGGCGGACGCCGTTAAAGGCGCGCTGAGCCATCCCGACGACGGCGCGCCGCTGCTGCGCGTGACCACCTCCGACGGCGGCGCGCTTCTCGGCTTTCTCGACCTATACAGCCACATGGAGGGCGGCAAGCTGACCTGCGCCCTGCGGCTCTCCGACGGCGGCATGTCGGGACCGCTCGACATAGAGAATTTCACCTTGCGTGGCGAACCCGCCATGCGCAGCTTCGCCACGGCGCCGAATAACGAGCAATTCGCCGCCAAGATAAAGCTCGATCCCAATGTCGTCGCCTTTTCCCGCCTGCACGCCGTGCTCGACAAGAAAAACAGCCGGCTGACCATCCGCGACGGCGTCATCAACAGCCCGGATATAGGGTCGACCCTGGAAGGCTGGGTCGATTTCGACCGCGACGCGCTCGACCTCAACGGCGTTTTCGTCCCGGCCTATGGCGTCAACAACCTGTTCGGCCAATTGCCTGTGCTCGGCCTCGTTCTCGGCGGCGGCAACAAGGAGGGGCTGATCGGCCTCAATTACCGCGTCACCGGCAAGACGTCGGCGCCGGTGCTGGCGGTCAACCCACTATCCGCCATCGCCCCCGGCTTCCTTCGCAAGATTTTTGGCGTGCTGCCGCAGTGAGACGTTTTAGCGTTTCTAAAATTCACTTCTGAAGTTTTAAATTTATTTTTAGCCCTGTCGCGCGCATGCTCTGGAAAAACGCGAGAGGGAGAGAAGTTCGTGGTTGCAACAGTGATTTTCGACGTCGACGGCACCTTGGCGGAAACGGAGGAATATCATCGCCGCGCCTTCAACAAGTCCTTTGGCGATTATGGCCTGGCCTGGGTCTGGGATGTCCCGCTGTACCGCGACCTGCTGAAAATCACCGGCGGCAAGGAGCGCATCCTGCACTATGCGGCGCGCCATCCGGGTCTGCAGGCCGATTATGCGACGGCGATCGTCTCCGACCTGCACCGGCGCAAGACTGAAATCTACACGGAGATGGTGCTGGCGGGCGATGTCGCGCTGCGGCCCGGCGTCGCGGACTTCCTGGACCGGGCGTTCGCGCGCGGGATCGGCCTCGGGATCGCCACCACGACCAGCGCGCCGAATGTCGAGGCGCTGCTCGGCGTCGCGCTTGGCGCGGACTGGCGGAGAATATTCCCGGTCGTCGCGGCAGGCGACATGGTGGCGCGAAAGAAGCCCGCGCCCGACGTCTATCGACTGGCCATGGAAAAATGGATGCGCGGGCCGGAGCAATGCGTCGCGGTCGAGGATTCGCGCAACGGCGTGCTGTCGGCCCTCGCCGCGGGCTTGCGGGTGATCGGCGTGCGCAGTGTGTTCTGCGGCGACGACGATCTTTCCGCCGCCACGGTGCAATTGCCCGATTGCACCGGCCTGTCGCTGAATTTGCTGGAGTCTCTCGCCTAAGCGGCGTGCTTCAGGCCGACTGCGTCATTGAGGGCTATTCGGCCGGCTTGGCGCCCTTGATCCGCACTGGGCGGAGCAGGAAGGACGGCACGTGGTCGCCGAGGCCGATCACCGGCGGATCGTTATCGACCGGATGGCTGCGCCGCGGCTTGTGGGCGTCGCGGGAAAAATCCTTGGCGCCGTCGCGGGATTGCTCCTTGCGCGGCGTCCGCGCCTCCGCCTCGACCGGATGGCTGCGCGAAGGACGCTCGGAACGCGCATGTCGCTCAACAGGCTCGGAACGCTCCGGCTTTCCTGAACGCTCCGGCCTTTCTGAATGCTCAGGACTTGCCGTACGTTCAGGTCTTGCCGAACGCTCGCCGCGCTCAGGCCGAGGTCCGCCGCGTCCCGAGGGCGCGCCGCGTCCGCCGCGGCGCGAGCCTGAGCGGTCTCCTGAGCGTTCGCCATGACGCGAGGCGCGCTCGCGATCGCGCTCCGTATACTGGGGCTCTTCGAGTTCATCGAGCTTCGGGCCGCGCCATTCGATCGGTCTTTTGATCAAATCGACGATCTGCGCGACATATTTGCCGTCGTCGCTGGTGACAAGGGTGAAGGCGGCGCCCAACCGCCCGGCGCGGCCGGTGCGGCCGATGCGATGGACGTAATCTTCCGAATGGGTCGGCACGTCGAAATTGAAGACATGGCTGACGTCGGGAATGTCGAGACCGCGCGCTGCGACGTCGGAACACACCAGAATCTCCACCGCGCCGTTCTTGAAGGCGTCGAGCGAAGCCATGCGGGCCGACTGGTCCATGTCGCCATGCAGGCAGCCGACCGGAAAGCCGTGCTTTTCGAGGCTTTTATGGACAATAGCCACGTCGCGCTTGCGGTTGCAGAAGACGATGGCGTTCTTCAGACCTTCCGCTTCGGCTTCGCGCAGCAACCGCCGCAGCGTCTCGCGCTTGTCGCCGCCGCCATGCGAGGCGACCAGCGCCTGGGTGATGCCTTCGGCCGTGGTGGCGGCGCGCGCCACTTCGACGCGGGCTGGATTGTGCAGGAACTGCTCGGTCAGCCTGGTGATTTCTGGCGGCATGGTGGCCGAGAAGAACAGCGTCTGGCGCGTGAAAGGCACCATTTTGCAGATCTTCTCGATGTCCGGGATGAAACCCATGTCGAGCATGCGGTCGGCCTCGTCGATGACGAGGATCTCGATGCCGCTGAGCAGCAGCTTGCCACGCTCGAAGAAGTCGAGCAGGCGGCCAGGCGTGGCGATCAGCACGTCGGCGCCGCGCATGATCTTCTGCTCCTGGTCGCCGAAGGAGACGCCGCCGATCAGCAGAGCCACGTTGAGCTTGTGCTGCGAGCCGTATTTGATGAAGGCTTCCTCGACCTGCGCCGCGAGTTCGCGCGTCGGCTCCAGGATCAGGGTGCGCGGCACGCGGGCGCGGGCTCGGCCCTGCTCGAGTTGGCAGAGCATCGGCAGCACGAAGGCGGCGGTCTTGCCGGTGCCGGTCTGGGCGATGCCCAGAATGTCGCGGCCGGTGAGGGCGAAAGGAATGGCCTGCGCCTGGATAGGCGTCGGGGTCGTGTAGCCGGAGGCTTCGACGGCGCGCAGCACTTTTTCGCTGAGGCCGAGTTCGGAAAATTGCATTAAAAGTCCCAAGGAACGGGTTTGACTTAAGGATCGCGTCTGGCAGAAAGTTTCGGTTGGCCGAAGGCCGCGGGGGAAGCGGCGGCCAAATCCGCCCTTCAAATCGAAGCGCCGTGCGTCAAACGGCGGGCGCGCGCGAATCCCAAGACGCCGCCCGGACCATTAGGCCGCACGGCGCCGATGTCAATGAATTTTTGCCGAAAAAGGCTAATTCCGGTTGCAGGGATCGAGATTGGTCGATTGCGCCCGGCGCGGGATCGAGGCGGTGGCCGAATAATCCACGTTCGGCTGCGCGCCGCCGTGGTTGAAGGAGATCACCGGAAGGTCGCCGTTTTCCGCGATCTTGTCGATGCCATGCGCGCCGAGCACGCTGATGACGGCGATCACGGCGCAGACCAGAGCCCATTTTTCGAAAGCCGATCCTGTGCGGCTTTCGGGCAAGCGGGAAAATTCAGACATGCGTCGCTCCGGATCGGTTTGATCCTTTATGACTTATCAGGGTAAACGGAGCGTTAGCATCGTCTCAGCGCGGTCGCATTCGCGTCAGGATGTCGTCGCGCAACACCAACTGGTGATAGAGGGCGACGAGGACATGGCCAACCGCGACGGCGATCAGCACATGCGCCATCAAGCCATGAAACTCCACCGTCTGATGGACGATGTCGCGGTCGGCGGCGAAAGGCGCGGGAATCCGGGCGACGCCCAAATCGAGCGGCCGTCCGCGAAACAGGAAGGCGCGCACGCCGATCATGGGAACAATCGCCATGAGCAGGTAGAGCAGGCCGTGGCCAGCCGCCGCCGCTTTCCGGAACAAGGGCCCCATGCTCGAGGGGTAGGGCGGCTTCGCGTGCGTCATCCGCCAGACGATGCGCAGGATGACCAGCGCCAGAAGCGTCAGGCCGAAGACCTCATGCACGTTGACGACGAGGGGCCGCGTCGGCTTGTCGAACAGGTCGACGCTGAGGCCCAGGGCGTAAAGGCCGAAAATCAACAAGGCTATCAGCCAGTGCAGGGCGATCTGCACACGGTCGTAGCGTTGCGGCGCGGTTGCTGACGTCATGCGGCCCTCCTGTGGGAAGATATCAAAGATCGACCAGGTCGGCGGCGACCGCGAAGGCGGCGCGCTCCTGGAGGAAGGCGAAACGCGCCTCGGGCTTGGCTCCCATCAGCCTTTCGACCGAATTGGCGGTCTCCTCGCGATCCTCCTCGACAATGCCGACCTTGAGAAGGGTGCGCTTGCCCGGCTGCATGGTGGTTTCCTTCAATTGCGCCGGCATCATTTCGCCAAGGCCCTTGAATTGGCTGATCTCGACCTTGCCGCGTCCCGAAAACTGGGTGCGGATCAGTTCGTCGCGGTGGAATTCGTCGCGCGCATAGGCGGTCTTGGCCCCTTGCGAGAGTTTGTAGAGCGGCGGCACGGCGAGATAGAGGTGGCCCTGGTCGATCAGCTTGGGCATCTGCCGGTAAAAGAAGGTGATCAGCAGTGAGGCGATATGCGCGCCGTCCACGTCGGCGTCGGTCATGATGATGACCTTGTCGTAGCGCAGGTCCTCGGCGCGATAATGCGAGCCGGTTCCCACTCCCAGCGCCTGGATCAGGTCGCCGAGCTGCTGGTTGGCGGCCAGCTTGTCGCGGGTCGCATTCGCGACATTGAGGATCTTGCCGCGCAAGGGCAGGATGGCCTGGTTGGCGCGGTCGCGCGCCTGCTTCGCCGAGCCGCCGGCGGAATCGCCTTCGACGATAAACAATTCAGAGCCTTGCGCTGAATTGTTCGTGCAGTCTGCGAGCTTTCCTGGCAAACGCAGCTTGCGCACCGCGCTTTTCCGCGCCACGTCTTTTTCCGCGCGGCGCCGCAGCCTTTCCTCGGCTCGCTCGATCGCCCAGTCGAGCAGGCGGCTGGCCTGGGCCGGCGAAGCGGCGAGCCAATGGTCGAAGGCGTCGCGCATCGTGCTTTCGACAATGCGCGAGGCCTCGAGGCTCATCAGCCGGCTCTTGTTCTGGCCCTGGAATTCCGGCTCGCGGATGAACACCGAAATCAGCGCGGCGCAGCCGTTCATGATGTCGTCGGTGGTGACGGCGGAGGCGCGCTTGCCCTGGCCGACGCGCTCGGCATGATCCTTGAGCGCCCGCAGCAAGGCGAGACGGAGCCCGGACTCATGCGTCCCGCCGTCGGGCGTCGGAATGGTGTTGCAATAGGAATGGACGAAACCGTCGTCCTGGGCGAGCCAGGTGACCGCCCATTCGAGCGAGCCGTGCCGCTCGGCCTTTTCCACCCGTCCGACGAAGAACTGTTCGGCGACCAGCTCCTTGCCGTCGATGTCGGCGGCAAGATAATCCTTCAGGCCGCCGGGGAAATGGAGGACCGCTTCGGCCGGCGTCTTCCCCGCCGCGTCGAGCAGGGCGGCCGCGCATTTCCAGCGGATTTCGACGCCGCCGAACAGATAGGCCTTGGCCCGCGCCATCTTGAACAGCCGGGCCGGGCTGAAACGGGCGTTTTCCTTGAAAATCTGCGGATCGGCGCGGAAACGGACCTTGGTGCCGCGCCGGTTGGCGACGCGGCCGACCGTCTCGAGTTTTCCAAGCGGCGCCCCGCGCTCGAAAACCTGGCGGTAGAGCGTCTGGCCGCGCGCCACCTCGACCTCGAGCCGCTCGGCCAGGGCGTTGACCACGGAAACGCCGACGCCGTGCAGGCCGCCGGAGGTCTGGTAGGCGCCGGAATCGAATTTGCCGCCGGAATGCAAAGTCGTCAGGATGACTTCCAGCGCCGACTTCTTCGGGAATTTCGGATGAGGATCGACCGGAATGCCGCGCCCGTTGTCGGTCACGCTTAGAAACCCGTCCTCCTCCAGCGCCACGTCGATGCGGGTGGCGTGGCCGGCCACCGCCTCGTCCATGGAATTGTCGAGCACTTCGGCGAAGAGATGGTGCAGGGCGGTTTCGTCGGTGCCGCCGATATACATGCCGGGGCGCCGGCGCACCGGCTCGAGCCCCTCCAGAACCTCGATCGACGAGGCGTTGTAATCGGCTTCGCCCGGCGTGCCGTTTTGCGGCCTCCTCGGTTCGGCGGCGGGTTTTTTGTCCCGTCCCGGCCTGTCGCCGCCGCGCTGGAGAGAAGAGGCGCCGCCAAAAAGATCGTTGTTGTCAGCCATGGGCCCGCATCGGATTTGCTTGTCTGGATATCGCTCCCCTTAACATGGAATCGCCCGAGAAGTGAACAGAACGAAAACAATTTTTCGCGGCTGTGGATTTTTTGCCGGCGCCCCGCGCGCGCAATTATTTGGCCGGGCGAATGGCGTTTCCCGCAGTCTCGCGGTATCGTCGCGCATGTTTGAATTTATTTCAGGACGTTTCCCGGCCGAGTTCCGCCAATGACCCGATTGTTGCTCGTCGATGACGACCCCTTGCTCGGCATGTTGCTAGGCGATTGGCTGAGCGAGATCGGCTGTGAGGTCGTGGGACCGGCCGAGAGCGTCCCGAAGGCCCTCTGCCTGGTCGAGAGCGAGGGGGAGGCGCTGGACGGCGCGCTGCTCGACGTAACGCTGCGCGAGGGCGACAGCTATGCCGTGGCCGACGCTTTGGGCCTGCGCGGCATTCCCTATGCTTTCGTCACCGGGCATGGAGTCGGCGGGCTGGCGCCGGCCTATCGCGGCGCACTGATCCTGACCAAGCCCTTCATGCCGGAAGATTTGCAAGCCATGGTCGAAAGGCTGGCGCTGCTCAGGGCGCGCTGACTTCAAGCTTCTTGCGCCCTGTCGCCTCCAGACTCAGCAAACGCGCCAGCTTTCGGCGCAATTCGTCGGCGTTGACCGGCTTGTGCAGCAGTTCGAAGCCGCTGGCGGCGATTTCGGCAATGCGCTCCTTGCCGGTGTCGCCGGTCAGGATCAGGGTCGGAAAGGCGCGGCCGGACCGGCGGGCGATTTCCCTGGCCGCCTCGACGCCGTTGAGGCCGGCGCCAAGGCGGTAATCGGAGACGACGGCGTCGAAGCGCCAGTCATTGCCGGAAGCGAGCGCCAGCGCCTCCTCGCCGCTGGCTGCGGAAAGGGTCCCGCAGCCCCATTCCCGCACGATGTTCTCGAGCACGTGGCGGAGGATGGCGTTGTCCTCGACGATCAGGACTTGTCCGCGAGGGTCGCCGGGGTGTTCCTGCTTCGCGTCGCCCGGTTCGTCGGGCTCGACAGCGGGCAGGGTGAGCGAGAAGCGCGATCCGCGCCCTAGCCTGGATCGGACCTCGATCCGGCCGTTCATCAGCGCGACGAGACGCGAGACGATGGCCAGTCCGAGCCCGAGGCCCTGGCCAAGGTCGCGGCCGGGATTGTTCAGCTGGGTGAATTCGTCGAAAATCTCATCGCGCTTTTCGTCGGGGACGCCGATGCCCGTGTCGATGACGTCGATCCTGACGCTTTTTCCCCGTCGCCGCAGTCCGATCAGCACGCCGCCGCTCGGCGTGTAGCGCAAGGCGTTTTCGATCAGGTTGCGCAGGGCGCGCTCGATCAGGGTCGGGTCGGCGAGCGCGTGCAGGTCGTGCGGAACAAAGCGCAGCTCCAGTCCCCGGTTTTCCGCATTTGCGACATATTCCCCGTAAAGCCGGATGAGCAGGGCGCCGAGATCGACCTTTTCGATCGAGGCCTCGACCACGCCGGCGTCGAGACGGGAAATGTCGAGAATGGCGGTCAGCAGGCCGTTCAGCCCGCCGAGCGCCTGCTTCATCATCTTCGTGGTTTCGATCGCCTTGGGAAGGCTCGCGACCTGGCGTTCGATCAACGACAGCAGCAGCACCAGCGATTGCACGGGCTGGCGCAGGTCATGGCTGGCCGCCGCCAGGAATTTCGATTTCGACCGATTGGCGCGTTCGGCGTCCTGCTTCGCTTGCAGGAGGGCGGCCTCCAGCTCCTTCTGCGCAGTGATCTCGGTATTGGCCCCAAACCACTGGACAACCTTGCCCTGGGCGTTGCGAAAGGGCATGGCCCGCGTCAGGAACGGCCTGAAGACGCCGTCCGCGCCGCGCAGTGGGAAGGTCATGTCGAAGGGCTGGCCCGTCAGCAGCGAAGCCGTCCAGAGCTCCATGACCGCCGGCAGCGATTTCGGATCGTGGACGCTTTGCCAGCCCCAGCCGAGCATCTGCTCCGGCGTCGTTCCGGTATATTCGTACCAGCGCTTGTTGTACCAGTAGATGGCTCCGTCGGCATGCGCGGCCCAGGCGAGTTGCGGCATGGCGTCGGCCAGCAGACGGAATTTCTCCTCGCTTTCGCGCAGCGCCGCCTCGGCCGCCTTGAGGCCGCTGATGTCGAGATTGGCGATAAAGGCGCGGACCGGGCGGCCAGCGGCGTCTTTTTCAGCCTTGCCGACGCTGTCGATCCAGCGTTCGACGCCGTCGTCGCCGATCATCCGGTATTCCATCCTGTCTGTCTCGCCGGCCTTGCCGAAGCGCAACAACGCCTGCTCGACGCGTGGACGATCCTCCGGGGCGACATGGGCGAGGAAAGACGCCACGCCCGCTTCGATCTCGCCGCCCTCCGCCGGCGTGCACGGCTGGTAGCCCATGACCTTGGCGAAATTTTCCGCCACATAGGTTTTTCCTTCGCGCAGATCGAACTCGGAATAGGTCAGTCCCGATGCGTCGGCGGCAAGGCTCATGCGGAGCCGGCTGATTCTGAGTGCGTCCTCGGCGCGTTTGCTCTCGGTGACGTCGAAATTCGTGCCGACGACCCATTCAATGTGGCCCTCCTCATTGACGCGCGTGGTCTCGACCGCCTGGATCACGCGAATTTCGCTGTCGTCCCTGCGCCTTATGCGGAATTCTCGGCGGTTGACGCCGCCTTCGCGCGCATGCTGGCGCAATTGCGCCGCCTGCTCCGGCAAATCCTCCGGCAGCACGGCCCCGGCCCAGGTCTCATAATCGACCGCGCCGCCCGCCGTCGGCGGAATACCGTAGATGCGGAACATTTCGGCGTCCCAGATGATCTTGTCGGTCAGGACGTTCCATTCCCAGACGCCGACGCCCGTCGCCTCGGCGGCGAGCTGGAAACGGAGCTGGCTCTCGCGCAGAGCCTGTTCGGCGCGCTTGGCCTCATCGATGTCCGAGACCACGACGATGGCGCCGGTGACCGCGCCCTTTTCATCCCGCAGGGACGTGGCCGCGACGCGCGTCCAGGTTTCGCTTCCATCGGGCGCGAGGAACAAGGCTTCCATCGTCGTGTCGGCTTCGCCGCGCAGCGCCCGGGCGGAAGGATATTCCGAACGACGGAGGAGCCGGCCGCTGGCGTCCCAGACGCGCCAGCGGCCGTGATTTTCATCGTCGACCGAAGCGACGCGGTCGGCGGCGAAACGCGACGCGCGCGCATTCTGCAACACGAACCTGCCCTTGGCGTCGGTCACGGCGATGGCGACGGGCATCTTCTCAATGGTGGTCGAGAGGACCGCCTTGCTCTGGCGCAGCGCCTCGTCCGCGCGCACGCGCGCCATCCCCGACCAGATGCGCTCCGCGACATCCTCCGCCAGCATGGCGTCGATTTCGCTCCAATGGCGGACCTCCTTGCAAGCGACCGACAGGATGCCGGCCAGGATTCCTTTCCTGATCAGCGGCACGCTCATTAATGAGGCGATGGAGCAGGCCCTGAACGCCGCCAGCGTATCGGGCGGCCTGGTGCGCGGGTCAGCGGCGATGTCGTCGATGGCGACGGTCTTGCCGGCGCGCAGGTCGGCGATGAAATCGGGCCCGAAATCGGCGAGCCTGTGCGCGCCGGCATTGCTTTTCATCGCGCCGTCGCTCCAGTCGCGGGCGACCGTCGCGATCTCGCCGCAGGCGTCGATTTCAGCGAAGAGAACCTGGTTCGCGCCAAGCCGGCGCCCGAGCGCCTCGCTGGCGATGATCTGGATGTCGTAGGGATCGACCTGGGGCTTCAGCGCGTCGGCGAGGACCAGCAGGAAGGTCTTGCGCTCCTCGCTTTCGCGCAGGGCGGTTTCCGCCTGCCTGCGGTCATGGATATCGAGACCGATGCCGACCCAGCGCTGCTCGGCCGCCTGCGCCTCATGCGACGGGAGCGCCCGCATCAGATGCCAGCGCCAGGCTCCGTCGGCCCGAAGGAGACGGCATTCCGCCTCATAAGCCGCGCCGCTCCGGACACAATTCAGAAACCTGGAGAACATGCCGTCGAGGTCGTCCGGATGAACGACTTGAACCCAGCCCTTGCCGAGCAACTGAAGGGGGGGGCGTCCGGTATAACGGCAGTAATCCGAATTCACGAAGATGTTTTCGCCGCGCGCGGAGGCCACAAACAGCAGGCCGGGCAGGGCCTCCGAGGTCGTGCGGAACAAAGCGTCGCTCTCGCGCAAGGCGGCGACGGCCTGCTTGCGTTCGGTCACGTCGGTCTGGACGCCGTGCCATATGATGCGCCCGTCGGCCATGCGGCGCGGACGCGAGCGCAGCCGCATCCAGCGAATCGCGCCGTCCCGCCGGCGCATGGGGACTTCCATGTCGAAATCCGAAAGATCGCGGGCGCTGATCTCCTCGGCTTCCGCGAGCTTCGCCAGCAATTCCGGGATATCTGCCGGTGCAGCGCGCCGGCGTCGGCCAGGGCCTCTTCGACGCTGACGCCGTTGAGCTTCTCGACGCCAGCGCTGAAATAGAGGAAGCGCGGCGTCCCGTCAGAATTGCGTGCATAGCGATAGATGGCGCTGTCGGGCAGGTTGTCGCCGAGGGCGCGCAGGTTTTCCTCGCTTTCGCGGAGGGCGATGTCCGCCTGCCTGGCTCGGGAGACGTCGGAGACGACGCCCGACATGCGCAACGGCCGTCCGGACGCGTCGTAAAACGTGCGGCCGAGCGGCGCGATCCAGTGGATGCTTCCGTCCGGCCAGCGCACCCGCACTTCGAACGCCAGCTCTCCCGTTTTCACGGCGCGGGCGAAAGCCGCGCGGAAAACCGGCCGATCCTCCTCGAGGACATGGCGTTCAGCGACCGCCTGGCCCCATTCGGGCTGAAGCTCCGAATAACCGAACATCTGGTCATGCCGCAGCGACCGCTTCGACGCAAGGTCGGTGGTCAGGTCGAGATCCCAGACGCCGAGATCTGCGGCTTCGAGCGCGATCTTGAAGCGGTGCTCGCTCTCGCGCAAAGCCTCTTCGGCGTGCTTCTGCTCGGTGATGTCGCGGACGATAGTCGACGCGCCGACGACTTCGCCCATCGCGTTCCTGATGGGCGAAATCGTCAGCGAAACTTCGATGACGCGGCCTCCCTTGGCGAGGCGCAGGCTGTCGTAACGCTCGATCCGCTCGCCAGCCTTCAGCCGGCAAATGAAAGCGGCTTCTTCCTGCAGTTTCTCCACCGGAATGATGCGGGTGATCGGCTGGCCGATCATTTCCGCCGCGCTGTAGCCGAACAGCCGCTCAGCCGCGGCGTTCCAGCTGGTGACGTTCAGGTCGAGGTCCTTGCCGATGATCGGGTCATTGGCGTTGTCGACGATCGCCGCGAGCTGGGCGGCGGTTGCCTCGGCCTCCTTGCGCGCGGTGATATCCTCGGAGGTGATGATGATGCCGCCAATCTCGCCGGAATCGTCGCGCCAGGGCCGCGCCTCCCATTTCACCCACTGGACGCGTCCGTCGGCCCGCGCGAATGGCTCGCCGTCCGAGCTTTCGACCGCGCCGGCCAGGCAGCGCCGGTGCACCGCCTTCCAGCTTTCCGAAATTTCAGGAAATATTTCGTATTGGCTGAGCCCGACCGGCGTCCCGGCGAGATGATAATCCTTCCGCCAGCGTTCGCTGGCCGCAAGATACTTCATGTCGCGGTCGAACATGGCGATGGCGGCGGGGGCGAATTCGATGAACATCGCGAACTGGCGCGCGCTCTGGCGCAATCGGTCCTGTGCCGCCAGATCCTCGGTGACGTCGCGGACGGCTCCGACCAGACGGCCCGGCTTGTCGCCCTCGCGCACGACGGCGGCGCTGAACCTGATCCAACGCTCGGCGCCGTCGTCGGCGCGGCGGATGCGGTAGTCCAGTTCGAAAAAGCGCGGCCCGTCCGGCTGCATGGCCGCCGCATAGGCGGCTTCAAACCGCGCGGCGTCGTCAGGATGCAGAAGGCGCGCGAAAGTCTCACGCGTGACTTCCGCCTCCGGCGGCAGGCCGAAAATGGCCTTGGTCTCCGGCGGCCAGTTTTTCGCGCACGGGATCGCATCCCCGCAGGCGCGAGGCCCATGTTCGATCGCCTTTAAGGTCAAAAGCGAGGGGCTTGTCTCGGGCGCCATTGCTGGTGTCGTTTCGGTTGTGCCTGCCTTGAGCGGAATCGACCGCCGCCAAACTTACACGACGAGGCGACGAAGCGATATTTTCGCAAATTACGGTAGGGGGCACGGCGCCCTGACGGCGTATTTCGGAGGAGCCATATGGCTTTTCGGACGAAACGCGCCGTTGCGTCTGTTCCGCTGCCCATGACGCAAGTCGATTGAATTTATTACAAAACGCTTACAGGCTATTTGATTTACCGCAAACCTTCTCTTTTTCGAGACGCTATTGTCCCAGCCAAGCTCTGCCGGGCAACGGAAATAATCGTTCTGTAGCCGTCCAGGCCGGGGCGAAAAGAAAATGCGGAATGCGCCGCTTTGTCGCGAGGCGGTTCGGGGGAATTCATGTCGCGTGTCATCCGGCTCTCCACAATCGCCGGCCTTTGCCTTGCCCTGTCGCTGGCGGCCTCGGCGTCCCGGGCGGAAAGCCCCGCGCAGGTCGATCCCCCTTTCCACAACCTGCGCTACCTCGATGATTTTTCCGCGCTAGGCCAAAAAAGCGTGCTGACGCCATGGGAAAGGCTGAAATACATCCCGCTCGGCGCCAGCGAATATGGGCCGGTCTTCGTCAGCCTCAGCGGTGAGGTCCGCGAACGCCACGAGAGCTATGTCGAACCCAATTACGGCATCAAGGCGCCGGGCAAAAACGGCTATCTGCTGCAAAGGCTGATGCTCAACGCCGACCTGCATGTGACCAATTATTTCCGCGCCTTCGCGCAACTGGCGGACGACCGCATTTTCGGCAGGCGCGTCGTCGCCTCGACCACCGACGTCGATCGTTTTGATCTGATGCAGCGCTTCGTCGATCTGCGGCTGCCGTCGCCGTTCGGCGACCAGCCGGTTTTTCGCTACGGGCGCGAGGAGCTGCTTTTCGGCTACCAGCGGCTGATCGCCGTTCGCGAGGGTCCGAACGTCCGCCGCGATTTCGACGGTTTCCGCTTCACCGACTACATCGGCGAGGCGAGCGTCGATTTCATCAGCGCGCAGCCGACAATCGACAGTCCCTATGCGATGGACGACAGCACCAACCCCAACCAGCATCTGGGCGGGCTCTATGTGACGACTCCGGTGTTCGGCGCGCTGAAAAGCGATCTCTATGCGCTCGAATATTCCAACACCGCCGCCAAATTCCGCAACGTGACAGGTGCGGAGAAGGTCGGGACCTACGGCGTCCGGCTGTTCGGCGCGCAATCCGGCTTCGACTGGAATTTCGAGGCGTCCACGCAGAACGGGACGTTCCGCACGCAGCCCGTGCAGGCCTATCTGCTGGCCGGCGTGTTCGGCTATACGCTGGAAAACCTGGACTGGAGGCCCCGCCTCGGCTTTTCCGCCAATGACGCCAGCGGCGACAATGCGAAGTCGCACACCATCGGGACGTTCAACCCTTTGTACCCGCGGCTGCCCTATTTCGCCGAAACACCCTTGCTGGTTCCTTCGAACGTCAAGGACGTCCGCCCGGTCTTCAGTTTCAAGCCGGCCGAACGGGTCAATGTCGTGCTGGGTCTCGACCTGTTGTGGCGGTCGTCCCTGAGCGACGGCCTCTATGGCAGCGGCATGAGCGAATTCGCCAACACCAGCAAGGTGTCGGGATCGCGGGTCGGAACGGAATATTCCGTCGACGTGCGCTATCAACTCGACCCGCATATCCAGCTGGGCGCGATTCTGGCCGAGTTTTACGTCGGCCCGGCGCTGCGCGAGGCGGGCGGCAAGGACATGACCTACGCGGTGCTGTTCGCCAAATACAAATTCTGACCCTGTAAATTTTGATCCGCCGCGCGGTCACCTGTGGCCGCCGTGGCCTCCTCCATGGAAGCCTCCGCCGTGGAAGCCTCCGCCGTGGAAGCCGCCTCCATGGAAGCCGCCTCCATGGAAGCCTCCGCCGTGGAAGCCTCCGCCGTGGTAGCCGCCGAAGTGGTGGCCGCCGAAGTGGTGGCCGCCGAAGTGGTGAACGCCGCCGAAGTGGTGAACGCCGCCGAAGTGGTGGCCGCCGAAGTGGTGAAAGCCGCCGAAATGGTGGCCGTGAAAATGCCGCCCGCCGAAATGAGCCCGGCTAAAATGGCGCCCGCCGATGTGGCGGGCGCCGAAATGATGGCTTCCGAGACGGCCACCATTGAGCCGGCCGCCATAAGCCGGCGCCATCCCGCCGCCATAGCCGCCATAGTTCCAGAAATACCAGTCGCCGTTGTCGCCGAAGCCTCCGTAAATGCCATAGGGGTCATAAAACCCCAGGCCGAAAAGCCCCCAGGCGAGGGGACCCATGTCCCAGCCGTAGCCGCAGCTGTAGAACAGGCAGTTCGGCTCCTCGGCGTAATTCCAGCCGCAATTGCCGAACAGGCAGTCCCCGCCGATCAGCGGCCAGAACAGGGTCGCGAAGGCCGGGTCATAGGCGGCGGCCGGCCGCGCGTGATGACGCCGCACATAACGATGATAATGATGGCGGCGATAGCGGACCTGCTCGAATTGCGCGCCCCGCGGCGCGAACAACGGCTTGGACGGGTTGATCGGGCCGGCTGGGGCGGAAACCTGTCCGAGCATCGTCGCGGCGACCGCAAGAGCGGAAAGACGCCAGAATTTCATCCGACCCTCCTCGTTTCCTTTTCCTCGCCTACTTTTTCCCCGCCGCGCCCGGCGAGACCATGGTCTCGCGCATCTGGTCGAACTTCGCTTTTTGTTCGGCGTTGAGGCCGTCGTAGAAGGCGACGAGCTTGGGATTCACCGCCTTCACCGTTGCGAGCTGCTCCTCCAGCATCTTTTCGCGGAAGGCCAAGCCTGCTTCGAAGGACGAAAGATCCGGCTTGTTGTCGCACAGTTGGGACCTGGCGGCGGCGATCGATTTGGCCAGCGTGTCCTGATAATCCTTCAGGGTCTTTTTCTGGTCATCGCTCAACAGCAGGCTCTTGCTGATAATGGTCACGTATTGAGCGTCGCGATCGGCCTGCGTCGGAGTATGGGTGCATATCTTGTCAATCGTCGCCTTTTCCTGGTCGGCGCTGGTCGTCGCCGCCGGTTTCGGGTCCGCTAGGGCGGCGCCGGCCGAAAGAACCAGGATCAGGGCGCAAAATTGCAAATTCCTCATGTCGCTCTCCTCGACCCGATGCGGCCGGCGATCTCTGGCGTCAAAAATTCATATGTCCCGGCTTTTCGTGCGACATGCGCGGCGTCGCACGGAAAAATCCCGTCGCGCCGGCGTCGAGGCCCGCTTCCGGGCTCGCGGCCATCGCCCCGACCAAGGACGCCGCGCGGCGCGAGGAAAAAACCATCAATCCGCCATTTTGTTCCGCTTGAAGCGCGGGTCTCTGGCCAGATTCGCTTGGTCATGGCGGAAGAATGATGCGATTTTCATTTGCCTGACTGCGGCTTGACGCGATAGGGCTGTGTCCGAAAAAAGGAACGCCTGCCCATCGCGCGTGTCGCGAAATCGAGGCAATCTGGAATTGTTTGCGCTTCAACCGGTGCGCGAGGCTTTTTTTAGCGGCGCAGGTTGCGCTGTTGGAACCGGAGTTGAGGCGGCGTCCATGACGCCTGCCGCAGAGGGATGTGCTGATGAACAAGACTGAGCTTCGCGCCGTGATCTCGCTGGCCTCGGTCTTTGCAGCTCGGCTGCTCGGGCTGTTCATGGTCTACCCGATCTTCGCGCATTACGCCCGCGACATGTCCGGCGCCAACGCACGGATGATCGGCCTGGCGCTCGGAGCTTACGGCCTGGCGCAGGGCCTGCTTCAGATTCCGCTGGGACTGCTCTCGGACCATATCGGCCGAAAGAAGGTGATCGCCGGCGGCCTCCTGGTCTTCGGGGTGGGCAGCGCCGTGGCGGCGCTCTCGACGTCGATCGAGGGCGTGCTGATCGGACGCATCCTGCAAGGCGCCGGCGCGGTCGGCTCCTCGATCCTGGCGCTGGCGGCCGATCTCACGCGCGACGAGGTGCGCACGCGCGCCATGGCCGTGATCGGAATCACCATCGGCTTTTCGTTCGCGCTTGCGGTTCTCGTCGGCCCTCCGCTCGCCGCGGCCGTAGGCCTGTCTGGCGTATTCTGGATTACCGCCGGCCTCGCCGTCGCAGGCGTCGCCGTCACGCTCGGTCTGGTGCCGACGCCCGACCATGCCGTCCCGCGCGACCTGGGCTGGCCGACCTTCAGCCGGGTGTTGCGCGACGGCGAGTTGCTGCGGCTCGATTTCGCGATCTTCACGCTGCATGCCATCCTGACTGCGAGCTTTCTGGTGATTCCCTCGATCCTGGCGCGGGCGCTGCATCTGGATGTCGCGGAGCAGTGGAAGCTTTATTTGCCGGTCATGGTCGTCGCAATGGCGCTGATGGTTCCCGCGATCATTGTCGCCGAAACCCGCGGCAAGATGAAGGAAGTCTTCATCGGCTCGATCATGGCGATTGTCGCGAGCCTCATCGCCCTCGCCATGGAGCCGGCGAGCGCCGTCGCGGCGGTAATCGCATTGACCGTGTTCTTTACCGGCTTCAACGCCATGGAGGCGATGCTGCCGTCGCTGGTGACCAAGTTCGCGCCGGCGAGCGCGAAGGGCGCGGCCACCGGCGTCTATTCCAGCACGCAATTCCTCGGAATTTTCGTCGGCGGCGCTGGTGGCGGATGGCTATTGGCGGCGGACGGCGCCCACGGCGTGTTCGGCTTCGTCATTGCTCTGGGTCTGATCTGGCTGGCCGTCGCGGCGACCATGCGCCGCCCCGCATCCCGCGAGAGCCGCGCGGCCCCCGGCGAGGCGCGCGTCGGACAAGCTTGAAGCTTGACGACGAGCGTTCAGGAGACGCGGACGGCAAAGAGTTTTTTTGCCTTGGAAGTCAAGAATTAACAAGCATCTGCGGGATTTTTGCCTTTTGGGGCGGCGGGAACGTGACATTTGCGGCTGGCGGTCCGGACTTAGCGCCCTATATTCGGCTCGCTGGACTCGCCTCGCCTCGAGGCGATGAGATTTGAGCGGAGTTTTCATGAAAACCAAGTTTGCCGCCGCCGTCGTGGCGGTTTCGCTGGCCTCCTGCCTCGGCCTGTCGGGCGAGGCTCAGGCCAAGGGCTGCATCAAGGGCGCGATCGTCGGCGGCGTCGCCGGCCATTACGCCGGTCATCACGGCGTGGCCGGCGCGGTGGCGGGCTGCATCGCCGGCCGCCACTTGGCCAAGCAGAAAGCCAGGCAGCAGCAATTGCAGAAACAGCAGCAGCAACAGCAGCTCAATGCGCCCCAGGACGGCCAGCCCGGAGAGGCCGCGCCGGCGCATTGACGCGTCGCCTGGAGCTCATTCGGCGGAAAAGGCGCTAAGGGCCAAGTACGAAAAGAAAACTCGCGGGGCCGGAACCCCGCGAGTTTTTTGTGTCCGCGAAGTCGAAAAGGCCAAAGCAAAAGGGCGGCCCGAGGGCCGCCCTTCGCAATTCTCCGA
>CAWKJW010000004.1:0-8859 GCA_963849665.1 uncultured Alphaproteobacteria bacterium | reverse complement strand
TATCACAAGCGTATCGTCCACCACCGCATCGTCCACCACCGGATTGTCCATCACCGCTATCATGGCGGCGAAGCGGCGGCGGGGGCCTTCTTCGGTTCGATCGTGGGCGGCATTTTGAGCAATCCCTGCACCTTCGGCGACTGCGGCTATTATGATTACGATTATGGTCCCGGCTATTACGGCGGCGGCTGGGGCGGCGGCGGCCACTTCCATCGCGGCGGCTTCCACGGCGGCGGCTTCCACGGCGGCGGGTTCCACGGTGGAGGGTTCCACGGTGGCGGGCATGGCGGCTTCCATGGCGGCGGTCACGGCCACCACTGAGGACCGTCGCGCCTGATTGCGGAAGACCATCGACAATCGGCCCGGCCGAAGGCAAGATCGGCCCGCTCGCGAATGCGATTCAAGGGACCGATTGATGCGAAACAAATACTTGGCAGGCTGTCTGGCCGCCATCCTGATGTCCGGCGCCGCCCAGGCGCAGATCAAGATGGGCGTCGGCGCGCCGATCACTGGCCCCGACGCAGCCTTCGGCGCGCAATTGAAAAATGGCGCCGAACAGGCGGTCGCCGACATCAACGCCTCAGGCGGCATACTCGGCCAGAAGGTCGAGCTGAGCGTAGGCGACGACGCCGGCGACGCCAAGCAGGGCCGCTCCGTCGCCAATGATTTCATCGGCCAGGGCGTGACCTTCGTGGTCGGACATTTCAACTCGTCGGTGACCATGCCGGCGTCCGACGCCTATAATGAGGCCGGCGTCCTGGAAATCACCCCCGGCTCGACCAATCCGCAGATCACCGAGCGCGGCCTGCCGCTGCTGTTCCGCACTTGCGGCCGCGACGACCAGCAGGGCGCCGTCGCCGCCGCCTGGCTGGTCGCGCACGACAAGGGCAAGCGCATCGCCATCATCCACGACAAGTCGACCTATGGCAAAGGCCTCGCCGACGAGACGCGCAAGGCGTTGGCGAAGGCGGGCGTGCATGACGTGCTCTATGAAGGCCTGAACGTCGGCGAGAAGGACTTCTCCGCCATCGTCTCGAAGATCAAGTCGGTCGACGCCGACATCGTGTTTTTCGGCGGCGTCCACACCGAAGGCGGCCTGCTCGTGCGGCAGATGCGCGACCAGGGCGTGAAAGCCGTGCTGATGGGCGGCGACGGCATCGCCAGCCAGGAATTCGCCGCCATCGCCGGACCTGGCGTCGAGGGCACGTTGATGACCTTCCCGCCGGACCCGCGCCTTCGCCCGCAAGCCGCCGCCGTGGTCAAGGAATTCGAGGCGAAGAACTACAATCCCGAGACCTACACGCTCTATTCCTACGCCGCGGCGCAGGTGATCAAGCAGGGCATCGAAATGGCCAAGTCGACCGACCCCGCGGCGGTGGCCAAGACCCTGCACGGAGGCGGCCCATTCAAGACGGTCGTCGGCGACCTCTCGTTCGACAACAAGGGCGACGTCACCCGCGCCGACTACGTCGTCTATCAATGGCGCAAGGGCGCGGACGGGAAAATCACCTATCAGCAGATTGAGAAGTGAGGTGAAATTAATCTAATAACTTATTGAGCTATATTGCTAATAATTGGACTGCCCGCCAGATTCCTCTGGCGGGCTTTTTGTTGGCGGGAATATTTGTCAGAACGGCTGCGGCCTCGGCGTCGCGTCGGTCGAGGCCGGGAGGATCGGCAGCATGAATTGTGGCTGGTCACCGGTCAGCGTGTGCAGGAAGGCGACAATTTTCGCGTTCTCCTCGCTGGTGAACGTCTTGCCGAGTTGCAGCTTGCCCATGGTCTCCACCGCCTCGGTCAGCGTCGCAGCGCCGCCGTCGTGAAAATAGGGATAGGTGCGATCGACATTGCGCAGGGTCGGCACCTTGAAATTCATCCGGTCGGCGTCCTTGCCGGTGACGGCGATGCGGCCCTGGGCGGCGCTGGCGGTCTTGTAGGGCGCCATGACGCCCATCTTCTGGAACGACGTTCCGCCGACCGCCGGCCCGTTATGGCAGGCGACGCAGCCGCTGTCCTTGAACAGATTGTAGCCCGCGAGCTCCGTGGCGGTGATCGCCGAATCGTCACCCTGGAGCCATTTGTCGAAGCGGGAATTCGGCGTGACCAGCGTCTCCTCGAAGGCGGCGATGGCGGTTTTCACCTTTTCGATATCCACGCCGGGCGCGCCAAAGGCCTTGGCGAATTCCTCCTTGTAGGCCGGAATCGAATCCAGCACTTCCACCGTCAGGGCATGCGAAAAGGCCATTTCGCCGGGATTGGCGATCGGCCCGCCGGCCTGCGCCTTCAGGTCCGCGGCGCGGCCGTCCCAGAATTGCGCGACATTCATGCTCGAGTTCAGGACCGTCGGCGCGTTGATCGGGCCCTGATGCCAGTGGTCGCCGATCGAGGTCTTCAGATTGTCCGTACCGCCCATGCTGAGGTTGTGGCAGGAATTGCAGGAAATGGCGCCGGATTTCGACAGGCGCGGATCGAAGAACAGCTTCTTGCCGAGTTCGACCAGCGCCGGATTGCCCGACTTGGCCGCCTGGATCGGCTGGATCGGCTCGTCGCGCGGCGCGGCGAGCGCCGGAGAAAAAGCGGCGAGACTCAAAATGAATGCGAGAACGGAGGATTTCATGGCGGCTGCTCCTGGTGGAAATGCCGCGGCGCAGTCTGTTCCCGCCCTGCCCCGCGACATTGATCTGCCGCAAGGCGCCCTGGCTTTCGCGGCTAAATGCCACAGCGAAATTAGTATTAGAAGAATTCCAATCTGCCGGCGGCTCAGCCCAGATTCGCCAGTCCCGGAAAAGTCTGCAACAGCCAGAAGCTGACGCTCTGTATGCCGCCGGTCAGGAACATCACGCCGGTGACCACCAGCAGGCCGCCGACGATCTTCTCGACCTTGCCGAAATGCGCCCGGAAGCGCTTCAGGAAGCGGATGAAAGGCTCCATCGCCAGCGCCGCCAGCAGGAAAGGCAGGCCAAGCCCCAGGGAATAGGCGGCGAGCAGGGTCGCGCCATGCGCCACCGTCGCCTCCGAAGAGGCGACGGCGAGAATGGCCGCCAGAATCGGCCCTATGCAAGGCGTCCAGCCGAAAGCGAAGGCGAGGCCCATCACATAGGCGCCCCACAGGCCGATCGGCTTTTCGACGCTGACGCGCTTTTCCCGGTACAGAAGGTGAAAGCGGAAAACGCCGAGAAAGTGCAGCCCCATAGCGACGATCGCCACGCCGGCGAGCGCCGACAGAAGCGGCAGATGCTGGCGCACCGTCTGGCCGACGGCGGAGGCCGTCGCGCCGAGCACCACGAAAACGGTGGAAAAGCCGAGGACGAACAACACGGCCGCGATTATTATGTCGCGCTGCGCCCGGCGCTCGCCGCCTTCCGCCAGCTCCTCCAGCCCCGAACCGGCGATGAAGGTGAGATAGGGCGGCACCAGGGGCAGCACGCACGGGCTCAGGAACGACAAAAGCCCCGCCAGGACCGCCGCCGACATCGTCACATTACTGGTCATCGTCCCGTTCCGTCCTATTCATTTTGCAGTCAAAGCTTATACGTTGGAATTTATCAAGCGTTTCAATCGGAGCGGATTGTCCATGCGCAACCTCATCACCGATGTTCCCGGACTGAAAGTCGGCTCGGCGCACGACGAAAATTTGGCGTCCGGCGTCACCGCGCTGATTTTCGACGCGCCCGCTGCCGCTTCGATCGCCGTCAGCGGCGGCGCGCCCGGCCTGCGCGACACGGCGCTGCTGGAGCCGGACATGACCGTCGAGAAAATCGACGCGCTGGTCCTGTCCGGCGGCTCGGCCTTCGGCCTCGATTCCATGGGCGGCGTACAGGCTTTTTTGCGCGAGAGCGGGCGCGGACTGAGCGTCGCCGGCCAGCTTGTGCCGCTGGCGCCGGGCGCCATCCTGTTCGATCTCGCCAATGGCGGCGACAAGAACTTCTGGGACCGGCCGACTTACTGGGAGCTCGGCCGCAGGGCCGCGCAGGCGGCGGCCGAGGATTTCGCCCTGGGCACGCAGGGGGCCGGTTTTGGCGCGACCCTCGCCGACCTCAAGGGCGGGCTCGGCTCGGCCAGCGCCGTGACGGAGGAGGGATTTGCCGTCGGCGCTCTGGTCGCGGTCAATTCCGTGGGCCAGGCGACCATCGGCGAGACCCGGCATTTTTGGGCCGCGCCCTATGAGCGCGAAAATGAATTCGGCGGCTGCGGCTGGCCGGATTCCTTTCCGCCTCAGCATCTCGTCCTTCGCACCAAAGGCTCGGCGCCGGAAAACACCACCATCGCCATTGTCGCGACTGACGCGATTCTCGACCAAGGCCCAGGCGAAACGCATGGCGATCATGGCGCAGGACGGCATGGCGCGGGCGCTCAGGCCTGTGCATGCGCCGCATGACGGCGATGTGGTTTTCGCGTCCGCCACCGGGCGCAGCGAAAGAGAGGCCGACCTTTTCGCGCTGACGCGCCTCGGCGCGGCCGCGGCGGACTGCCTCGCCCGCGCGATAGCGCGCGCCGTGTTCGAGGCGACGCCCCTGCCCTTCGCAGGCGCGCTTCCGGGCTGGCGGCAGAAATTCGGAGCGTGAGCTTTACCGCGCGGCGCTTCTTTGTGCGCTGGCGGGCTCGATCGACAGCCAGACATTGGGATCTTGCTGCGACTGCCGCTTCACGAAGCGATAGCCCGTCGCCGTCCACGGACGGATGGCGTTGGTCAGGTTGTCGAGGATGAAGTCGCCACGGTCGGTCTTGACCGTCAGGATGGCGTGGCCTTCCCCTTCGAGGTCGCGGACGATGGTCATCAGCAGGGCCTGGCGGGGGAACCCGCTCTCGATCAGCAGCTTGCGCTTGTAAAGCGCATAAATCTTGCAGTCGCCCTTGCCGTCAGTCGGGTAGTCCCAGTGGTCGAGGATCGTCCCCCAATGGTCCAGATTGGAGACGGGCTCGATTTGCGCATTGACCCGGCGATTGATGCTGTTGAGCGTCCGCCAGGCCGCGTTGTTCAGGACGACGTCGCGCGCCGGCAGGACCGGCTGCGAACATTCCTGCGGCTGCCGGCCGCAGAAATCCACCCAGCCATAAGGTATCGAGGTTTCGCCGCCGACTGTGGCGGAACTGGCTCGCGCGGAACTGGCCTGCGACGGGCTGGCGGCCTTCGGCGCCAGCGCCCCGCCCAGCAGAACAGCGGCGACCAAACCAGCCCGCACAAGAATTTTCGACATGATCCGTCCCGAAAGCTTTGTCGCGCGGGCCTATGCCGCGCCTTTTTCGGGATTGAGCTTCGTCGCGGCGCATTGCCCGCGTCATAAATGGAAAGATCGCATTTTATGCAATTGCCGTTGTTATGACAGCGAGATTGCATGAGGGTAAAAGGAAAGTTATTTTTGTTATTGTTACGGATTTACTTACCATTCTTGCCGGCGATTTAGCTAGAAACCAGCGAAAGCGCCAACGAGACCGAAGGCCGCCACGCTCGCGGCGATCACGACCGTCAGGAACAGATGCGCCCCATGCAGCCGGTGCGGCGGTTTCAACGTCAGGGCCGCCAACGCGACCAGAAGGCCGACAGTGACAGGAAACAGCAAGGCGTTGCCGACCTGGGCGGCGATGTTCAACCAGACGAGATCGGTGGAAAAGCCCGCCAGCGCGGCGGAGCCGGCGATGCTCGCGACGTAGAGGCCGAGAAAAAACGGCGAATCGAACAGGCTTGTATTTTCCGCGCTGCGCGAGCCAGAATTTTCCACGCGGCGTAACCCAAATATTTCGGCGACCCCCCACGACAGAGCGAGCGAGGCGACGATCGCCGCCGCGAACGAAGCGCCAAGCACTCCAAGACTGTAAATCAGCCGGCCGGCTTCCGGCCCCATCGCGGCGGACAGGGCGTCGCCGACCTGGCCGATGCTATCGAGACTGACCTGCCGATCGCCGGCATAAAGCGTGGCGGCGGCGGCGACCAGCACCGCGCCGGTCAGCACCTGGGTGACGACGGCGCCGAGCGCGGTGTCCCAGCGCGCCGCCATGTAATCGCCGGGCTGCATGTTTTTGCGGGCGGTCGCCGATTGCTGGTAGAAAACCATCCAGGGATTGAAGACCGAGCCGGTGACGGCGGCCGCGAGAAACAGGAATTTCGGATCGTGCAGCGGCGCATGCATGGCGTCGTGGGCGATGGCGATCGGATCGGGGTGCGCTTTCCAGGCGACGAACAAAAAGGCGCCCTCGAACAGACCGATGACCAGCGCGATGCTCTCGACCCGCCGATAAGCGCCGGTCGCGGCGACCGCCAGCAGGGCCACGCAGGCGAGCGGCAGGGTCACGCCGCGGGAAACGCCGTAAAGCTCACCGATGCCGGCGACGCCGGTGAATTCCGTGACCAGGGTGCTGAAAGTCGCAAGAGCGAGGGCGGCGAGGGCCAGCATCGCCCAGCCTCGGCCAAAGCGCTCGCGGATCAGCTCGCCGAAGCCGCGCCCGGTGAAGACGCCGAGCCGCGCCGCCAGCTCCTGCACCATGTAAAGCGCCGGAATGAGCGCCAGGATCAGCGGCAGCAGGCGGTAATTCCATTGCGCGCCGGCCTGCGCCGCGGTCACGACATTGCCGGCGTCGGTGTCGGCCAGCATCACCAATATGCCCGGCCCACAGGCCGCCAGCCACCGGAAAACCGGTGTTATTCTGAGCGATGCGCTTTCGGCTCCCGCGTCCATTCCCGGCCCTGAAAATCCCCGGCGACGTTTAGGCCAATGTTTTGCCGCGCGCAACAAGGGGTTGGATGGCCAGGGCGGGCGTCGCGACAAAATCACCCATGAAGCGCCAGCGTCTCGATCGCCAGGCGCATCAGGTCCATCGAGCTTTTCGCGCGCAGCTTCTGTTTCAGCGCCGTGCAATTATTGGCGACCGTCTTGTAGGAAACGTTGAGCCGGTCGGCGATGGCGGCCATGGTCTCGCCCGCCGCCAGCAGGCGCAATATTTCCATCTCCCGCCCGGAAAGCGGCGCCAAATGCTGGCCCGGCCGGGAAAACGCCATCTTGCGCGCCAACTCGGCGGGAAGATAAACGCCGCCCGCCGCCACTTGCCGCACGGCGTCGGCGAACAGCAGCGGATCGTCGTTCTTGGCGATATAGCCCTTGGCGCCGGCTTCGATGGCGCGAGCGGCGAAGGCGGGATCGTCGTTCATGCTGAATATCACGACGCGCGCCTGCGGATCATGGCGCAGGATCCGGCGCGCCAGATCGAAACCGGACAGGCCCGGCAGGTTGATGTCGATCACCGCGACGTCCGGCGCGATTTCGGCATAGGCGGCGAAGCCTAATTCTCGGCGTCGCCGGCCTCCGACACCAAAATGTCCGCGTCGCCGGCGAGCAGCGCCTTGCAGCCGGAGATGACGATCGGGTGGTCATCGACGATCAAGACACGCAAAAGACAATCCTTTCCATCCGCCGCCGGACTATGCAGCGGGGCGCACGGACGGGCAAGCGCCACCGGCTTGACTCGCGCCCGCCGGGCCGGACGTTGCGGTCGGGAGGCGCGAATGCGGCCAGGACGCGGGCTTTCGCTCAAAATACGGATCGATCTTCTGTTCGGCCTGCTGCTGATCCTCGGGCTGGCCGCCGATCTCGGCCGGCTGATCGCCGACGCGCGGCCGCGCGTGCAGGCGGAAGACGAGGCGATGACCCGCATTTCCGGCGATTTCGCCAATGCGGCTCTGGCCAGCCTGAAGGATTTGCCTGATCCCGAACGGGGGCTTCGCCAGATGCTCGCCAGTCTCGGGCAATTGCGCCATGTCCGCATCGGCTTCGTCGGCAGCCATGAGAAAGTCGGCGACGCCTTTCCCCCCGCCGGGCCGCGCGATGGCGCGCCCGGCTGGTTTGCCGGATTGATCGGCGCGCGGCCAAATGTCGTCGTCCTGCCGGCCGCGGCCAATGGCCGCACGATCGGCCGGATCGTCATCGCCAGCGACCCCACCGACGAGATCAACGAAATCTGGGGCGGCGGCGAAGAGCCTGGCGCTCACCGGCGGCGCCGTGGTGCTGGCGGCCCGGCTCGGCGCGAGCCTGCTGCTCGGTCGGACATTGCGGCCGCTGGACGATTACGGCGCGGCGCTCGGCCGCCTGAGCGCCGGCGACTTCGCCGCCCGCGTCAAACCCGGCGGCTCCCCGGAATTCGTCGACATCGGCGAGAAAATCAACGCGCTGGCGCGGGCGCTGGAGAGCCTGAGCGCCGCCAACCGCGACCTGATCCAGAAATTGATGGAAGTGCAGGACGACGAGCGCCGCACGATCGCGCACGAACTGCACGACGAGATCGGCCCGCACCTTTTCGCCCTGCGCGCCAACGCCGCTGTGCTCCAGGCCAATCTTCGCCAGCAGGGCGCCGAAAAGCAGGCGACGACCGCCGGCGCCATCTGCGCCCAGGTCGAAGCCCTGCAAGGACAGAACCGGCGCATCCTGCGCCGGCTGTGGCCGGCGGCGCTGGAGGATCTCGGCCTGGCCGAGGCCCTGCGCATCCTCGTGCAGGGCTTTGAGGCGACCCAGCCGAAAATCGACATCAGGATGAGGCTGCCGGAAAATCTCGACGCCTGCGGCCCGCGCGAAAAGCTCGCGCTTTACCGGCTGGCGCAGGAGGCCCTGACCAATGTTTTCCGGCACGCCGGCGCCTCCACGTCGAAATCGACATGGCCTATGTCGGCGGGCGCGAAATCTGCGCGCAAATCAGCGACGACGGCGCAGGCTTTCCGCCCGATGCGCCGCCCGGCCTCGGCCTGACCGGCATGCGCGAGCGCATGCGCGGCCTCGGCGGCCGTTTCGCCTGCTCGAATGCTTCTGGCGGCGGCGCGCTGATCGAGGCTTTCATGCCGGTCGAAGGACGGTGACCGCGCCGGCTTCCGGATTT
>CAWKJW010000003.1:0-19816 GCA_963849665.1 uncultured Alphaproteobacteria bacterium | reverse complement strand
CCACCTCGTTGCCAACAGCCTGACGTCGAGCGAATCCGAGGTCGTCCTCGACGTCCTCGGCCTGATCGACATATCGCTGACCGGCTCGCTGGTCGTCCTGGTCATTTTCTCCGGCTATGAGAATTTTGTTTCGCGCACCGACCCTGCGCGCGAAACCACCTGGCCGGAATGGATGGCGGCGATCGACTTCAGCGGACTGAAACTCAAACTGATGTCCTCCATCGTCGCCATTTCCGGCATCCAGACGCTGCGCGCCTTTATGGACATAGCCAACGAGACCGACCGCGCGCTGATGTGGAGCATCGGCATCCACCTCGGCTTCGTCGTCTCCGCCGTGCTGCTGGCGCTCAGCGACCGCATTGGCCATGCGCCGGCCAAGGCGTCCACGCCCGAGCACTAATCTTGTGCGCCGGGCGCCGATGGTCTATCGCGGCGCGGGACAGCGAAAGGACCGAACAAATGTCTTTGAAGAGAATGAAGCCCGGCAAGCGCATGAGCCAGGGCGTGGTGCGCGGCAAGACGATCTACCTCGCCGGCCAGGTCGCGGACAAGGCCGCCGGCGCCTCGGTGGGCGAGCAGACGGCGGAAATCCTCGCCCAGATCGACGCCCTGCTGGCCGAGGCCGGCAGCGACAAGACAAAGATCATGATGGCGACGATCTATCTGGCCGATATTTCGACCTTTGGCGAAATGAACGTCGAATGGGACAAATGGGTGGTCGAAGGCGAAACTCCCGCCCGCGCCACGGTCGAGGCGAAACTGGTCGCGCCCGAATACAAGGTCGAGATCGCGGTGGTCGCGACGACCTGATCTTACCCTCATCCGGCCTTCGGCCCCTTCTCCCGCGAGGGGAGGGGCCGGCTCGGCGCTGCGGCTTCGGAAAAACACGAGACGGCGGAAGACCCTGCGACGATCACCCCGCGGCGCGAATAAAGGCAAGGTTCTGGTCGAACTTCATGACCGGCGCGCACCCGCGCGCCCTGCACTCTTCCCGGACGAACAGGATCGCGCTCGAAAGCTCGGCGAACACGCCGCCCCTGCGCCCGCGTTTTTCGCGGACGACGTAGGATCGATCAGGATCAAGACTGAGCGTGAACTCGAGCGGAGAAAATTCGACATCCCGAACATTTGCAATAGCTGTCATCGCAAGCTCCTTCGTTGCTCTGCCTGACGGCAATTCCGGCGGGGCTCGACCCTGCGATCGACGCGACCCGGCCGATAGTTCAGCAGTTGGAGCCGTCCAAGGATGTGGCCGCCATCACAGGGCGCGTATTTTTCAGCGCGACCGGCGCTCCCCGAAATCGGAAGCCGCGCCGGCTCGCCGGCTAAGGCTGCGGATCACGGCGACCTGTTCTGATGCGGGATTTGAGCGACGTGAAAGCGCCAAGGCGCGAACGGCGCCAGCAAGAGCATGATGCGCCAAGAGCGCAGCAATGCTCGCCTGCAATCAAATTATTCAACGGGAGATTGATCTTAGACAAACCAACAACGCTGCGTTGCGCCTAATTTGCTGTCTGCAACCAATTGGAGTTTGGCATGACGCGGGCGACATCGGAATTAGCTGAACTTGCCTCGATCAATCTGCATTTTGCGCAAGCTGAAATCACGTCGATCGGCGACCAGGACTCGCTCTTGCGGGCGCTGGATCATATTCGCCAGGCCGAGGCCTGCTTGAGGATCAGCTTGGCAGAATATGATGCGCCGCCAGACGAAGCCGGAGCGGAAACAGAAGCCGCGTGACTGCGAAGGGGCGCAATTAGCCTTCGCTCGCGTCGCTCCCATCACAATATCAAGAACTTGCTTTCGTCAGAAGCGACGAGTTTTCTGTCGATTATTCCCTCGCCGCCCCCCGGCCATTGAGCGGATTATCCTCGTCCCAGCTATAGGCAATCGTCTCGAACCGCATTGCGGCAAGGTCGAACAGGGCAAGCCGCCCGACCATCGATTGTCCAAAACCGACGATTTCCCGCACCACCTCCAGCGCCATCAGCGAGCCGACCATGCCGGTCAGGGCGCCGAGCACGCCGGCTTCGGCGCAGGTCGGCAGGCTGCCGGGCTCGGGCTTTTGCGGAAACAAGCAGCGATAGGTCGGATTGGGGCTTCCGTCCGGCCCGGTCTCGAACGGACGCAAGGTGGTGAGCGAGCCGTCGAACTGCCCGACAGCCGCCGTCACCAATGGTTTTCGCGCGAAAAAACAGGCGTCGGAAACGATGTAGCGGGTGTCGAAATTATCCGATCCGTCGGCGACGACATCGCTGTCCCCGATCAGCTCCCGCGCATTGCCCTCGTCGAGCCGCGCCGGACGGCCGACCACCCGCACATTCGGATTGAGGCGCGCCAGAACCTCCGCCGCCGCATCGGTCTTGAGGCGGCCGAGATCGGCCTCGCCGAACAGGATCTGGCGCTGCAGATTGGACAGAGACACCTTGTCGTCGTCGACGATGGTCAGCTGGCCAACGCCGGCCGCCGCCAGGTAGAGCAGCAACGGCGCGCCGAGGCCGCCGGCGCCGATGACGCAGACTTTCGACCCCTTCAGCTTGCGCTGGCCCGGACCGCCAATGTCGCGCAGAACGATATGGCGGGCGTAACGTTCGACCTCATCCGCCGAGAGGCCGGGCAAGTCGTTCATGGATGTTCTTTCATGTATTTTCCGTCACGGACAATCCGGGCGCGCGCGCCCAGGCGAGGGCCTGTTCGAAACGATCGTCGCCCCAGAATAGCTCGCCGTCCGCGGTGACGAAAGTCGGCGCGCCGAAAAGCCCGAGTTTTCCTGCCGTCTCGGTCTCCCCGCGCAACAGCGCGCGGATCGGATCCGACTTGGCCTTTTCCAGCAGGTCCGGCGCGGAAAGGCCCATGGTGGCCAGGATTTCGGCGAGCGCGCCGTCGTCGGAAATCAACATCCCCTCGCCGAACTCCGCCATGAAGACGGCGCGGCTGAATTTTCCGCGCTTTTCGTCCGGGACGGCCAGGGCCAGCCGCGCCGCCAGCAGCGAATTTTGGGGAAATGCCGGGGGACGGAGGAACGGCAGGCGGCGCGCGGCGCAGATGCGCTCGAGGTCGCGCCACATATAGCGTCCCTTGGCGGGAAAGAGATTGAAGGGCGAGGTGCGCCACCCTTGCGCGGAAAAAATCGGTCCGAGCAGGAAGGGCCGCCAGCGCAGGCTCACGCCGGCTTCATTGGCCAGCGCCTCGCCGCGCATCGCCGCAAGGAAGGAATAGGTGCTGGCGAAATCAAACCAGAAATCGAGCTGGGGCAATCTCTTTCTCCCGCGCATTCCGCGAAGCCGCCAAACTTCGAAAATGAAATAAATCTGATTTATTTCATGCAGTTAATCATAGGCTGGCATGGTCGGCGGCGACACGAATCATCCTCCATGCCGGAACCAATATCGTATCAAATCCAGCGGGCGTTTGGGCCGGTCCGCTGGCGCCGACTTGGCCGAAGGGCAAAAGGCGTCTAGAGAATTGCGGGCACCCGCCCGAAAAAAGGTTCGTCGTGTCGTCGGTTTCCGCCCTGGTCTTCACCCTTATCGTCACCCTGGCGTGCCTTGCGATGTTCGCGGCGGCGCCCGAACTCGATCTGGTCGTCGCCGGCCATTTTTTCGAGGCCGGGCGTTTCATCGGCCGCGGCTCGACCGATGAACTGCTCCGCCGCATCTATTATGACGCCCCCTATGCGCTGCTCGTCCTGCTGCTCGGGGCCTATGCCGCCCGCCGCTTCGGCCATGCGCGGCGCGGACCGACCGGGCGAAGCGTCATTTACC
This sequence comes from uncultured Alphaproteobacteria bacterium, assembly GCA_963849665.1. Classification (GTDB taxonomy): domain Bacteria; phylum Pseudomonadota; class Alphaproteobacteria; order Rhizobiales; family Beijerinckiaceae; genus Rhodoblastus. The sequence goes on along the minus strand of CAWKJW010000003.1, from coordinate 16,052 downwards.
TCCTCGCGACCCTCGCCCTTGGGCCGGGGCTTCTGGTCAATGGCGTGCTGAAGGAAGTGTCGCACCGCCCCCGCCCGGTCCAGACGGCGGAATTTTCCGGCCCCTGGCGGTTCCGGCCTTACGAGACCTTTGACGGCCAATGCCGGCGAAACTGCTCCTTTGTCTCCGGCGAGGTCTCGACCTCCGCCTGGACGCTGGCGCCGGCGCTGCTGGCGCCCCCTGCCCTGCGTCCGCTCGCCATCGCCGCGACGCTGTTGTTCACCATCGCCACCGCCTGGCTGCGAATGGAGTTCGGCGGCCATTATCTGTCCGACGTCGCGCTGGCCGCGCTCTTCACCTTTCTCGTCGTCCTGTCGCTTTATCGCTGGTATCTTCGCAGGCTGGAACAGCACTGAGGCGAGCCATTCATGGGATTCCTTTCCATTCTGTCGGATGACGCGACGATCCTCCTGCGCTGGCTGCATGTCGTCGCCGCCATGGTCTGGGTCGGCTCCGCCTTTGCGCTGGCGCGGCTCGACCTGGGCATGCGGCCGCGCGAAAGCGACGCGACGCCGCAGAGCCTGCTGCTGCACGCCGGCGCCGGATTCCGCTTTTTCCGCACGGAAACCGCCGACGTTGCGGAGCCGGCGCTCGCCTTCAAATGGGAGGCCTACGCCACTTGGGCGAGCGGCTTCGCTTTGATCTGCCTGATCTATTGCGCCGCGCCGCAACTCTATCTGATCGACCCGCAGGTCTGGGACGCGCCCGCCTGGGCGGCCATCGCCGTCGCGATCCTGCTGCTGGCCCCCGTCTGGCTGGCCTATGATCTTCTCTGCAAGAGGAGCGGCCTCAAAGGCGACGCCTTGCTAGGCGCGCTCTACGCCTTCGCCGCCGCGCTGGGCTTCCTGCTGACCCATCTGTTCGCCGGCCGCGCCGCCTGGCCGCTGCTCGGCGCCAATCTGGCGACATTGATGACGGCCAATATCGCGCACGCCATCGTCCCGGCGCAGAAGCGGCGGCTCGCGTCGCTGCGCGCGGAAACGCCCGCCGACCCTGAGGACGCGAAAATCGCCGCGACCCGGGCGCTGCACAATCAATATCTCGCTTTGCCCGTGGTCTTCTTCATGCTGTCCGGCCATGCGCCGCTGCTGTTCGCCGGCCCGCACAACGGGCTCGCCGCCGCATTTTTCCTGGCCGCCGGCTTCCTGATCCGGCGCTTCTTCCTCAAAAGGGCGCGCGGCCTTGGCTCGGACAGAAAACTCGCCGGCGCTGCGGCGGCCTGCCTTGTCGCCGCGCTGATCCTTTCCGCGCCGCGAAATCCGCCCGGCGAAAAGGCGGCGGCGAATTCGGCGGGACAAGCCATCGCCATGGTGCTTCATCCCGGCGTCGCCGAGGCGCAGACGATTGTCGAGCAGCATTGCGTCGCCTGTCATTCGGCGACGCCGCAGGCGGCGGGCCTCGCCCACGCCGCGGGCGGGCGGGATTTTTCCGCCGTCGCCCTTCTGGAGAAATATCGCGGGGAGATTTTGCGCGCGGCGGTTTATTCGGACGCCATGCCGCCGCCTGGAGCGGCGGCGGCGCTTGACGACGACGAGCGGCTGACGCTTTTCCGCTGGGCGCAGTCGGTGAAGTGAGATTGCATGGCGTTTTCAGGCGAAGCGGATGCCGGTTCGCCTGAAAACGCGTCAATCGAAAAAACGAAAGCCGTGATCCGGTTTTATCGGATCGCGGCTTTAGAACTCGACGTCGAGTTCTTCCATTTCATCCGGCTCGATGTGCGCCGCCTCGGCCCATTCGACCATCGGCGCCCAGGCCAGGATGTGATCGCGGAAGCCCGCGCATTCCGCATCGAGCGGCACATTGTATGTCACGAAGCGCGAGCAGACCGGCGCGAACATGGCGTCGGCAAGCGTCGGCCTGTCGCCGAACAGAAAGGGGCCGCCGTACTGCGCCAGGCAGTCGCGCCAGATCGTGCAGACGCGCTCGATGTCGGGCTTGGCCCCGGACCAGACGCGGAAATGCGGGAAATAGGCCTTGATGTTCATCGGCAGGGCGGAGCGCAAATTGCTGAAGCCCGAATGCATTTCGCCGGAAACCGAGCGGTTGTGGGTGCGCGCGGCGCGATCGGAAGGCAGGATCCCGGCCTTGGGAAACACTTCGGCGAGATATTCGGCCATCGCCAAAGTATCCCAGACATGAATGCCCTTATGGTCGAGCGCCGGCGTGAGGAAGGACGGCGACAGCAGGAGAAGCTCGGCCCGCGACACCGGATCGTCGATCGATAGGCGCTTTTCCTCGAACTTCAGACCGGCCATCTTGCAAAGCAGCCAACCGCGCAGCGACCAGGACGAATAGTTCTTGCTGCTGATGGTCAGAACCGCATTGGCCATTTCATTCGCTCCCGCCCCAGGGCAGACTAAAGCACTCGCTTGACAATTCGCAATGCACAAATGATTGACAAATTGCCGCGTTTTTACGCGGAAAGGCGACGAAAAATCCCCGGAAGGAGGCGAATCGTCGGCTTTTTCTTCCCCCGCACTTCGTCTTAGACCTATAGCAGATTGTATGCGAGCATTGTATCGTCGTATTGGTTCAAGAGTGAAGCAATGTTCGACGGCAGGCGGGGACCGGCGCGCGGGGGATGATGTACCAGTTCTATCAAGCCCAATCCGACCTGATGGCGCCCGTCAAGGCTTTTGCGCGCCTCGCGTTGGAGATGCTGAACGGCCCCTTTCCCGGCTTCAACGAAAACATCCTGGTGCGCAATCTTTCCGCGGCTTACGAGATGATCGACCGCGCCGGCCTGACCCACGCAAGGCCGCCTTATGCGATCAAGAGCGTTCTGGTCGGCAATGAACTGGCGCCCGTGACGGAGGAGGCCGCTTTGGTCACTCCGTTCGCGACGCTGCTGCATTTCAAGAAGGATGTCGCCGTCCCGCAGCCGCGCGTGCTGGTCGTCGCCCCGCTGTCAGGCCATTTCGCCACCCTGCTGCGCTCGACCGTGCAGACCCTGCTCGCCGACCACGACGTCTATGTCACCGACTGGCACAATGCGCGCGACGTGAGCCTTGCCGACGGCGGCTTCGGCTTCGACGATTACGTCGCCCATGTCATCCAGTTCCTCGAACATCTCGGCCCCGGCGCGCATGTCGTCGCCGTCTGCCAGCCCTGCGTCCAGGTTCTCGCGGCCGCCGCCGTCATGGCCGAGGATTCCAATCCGGCGCAGCCCGCCTCCATGACGCTGATGGCGGGGCCGATCGACACGCGCATCAGCCCGACCAAGGTCAACCATCTCGCCAAGGAAAAGCCGATGGCCTGGTTCGAGCAGAACCTGATCGGCCGGGTGCCCTTGCGCTTCAAGGGCGCGCGGCGGCGGGTCTATCCAGGCTTCATCCAGCTTTCGGCCTTCCTGGCGATGAATTTAGACCGGCATGTGAAGGCGCATGTCGACCTGTTCCATAACCTCGCCGGCGGCCAGACGGAAAAGGCCAACCAGACCAAGGCCTTTTACGACGAATATTTCGCCGTCCTCGACTTGCCGGCGGAATTTTATCTCGAAACCGTGCAATGGGTGTTCCAAGAGCATCAATTGCCGCTCGGCAAGATGAAATTTCGCGGCAGGAATGTCGATCCGAAGGCGATCCGCAAGACGGCGCTGCTGACCGTCGAGGGCGAGCGCGACGACATCTGCGCGGTCGGCCAGACCATGGCGGCGCATGATCTCGCCTCCAGCCTGAAGCCCTTCCGCAAGAAGCACCATCTGCAGGCGGGTGTCGGACATTACGGCGTGTTCAGCGGCAGGCGCTGGGAAAACCAGGTCTATCCGATCCTGCGCAACATGATCCTGCAGAACGATTGAACGCCGCGCCGTCGTCGCGGCGCGGCAATCGCCCTCACTTCCAGGCGTCGGCCTGCACCACGCTGTCGTCCTTCCAGGCGTCCTGCGCATCGCGGTTGGCTTGCCATTCCGGCAGGAAGGTGAAGGCTTCGTCGAGAATATGCGGCGTGTGATGGCCGTGCGAATATTTCATCGCGCGTTCGAAATATTCCGACAGAGCCGGCTTGAATGTCGGATGGGCGCAATTGTCGATGATCAATTTGGCGCGGCGCTTGGGCGACATGCCGCGCAGGTCGGCGAGGCCCTGCTCGGTCACGATCACCTGCACGTCGTGCTCGGTATGATCGACGTGGGTCGCCATCGGCACGATGCAGGAAATGGCGCCGTTCTTGGCGCTCGACGGCGTCATGAAGATCGACAGCCAGGCGTTGCGGGCGAAATCGCCGGAGCCGCCGATGCCGTTCATGATGCTGGAGCCGCGAATATGCGTCGAATTGACGTTGCCGTAGATGTCGGCCTCGATCAGCCCGTTCATGGCGATCAGACCGAGGCGGCGGATCACTTCCGGATGGTTGCTGATCTCCTGCGGCCGCAGCACGATCTTTTCGCGATAGAGCCCGGCGTCGCGGTTGAATTCATGCGCCGCATCGGGGCTCAGCGACAGCGCGGTGGCGGAAGCGAAGCTCATCTTGCCCGAGCGGATGAGGTTGAACATCCCGTCCTGCAAGACTTCCGTGTAGGCGGTGAGGTTGTCGTAGGGCGCGTCCTGCAATTGCTGCATCACCGCATTGGCGACGTTGCCGACGCCCGATTGCAGGGGCAGCAGGCCCTTGGGCAGGCGGCCCATCTTCACTTCATGCGCGAAGAATTCGAGAATGTGCTGGGCGATGAGGCGCGAGTTTTCGTCCGGCGGCGAGAAGGCGGAATTGCGGTCCGGCGAATCGGTCTCGACGATGGCGATGATCTTTTCCGGATCGCAGCGCAGATAGGCCTCGCCGATGCGGTCGCTGGCCGAGACGATCGGGATCGGCTTGCGATGCGGCGGCAATTGCGTTCCGTAATAGACGTCGTGCATCCCTTCAAGCGCGATATTCTGCCAGCTGTTGACCTCGAGGATGACTTTTTCCGCCCGGTCGAGCCAGGTCTTGTTGTTGCCGACCGAGGAGGAGGGAATCAGCGCGCCGTCCTCGCGGATCGCCGCCACTTCGACAATGGCGACATCGAGCTTGCCCAGGAACCCGCCCCAGACGAATTGCGCGACATGCGACAGATGGATGTCGAGATAGTCCATCTCGCCGGCGTTGATGCGCTTGCGGCAGGTCGGATCGGACTGGTAGGGCAGCCGCATCTCCATGCCGTCGACCTTGGCCAGGGCGCCGTCGAGTTCGGGCGCGGTCGAGGCGCCGGTCCAGACGCCGATGCGAAAAGCCTCGCCCGCCGCATGGGCGGCGGTCATCCGTTCGGCCAGGGCCAGCGGCACGGCCTTCGGGTAGCCGGCGCCGGTGAAGCCGGACATGCCGACATTCGAGTTTTTGGGAATGAGCGCCGCGGCCTGCGCCGCCGACATGACTTTCGAACGAAGGGTTTTGTTGCGGATACGGCTGGACTCGGTCATGGGCGTCTCATGCATGAGTTTCGGTCGAGCCAGATCACTAGGACGCGCAAGCGGTTTTCAGCTATGCGACAATGGAATGATATTCTTGCGAAAACGTCCAACAATCAGCTTTTTATGGCCGAGACAAAGGCGCTATTAGACAAGCATGCGTAGCTATCATTATGATTTAACTTGTTTTTATGGCTGTTGCATAAAAATGGGAGACGATAAAGCGCGCTTATCTGTAATGCGCTAAACGCATGGCGAAATGGAGGCTTCCGACGTGCGCAGCTGGCGTTTCGAATAAAAGACCGTTACCGCTTGCCTGCGCATTGAGGGAAAAGCGCGGAGAAAGCTTCATGGGGCAGACAGTCACCGTAGATGTGCCGCACAAACTCGGCGCCGAAGAGGCGCAGCGCCGCGTGCAGGCCGGCGTCGAGGCTCTGCGGCACAAATACGCCGAACATTTCTCGGCCCTGCATATCCAGTGGTCCGATCTGCGCGCCGACATCTCCTTGACGGTCATGGGCCATTCGCTGACCGGCGCGCTGGACTTCCTGCCCGACTGCGTGCGCGTCTCGCTCGAATTGCCTTGGATTCTCGCCATGATCGCCGAAAAGGCGCGCGGGATGATCGTCAAGCATACCGACGAAATGCTGCAATTGCCGCCCCCCAAGGCGTGACGCCCGTTTAGCAGACTCCCCGAATGCGGTTTGCGCCGCCGTCCGGCTCGACAAGCTTCAAGCCGCGCGAGGTTTGGTGCGTGGCGCGTCCGCCGCTGCGCGCCTCCTTTCGACGCACATTGGCCACGCCAGCCCCGCGCAAGGCAAAGATTGTTCAGTTTCAGCTAGATAATGGCGGCCATGCCCTTTTTGGGACTGTCCGCCCGCAATCGCGCAAGCATGAACTGAAGGCGAGCCATGCCCAGCAAAAGCGCTTTCGGCAATACCGAAGCAAACGGCCTCCAATATTCCAGCCGCCGCGCGCAGCGTCGCGCCAGCGGGCGTTCAGGACACGTACGAACCAATCCGCAGGGGAAAATTGTCGTCACGCCGAAACCGGGCGCCTGAAGGCTCGCATGATCGGCTCCCTCCAAAAATTCAGAGCCAGGCTTTGCCGTCTGGCGCGGGCTGACGATGGCATAGCCGCGGTCGAGTTCGCCCTCGTCGCCGTGCCGTTTCTTGCGGTGATTCTGGCGGCGCTACAGGTGCTGTCGATTTTTCTTGCCCAGCAGATCCTGGAAACCGTGGCGGATGCGGTTAGCCGCCAGATCCTGACCGGCAACGCCCAGCACCAGGGGCTTAATCAGGCGCAATTCCAGACCATGGTCTGCGGCGAGATCCCCGCTTTGCTGAAGTGCGGCGGCATCATGAGCGATGTCGAAGTCGCGAGCGCTTTCGCGAGCGCGAATGTTTCCCAGCCAACACTGACCTATAACTCGAATGGCAGCGTATCGAACATATGGCAGTATAGCCTTGGCACTCAAGGCCAGATCGTCGTAATGCGGCTTCTATATCAATGGCCTGTATTCAATTTTGTTCTCCCGTTGAGCGACAATACCAACGGAACGCATCTTCTCATGGCGACAAGGGTTTTCAGAAATGAAAATTATCAGTGATCGCCTTTTGAGGATCAGCCCATTTCGCCGCGACCGGTCTGGCATTTCCGCCGTCGAGTTCGCGCTCATATTTCCACTCCTGCTGCTCCTGTTTTTCGGAGGCTATACGCTGGCCGACGCGACCATCGTTCACCGCAAGGTTTCGATCGCCGCGCGGACGCTGGTTGATCTGGCGACCCAGGTCTCCGCGCTGCAGAGCAGCGACATGTCGACGATCCTGTCGGCGTCGACGGAAATCATAGCGCCTTACAATGCTGCAAATCTGAGCATCCTGTTGTCCGAAATTACAGTCAACAGCACAGGAAACAAAGCAACTGTCACATGGAGCTCCGGCCTCAACGCGACAGCTTACAAATGCAATGCAACATTCGCGCTTCCGACGAATATGTATCAAGCAAACACGTCCTATTTGCTGAGTAGCGTTTCATATAACTACACGCCAGTCGTCGGAAACATGTTTACGGGCAGCCTGACAATCTCCGATTCCCTTTATATGCTCCCCCGCGTATCGCAAAGCGTTTCCTACACATGCCCAGGATGAAGCTCATGACCCTCGCGCGGCGGCTGTCGAGGGCCGCGACGAACCTTGCGCGCGACAATCGCGGCTCGATCGCCACGCTTTTTGCAGTCAGCCTTGTGCCGATCGTCTTTGCCGTTGGCATGGTGATCGATTACGGCCAAGCGAACCAGCGAAGGACGCATTTGAACGCCATCGCCGACGCCGCGGCGCTCTCGGCGGTGACGAACAATGCGATGTCGCTTTCCGCTTCCGCCGCCCAGCAGATCGCGACCAGTTTCTTCAACTCGCAGGCGGCGCTTCTGCAAGGCATTACCTACAGCAACAACGTGAATATTACCGTCACCGACACGCAGACGACCAACGCGAGAGTCCGCAACGTCACGGTCAGCTATTCGACCCAGTCGATCAACGCATTTGCGGAACTCCTGGGCATGGCTTCGATCACCATCGGCGACACCGCCACCGCCAGCGCGACAGCGGCCGCGAATATCAATTTCTATTTGATGATCGACACGTCTCCGTCGATGGCGATCGCCGCGACGGAGCAGGGAATAGCCACGATGGTGGCGAATACGGCGAGCCAGGGCGGCTGCGCCTTCGCCTGCCACGAAACCGATCCGGCGGCGGACAATCTCGGCAATCCGAATGGCGAGGACAATTACGCCCTGGCGAGAAACCTCGGCGTGACGCTTCGCATGGACCTTGTGTCGCAAGCGGTCTCCAGCATGATTTCGACAGCCCAGAGCACGGCGCAAAACACCGGGGCCGCATACAAAATATCGGGCTATTCCTTTGACGTCGCTGTGAATAACGTCATTCCCATGACATCGAACATGACGACCGCCGCGACGGAGGCGTCGGACATTTCGCCATTGGTCGTCTATAACAACAATTGCCTCACCAAAAGCACCTGCAACAGCGACATGGACACCAATTTCGATCTTGCGTTCCAAACCATCAATGCGGCGATGCCCAGTCCCGGCAATGGCACGAACGTCGCCGGAGACACGCCGCAGGAAGTGCTTTTCATCGTCACGGACGGTGTCTCCGACGAAGACGTGAATGGAACGCGGATCTATACGCCGTTCGGCGCCAACAACGCGACCTCGTGCAGCAATATCAAGGCGCGCGGAATTCGCATCGCCGTTCTCTACACGACCTATAATCCGCTGCCGACCAACGGCTGGTACAACACCTACGTCGCCCCCGAACAGGCCTCGATCGCCACGATCGCCCAGGCCTGCGCAAGTCCGGGACTCTATTACCAGGTGGATACCGGCGGAGACATCGCGGGCGCGCTGAACGCGCTCTTCCAGACCGCCGTCGCCAGCGCCCATCTGACGGAATAGGGGCGCGCGGCGACATTGCCTTGCGCCGTTAGATCCAGCGGCGGGTTTTCGCTCACGCGTCACAATAGAACGCCGCGGCAAAGGAAAAGTGACGAGCCGACATGCGGAAAAGGACTCCCCGGCCGATGGACCGCTCCGCCGTCATGCGCGCCATCAAAGGGCGCGACACCGGACCGGAGCTGCTGGCGCGCCGGCTGCTGCGCGGCGTCGCGCCCGGCTACCGCCTGTGCCGGCGCGACCTGCCCGGCGCGCCCGACATCGCCTATATCGGCCGCAGGAAGGCGATTTTCGTGCATGGCTGTTTCTGGCACGGCCATGATTGCAGGCGCGGCGCGCGCATGCCGAAGACCAATGAGGCCTATTGGCGCGAAAAGATCGCGAAAAACCGGGCGCGGGACGAACGGCATCTGGCGCGCTATGCGGCGATGGGCTGGGACGTGCTGACGATCTGGGAATGCGAGACGCGCGACGAGGCGGCGCTGGCGGCGAGGCTGTGCGCGTTTGTCGAAGGTGCGCCTTAGTCCTTCGCATCGCTTGGAATGCGCCGCGAAAAATCCTAGAAGGCCCCATCTTTTGTCTCAGATGGGACCGCCGCGATGAACGCTCCTTATGCTCCGCTCTTCCCCCTCGGCAAGGACGAGACGCCGTACAGAAAATTGTCCGATCAGGGCGTGCGCGTCGAAAAATTCGACGGCGAGGAGATTCTCGTCGTCGAGCCCGAGGCGATCCGCCTTCTGGCCGAAGCGGCGATGAGCGACATCAACCATCTGCTGCGCCCCGGCCATCTCGCGCAGCTGCGGAAAATCCTCGACGATCCCGAGGCCACGGCGAACGACAAGTTCGTGGCCTTCGACCTTTTGAAGAACGCCAATATCGCCTCCGGCGGCGTGCTGCCCATGTGCCAGGACACCGGCACCGCCATCGTCATGGGCAAGAAGGGCCGCCGCGTGTTCACCAGGGGCGGCGACGAGGCGGCGCTGTCACAGGGCGTAATGGACGCCTATGAAAAGAAGAACCTGCGCTATTCGCAGCTCGCGCCGCTCTCGATGTTCGAGGAAAAGAACACCAAAACAAACCTGCCCGCCCAGATCGACATCTACGAAGAGGGCGAAGATTATTACAAGTTCCTTTTCATGGCCAAGGGCGGCGGCTCGGCCAACAAGACCTATCTGGTGCAGGGCGTGCCTTCAATGTTGAATCACGACCGGCTGCTCGAAGTGCTGAAAAAGCAAATTCTCGGCCTCGGCACGGCCGCTTGCCCGCCCTATCATCTCGCCATCGTCATCGGCGGCCTGTCGGCGGAGCTGAACCTGAAGACGGTGAAGCTCGCCTCGGCGCGCTATCTCGACACGCTGCCGACTTCGGGCGGCGAGGATGCGCACGCTTTCCGCGATCTGGCGCTGGAGGCGGAAATCCACAAGCTGACGCAGGATCTGGGCGTCGGCGCGCAATTCGGCGGCAAGTATTTCTGCCATGACGTGCGGGTGATCCGCCTGCCGCGCCACGGCGCCTCGCTGCCGATCGGCATTGGCGTTTCCTGCTCGGCCGACCGTCAGGCGCTCGGAAAGATCACGCGCGACGGCGTTTTCCTCGAGGAGCTGGAGCGCGATCCGGCCCGCTTCCTCCCCCATGTCGACGAGGCGACGCTCGGCGGCGACGTGGTGAGGATCGACCTCGACCAGCCGATGAAGGAAATCCTCGCGACCCTGACGAAATATCCGGTGAAGACGCGGCTGTCGCTGAGCGGAACGATCATTGTCGCGCGCGATCTCGCCCACGCGAAAATTCGCGAAAGGCTGGAAAAGGGCGAGCCCATGCCCGATTACCTGAAGAACCATCCGGTCTATTACGCCGGCCCGGCGAAGACGCCGGCGGGCTACGCCTCGGGCTCTTTCGGCCCGACCACGGCGGGACGCATGGACGCCTATGTCGACGCCTTCCAGGCCTCCGGCGGCTCGATGGTCATGCTGGCCAAGGGCAACCGCTCGGCGCAGGTGACGGAAGCCTGCAAGAAGCACGGAGGCTTCTACCTCGGCTCGATCGGCGGCCCGGCGGCGCGCCTCGCCCAGGATTGCATCAAGAAAGTCGAGATCGTCGAATATCCGGAGCTCGGCATGGAGGCGATCTGGAAGATCGAGGTGGAGGACTTCCCCGCCTTCATCGTCGTCGACGACAAGGGCAACGACTTCTTCAAGGAGCTGAACCTCTCTTGAGGTTTTTTGCGGGGAAACGCCTCATGCAGAGCGACGCGACTCTGGCAACACTCGGAGTCCTCGACCGGGAGATGATCGAACACCGCATCCGCACGATTTTCGAGCGGCGCGCGGCGGGCGACCATCCCGGCATCGTCGAATATATGGCGGAGGATATTGTCTTCAACGTACAGGGAAACTGGACGCTTTATCCCTTTTCCCGTCCGGTGCGCGGCAAGGCGATCGTTGCGCAGGCCTTGAAGATGGTCGAGATCATGTACGAAAACCTCGGCTCGACCATTCATGAACTGGTGATCGACGGCGAGCGCGCCGCGCTGCACCGCACGTCGAAAATGCGCAATCGCGGCACGGGCGAAACCCGCAGCGTCGATGTCTGCGATTTCCTTCGCTTCCGCGACGGGCTTGTGATCGAGTTCTCCGAATATCCGGATTCCGCCGCCATAGCCCGACTGGATGGCGGCGACTGAGCTGAAGCGGACTACCGGTCGGACGGAACAAGAAACTCCATCCGCACCCTTCCATTGGCCTTGCGAGAGAAAAGCGCCTCCGGCGGCGCGGCCTGTTCGCGCGCGGCGTGACGCCGGGCGCGACGAGAAGCATGATCCGCCAGCGGCGCCTGCGTGAGTTTCTTCGGACCCGCCACCGGACCGAAGGACGCGAGGCAGGCGTTGTACTTGTCGGCGTCCTTGATCTTTTCGCACGACCAGCCCCCGCCCAGACCGCTCGCGCGCCGGCGAGCAGCAGCAAAAGGGCGAGGACGGCGCGCATCAGCGGTGTGCGGCGACCAGCGAGAAAAACGCCCCCTGCGGATCGAACGCCTGCACGATCCAGGCGCCGCCCGGAACCTCCTGCGGGCCATGGACGATCCTGCCGCCGCCCTTCTCCACTTTCGCAATCGCCGCGTCGAGCGCCGGCACGGTGTGATAATAATTCCAGAACGGCTGCGGCATCTGGTCGGGCCGGCGCATCATGCCACCGACCGGCATGCCGCCGGTGGCGAAGAGCTGGTAGACGCCCATCGGCCCCATGTCGAGCGCGTCGCCCTTGGTCCAGCCGAAATGTTCGGCGTAGAAGGCGAAGGCCCTTTCGACATCGTCGGTGAAAAGCTCGCGCCAGCCGACATGGCCGACCGCCATGGGCGCAACCGGCTCGTGCTCGCGGGCGGAAAGGTCCTGCCACAGCGCGAAAGCCGCGCCCTGCGGATCGGCGAGCACGGCGAAGCGTCCCATGTCCGGGATCGTCTCGGCCGGCCGAAAAAGCCTGCCGCCGGCGGCGACGATTTTTTCGACATCGGCGTCGACGTCGCCGGAGGAAATATAGCCGAACCAGTTCGGCGGCGCGCCATGCGCCTTGGCCTCTTCCGGCAATTGCATCAAGCCGCCGGCGCCGCGTCCCTCGAAGGAAAAGAAGCGATATTCACGATCCGCCGCCCCGACCGGCGCGCAGGTCCAGCCGATAACGTCGCAATAAAACGCCTCCGCCGCCTCGACATCGCTCGTCAACAGCTCCACCCAGCAGAATTGTCCGACCATGATTGCCTCCCTGGAAAGCGATTACCCCCGCAGGACCGCGCCGGTCTTCTTGTTCGCCTCGGCGACGATTTTCTGCGCCACCGCCTCGATTTCCGTGTCCGTCAGCGTTTTTTCGCGCGGTTGCAGCGTCACGTTCAGCGCCACCGATTTCTTGCCCTCCGGCACGCCCGGCCCGGCATAGAGATCGAATATGCCGACATTGACAATGAGATTACGGTCCGCCGCCTGCGCCGCCCTGATGAGATCGGCGGCGCGCACAGATTGATCGACGATGAAGGCGAAATCGCGCTCGACCGGCTGGAAATCCGACAGGTCCAGCTTCGGCTTGGCCTTGGTCGGCCGCGCCTTCGGCGGCGGCAGGGCGTCGAGGATGATCTCGAACGCCACGAGCGGACCGGCCACGTCAAATGCCTCCAGGACGCGCGGATGCAATTCGCCGAACCAGCCGGCGATGTTGCGCGGGCCGAATTGCAGCGTCGCCGAACGGCCGGGATGCAAAAAGTCGGGGCCGCCGGGCACGACCTGGACGGCGCCGGCGGCGACGCCCAGGTTCGCCAGCAGCGCCAAGGCGTCGGCCTTGGCGTCGAACACGTCGACGCCCGCCGCCTTGTCGGCCCAGTGGCGGCCGGCGCCGGTCGGTTTTGCGGTTCCCCGGCGCAAGCCAGCGGCGGCGAGATACTGGCCATCCTCCTCATCGGACCTGAAAACCTGTCCGGCCTCGAACAGGGCGACATCGCCGAATTCCGCGCGCAAAATTGGTCTTGGCGGCGGCAATCAGACCCGGCAGCAGGCTCGGGCGCATGTCGGACAGGTCGGAGGCGATCGGATTGGCGAGCGACAATTCCGGCGCGCCGCCGCCGAACATTTCGGCCTGCCCTCTCGCCACGAAGGACCAGGTCACCGCCTCGACCATGCCGCGCGAGGCGAGCGTCCGCCGCGCCGACCGCACCCGCTTCTGCAACAAGGTAAGAACCGGGCCGGAAATGGCGGCTTCGCGTTCCAGCGGAACCGGCGTGATGCGGTCGAAGCCAGCGAGGCGGACGATTTCCTCGACGAGATCGGCCTTGCCCTCGATGTCGGGCCGCCAGCTTGGCGCGCGCACATGCACGCGTTCGGCGTTGCTCATCTGGCCTGCGACGGCGAAGCCGAGCTTCTCCAGCGTGCCCGCCATTTCAGCCGTGTCGAGTTTGACGCCGGTCAGTCTTTCGACTTCGCTGAATGGGAAATCCATGGTCACGCCGGCCTCGGGAACGTGGCCGGCGACAAAAAGCTTCGACGCGGCGCCGCCGCAGAGATCGAGCGCCATCCGCGTCGCAAGCTCGGCGCCGGGCAACGCGAAGGCCGGATCGACGCCGCGCTCGAAACGATAGCGGGCGTCGCTGACAATGCCGAGTTTTCTGCCTGTCTGCGCGATGTTCTGCGGATCCCACAGCGCCGATTCGATCAGGACATCCACGGTGTTCTCGTCGCAGCCAGAGGCCTCGCCGCCCATCACGCCGGCAAGCGATTCCACCCTCAATTCTTGGCCATGGTCATCGGCGATGACCACCATGCTCTCGTCGAGCGCATAGGTCTTGCCGTCGAGCGCCAGCAGGCTCTCGCCCGCCTTGCCGCGCCGCACGACGAGATTTCCCGCCACTTTTTTCGCGTCGAACACATGCAGCGGCCGGCCGCGATCGAAAGTCAGGAAATTGGTGATGTCCACCAGGGCGTTGATCGGCCGCAAGCCGATCGACTTCAGCCGGTTTTGCAGCCAGTCGGGGCTCGGACCGTTCTTCACGCCGCGAATGAGACGCAAGGCGAACACCGGCGCAAGATGCGCGTCGCCCGGGGAGAAATCGAGCCTTGCCTCGACCGGACAGGGAAAGTCGCCGGCGATCGCCGCGATGGGGGCCTCGATCAAGCGGCCGAGCCCGGCCGCCGCGAGGTCGCGGGCGATGCCGAAGACGCTGGCGGCGTCGGCGCGGTTGGGGGTGAGGTTGATCTCGATCAGCGGATCGTCGAGCCCGGCCCAGTTCGCATAGGCCTGCCCGACCGGCGCGTCGGCGTCGAGTTCGAAAATGCCGGACAATTGCCCTCGAGGCCGAGCTCCTCCGGCGAGCACATCATGCCGCCGGATTCGACGCCGCGGATCACCCCCTTGGCGATGGTGATGTTTTTCGCCGGGATATGCGTTCCCGGCGCGGCGAAGACTGTTTTCAGCCCCGCCCGAGCGTTAGGGGCGCCGCAGACCACTTGCAGCGGCGCGGCTTCGCCGACATTGACCTGGCAGACCCGCAGGCGATCGGCGTTGGGATGCGGCGCGGCCTCGAGAATCTCCGCGACGCGGAAGGCGCTAAGCTTTTCGGCGGGATTGTCGACATGCTCGACCTCGAGCCCGATCCGGGTCAGCGTCTCGACGATCACGTCGAGCGGCGCCTCGGTTTCGAGATGGGTTTTCAGCCAGGACAGGGTGAATTTCATGGTCTTGTCTCGAATGGTCTCGAAAGAGGGCCGTCAGTGCGAGGAGCTTGAGCGATGAAGCAATCCAGGGCGGCGAACTTAATCTGGATTGCTTCGCTCCGCTCGCAATGTCGGGCGGAAAAACGCTCAGCTCGACAGTCCGCCCGCCAGCGTCGGCAGGTCGAGCGGCCGGAAACCGTAATGCTGGAGCCAGCGCACGTCCGCCTCGAAGAAGGCGCGGAGATCCGGCATGCCGTATTTCAGCATGGCGATGCGGTCGATGCCCATGCCCCAGGCGAAGCCCTGGTATTCGTCCGGGTCGATGCCGCAATTGCGCAGGACATTGGGATGCACCATGCCGCAGCCGAGAATCTCCAGCCAATCGTCGCCCTCGCCGAAGCGCATTTCGCCGCCCTTGCGCGAGCACTGGATGTCCACCTCCGCAGAGGGCTCCGTGAAAGGAAAGAAGCTCGGACGGAAGCGCATTTTCACGTTTCGGAACTTCGAAGAAAGTCTTGCAGAATTCTTCGAGGATCCATTTCAGATGGCCCATATGCGCCTTGCGGTCGATGACCAGCCCCTCGACCTGATGGAACATCGGCGTGTGGGTCTGGTCGGAATCGCAGCGATAGGTGCGGCCTTGGATGCACAGCGAGCGGGCAATTTCAACCCGGCGGCGCTCTCCGCCCGACAAGGCATAGCCGCGCGTGGTCCGGATATGGCCCAGATTCAGTTGGTGAATCAGCCGCTCAGACCTGGTGCGACGTTCGCGGTTGCCCAGCGGCTGCGCCTCGAGGACCGCCAGAATGTTCTCCTCCACGGTCAGCTTGCGGAAGACGGAGGGCTCCTGGGGCAGATAGCTGATGCCAAAATTCCGCGCCCGCAGGTACATGGGCACGCGCGTAATGTCCGGTGTTGTCCACCATCACGCTCCTGGATTCGGTTACGACCAGTCCCACGATCATGT
>CAWKJW010000002.1:0-13874 GCA_963849665.1 uncultured Alphaproteobacteria bacterium | reverse complement strand
GAGCGTCAAGTTTTCGCTACCCCCCAGGAAGACTGGTACAGGATATGAGAATCGGTCCCGTCGCTGTCGCCCATCCGCTCACGCTGGCGGCCTTGGAGGAGCACAGCAACTACCCCTTTCGATTACTGATGAAAGACTTCGGGGCCAGCCTGGTGCTCCGCAAGCGGGTCGACGCGTCGGCGGTGGCGCGGCGGGGAGCACCGCGGCTTGCGGCGGCTCTATACCGCGGCGGCCGAACGGCCCGCGCCGGACAGCTTAGCGGCCGCGACGCCGACGCCCTGGCCGCAGCCGCCGCCGTGGTGGAAGAATTGGGATTCGACCTGGTCGATTTGAACTTCGAGTGCCCGGTGCGGCGGTTGCTGGACCACGGCGAGGGCGGGGCCCTGTTGGCCGAGCCCGCCACGATCGGGCGGCTGGTCGCGGCCATCGTCGCCGTCTCGATCCCGGTGACGCTGAAGGTCCGCAGCGGACCGGACGCGGATCATCCCACGGCCGTCGAGGTGGCGCAACAGCCGGCGGGCCCGCACAGGCGGGGCCCGTCGGACTGGCTCGAAAACGCCGGCCTGACGTCCGGACGCGGCGCCGGCGTTTTCGTCACCGGCGACCTCTGCCCCTCGCATCTGCCGCTCGACCGCGCCTTCCTGCAATCGCTCGAACAGAAAGGGGCCGCGCCCCCCATCGCCCTGTCGATCTCCGGCCTGTGGCTGGAGCGCCATGCGGAGGATTTCGCGTGGCTGCGGCGGGAGAAGGCGGAAGGGCGGCTGAAATCGCCTTCGTCAATCATTCCTACCACCATCCCTACCGGCCCGGCGTCCCCGACGCCGAGAACTTCCTGCTCGCGCCCGGCCTCGACCGGCAGGCGGAGGTCCTCGACGTCGAAAGGCTGCTCATCGCCAACGGCGAGACGCCATCGGTGTTTTTCCGCTTTCCCGGCCTGATTTCCGACCGCGCCTGGATGGAGCTGTTGCGCCAGGACCATCTGGTTCCGCTTGGCGCCAACGCCTGGCTGGCTTTGCCGCAGAACGCCAAGTCGGGCGGCATCGTGCTCGTCCATCCCAATGGCAATGAGCCTTTCGGCCTCTCGCGTTTCGAGCATCTGCGCGAAAAAGGCGCGTTGCCCACTCCCTTTCGCCCGATCAGCGAAGCGCCGTGACGCCCGGCCGCTCCAGCACGCCGTCGATGAAGGCGACGCTGTCGGCGAGCACGCGCCCGGCCGCGGAACGGCCTTGAGAAGGCCAGCACGACGCCGACATGGCCTAATCCGGGATAAAGCCTGTTTTCGACGGGAACGCCCCTCTCGCGCAAAGCCTTGGCGAGATCGTCGGCGTTGAAGGCGGCTACGACGTCGTCATCGGCGCCGCGCGAAAGAAACATCGGCGGCGCCTCGGGCGAGACGAAGGCCAAGGGACGAGCCTCATCGGCCTGTCCCGCCGCGGTGGCGAAAATCGGCTGCGTGCGCGGCCAGGTCGTCGGGTCGAAGGAATAGGGCCCGGCGAGACCGACCACGGCGGCGGGAGGCGGCGCGCCGGGAGCGGCTTTTTCCCGGTAGCGCGCATCGAGCGCCAGCAGCGCGGCGATATAGGCGCCGGCGGAATGGCCCATCAGCACGACCGGACTTTTCCGCATCCCCGCGTTGAGGTGGCGATCCACGAAACCGAAGGCGAGCGCCGCATCCTCCATGAAGGCGGGGA
This sequence comes from uncultured Alphaproteobacteria bacterium, assembly GCA_963849665.1. Lineage (GTDB taxonomy): Bacteria > Pseudomonadota > Alphaproteobacteria > Rhizobiales > Beijerinckiaceae > Rhodoblastus. The sequence continues at coordinate 12,183 of CAWKJW010000002.1, read as the reverse complement.
AGACGACCTCCGGGTAAAGCCGGTAATCCGGGATGACCGTGGTAAAGCCCTGCGCCGCCAGCGCCGCGCCTACGAACCGGTACATCGCCCGTTCGCCCCGCCGCCAGCCTCCGCCATAATAAAAAATGACGATCGCCTTGCTCTCCATTTCCCGCGGGGGCCGGTAGATGTCGAGTTTCTGCCGTGGCCGCGGGCCGAAGGCGAGGCCGCGCGTCACCGTGACGTTCCTTTCGGCGACCAGCGCGTTGAACAAGGTGCTCGAATAGCCGAAGCCGCGCTCCGATTGCGAGCCCGCCTCCGCGAAAGCCGCGAGCGCGCTCAAGGCGGCGGCGCCCATGACCATTGATTTGTTCCTCATTTTTCCGCCCGCTCCCGCGCTTTGCCGCCAAGCCTGTCTTTCCATACTTTCCTCGGGCGGAAAAGTTTCATCGTGACCGCCGCAGGAACGGAGCGCCCTCCCCAACGTTGATGAAAGTCACGCCCGCCGGAAACCGAGGGGGGTCGCCATGCTCCATTACACGCTGGTTTTTCTCGTTGTCGCGATTATCGCCGGCGCTCTCGGCTTTGGCGGCGTCGCCTCCGCCTCGGCCTCCATCGCTCGGCTCCTGTTCGCCATATTCGTGATCCTTTTCCTGGTGTCGCTGGCGTCGCGCTTCCTCGGGCATGCGTGACCTGGAGTTGGAGCCGAGAATGATTTGGAAACGTGCATGAAATACGTCGAGAAGCGCTTTCTGGCCGCCAATATCCTGTTGGCGACGGCGGCGGCGGCGATCCTGGTCTGGATTTCGTTCAAGGCGAGCGAACATGCGCAGACGGTCGCGGCGGACCTGCGCGTGGCGACGTCGGCGGAGAAAGCCGACAGCGCCCTGAGCGACATGATGGAGACCACGCTCGACGCCGAAACGGGACAGCGCTTCTATCTTCTGACACAGAACGAAAAATACTTTCGCGATCTCGCCAGCGCCAGGGACAGGGCCTTGGCCGACATCGGCGAATACCGCGGCCTGCGCGCGGCGCTGGGCGACCAGTCTTCGTCCATCGACGCGCAGTTGCGGCGGCAGGTCGAGACAAAATTCGCGGAGCTGATGGAGACCATGGCGCTCGCTCACTCCGGCAAGGTGGATGACGCCCTCGCCATCGTGCGGAACGAGTTCGGGAGCCGACACCATGCAGGGAATTCACGCCACCGTCACGAAGGCGCGGGAAAAGCTGGCCGCCATCCGCCTGCGCAACCGCCAGGAACTGCACGTGACGGCGAAGGAGCTGCGCCAGACGACGCGGCAAGGCGCTTTCGACCTCCTGATGGTTTCGGTTGTGGCGATCGCCACGATCACCTACCACACCCGCCAACTCGTCCGCGCTCGGCAGGAATTGCGCGAAGCAAACCTCCAGCTCGAGTTGCGCGTCCGCGAACGCACGCGCCAGCTCGCCCGCTCCAACGAGGAAATCCAGCGCTACACCCATATCGTCACCCACGACCTGCGCGCGCCGCTCGTCAATATCGTCGGTTTCACGCGCGAACTGGAGAGGGCCGGGGACGTGCTCAAGGCCTATGTCGACGCGACGCGCGCCGGCCAGCCGTTCGAGCGGATGCCGGACGTTTACACCGCCGTCGACGAGGACGCGCCGGAAGCGCTGCGTTTCATCCACGTCTCGCTGGCGCGCATGGACACGCTCATCAGCGCCATCCTGAAAATGGCTCGGCAGGGGCGCGCGAGCCTGCAGCCGGAGCCCATCGCAATGCGCGATCTGGTCGAGGACTGCCTGTCGCAAATCCAGCTCCGGCTCGATGAAAGCGGCGGCGAGGCGAGCATCCTGCCGCCGCTGCCCGATATCGTCAGCGACGCCGTGGCGGTGAAGCAGATCTTCACCAACCTGCTCGAGAACGCCGTGAAATATTTCGCTCCGGGGCGACCGGGACGAATCGCGGTCAGCGGCGCCGCCAGCGGCGCGCTGGCCTATTTCGAGGTGCGCGACAATGGCCGGGGCGTCGCGCCGCACGACCAGGAGCGGATCTTCGATCTGTTTCGCCGCGCCGGCCCGCAGGACCAGCCGGGCGAAGGCGTCGGCCTCGCGCATGTGCGCGCGATGGTCCGCCGGCTCGGCGGCGAAATCAGCGTCGATTCGGATGGCGTGACGGGATCGGCCTTCCGTTTTTCGCTGGCGCGCCATCTCGATGCGGCCACGATGGATGCCGAGGCTCAGGGGTCTTGACGCTTGAGCCTCGGTCACGAGCGAACGTCGCCATTAGAGCATTTTCAAGCGAAGCGGACGCCGGTTCGCTTGAAGACCCGTAGGGCCGCGTTAGCGAATATGCGCAAAAACGAAAATTGGAGCCCCGATCCGATTCGATCGGATCGGATTGGAAAAGGCTCTAGCCCGTCGGGAGACGGGCGTCTTTCGACCCCCGATGGATGGCGGAACAATGACGGAAAAGGACGCCAGGCCGGTTTTGATCGTGATGATCGAGGACGACGAAGGCCACGCGCGGCTGATCGAGAAACATATCCGGCGCGCCGGCGTGGCCAATGCGATCATGCATTTCCGCGACGGCGCGAGCGCCCTCGCCTATCTGCTCGGCGGCGGCGGCGCCCGCTCGCGAATCCATTCGCGCTGTGTAATCCTTCTCGACCTGAACCTGCCGGACATGACCGGCGTCGACATCCTGACGCGGCTCAAGGGCGACATCCATCTGCGCCGGCTGCCGACGATCGTCTTGACCACCGCCGACGACCAGCGCGAAATCCAGCTCTGCTATGATCTCGGCGCCAACGCCTATATCACCAAGCCTGTGAACAGCGAGGACTTCTCCAACGCGATCCGGCAGCTTGGGCTGTTTCTTTCCGTCATGCAGGTTCCGGAGGTCGACTGACCCGCGTCGCCGGTCCGCAACTATTTCATGAAGAGGCGTTCTCAGCCGCAGGCGATGATTTTCTTCTTGGCGCGCTGGCTGGGTTGGTCGCTGCCCTTCTGGGCGGTCGCCGGCTGGTCCTTGTCCTCGCGTGGAGGCACAAGGCAATGCTCCGACACGTTTTCCATGGAGATCGCCATGACGACCGGCGAAATGACGATCGGCGAAGGCCCGCCCTGCTTCATCGCCGTTTCCGGCGCCCGGGTTTCGCCGAGCGAACGGCCAGAACGGTCAGCCCCGCGCCGACGGCCACCACAAGCAACAGACGAACCAACACTCCGTTCCTGCCCAACATGGCCCCATCCCCCCGTCTGCCGACCATTGACGCAACAACCGGGCGGCGCGACAAAAGTTCCTCGCGAAAACTTCGTCGCGGCTCGCAAGGAGCAGGAAATGACCGACGCCCCCTCACTCCGCCAAGGCGGCGACGCGCCGGATGCGATCCAGCCGCACGGCTGGCTGATCGCCTGCGACGAAAGGGCGACGGTGGTGCGCCGCCACTCCGCCAATCTGCAAGCCCTGTTCCCCGCCCGGGCCGATCCTTTCATCGGCGCCAACCTGCGCGATGTCATCGGCTCGGAAGCCGCGCACGCCCTGCGCAACGCCTTGTCGCGCTTTGCCGGGCCGGCGCGGCCGTCGCTCTTGCCCGGCTGGTCGTTCCCGGGTTGCGAAGGCCTTTTCGACCTCGCCGCCTATGCGAGCGAAGACGAAACGATCGTCGAAATCGAGATCGCCGGACCGAGCGACCCGCGCTCGGTTTTCGACCGGACGCGCGCGATGATCGAGCGTATCTCCCAGGCGCACGAGATCGACAAATTGCTCCACTCCGCGGCGCGGCTCATCGGCTCGATGCTGCTCTACGAACGGGTGGCGATCCTGCGTTTCGACGCCGACGGATCGGTCCGCGTCGTCGCCGGGCAGAAAACCCAGGAAAAGGCGCGCGCCGAGAAGATTCGCAACGAGCCCTTCCGCAGCAAACCCTTGAGCTCTACCGTGACGGCCGCATCCGCTTCATCGTCGACGCGACCGCGCCGCCGTCCGGAATCCTCAGCCTTCCTGACGCCGGGCCGCTGGACCTGACCTTCGCCCATTTGCGCGGACCGAGTCCCGACGAGCGCGAAAGCATGCGGGAGCAGGGCTATGTCGCGGCTCTGGCGCTGGCGATCGTCGTTGAAGGCGCATTATGGGGCCTCATCCAATGCCTCGATCGCGCGCCAAAAAATCCGGCGATGGATCTGCGCGCCGCCGCCGAATTGTTCGGCGATTTCCTGTCGCTGAAATTGCAGGCGCTGCTGCAACGGCAGAAGATCGAAAGGCTCGGCGCCGCGCATCCGGCCGATGCGCCGCAAAGCCTGCGCGTAATGATCGTCGAGGATCAGGCGCTGATCGCCATGGACCTCGAGGCCTCGCTGCACGAGAACGGCGCCGAGGTCGCCTGCATCGCCACGACGGCGGCGCAGGCCCTGGCTGCTCTCGATCGTATGACCGTGGACGCCGCCATTCTCGATTTCAGCCTCGGCGACGAAACCTCCGTCGACGTCGCCGACGAACTGGAACTTCGCGGCATTCCCTTCGTTTTCGCTAGCGGCCACGGCGAAGAGTTCCGTCATTCCCGCTCGTTTCGCCGGCCGGGCGGTGGCGCTCAAGCCCTATGACGCTCCCGATATCCTGGCTGCGTTGCAAAAGGCCGTCGCGAAAGGGCCGCAGCATGAAAGAGGTGAAATTCAGAACCCGTGAGCCTCGGCTCGCGCCGCGCCGGACAAGGCTCGAAATTCCCGGCTGGGCGGGCGAGAGGGAGCCGCGCGCCGACGGTTCGCAGGAATACGCATGGCATTGCACGCCCTTCTCCGAAAGCGCGCAATACGGCATTGAATTGTTCTACCCCTATGACAACGAACTCGTCGTCAGCACCAAGAACGGCGCGCTGCAGCTTGACGGCGACTTCGGCCCCTGCCCGGAAGAAGGTCTGCAATGGCCGCCGTTCCGCAATTTCGGCAATGTCTACTATACGTACCAGATCCTGCTGGATCTGAAGGTCGAGCCGGGTCTCGCCATCCGCACCGAGCCCCACCCGCGTTTTTACACCGACCAAACCGACACCTGCCCGATCGCCGTGCCCGCGCTGATCCGCAACTGGTGGCCGATGCTGTTCTTCGTCGTGTTCAAATCGCCCGCCGAAGGCCGAAGGCACGTGTTCCGGCCGGGCGAGCCTTTCGCGCAGGTCATCGTCATCCCCGAGGAGGCGCCGTTCGACGTGGTCGAAATGAGTGAGGAAGAGGCGGCCGAACGCGAATTGCAGGCGCTGCGCATCCACGCCAGCCGCGACCGTCTTTCAGAAGGCTCGCGCTGGCATTCGCGCACGGACACGATTTTCGACGGCACTTATCGTTTCATGGCGCGCGCCGCCAAGGCGCGGGACAAATAGCGACAAGGCGGGAGCCCCGGCCGCCGGATCGACGGCGGCCGGCGCCTCCCGGGCCGCTCGCCTCACCAATGATGATGATGGTGATGGTGATGGTGATGATAATAACGGCGACGCCACCACCTGTGGTGATGATGATGGTGATGATGGTGGTAATAGGCCATCATCTGTCCGTCCCTGCTGTCCATCCAGGGAGAGGAATCCGGCGTCGCAATCGTGTGGATCGTCGCAAGCACCACCGACGCATTGGGGATCGGCTGCAGCAGCTCCGCGAAACTGCCGGCGTGCAAAACGGCTTCCGGGTTGGGCGCGGCCGCGGCCGGGGCGGCGCCCACCGCCGCCAAAGCCGCAGCGCCGATCATTCCAGCAATCCTGCTTTCCATGGTCTTCCTCCCGCAATGCCGCATGGCTCAAACGTCGCCGAATGACGCCGGCTGTTGATTTTGCGCCAACGCTCGCGAGACGATTGAGTTCCGGGATTGCGGGGAAGTGAAGGTGATCGAGCCGAGAAAACGATCAGGCCGCCTGGCCGCAGCACTTCTTGTATTTCTTGCCCGATCCGCAGGGACAGGGATCGTTGCGGCCGGGCTGGGCGCCGCGCACGACGGGCGCGCTCTTGATCGTCAGTTCGTCGACGAATTGCCAGCGTCCGTCCTTGGGATCGCGGCTGAACAATGACTTTTCCTTGTGCGCCAGCTTTTTTCCGTCGCGGTTGAAATGGGCGGTGAAGGTCACCGTGCCGGTCGCGTCATTCTCGCGCCCCTCGATGGTCTCGATGATGTCGAGGCCGAGCCATTCCGACTTCCTCGACCATTCGCTCGTCGCCTCGCGGTTGAAATCCTTGCGCTGGTCGGGCGCCAGGGTGTCGAACAGATAGTCGACATCGCCCTTGACGAAGGCGCTGTAGCGCGAACGCATCAGCGCTTCCGCCGTCGGCGGAAGCTTTTCGCGCGCCAGATAGGGGCCGCAGCAGGCGGCGAAATCGAGTTTTTCTTGCGCTGAAGCGCGGCAGGGGCAGGTTTCTTGCGTCATGGCCGGCAAACTAGCCGATTTCTCGCGCCATGCAAGCGATCAAGGCTTCGAGAAATTTTCGATCGTCAGGGCGCCAAAGGGCGACGGCGTCGCGGCCGGCTGCGGCGACGGAGGCGCGGGCGCGGCGGCCGGCGCCGGCTCGGCCGCGCTGTCGGCCAGCGCCGAGCCCCGGGGCTCCGGCGCCGCGGCGCGTTCCGGTTCTGAAGCCGGCTCGGCCTCTGGCGCAAGTTCGGCCTTCGGCGGCTGCGCGGTCTTGCCGCCCGCCGCATGGACGATGCCGAGCTTGACCGCCTCGGCCCGATCCATGCAGACTTTCTTCGACACGCGATAGATCTGGCCGGTCGGGCATTGCGCCGCCTCGACCGGCGCGACGGCCAGCAGGAACAGGCCGGCCAGGGATATGCCGACGACACCCGGACGCGACGAGAAAAGACCCGAAGGGCCCGGCTGAAAGGCTTTGCGAACTGCGTCCATGCTCGGCTCATCATAGGTTGAACCTGGCTTTGATGCAAAGCGGGCGTGACGGAATTAAGGCCGATTTTCGCCGCCGGATCATCCGGCTGGCCGCACTTTCCGCGGTCGGGGCCGCGCATGCTTCCGGCAACCTCGCCGGATGGGCTTGCCTTTTCCGCCCGCGCGCCGCATACGGCGCAGCAATCCCCCATCTCCTTCCGGCGAGCGTCGATCCATGGGTTTCAAATGCGGTATTGTCGGCCTGCCCAATGTCGGCAAATCGACCTTGTTCAACGCCCTGACGCAGACGGCGGCGGCGCAGGCGGCCAATTACCCGTTCTGCACCATCGAGCCCAATGTCGGCGACGTCGCCGTGCCCGATCCGCGGCTGGAAGTCCTGACGAAAATCGCCGGCTCCAAGGAAATCATCCCGACGCGGCTGACCTTCGTCGACATCGCCGGCCTCGTGCGCGGCGCCTCCAAGGGCGAGGGCCTCGGCAACCAGTTCCTCGCCAATATTCGCGAATGCGACGCCATCGCCCATGTCGTGCGCTGTTTCGTCGATGGCGACATCACCCATGTCGACGGCGAGGTCGATCCGATCCGCGACATTGACACGATCGAGACCGAACTGATGCTGGCCGATCTCGACTCGCTGGAAAAGCGCGTCGGCAATCTGGAGAAGAAGGCCAAGGGCGGCGACAAGGAGTCGAAGGAGCAGCTCGACCTGGTCAACCGCTGCCTCGTCCTGCTGCGCGAGGGCAAGCCGGCCCGCTTGGTCGAGAGGGCGCCTGAAGAGCGCAAGACCTTCTCCCAGCTCGGCCTCCTGTCGTCGAAGCCCGTGCTTTATGTTTGCAATGTCGAGGAGGCTTCCGCCGACAAAGGCAACGAATATTCGGAAAAAGTCTTCGCCCGCGCCGCCGAGGAGGGCGAGGTGGCCGTGGTGGTCTCGGCCCAGATCGAAAGCGAGATCGCGGTCATGCCGGCCGCCGAGCAGAAGGACTATCTCGAAGCGGTCGAGCTGGAGGAGCCGGGCCTCAACCGCGTCATCCGCGCCGGCTACGGCCTTTTGCACCTCATTACCTATTTCACGGTGGGGCCGAAGGAGGCGCGCGCCTGGACGGTGGAAAAAGGCTGCAAGGCGCCTGCGGCGGCGGGCGTGATCCACTCGGATTTCGAAAAGGGCTTCATCCGCTCGGAAACCATCGCCTTTGACGATTATGTCGCCTGCAACGGCGAGGCGGGCGCGCGCGAGGCCGGAAAATTCCGGCTCGAAGGCAAGGATTATGTCGTCGCCGACGGCGACGTGCTGCATTTCAGATTCGCCAACTGACGCGGACGAGCCCCCTCTCCCCGTTTTACGGAGGAGAGGGCGGGAGTCCGGGACAGACGCGAGAGATTACTTCTTCGTTGAGCAGGTGTTCAGGCCGAGCAGCGTATAGGCCGGGCAGAAACCGACCAGGGCCGTCAGCAGCGGAACGACGCCGATCCAGCCCCAGGGGGTTTTCGGACCGACGAAGACCAAAGCGATGAGAATGAGGCCGACAACGATCCGCAAGATGCGATCGACGCTTCCGACATTGGTGGGCATGGAACTCTCCTTTTTCGGCGCGCCGTGCGCCACTTGTTGACCTATAGGCCATTTCGAGCCGCCTGACGGTGACTTAAATCACGCAAGCGAGATCTGCGAGCGCGGCCCGGTCGGCGAGGACGATGCGGCCGCGCCCCAGCCGCAGCAGGCCGGAGCGCTGGAACTGCGCCAGTTGCCGGCTGACCACTTCGCGCGCCGCGCCGATATCCTCGGCCAGGTCCTGATGCGTCGCCGCCAGCGCGCCGCGCTCATTGGCCCGCGCCAGCAGCGCCGCAGCGAGCCGCGCGTCGATCCGCAAAAAGGCGATGGTCTCGATCAGCCGCGTCATTTCGTCCAGCCGCGCGCCGAAGCGCCCGAACACGAAGGCGGCGAAAAAGGGCGAATTCCGCAAAAGGCTCTGGAACAGGCCGGGAGGAACCATGACCAGGCGCAGGTCGCTCTCCGCCACGCCCTCCGCCGAATAATCAAGGCCGCCGAGCAGGCAGAGCGTCGTTTGCACGCAGGTCTCCCCCGCGACGACGCGATAGAGCAGGAGCTTTCGGCCGTTTTCCGCCGTCAGGCCGACGCGGATGCGCCCGTCGAGCAGCAGCACGAAGCCCGGACAATGCGAGCCCGGAGCGAACAGCGTCTTGCCCCTGCCAAATCTCGCTTCCGGCAAGGCGGCGAGCGAGGCGCGCGAACCGGCGTCGAGACCGGCAAGGGGCGCGAAAGCGTCGAGCCAGCTCGGCGGCTTTGCAAGCGCCTCATTCGTCATGGACTTTTCCGCCCCCGCAGCAATCGGGATTTTCGCCCGCCAGACGCGCCGCCTGGACTGGCGGGCAGGGAACGTCGCCATAAGAGCAGAACACGCAGCAATCCCCTGGCAAAGGCTTGAGCATCGCGCCGCAGGCCTTGCATTGGTAAAAATACTGGCAGGCGTCGGTCGGCATGACCTCAGCGGCGCGATGGCCGCATTGCGGACAAGTCAAGGTGGACGTCAAGTTCATGGTTTTTCCCGGGGCGGCGTTACGCGCCGACCATAGCACAGGCGAAGCGATCCCGGGCGAACAGGGGAGTTTCCCGCCGCGGGTTTGGAGGGCGGCGCCGGCCGATGGCGCGAGCCGGGACGCGCGACCCTCGATCGAATGCTTGAGGCTTACATTAAACCCTTCCATGCGAGTGTTCCGACACAAGCTTCGGGAAAGGCTAGACCTTCTAAAGTGAAATCGAAAATGTCAGGGATTCGCGAGCACGCGTGTTTTGATATCCCTGGCCGGACGCGACGATCCCATTTTGCGGATCAGGTTTTAATTTCGCGCCGCATGCCTGGTTTCAAACAAGACATCACCGCGTTGCGCGCGTCAAAACGCAATGCCGGACAAGCATCGCCAACCTTCTTCATTCAATTGCATGGAAATCGATATGTCCCTCAATATGTCTTCGATCGCCGCATTTCTGGCAGGGTCTGACGTTGCCCGCAGAAGCTCCGTCAACTTGTGGGCCGAATGCGAAAAGGCCGTTCCGGAAATCCTGACGCAATTTTACGCCGGCCTTCGGGCGACCGAAGAATTCCGCGGCCGGCTCGCCTCCAACGCAGACATCGAGCGGTTGAAATCCGCCCAGACGCAGCATTGGAAGACGCTCTTCCAGCCCATCGTCGCTCCCGGCTTTGAGGAACGCGCGGCCAGGATCGGCGAGGCCCATGTCCGGATCGACCTGCCGTCCGGCTGGTACATGGCGGGATATGCCTTCCTTTTGAAAAAGATGCTGCCGCATCTGGCAAGTAGATATCGCTTTTCCCCGAAAGCCCTGCAGGCGGCGGCCGACGTCCTCGTCGAGCGAATCTTCACCGACATGATCCTGTCCAACAGCGCCTACGAAAACCGAACCGACGCCGACCGCGCCTCGTCGGCGATCGAAGAGAACAAACTGAACGCCTTGCACAGCGCCGCCATGATGGTGGCGGACGCCAACGAAACGGCGATCGATCTCGCCCACCTGACCAGCCACACCGCCCTCGTCAATGAAAACAGCCAGACGATCTCGGCGGCGGCGTCCGAACTGGTCGCCTCGGTCGATGATATCGCCCGCAACGCCGAAGGCGCCGCCGCAGAGGCGAGCGAAACGGACGAGGCTGTCAGTTTCGGGCGCAAGGCGATGGAGGATGTCGCTTCCGCCATCGGCAATATTTCATCCGCCGTCGAGCAGACCGCAATCAGCGTCGACGGCCTTTCCGTGGCCTCGGAGCAGATCGGCCAGATCCTGGCCGTCATCGAGGGGATCGCGGGGCAAACGAACCTGCTGGCGCTCAACGCCACCATCGAGGCGGCGCGGGCGGGAGAGGCCGGCAAGGGCTTCGCGGTCGTCGCCGCCGAAGTGAAGAATCTGGCCACCCAGACGTCGCGATCGACCGAGGACATTACTCAGCGCATCGGCGCGCTGCGCGCCGGCATGCAAGAAATCCTGGCCACGATGACGCGCTCCACCGCCGCCGTCGAGGAGGGACGCGCCGCCATCGACAGGGCCGCCGGCGCCATGGACACCGTAGGCGGCCAAGTGTCGAACGTCGTGGCCAAGATGCACGATATTTCAGGCATTCTCGGCCAGCAGAAGGAGGCGAATACCGAAGTCGCCCGTTCAGTCGCCCATGTGGCCAAGGTGGCTGCCAAAAACCAAAATGTGCTCGCGACCATGAATGAAAAGCTGCGAGGCGCGAACCTTCGCTTCTCGGATTTGGCCAAGGGGCTTTTCAACGCCAGTTCGCACCGCTCCGTGTGCGAAATGGCCAAGATCGACCACATCCTGTTCGTCAAGCGCGTCGTCGACGCGGTTTCCGGCCAGGCCAGCTGGCGATCTTCGGAGGTTCCCGATCATCACCATTGCCGCCTCGGCCAATGGTGCGAGTTGATCGGCAAGGACCATTTCGGGGCGTCGCCCGCCTATGCCCGGCTGGCCGAGCCGCATGTCCGCGTTCACGCCTCCGGCGTCGCCGCCCTCAAGGCGCATGAAGCGGGCCAGATCGAGGAAGCTTTCGAGGAGCTCGCCAATCTCACCGCCGCCAGCCGCCAGGTGATCGCCTTGCTGGACGAGCTTTCCGGCGAAATCGCCCATCGCGCGGAAAAATCCGCTCCGGCGGCCTGCTGTCCGCAGCCCAAGCTCGCGCAGCGCGTATAGGGACCTCGCGCGGCGCGTTTGCGGACAGGCGTCAAAAACGCCAGAGCGGCGCGTTGGCGACGAGAAAATCGCGGAAGGCCTGAACGCGCGCGACATTCTTCATTTCTTCCGGATAGGCCAGCCAACAGTCGAAAACCGGCACTGATGTACGATCTGCTTCCTTTCCCTTCCTGCCCTCAACTTTTTCCCCGCTCTCCCAAACCCGCATCAAAGAATCTCCAGATCCACAAACTTACACCTTCCTGGCAAGCAAACAGACTTCCACCATGGAGATCAAGCAGGCCAAGCCTGGCGGTGCCACAGCACACAAAGGCTTGGGAGCAGCAGACAAGCAGATCGCAGCGCTGAAGAGCCGCCATCTCCCCTACGTGAGTTTCTTTGTCCCCCATGCTCTCCCAGACCCTAGCTCACATCTCTGCGCAGGAACCGCACCTCCTCACCGTCCCGACCGACGACCCCTTCCGCAACCCCTACTACCACGAGTACGAGAAGATGCCCTTCAGCCGCACGAGGTCAAGGCCCTGCAGTACATGACCATGATCTCGGACGGCGACCGCGGCGGCAGCCGCGCGCGGGGACTGGCACGACGAGATATACAACCAGTCTGGTTCCCCAGCTGGC
>CAWKJW010000001.1:0-27258 GCA_963849665.1 uncultured Alphaproteobacteria bacterium | reverse complement strand
CCCGGGCAGGTGCTCGTTGAGCCGGTGATCGCCATGATGAGGCCGCGTCGTCGGGTCGAAGGCGTCCTCCGGCCAGTCCTGGCCGAGGCGTTTCCGGGCGCGGGCGCAAAAATCCTCAGGCATGAACAAGCCGTCCGCCACGCTCATGTCAGGCCCGCCAGCTCCCGCATCGGCGCCATGGGAAAAAACCGCCGGCCGATGAAACGCCGAAAAATTCCTCGCCGTGGAGAAGGCGCGGCTCGCCCCAGGCGACGAGGTCATAGAACAGCGCGCGCTTGACGAGGGCCCAGAGATCGCCGCGCACCAGGACGTAGGGTTTCAGTCCGCCACTCTGCCGGGCAAAAATTTCAGCGGATTTTCCGGCGAAATCTCCACCCAGTCGTCGACATTGGTGCGCAGCCGCAGGAGTTGCGACGCCCCTTCGGCCTCGCGCAAAAGTTCGACGCCGAGAAAGGGCGCGTCCTCGACCACAATGCCCACCCGCTCGACCGGCGTCACCAGCACGAAACGCTCGGGGTCCTTGCGCAGGACGCCGGCGAAGAGCTGACCAGCGCCGGACGGCCGATCAGCGTGCCGTTATAGAACCATGTCCCGTCGCGGGCGATGCGCATGTCGATCTCGCCGCAATAGGGCGGATTCCACAAATGGACCGGCGCGGGTCCGCGCGTCTTTTGCGCCGCCTCGAGGCCCTGCAGAGGCTGAGGCGGCGAATTTCCGTCGTTCATTTGTCCGCCTCCCATCCGTCCGCGCCATGATTCGGCGGCAATTTCACCCTCTAGGATGAAACGCGGCGCCTTTTATCGGGTTCTATGCAACAACAAGCCAACCTATAATGTAGCCTTCGGCCGGACAATCGCTCAACCTGCGGGCGGGCCGCGACAGGAGAAAAGCTGGCATGAATGCCGAACCCGCCCTCCGGGCCGACGTGAATTCCCTGACAGAGCGGCAGATCGAGGAAAAGGCCGAAACGCGCTCGAATCCCTCGGCGCCGCCCGCGCCGCCATCGGCCAGGCGATTTTCGGCCAGGACCTGGTGGTCGAGGAGGCGCTGGTGACGATCCTGTCGGGCGGCCATGCGCTGTTCGTCGGCGCGCCGGGTCTCGCGAAGACGCTGCTGGTCGATACGCTCGGCCGCGTGCTCGGGCTTGACGCCAATCGCGTGCAATTCACCCCCGACCTCATGCCGACCGACATTCTCGGCTCGGAAGTGCTGGAGGAGAGCGTCGATCGCCAGCGCGCCTTCCGTTTCATCAAGGGGCCCATTTTCGCGCAATTGCTGATGGCCGACGAGATCAACCGCGCCAGCCCCCGCACCCAGTCGGCGCTTTTGCAGGCGATGCAGGAATATCATGTCACCATCGCCGGCGAACGCTATGACCTGCCAAGGCCCTTCCATGTGCTGGCGACGCAGAATCCGCTCGAGCAGGAAGGCACCTATCCGCTGCCGGAAGCCCAGCTCGACCGCTTCCTCATGCAGATCGACGTGCCCTATCCCGACCGCGCGGCGGAAAGGCGCATCCTGATCGAAACGACGGGACAGCAGCGCGCAAAGCCTTCGCGCGTGATCGACGCCGCGGGGCTGATGGACATCCAGGCGCTGGTGCGGCTGATGCCGGTCGGCGCGGCGATCGTCGAATGCATCCTCGACCTGGTCCGCGCCGTGCGGCCGGGGGAGGGCGATCCCGAACTGACGCGCCACATTTCCTGGGGGCCGGGGCCGCGCGCCGCGCAATCGCTGATGCTCGCCTGCCGCGCCCGCGCGCTGACGCAGGGGCGGCTCGCGCCGAGCAAGGCCGACGTGCTGGCGCTCGCCGCGCCCATCCTCAAGCATCGCATGGCGTTGACCTACAGCGCCCGCGCCGACGGCGAGAGCATCGCGGCGGTCATCGACCGGCTGACGCAAAGATTCAATTGATGCCGGAAGCCTTCGCCTTCCTGCCGCCTGGCGCCGGCCGCCCCGATCCGGACAAGAGGCGGCGGGCGCTCGACCTGGCGCGGCGGCTGCCGGCGCTGGCGCTTGCCGCCCGGCAAGCGGCGGCCTCGCTGCAGACGGGGCTGCATGGCCGCCGGCGGGCGGGCGTCGGAGAAAATTTCTGGCAATTCCGCCCCTTCATCGCCGGCGAGGCGGCGCAGAATGTCGACTGGCGCCGCTCGGCGCGCGACGACCGGCTCTATGTGCGTGAAAGGGAGTGGGAGGCGGCGCAGGTCCTGTGGGTCTGGGCCGATCTTTCGGGCTCGATGAACTACCAGTCCACCCTGGCCTTCCAGTCGAAGATCGACCGCGCGCTGATCCTGGCGCTGGCGCTGGCCGATTCGACCGTCCGCGCCGGCGAGCGCATCGGCTGGCTCGGTCTTTCGCGGCTGATTTCCGCGCGCGACATCGTCGACCGCCTCGCCGTCGCGCTGATCGGCGAGGCCCGGCGCAACGGCGACAATTTCGACGACCTGCCGCCGCCCCTGCCGCTCAAGCCGCGTGAAAAAGCGGTGCTGGTCGGCGATTTCCTGGTCGATCCGGCGGAATTCGCGTTGCTCGTGAAAAAGCTGGCGGCGCAGGGCGCCCGCGGCCATGTGCTGATGGTCTATGATCCGGCGGAAGAGGCCTTTCCCTTCGCAGGGCAGACGGAATTCTTCGACGAGGCGGGTTCGATGCTGCGCGCCGGACGGGCGGAGGATTACGCGAATATCTATCGCCAGCGGCTCGAAGCGCATCGCGACGCCCTGGCCCAGGCGGCGCGGGCGCAGGGCTGGACATTCGCTTTGCACGCGACTGACCGGCCCGCCGCCGAGGCGCTCCTTCACCTGCGGCTGGCGCTGACCGCGGACGGCGCGCGATGAGCTTCCTGTCGTCGCTCGCCTTTTCCTCGCCCTGGGTGCTGCTGGCCCTGGCCGGCGCGCCGCTGCTCTACCTTCTGCTGCGGGTGACGCCGCCGCCGCCGGCGCGCGTCGCCTTTCCGCCGCTGAAGCTCATTCTCGACCTGAAAAAGCCCGACGCCACGCCGGCGCGCACGCCGCTCTGGCTGCTGCTGCTGCGCATGGCGCTCGCCGCTTTGGTCGTTCTCGCCATGGCCGGGCCGGTCCTCATGCCCAATGGCGTTCCCTCGGCCAACAAGGGGCCGCTGCTGCTGCTGGTCGATGATTTCTGGCCCGCCGCCCCGGATTGGTCCCTGCGCGTAAAGGCGGCGGAGGCGCGGCTCAAACAGCAGGGGCGGATCGGCCAGCCGGCCGCCGTCATGGCGCTGTCGGAACCCGCGCAACCACTGAAAATGGAGGAGTTTTCCGGGGCCGTCGCGCATTTGCGCGCCCTGTCGCCGAAACCATTCCTGCCCGACCGCATGCCGGCGTTCGCTTCAATCGCGCAATTCCTGCGCGCCAACGGGAATGCGCAAGTGGTCTGGCTGACCGACGGTCTGGAGGAATCCGACGGCCGGAAGTTTGTCGAAGCGCTCGCGGGCGTCGCGCCGGACATGGAGGTCTTGCGCGCGCCGCGCGCGCAGCGGGTCTTGAGCGGCGCGGACAACCAGGCGGCGGCGATGGAGATTCATCTGCTGCGCGCGGCCAGCCGCGGCGACGCCAGGGGCAAGGTCCGCGCCTTCGACGCCAAGGGGGCGCCCCTCGGCGAAGCCGCCTTCGATTTCGGCGCGGGGCTGGAGGCCAAGGCGAAGCTCGACCTGCCGATCCAGTTGCGCAACGAGGCGGCGCGGCTGGAAATCCTGGGCGAATCCTCGGCCGGCGGCGTCTTCCTGCTCGACGCCGGCGCGCGTCGGCGGCGGGTCGGTCTGGTGTCGGGCGAGACGAGCGAGCAGCCTTTCCTGTCGCCGCTGCATTATCTGCGCGACGCGCTGTCGCCCTATGCCGATCTGCGCGAGCCGAAACCCGGCGACCCCGACCCGATCGTCCATCTGATCGACGAAGGCGTCGACGTGCTCGTCCTCGCCGACTCCAGCGTCGCAGCCCCCGAATTGCGCAAGAAGCTCGATGATTTCCTGGCGGCGGGCGGCGTGATCCTGCGCTTCGCAGGGCCGCGCCTCGCCGCGAAAGGCGATGATTTCGTTCCGGTGCGGCTGCGGCGGGGCGGTCGCACGCTTGGCGGCGCCCTGTCTTGGGAGCGGCCCAAGCCGCTTGCGCCCTTCGACGAAAAGAGCCCGTTCTTCGGCCTGATGGCGCCGGCCGAAGTGACGGTGTCGCGGCAGGTGCTGGCCGAGCCCGAAGAGGGGCTGCCGGCGAAGACCTGGGCGCGGCTGGCCGATGGAACCCCGCTGGTGACAGCGGAGCGGCGCGGGCCGGGATTGCTTGTGCTGTTCCATGTCACGGCGGACGCGAGCTGGTCGAACCTGCCTCTGTCGGGCGTCTTCGTCGACATGCTGAGGAAGATCGTCAATCTCTCGGCTTTGGTCGGCAAGAGTTCTCCGTCGGGCGACACAACTCGGTCTGCGCTGCCGCCCTTGCGCACGATGGACGGCTTCGGACATCTCGGCGAACCCTCGGCGCTCGTAAAACCGCTGCCGGCGAAGGGGCAGGCCGCGCCGGACGAAAGCCACCCGCCGGGCTTTTACGGCGCGGCCGAGGCGCCGCGCGCCCTCAACGCCGTCGCTTCGGGCTGGCGTCCGGCTCCGCTCGATATCGCCGGCCTGAAGGTCAGGCAGGCGGAGCTGACCGAGCCGCAGCCGATCGACCTGCGCCCGCCCTTGCTCATCGCCGCTTTCCTGCTGGCGCTGGCCGACGCGCTCGCCATACTGGCGCTCGGCGGCCGCTGGCGCCGGCAGGCCGGCCCGGCGATCGCCGCGCTCGCGCTGATCGCCGCGCTGGGCTCAGCCGTCGCGCCTCCCGCAAGGGCGCAGGACAAGGACCAGATTACACAGAAAGACATGGCGGCGGCGCTGACGACCAAACTCGCCTATGTCGTCACCGGCGACGCGCGGGCCGACCAGATCAGCCGCGAGGGCCTGGCCTCGCTGACGGAGGTGCTGTCGCGGCGCACGGCGCTGGTTCCCGGGCCGCCGCAGGCGATCGACCCGGCGCATGACGAACTGGCCTTCTATCCGTTGCTCTACTGGCCGATCACGCCGGACCGGCCGCAGCCGGGAGCGGAGGTGGCGCGCCGCATCGGCGCTTATATGAAACAGGGCGGGCTGGTGCTGTTCGACACGCGCGACGCCGACATGCAGGTCGCGGGCGGCGGCCGCACGCCGGCGCAGGACTGGCTGAAAACGTTTCTTGCCGACATCGACCTGCCGCCGCTCGAAGCCCTGCCGAAGGACCATGTCGTCACCAGGACCTTCTACCTTCTCGACGGTTTCGTCGGCCGCACCGAAACCGGGCCGACCTATATCGAGGCCCTGCCGCCGGAGAAGGAAGGGGAGAACCGGCCCGCCCGAGCCGGCGACGGCGTGTCGCCAATCATCATCGCCTCCAACGATCTGGCGGCGGCCTGGGCCGGCGATTCGTCCGGCGAAGGGCTCTATTCGCTCGAGCCGGGAGATCCGAGCCAGCGCGAAATGGCGCTGCGCGGCGGCGTCAATATCGTGATGTACACGCTGACCGGCAATTACAAGGCCGATCAGGTGCATGTGCGCGAACTGCTTGAAAGGCTCGGACATTGACGGAGTTCAGCCTCGCCTTCGCGCCGCTGGCGCCCGCCTGGCTGCTGTGGGTGTTCGCGGCGCTGGCCTTGGGCCTTGTCGCCGCCGCCCTGATCCTGCGGCGGCGGGGCGCGGTTTTGCGCGCGATCGTCTTTCTGGCCTTGCTCGCCGCGCTGGGCGGCCCCTCGCTTGTCGAGGAGCAGCGCGAGCCTTTGCGCGACGTGGTGGCGGTGGTGCTCGACCGCAGCGCCTCACAGAATTTCGACCACCGCGCCGCCCAGACCGACGCCGCCCGCGACGCGCTCGCAAAAGGCTTGAAGGCGCTGGGCAATGTCGACGTGCGCTTCATCGAGGCCGGCTCGGCGCGCGGCGACGAGGAGGAGGGCGACGGCACGCGGCTGTTCTCGGCGCTCAATTCCGGGCTTGCCGATGTGCCATCGGAGCGGCTCGGCGCGGTCATCATGGTGACCGACGGGATCGTCCATGACATTCCGCCTTCGCTCGCCGCCGCCAATCTCAAGGCGCCGCTGCAAGTGCTGGTCACCGGCCACGAAGGCGAGCGCGACCGCCGCGTCGAGTTGGTCGAGGCGCCGCGCTTTGGCCTGATCGGCAAGGACGTCGTCTTCAAGATCAAGGTCGACGAGGCCAATGGCCCGGGCGATCCGGTTCCGGTGACGGTCAGGCGCGACGGAGTGGTGGTGACGCGCGTCCTGGCGCTGCCCGGCGAGCCAATGAAGATTCCGGTGCGGCTCGAGCATGGCGGAAAAAACGTGCTGGAGTTCGACGTCGAGCCGATGGCGGACGAACTCACGCTCGTCAACAACAAGGCGGTGGCGACGGTCGAGGGCGTGCGCGACCATCTGAAAATCCTGCTGGTGTCGGGCGAGCCCAACCCGGGCGAGCGCGCCTGGCGCAATCTGCTCAAAGCCGACGCCAATGTCGAACTCGTGCATTTCACCATCCTGCGGCCGCCGGAAAAGCAGGACGGCACGCCGATCCGCGAACTGGCGCTGATCGCCTTCCCCACAGCCGAGCTGTTCGGCCGCAAGATCACCGATTTCGACCTGATCGTGTTCGACCGCTATTCCAACATGGGCCTGCTGCCGCCCGTCTATTTCGACAATATCGTCAGGTATGTGCGCAATGGCGGCGCCATGGCCATCGTCGCCGGTCCGAATTTCTCGCAGCCGGACGGGCTCTATTACACCCCGATCGGCAATGTGATGCCGGCTCGGCCGACCGGCGACGTGATCGAGACGCCGTTTCGCGCCGCCTTGTCCGAAATCGGCAAGCGCCATCCGGTCACCCGCGACCTTCCCGGCGCCGGCGCGACGCCGCCCGGCTGGAGCGAGTGGTTCCGCGAGGAAAAGGCTGTCTCCACGCGGGGCGCCTCGGTGTTGTCGGGCGTCGGCGGATCGCCGCTTTTGGTGCTGTCGCGCGAAGGGAAGGGACGGGTGGCGCTGCTCCTGACCGACCAGAGCTGGCTCTGGGCGCGCGGTTTTCAAGGCGGCGGACCCTATGTCGACCTGATGCGGCGCACTGCGCACTGGCTGATGAAGGAGCCGGACCTGGAGGAGGAAGCGCTGCGCGGAGCCGCGCGCGGACGCGAGATCACTGTCGAGCGCCAGACCCTGAATGAGACGGCCGCTCCCGTCCACGTCGTCTCGCCCTCCGGCAAGGAGAGCGAGGTCACTCTGGCCGCCGCCGAGCCGGGCCTGTTTCGCGGAGCCGCCAGGGCGAACGAGCTGGGCCTCTATCGCCTGAGCCAGGGCGGATTGACGGCGCTCGTCAATGTCGGGCCGGAAAACCCGCTGGAATATCGCGAAGTGGTTTCGACGACCGAAAAATTGCGCCCTCTCGCGGAGGCCAGCGGCGGCTCGGCGCGGCGCATCGGCGGCAAGGACGGCGGGATCCACATGCCGCGCATCGTCGCCATGCGCGACAGCCCGGTCTATGCGGGCTCGGACTATATCGGGATCCGGCGCGCCGGCGCCAGTTTCTCCAGCGGCATTCGATTGACCCCGTTGGCGATCGGCCTGTTCGGCCTCCTGGCGCTGCTCGGGGCGCTGATCGCCGCCTGGGCCTATGAAGGACGAAGCGGCCGGGCGGCGAAATGATGCGCCCTATCGCGCGCAGGTTCCGTGATAGACGTGGGTGATCGCGAAGGACATGCCGCCGCCGAAATCCGACACGATCCTGTAGGTGTAATCGACGCGCCTATTGGAATCCGTCAGCACCAGGGAATGCGTCCATCTCGTGTTCCTGTCCTCGCCTTGATCCTTTGCTTCGCATTTGCCGCCCTGGCATGACACGGCGAGATTGGTTTCTTCAAGATCGGGGCGGGAGAGCGTGATCGTCCTGTCGCTGCCGTTGAAGGCGATCTTGTAGGTTCCGTCGGAATCGCCCAGCCCGTTTGGACAGGAATGATCGTCGCTGCGAATGCCAAGCCGCAGGCCCGAACATTTCCCCACCAGTTCGCAGGTCAGCTCAGCCGTTTTCGGGGCGGCCGCGGTCGCGTCGGGAACGGGTTTCGGCGCCGGCGCCGGGATAGGAGCGGGCGCCAGGGCGATGTCCGGCTCCGGGCTCTTGGCTGCCTCCGGGGTGGGCTCCGGCGCCTTGGCGGTCTCCGGGGTCTTGGCAGGCTCCGGGGCCGGAGACGGGGACAGAGACAAGTCCGGGACCGCATCGGGCGCTGGGGCGGCGGCAGGCTCGACGGCGGGGGCGCTTCGCGCGCCGGGGTCTGAATCGGCGCCGGGGTCCGGATCGGCGCGGGGATCCGGGCTTCTTCGGCGGCCGGGGCCGGCTCGCGCGACGGCGGCAATGGCGGCGCGGCGCGCCTGTGCTTCACGGCGGCGGCCTGCGATCGCCCGCATTGAGTTGCCGGCGCAAGATCCATCCGCCCGATCCGGCGCGGGCGAAGGAGATATTGTCCCAGACATTGCCCTGTCGATCCTTCTTCGAACCGATGAAGCGAACCTGCGCGCCATTCCTGAGCTCGCCGATCACCGCCGCGCGGCCAAGGCCGCGGGCCGAATTCCTGACATTGCTCATTTTCCTGCTGTGGTTGTTCACCGTGCAGATCTGGGCGTGAGCCGAGGCGGAGAGCATGGCGGTTATGGCGATCGCCGTCACGTACAATTTCACGGCAGGGCCTCCTCTTGCGTTCCAGCATCGGCGCGTCACCGCCTGCATCGAACAGGTCGACCACCAAAAAATCGTGCGGTTTGACGCTGAAGCCAAACAATCATTATGAGGATTGCCCGGATTGCTTATGCGCAGCCGCCGAAGGAACTATCTTTCCGCGAGACCTTTCCGGGCTTGGGCCCAGCCGGATGGAGGCGCAAGCTTTGCCGTGCGCGAAGCGCAGAGGGTCGCCGCGCGAGCTTTGCCGGCGCTGGGCGCCATCCGATTGCCCCCACGCGCATTTTTGTTGAAAAGTCCGCAGCCGGCGGGGGCGGTTGCACGAAAAAGTCAGCGCAGGAAAGTCACCGCGCCCTTGTGGCTTTCGAGCGCGCCGGGCTGCAATTGGCAATGCAGCAGACGCGCTGGATCGACTGGGCCGGGAAAGGTGAAATGCCCGAAAGGCGTACGCGAAAAGCCCATGCGCTCATAGAAGGGCGGGTCGCCGACCAGCACGACGAGGCTATGCCCGGCGGCTTTCGCCGCTTCCAGCGACCTCTGAGCCAATGCCTCGCCCAGGCCGCGCGAACGAAACGCCTCTTCCACCGTCAGCGGCCCGAGCAGCAAGGCGGGCGCGCCGCCGATGGCGATGCGAGTCATGGTGTTGGCGCCGACCAGCATGCCGCCGATCCGGGCGAGATAGGAGAGGCTCCAGTCCGGCGCGGCGCCCTCGCGCAGGCGATAGGCGGTCTTGGCGAAACGTCCCGGTCCGAAGGCGCGCTCCTCCAGCTTGCGGATGGCGGGCAAGTCAGCGGGAGTTTGCAGGGCGTAGTCGAGCGAAAGATCGGTCATGCGCGGCTGTTTAGGATGTTCGGCGCGCGCCGGGAAGCAAAAAAACGGCCGCGCCATTGGCGCGGCCGACTCTGAAGCCAGACAGGGGCGCCGCTTACTTCTTGGAGCCGTCAGCCTTGAACTGGGAGATGTAGGCCCAGATGTTGTCGCGGTCGGCCTCGTTGGGCAGGCCGGCGAAGGGCATCTTGTTGCCCGGGACCTTCTTCTGCGGGCCGGCGATGTATTCCTTGAAGCTCGCTTCGTTCCAGGTGATGCCGGAGTTCTTCATGGCGTCGGAATAGGTGTAGCCCGCCTCCGTGCCCGCCTTGCGGCCGTCGAGGCCGTTCAGGTCGGGGCCGACGCCGTTCTTGGCGCCGGGGCCGATCTTGTGGCAGGCCATGCATTTATTGAATACCTTGGCGCCCGCGGCCGGGTCGCCGGCGGCGAAGGCGGTCGAGGAGACAAGCGCGAAAGCGGCGGCCGCCGACAAAGCGTGGATCAGCTTCATTATTAGGTTTCCTTCCTGACGCTCGGGACTACTAACCCGAATCGGTGCAAATTGACAGAAAGCCCGGCGACCCGGAATCGCGCGGCGCGAAGGTAATCTAGGCTGTGGACTGGCTCATGACAATCGCGCAAGCGCCCCTGCGGCGAACAAGTTTTGCTGTTTTTTCGCCGCCATGCGTAAAATACGCTCTCCGCTGATGGCGCAAACGCCCGAAATCGACGGGAAGCTCCGTGGCCGACCTTGACGCGGCGCGGAGAATCCTGCGCGAAAAATTCGGGCTCAACGATTTTCTGCCGGGTCAGGCCGAGGCGGTCGCGGCCGTGCTCGATGGCGAGGACGTTTTCGCCATCTGGCCGACGGGCGGCGGCAAGTCGCTGATCTACCAGCTTCCCGCCGTCGCGCGCCCCGGCTTGACCCTGGTCGTTTCGCCGCTCGTCGCCTTGATGCGGGACCAGGCGCAAAAGCTGCGAAGGCGCGGGATCGCAGCCGCGGCGCTGCACGCCGACATGGAGGCGGGCGCCGCCGCGAAACTGCGCGAGGCGATCGAGGGCCGCCGCCTGAGCCTGCTTTATCTTTCGCCGGAGCGGCTGGCCGATCCCGCCGTTTTCGAGCTTCTGGGCCCCTCCGGCGTCCGGCTGCTGGTCGTGGACGAGGCGCATTGCGTTTCGCAATGGGGGCATGAATTCCGCCCCGAATACCGGCGGATCGGCGCGGCGGCCGAATATCTCGGCCTTCCGCAAATGGTCGCGACGACCGCCACCGCCGCCCCGCGCACGCGCGACGATATCGTGAGCAGCCTTTTCGCCCGTCCGCCGCGCCTGTTCGTCGGCTCGTTTCGCCGCAGGTCCATCGCGCTTTCCGCTCTCCCCCGCGGGCGCGACGTCACTCGGCGCATTCTCAATCTCGTCGCCGCGCGGCGCGGACAATGCGGCATCATCTATTGCGGCGCGCGGAAGTCGGCCGACCTTCTGGCGCAGGCGCTCGGCGAGGCCGGCCATGCGGCGGCTTCCTATCACGCGGGCCTGCCCGCGCGGCTGAGAGAGGAGCGGCAGGACGAATTTCTGGCGCGCTCCGATATGGTCATTGCCGCAACGATGGCTTTCAGCCTCGGCGTCGACAAGCCGGACGTGCGCTATGTCATCCATTGCAACCCGCCGGACCATCTCGAAACGCTTTATCAGGAGACCGGGCGCGCCGGGCGCGACGGAAGGCCGGCGGAGGCGATCGCGTTCTATTCGCCCAAGATCCTCGCCGAATTGCGCGCGGCGCGTCTGGAGCTCGCGCGCCTCGATCCGCCCTCGGCGCAAGGCGCGGCAATGCTGGCGCGCTATTTCGTCGGTGGGGACTGCCGGGAAAGGAGCCTGCTCGCCGCGCTCGGCGAGGAATGTCCGCCCTGCGGCCGCTGCGACAATTGCCTGCGCGGTTTTCGCCCTTTGAGGCGGGCGGCTTTCTGGGCGCGCGAGGCGCCCGGCGAAACGAGAGCCCTCGCCGGCCACTTGCTGCGCCGGGGCTTCGAGCGCCTTTCGCGACGCGACGCGGCGATCGAGCCTGACGAGCCAGCGCCGGGAGGCGAGGCGTTTTCGCCGCCGCCGCCGGCGCCGGCGCGCAATGTCGATGAGGCGCGGCGGCTGCGCGCCCTACGCGAGGCGCGGCTCGTGATCGCGCGGAAAACCGGCGTCGCTCCGGCGCGGCTGATCGACGACGCGGCGCTGGCGCGGCTCATGGACGCGCCGCCGGCCGATCTCGCGGAAATGATCGTCCGCTGCGGCGACGAAACCGGCTTGCTGGTCCGGTTCGGCGCGCCGCTGCTGGAATCGGTCCGGAGTCAGGCGGAGACGCGGACGGCAGATGAAAAACCCGTTTAAAGTCCTGACTTTACGTCAATTTCGGCAAGACGAAAAAAGTTCACGATTTTCGCGCGCAACCTCTCAAAATAACATTTGCGGCGTTAATCCTTTGTTAGGCTTTGCAAGCGCGACAGATTGCCGCGCACGGCGACACCGCCCGCTGGAATGTCAGAGCCATGCTGCAAGCCATCGATTTTTCGTTCCTGCCCGAGGCCCATCCGGTCCCCAATCCGGTTCCCGACCAGGTTCCGAATTTCTCGCAGCAGGGGGCCTCGCCGCGCCGGGCGGAAGGGAAGGCTCTGCCGCATTGCCTCGACTTTCTGGTGAAGCCCCGGCGCGCGCTCGACGTGCGCTTCGATCCGGTCAGCAAGACCGTATGGTGCGCCATGCGCCACGAAAATTCCGTCAGCTGGACCCTGCCTCTGCTGCGCGAGCTCAATGCGCTCAACGCCGAGATCCGCGCCCTTTTCGAGCAGAGCGCCTTCGACGAGCCGCCGATCAAGTTTTTCATCGGCGGCTCGTTGCGCCCGGGCGTATTCAACATGGGCGGCGACCTGGCCTATTTCATCGATCGCGTGCGTTCGCGCG
The DNA here is from genome assembly GCA_963849665.1 of uncultured Alphaproteobacteria bacterium. GTDB lineage: Bacteria > Pseudomonadota > Alphaproteobacteria > Rhizobiales > Beijerinckiaceae > Rhodoblastus. Next base: position 14,786 of record CAWKJW010000001.1, on the reverse strand, counting down.
ACGCGGAGGGGCTGCGGCAATACGCCTATGCCTGCGTCGACGCCGTCTACAATAATTACAACGGGTTCAATTCGCCGGTCGTCACCATGGCGCTGCTCGAGGGCGACGCGCTGGGCGGCGGACTGGAGGCGGCGTTGAGCTGCCAGTTCGTCATCGCCGAGCGCGGCGTCAATCTCGGCTTTCCCGAAGCCCTGTTCCACACTTTTCCGGGAATGGGGGCCTATAGCCTGGTTTCCCGCCGGCTCGACGCGGCGCGGGCGGAAAAGCTGATCCTGTCCGGGCGCATGTACAAGTCCGAGGACTTTTTCGAAATGGGCCTGATCGACGTCCTGGTCGAAAAAGGAGAGGGGACGGCGCGGGCGCGGGCCTTCATCGCGGAAAACGGCAAAAGGCACAAACTGCTCGGCGCCATCGGCAAGGTGCGGCGGCGGATCGCGCCGCTGACGATGGAGGAATTGCGCGATGTCACCGACATCTGGGTCAACTCCGTCTTGGGCCTGACGCCGATCAATTTGCGAAAGATGGAAATGCTCGCGCAGTCGCAGGATCTCCTGTTCCAGCAGACGGCGAGCCGGCGTTTCGACAAGGGTTGAGGCGTCGCGGGTTTTGTGAGCTTTGCAACAGAAAGTTGCTGATCGAAAAGGCGCTCGGGTGTTTTCGCGCGTCTTTTCCGGGCGTCCGGGCAAACGGCTATTATGGCTGCCGCTCGCATTTGACGACCGGATGCTTTTCGAAAATCACGGATATTGATGAGCGAATATTTGGAAAAACGAGGGCGTCCGGATCGGTCGGGACGCCCTCGATACTCCGTCGCTTGCGTTGGGCGAAGCAGGGCGGGGAGGGAGCGCTCTTCACCGTTTCAACGCGTTTTGCACGACGGAGGCTGAACCTCTGATCGAGGCGTTTCAGTCGCGGGACCAGATCACCAGACGGCGGCGAGCACTCCGGTCATGAAGGCGAAAGCAGCGCAAATTGAAAAAATTTCAACTTTGATGGCGGTCGACATGTTCTGGTCCTCCAGAAGGATCGGATCAACGTCCGTCGGATGGGAACTGGCCCGGCGCTTCATCCAGTGCCCTCTCGAAGCGTTACTGAAGTGTAAATTTTGTGACATGGTTGAACAATTCCAAATGACAGGCAAAAGGCCCGGATTCCTGCGCAAAATGGCGACATTTGCCTATATTTTGGACACAGACCGCCGGCGCCTCCGATTTGTCGCGGCGCCCTCCCTCTAGTCAAAGATTGCGGCGAGATGGAGAATGCGCGATGAGCTTGCTGACCGCGGCCAGGGCGACGCGGCGGACAGGATGAAATGAGCGCCGAAACGGACGGATGCGGCAGACATGGCGGGAAAGGGCGCGCCTATCATCATGGGCGGCTGCGCCAGGCCTTGCTCGCCGCCGCGCGGGCGCTGATATCCGAACGGGGGCCGGCCGGCTTTACCCTGGCGGAGGCGGCCAAGCGCGTCGGCGTCACCGGCGCCGCGCCCTATCGGCATTTCGCGGACCGCAACGCCCTGATGGCGGCCTTGGCGCAAGAGGGTTTCGAGCATTTCAACGAACAGCTCGCCCGCGCCTGGGACGGCGGCCGGCCGGACCCCGTCTCGGCGCTGCGGCGGCGCGGCGCCGCCTATCTGGCTTTCGCCAGGACCGAGCCGGGCCTTTACAAGGCGATGTTCGGCGACGCCGGCTTTCTGGCCCAGCCCGCGGCCAATGTCGCCGCGCAAAAGGCGTTCGACGAGCTCGTCCGCACGACCGTCGCCGTGCTGCGCCATTTTTGCGCGCCGGAGCAGAACGCCCGCGCCTTGGCGGTGCAGATCTGGGCGATGACCCACGGCGTCGCCGAACTCATGCTCGCCGGCCATTTCGGCGCCGAGCCGACGGAGGCGGGAAAGGTGCTCGAGGACGCCGTCGCCGCTTTGGTCGAGGCCGCGATCCGCCAATCGCTGGGCGTCGCGAGCGCGACGATTTTCCCGCGCGAAAAAATCTGATCACGAAAATTTTTGCGCCGACGCGACTGGCGAAACGGCCAATGTAAATGTATATTACATTCACATCGCGGGCCATGGCGGCTTGCGGTGAACGGAGCTGTCACATGAGCTGTTATGCCCACGCCAGGCGCCATCCCGCCCATTGCGGACGCATGCGCTGGAGGCCGATCGAAATCCTGGCGATGATCCTCGGCTTTATCTTCTTCTGGCCTGTCGGCCTCGCCATCCTGGGCTGGAAGATTTATCAGGCCAAGACCGAATATGCCGGCGATTTCGGCCAGTTCGCCCAGGAAAAATGGGGCGGGTTCGAAAAGCGTTGGGGCGGGTTCCCCGACATGGCGCGCCGGTTCGAAGGCGCCTGGCCGGCGTCGAGCGGCAATTCCGCTTTCGACGATTGGCGCAAGGCGGAGCTTGAGCGCCTCGAAGAGGAAAGGCGCAAGATTTTCGAGGCGGAAAAGGCCTTCAACGACTACCTCGAAGGCTTGCGCCGGGCCAAGGACCGCGAGGAGTTCGAGCGCTTCATGGCCAGCCGCGCCGCCAATCCCGGCCCCGCGAATCCCGAACCCCCGGCGCCGCCGCAAGGCTGACCATTTTCCCTCGGGACGGCGGTCTGCGGGCCGCCGTTTCCCCGCTCGCAGCGGAGTCGAGAAATGCGCGCCTTCGTCGCCGTCAAGATCGGCCTGCTGCCGCTCGTCCTTTTTTGGGCCTTGAGCCCGGCCGCGCCGGAACAGGCCATCCTCGTCGCGCTGCTCATGTCGCTGGCCGGCAACTTTTGGCGTTGGCGGCGGGGCGACGTCAAGCAGGTCGAAATTGCGTCGCTGGCGCTGTTCTCGATCCTTGCCGCGGGATTGGTCCTGTCGCCCGCCTTTATCCTCTCCCATGCCGTCGCGCTGTCGTTTTTCGCTCTGGCCCTGGCGGCTTTCGTCTCGCTCGGACGGAAAAAACCCTGGACGGCGGATTATTCCGCGGCGCAATTCAGCGGGCAGCGGCAGAGCCCGATCTTCATTGGAATCAACAAGGCGCTGTCGTCGCTGTGGATGGCGATCTTCCTGGCGCTGGGGTTTCTGGCCTGGCTCCACGCGAACCCCATTTACGCAGGAGCGTTGACGGCGATCGGCGCTCTGCTGTCGATCTTCGGCCCCAGCCGGATGGTTCGCGCCATCCTTGCGCGGAAACTGGCCTCGCAGCAGGATTTCGACTGGCCGGCGCCGTCTTTCGAGGGAACGCCCGGCGCGGACGAACTCGATGTGGCGGTCATCGGCGCCGGCGTCGGCGGGCTGACGGCGGCGTCGCTGCTCGCCGCGCGAGGATTGCGGGTCAAGGTTTTCGAACAGCATGTGCTGCCGGGAGGCTTCTGCCATTCCTGGCTGCGCAAGGCGCGCCATGACGGCGACCGCCCTGGTGTTTCGCTTCGACGCCGGCCCGCACGATTTTTCCGGCGCGCATCCGGGCGGCACGCTCGATCGCCTGCTGCGGCGGCTCGGCTGCGCCGAAAAGATCGAATGGCTGCGCCACGATTATCGCATGATCGGCGGGGACGGAGAGGTTTTCGATCCGCCGCGCGACGGACGCGCCCATGCAGAGGCGCTGGCCCGCCGCCATCCCGAGGACGGCGATGGAATCAAGGCCTGTTTCGGGATCATGAAGGCGCTATACGACGCCATGCTGGATTCCGCGCAGGAGGCGGACTTCTCCGGCCCCCCGCAAAGCGTCGACGCCATGCTGGCCTTCGCCAAAGAACATCCGCTTTATCCGCAATGGGCGGAGCGGCCCTATGCGGAGATGGTCGCGCGCCATGTGCGCGGCGAGGCGGCGCGCGCCGCTTTGACGCATGATCGTCGGCTATGTCAGCGAGGACGTTTCGCGCCCCGACCTGCCGCGACATGGCGCCGATCTATGGCTATTTCTTCAACGGCGGCTTTTATCCCCGGGAGGAACCAGCTTTTTCTCGGAACGCCTCGCCGAGGCCTTTTGCGCCAAGGGAGGGGAGATTGCCTACAAAACCGGCGTGAAGAAATCCTGGTCGAGCAGGGCCGCGCCGCGGGCCTCGTGCTGGACAATGGCGAAATCGTCCGCGCCCGCGCCGTCGTCGCCAACAGCGACCCGCGCAGGACATTCCTCGAACTGCTAGATCCCGCGCTGCTGCCGAAGGATTCCGCGAAAAGCTCGAAGCCGCGCCGCCCGCGGCCTCGGGATTCGGCGTGCATCTCGGCGTGAAAGGCGATCCGGAGGGCCGGTCGCTGACTTTCATCGCCGGAAAGCCCGACTGCCTGGTCGTCCAGGTGGGCCTCCTTGACCCGGCCGATGCGCCGGCCGGCTACTCGACGATCGACATTTTCACCCTGCTCGGCCACGACGAGGCGCGGCAATGGTTTCCTGAGGAAGGCGACGCGCGCGACGAATGGCGCGACCATCGTCGAAGCGAATTCTACCTTCGCGGCAAGGAGGGCTTGGCCGACATTCTGATCGCCCGGGCGGAGCAGGCGCTGCCGGGCCTGCGGGAGCGCATCGTCTTCCGCTGCGAGGCCAGCCCCGTGACCTATGCGCGCTACGACTGGTCGAGCGCCGGCGCGGTCTATGGCGTCGCGCCGGAAGGGCGGCTCAACGGCTCGAAAAGCCCGATCCGCGGTCTGGTCGTCGCCGGAGCGATGAACTCTCGGCCCCGGCGTCGAGGCCGCCGCCTTGTCCGGCGTCCGGGCGGCGGAGGCGCTTTCGCCGGCCGCGCCGGAGCCTTGCGCCGCGAGCGCGGAAAGCCGCCTTTTGGCCACGGTCGGTTAAAATTTTTCCGTTAACTATTTTGCTTTAGCGCCGATTAACGCGCCGGTTGCAGGAATTGCAGCATGGCGCGCCATTCGAAAATCCCTCTCTTTGTGCTGCTCGGCCTCGGCGCTCTCGCCGGGTGCTCGAAGTTCGAGCACGCGGAGCGCCCGGCCTGGCGCGCCCACGCCGAAAACGTCTGTTTCGCCGAAAAGCGCGTCGCCTTCTCGGACTATATCCGGCCCGCCGCGCATGACATCGACGGCCCCTCGATCTGCGGCCTGACCCGGCCCCTGAAAGTCACGGCCCTGCAACATGGGACGGTGCTGCTGAACTCGACCCAGACGCTGGATTGCTCGATGGTCGCGGCCCTCGACGAGTGGCTGGCCGACGTGGTGCAGCCGGCGGCGCAGGCGCGCTTCGGCCAGCCGGTGGCCCAGATCGATTCCATGGGCTCGTATAATTGCCGCGGCATGAACAACCAGATCGGCGCCAAATTGTCCGAACATTCCTTCGGCAACGCCATCGACGTCGGCGGCTTCCGGCTCGCCGACGGCCGGAAGATCACGCTCGTCCACGACTGGTGGCATGGCGACGCGGTCACCCAGGCTTTCCTGCACGACGTCCACAACGGGGCCTGCGACCGCTTCTCCACCGTGCTCAGCCCCGGCGCGAACATCTTCCATTACAACCACATGCACGTCGATCTCGCCATGCACGGCATGACCTCGACGGGGCGGCGGCACATTTGCAAACCGGCGCGCCAGCAGACCGCGCCGCCGCCGCGCAAGGACGATCTGCCGGACGCGCCGGCGATCGACGACGATATCGACAGCGCCGAGGCCGGGCCGCCGCGCGGCGCCCCTCCTACGCCATGCATTCCGGTCCCGACATTGCGGCCCCGGATGTGGCCGCCGCGGATCTGGCCGGTCCGGAAAACGCCGGCCCCGACCTGGCGCTCGCCGCCCGGACAATCGCCGCGGCCGATCCGGCGCGGCGTCCGCTCCATCCGGCGTCCTCGCCTCGCCGGCCTTATGATCCCCGCCCCGCGGCGCTGCATGCGCGCGCCGCCGCAGCGGAAGAATTCCTCGCCGACCAGGCCAAGGCGCGGGATCATGCGCGAAGACGGCTCGTTCGAACCGGAGGGCGCGCCGACCGACTTCGACCTGCCGACATCGCGCTACCAGCGCTGAATTCTCGTCGTCTCTGGTCTTCGATCCGCGCTTCTCGAACGGCGCAAGACGGTTCGGCGCAGACCCCGTCCCGAAGGCGGCGCTCGGCCATCGCTTTTCGGGGGACGAAGCGGCGACCACGGCGGACCGATTCGTCGCATGCGATTTTCATGTGGCGTGGTGTGACTTTTGTTCCAGCCTTCCGCCGCGGACTTGGCCAATCTCTCCTGCGTCGCTGACGCAATGATGGAGAGACGCCATGCAGCCGATGAAGTTCTATGTCGACACCCACGACGTTCGAAACGGGACCTTGCCCGCCGGCCTTTCGAAGGAAGCCTTCGCGGACTTTTTCATTCAATATGAAGAGGCGTGCCGCGCAGAAGGCGTCGTGAATTTGCGCGTTCATGTCGGCTTCGAGGACGGGCGGGCGTTTTGTTTCAACATGGCGCCCTCGGCCGAAGCGGTGAAGCGCGCCCACGATCGCGTCGGCTTGCCTTTCGCCGAAATCACCGAAGTCGCGACCGCGACGCCGGGCGACCTGTTCTTCGCTCCCAAGGCGGCGTGAGGGCTCGACATGGCGGGACTGGCTGAGCGCGAGCGGTTTGGCTATCGTGCCGGCATGGCGCCGACGCTCGAACCGCAAATTTTTCCATTCCTCGCGGAAATGAGCGAAGCCAATCGCGCACGGCTGGAAAGCGGGGTCCGTCATCTTGCCTGTCCGGACGCGACTCCGCTCGTCCAGCGCGGCGACCCGGTCGCCGGCGCCTATCTGGTGAAGCGCGGAGCGCTGCGCGTCTATTACATGACCGCAGAAGGGCGCGAAGGCACGCTTTATTGGGTCGAGCCTGGCCAATCCTGCATATTGGCGCTCAATTGCGCATTTTCCCAGCTTGCTTATCCCGCCTTTGTCGAGAGCGAAGGCGAAACCGCCTTCTCGGTCATTCCCGGCGCGCTCTATCGCGATCTTTTCGCCCGGGAGGCCTCAATACAGCGTTTCACCTTTGCGACATTGTCCGGGCGCCTGTTTGAACTGATGGCGCTGATCGAAGAGGCGACGTCGCTGGGGCTCGAAGGGCGGCTGGCCGGCCTCCTGATGCGTCGCGCCAAAGGCGCCGCCAGGCTTCGGCTGACGCAGGAGCAGATCGCCGGACATCTCGGCACGTCGCGGGAGGTCGTCTCCCGCGTATTGCGGCGCATGGCGTCCTCGGGCCTGATTGAATCCGGACCGGGCTGGGTGGCCGTGCGCGACGCCGCGCGCCTCGCGCGACTCTCTGGTTGAACCCAACGAACGACGAGGGAAACGTCCATGTCGGACCTGCTCCTGCTTGCGACCGGGTCTGGAGCCGTCGTCGCCGGCTTCTCGGCCGCCGCGCTGATCGTCTGGAAAGACCTCGGCCCGACCGCGCGCCTGTCTTTGCCGCAGCGGTTTCTTCTCACCTTTCTGCTCAGCCTCGGCGTGCTGGCCTTCGCCATCAAGCTGGCGGTGTTGGAGAGTTCTGAAAATGGGGCCGCATGCGCCGGCCGCGCAATTCGCGCCGTCGCCGTTCGATCAGCTCCCGCAGAACGATATCGGCCGCATGGTATGGGAGCCGTTGCCGGAAGTTGCGCCGGCGCCCTCCGACAATCCGACGACGGCGGAAAAGGTCGCGCTCGGGGAAAAGCTTTTTCGTGACCCGGCGCTGTCGGGCGACGGCTCCATCGCCTGTGTGTCCTGTCATGATATCGACCACGGAGCCGGAGCGGAGCCGCGGCGCATGTCGCGCGGCCTCGGCGGACGAATCGGCTCGCGGAACGCGCCGAGCGTCTACAATGCCGCATTTCAGTCGCGGCTGTTCTGGGATGGGCGCGCCCGGTCGCTGGAGCAGCAGGCGCTCGGGCCGATCGCCAATCCTGTCGAAATGGGCAATCCCGATCTCGACGGCCTCGCGCGAAAGCTCGCCGGAGACCGCGTCTATGCGAGCCTGTTCGCCGTCGCTTTCGGCGCCGGCGCCAAGCCCGATCAAGGCCTCATCGCCAAGGCGCTCGCCGCATACGAGCGCACGCTCGTCACGCCAGACACGCCGTATGATCGCTTCGTGCGGGGCGACGCGGCTGCGCTGACGCCGCAACAGGTTCGAGGCATGGCCCTGTTTGAGCGGACCGGATGCGTCCAATGCCATTCGGGGCCGAATTTCAGCGGAGCGAGTTTGATTGCTCCGCCAGAAAGAAGGCAGGCTTTCCGTATCTTTCCGGCCAATCCGGATGTTTCGCTCGACCGCTACGATTTTGAGCGCGGCGCGTGGCGGGTTCCCTCGCTCCGCAATGTGGCGCTGACCGGGCCTTACTTTCACAATGGCGCGGTCGACGACCTCGCCGAGGCCGTCCGCATCATGGCCGTGGCGCAGCTCAACAGAGTCGTCAGCGACGATGTCTTTGTCCCGGCGCGCGTTTCATGGTCGCCGGACAGACGTCGGCTCATGAGCTACACGCCGGATCGCCTGACTTCCGAGGACATAGCCGCAATCGTGGCGTTTCTGAAATCCCTGTCGAGCGACCGTTTGGCGGCGTCCGTCGCCGCCAAGCCCCGGCAACATGCCGAATGACGTTGAAAAACCGACGGCCCCGAGGTTATTCGTCGTCCTCGAACTCCTCGTCGTCGTCGAATTCGATCGCCGAAAGGCAGGCCGCCGGAATGGTCGCGCTGCGCACGGCGTCGTCGCTCTCGGCGTACCAGATCACGTCGACGCCTTCCTTGGTCTGCCTGACCACGGTCATGCCGCGTCCGCCGGATTTCAACTGCACGATTTCACCGGGTTTGAAGTCCATCGTTCTGCTCTCTTTCTTGAGGGACATTGTGAATCAGGGCCATTTCACTATGGGCGGCATGGATGACAGAATGGAGTCGACATTGCCTCCGGTCTTCAGGCCGAAAATCGTGCCGCGATCATAAAGCAAATTGAACTCGACATAGCGGCCGCGCCGCACCAGCTGCTCCTCGCGCTGGGCCGGCGTCCAGCTCCTGGCCATGTTGGCCTCGACGAGCGGCGGGTAGATGCCGTCGAAGGCCTCGCCCACGGCGCGCGCAAAGGCGAAGGCGGGGTCGAAGGCGTCCCCCTCGGCGTCGAGATAGTCGAAGAAGACGCCGCCGATCCCGCGCGGCTCGTTGCGGTGCTTCAGGAAGAAATAATCGTCGCACCAGGCCTTGTAGCGCGCGTAATCGGCGACCTTGTGCTCCTCGCAAGTCTTGCGCATGACCTCGTGGAAGGCGAGGGAATCCGGGTCGTCCTGGGTGCGGCGGGCGTCGAGGACCGGCGTGAGGTCGGCGCCGCCGCCAAACCAGGCCTTCGACGTCACGACCATGCGGGTGTTCATGTGCACGGCCGGCACGTTGGGATTGCGCGGATGGGCGATCAGCGACAGGCCCGCCGCCCAGAAGCGAGGGTCCTCTTCGGCGCCGGGAATCTGGCGCGCGAATTCCGGCGCAAAAGTCCCATGCACCGAGGAGCAGTGGACGCCGGCCTTTTCGAACACCCGCCCCTTGAGGATGCCCATGCGGCCGCCGCCGCCGGGCGCGCCGTCATGGTTGACCCGCTCCCATTCGGTGAGCGCGAATTTCCCGGGCTCGGCCTCGGCTTCCGCCCAGACCGCGTCCTCGCTCCGCTCGAGCGCCTCGAAAGAGGCGACGATCCGCAATTGCAGGGCGTCGAACCATTCGACCGCGCGCCTCTTGCGGACGTCCAGCTCCGTATCCTTCACCACAGGCCTCCCAGATCGATCATGCCAGGGGGCGTTGGAGCGACCACTGGCGCGGCGGAGCCTCAATCATTGCGATCGAGGCTGATGAAATCATGTGTCTGGCGCAGGGCTTCGCCCAAAACCATCGCCGCCGCCACCGCCACATTCAACGAACGCAGGCCTGCGCGCAAGGGAATGACAAGGCGGGCGTCGGCCGCCGCGAAAACCTCGTCGGGGACGCCGGCCGATTCGCGGCCGACCATTACGATGTCGCCGGGGCTGAAGGCGAATTCCGTATAGGGCGTCTCGCCGCGCGTCGACAAAAGCGCCAGCCTGCGTCCGTTTGTCGCACGCCAGTCCTCGAAGGCGCGCCAGGAGACGTGGCGCTCGATCCGCACATGGTCGAGGTAATCCATGCCGGCGCGCCGAAGATGCCGGTCCGACATCGGAAAACCGGCCGGTTCGATCAGGGCGGCGTCCACGCCGAGGCAGGCGCACAGGCGCAGCATCGTGCCGGCGTTTTGCGGAATGTCAGGCTGGAACAACGCCAGACAGAAGGGGACGGTTGACGCAGGCATGCAGCTCGATAGCATTGGCGCGACCCGCCGCCAAGCTTTTCGCCCGACGCTTGCGCGCCGGCGCCGATATTTTGGGCGCCGTGTCGCGCTGCCTGCCGAACAGGCGGATTTTTCCGCCGCCAAAGAGAATTTGCTGTGGCGTCTAAAACTTTTAGCTAAGCATCGACTATGGACATGGCGGCGGAACGATGCCAAATAACGGCGCTTGTTCAATCAGGCTCAGCCATGATTCCACCTTTACGCCAGCGCCGCTCGCCGGCGGGGTGGCTGTTATTGTGGCCGAAATGCAATTTGTCGCCGCGCGGCGATCGGCCTTGCCGGAGCCGCGTGTAACGTCAACAGCTTCGCCAAAATGAGGCGAGGCGAGCCTCCGGCGCCGCGCGGCGCGGGACGACGCTCGAAACATTGGGGACGAACTCTTGGCCACCGCATCGACGGTCGAACCGACCCGTAGAGATTTCCTGTTCATCGCCACCGGGGCCGCCGCCGCCGTCGGGGCCGCCTCGGTCGTCTGGCCGCTCATCAGCCAGATGAGCCCCGACGCCTCGACGCTGGCGCTGGCTTCGACGGAAGTCGACATCGGCGCCATTCCGGAAGGCCAGATCGTCGTCATCAAATGGCGCGGCAAGCCGGTGTTCATCCGTCACCGCACGGCGAAGGAAATCGCCGAGGCGGTCAACGTCAATCTGTCCGAACTGCGCGATCCGCAACCCGATTCCGCCCGCGCGCAAAAGCCGCAATGGCTGATCCTGATCGGCATCTGCACCCATCTCGGCTGCATCCCGGCAGGGAACGAAGGCGAATACGGCGGCTGGTTCTGCCATTGCCATGGCTCGGTCTACGACACCGCTGGCCGCATCCGCAAAGGCCCGGCGCCGCGCAACCTCGATCTGCCGGCCTATAGCTTCCTGACCGACACCAAGGTCAAGATCGGCTGAGGCGCCGCCCGGCGTAAGCCTGGCGCTTGATCCGGTCCCGAATCCCGAACGAACATCGCGAAGAGATCTCACATGCACGGACTCTCAACATTTGAGCCGAAGAACGGCCTGGTGAAGTGGCTTGAAGCCCGCCTGCCGATCCTCAGCTTCATGCACGGCTCATTCGTCGCCTATCCGACGCCGAAAAACCTCAACTACTGGTGGACCTTCGGCGCCATCCTGTCGTTCATGCTGATCGCGCAGATCGTCACCGGCATCGTGCTGACCATGCACTATACGCCGGAGGAGACGATGGCCTTCTCGTCGGTCGAGCATATCATGCGCGACGTGAACTGGGGCTGGATGCTGCGCTACGCCCACGCCAACGGCGCGTCGATGTTCTTCCTCGCCGTCTATATCCACATGTTCCGCGGTCTTTACTACGGCTCCTACAAGGCGCCGCGCGAAGTCCTGTGGATCCTCGGCGTGATCATCTTTCTCCTGATGATGGCGACCGGCTTCATGGGCTACGTCCTGCCCTGGGGCCAGATGTCCTTCTGGGGCGCGACGGTGATCACCAACCTGTTCTCGGCCATTCCGCTGGTCGGCGACGCCATCACCACCTGGCTGTGGGGCGGCTATTCGGTCGGCAATCCGACGCTGAACCGCTTCTTCGCCCTGCATTACCTGCTGCCCTTCATGATCGCCGCCGTCGTCGGCCTGCATGTCTGGGCGCTGCATGTGGTCGGCCAGAACAATCCCGACGGCGTCGAGATCAATGACGTCGAAAAGGACACCGTGCCCTTCACGCCGCATGCGACGATGAAGGACAGCCTCGGCGTCATCGTCTTCCTGCTTCTCTACTGCTGGTTCATCTTCTACGTCCCGAACTATCTCGGCGACGCGGACAACTACATTCCCGCCAATCCGATGAAGACGCCGCCGCATATCGTGCCGGAATGGTATTTCCTGCCCTATTACGCGATCCTGCGCTCCATCCCGAACAAGCTGGCCGGCGTCATCGCCATGTTCTCGGCCATCGCCGTGCTGGCCTTCCTGCCCTGGCTCGACACGTCGAAAGTGCGTTCGGCCAAGTACCGTCCGATCTACAAGATCTTCTTCTGGGTGTTTGTCTGCGTCGGCGTCGGCCTGGGCTATCTCGGCGCCATGCCGCCCGAAGGCGGCTACGTCCTGGCGGCGCGCATCCTGGGGGTGGCCTATTTCGCCTTCTTCCTGATCGTCCTGCCGCTGCTCGGCCTGTTCGAGAAGACCAAGCCGGTGCCGGCGACAATCGCCGACGCGGTGCTCGCCAAGGGCGGGTCGGCCTCATCGGTCGCGGCTGGCGCGCCTCCGCTCCGCAGACCAAGGGCTGATCGGCCGATTTCGAGGAACAAGACCAATGGCATTCAGCAAGAAACTCGGATTTGCCGCGGCCGCCGTTTTCGGAGTCGTCGCAATCTCCTCCCTGACCCTGCGCGCCGAGGAAGCCGGCGCGGAACAGCCCAACCCGACGCGCCAGAGCTGGAGCTTCTCCGGCCCGTTCGGAGGCTTCGACAAGGCGCAATTGCAGCGCGGCTTCAAGATCTACAAGGAAGTCTGCTCCAATTGCCATGCGCTGCACATTCCGATCCGCACCCTCGCCCAGCCGGGCGGTCCGGGGTTCACGGAAGAGCAGGTCAAGGCGCTGGCGGCGAGCTATACGGTTCATGACGGGCCCAACATGCAGGGCGAAATGTTTGACCGCCCCGGCCGTCCGTCGGATTATTTCCCGGCGCCGTTCGCCAATCCGGAAGCCGCGGCGGCCGCTCTCGGCGCTCCGCCGCCGGACATGTCGCTTCTCGCCAAGGAGCTGAAATACGAGGCCGGCTTCCCTCAATTCGTCATCGATGCGCTGCCCATTCCGGGCGGCATGTATCAGGAGCAGGGGCCGGATACGGTCTACGCCATCCTCAACGGCTACACGCATGACGACGATCCGAACTGGAACCTCTATTTCCCGGGTCACAAGATCGCCATGGGCAAGCCGCTGACGGCCGGCCAGGTCGAGTATACCGACGGCACGCCCACGACTCTGCCGCAATACGCCAAGGATGTGGCGAGCTTCCTGACCTGGGCGGCCGAGCCGACCCTCGAGCAGCGCAAGCGCGTTGGCTTCCGCGTCATGCTGTTCCTCCTGGTCTTCGCCGGCCTGCTCTACTTCACCAAGAAGCGCATCTGGGCGGATGTCGCTCACTGAAATGGCGCGCTGATCCGTCTGAAGACGAACTATCGAAGAGGCCCCCGCGGGGCCTCTTCTTTTTCGCCGCTCACCGGCTTCTCCCCACCGTCCGCGGGAGGGGTATGAGCGGCGCGGCCGCCCTTGCGGCCGGCGTTTTTCGCCAGATCCTTGTCGCGCGCGAAGCTCCGGTTGGTCGGACTTACGCTTCGGCCGCCCTTGCGGCCGGCTTCGGCGGCCAGTTCGGCGTTCTGCGAAAAGCTTCTTTTCTCGCGCGGCACGCTCTCGCCGCCTTTGCGAGCGATCGCGCGCTGTTTCTCTGGATCCATCGAGGCGAAGCCGCGTTTCGGCTTTTTCGCTGGGTCGATCATCAAAATCCTCATAGCGTTTCGAAACGGCGGGGAATATCCACACGATCAGGTTGCAACGCACGAAACCCGCTTCGGCTGCGTTGTGCCTTCATCACCAATTCGTGAACCGCCCAGAATCGGTACAGGCGGGGGAATTGGGCGTTCCCTTCCAGAGGGGGCGGCCTTGACCATATTTCGCACGGAAACTGACGCATTCGGCCCGATCGACGTTGCCGACGACCGTCTCTGGGGAGCGCAGACCCAACGCTCGATGCAGAATTTCGCCATTGGCGACCAGCTCATGCCCCGCGAAATCATTCACGCCCTGGCGCTCGGCAAGAAGGTGGCGGCCGGCGCCAACGCGGAGCTCGGGCTTATCGACCGCAAACTGGCCGAGGCGATCATGAAGGCGGCAGACGAAATCGTTACCGGCAGGCTCGACGATCATTTTCCGCTGCGCGTGTGGCAGACCGGTTCTGGCACCCAATCGCACATGAACGTCAACGAAGTGATCGCCAATCGCGCCAACGAAATTCCTCGGCGGGCGCGCGGCGACAAGAAGCCGGTCCATCCCAACGATCACGTCAATCTTGGCCAGTCGTCCAACGATTCCTTTCCGACCGCCATGCATGTCGCGGCGGCGCGGGCCCTGACGCAAAACCTGCTGCCGGCGCTGGGCACTGCTCGAAACAGCCTTTGCCGCCAAGGCCGAGAAGTTCGCTCCGATCAAGATCGGCCGCACCCATTTGCAGGACGCCGTGCCGATGACGTTGGGCCAGGAGTTTTCCGGCTATGCGGCGCAGTCGCGCTGGCGATCGAGCGGATCGAAGCCGTCCAGCGGGTCTCTGCTTGTCTCGCGCAAGGCGGCACGGCGGTCGGCACCGGGCTGAACGCGCACAAGGAAATTCGCGGCGCTTTTTGCGGAGGAGATGGCGCGCGAGACCGGCCTGCCTTTCAAGCCAGCCGACAATTCTTCGAGGCCCTGGCCGGCCATGACGCACTGGTTTTCGCCCATGGCGCGCTGGTGTCCGGCGACCGGGCTCTACAAATCGCCAGCGACCTCAGGCTGAGAGAGAGAGAGAGAGAGAGAGAG